>NZ_BAAAGX010000032.1:0-194944 GCF_039524755.1 Cryptosporangium japonicum
CAACCAGCTACGCACCACACCCAGCGCACCCACTTTGAGGACAGGCCCTAGGTTCCGGGCTTGCGGCCGAAGATCCGCACCGGGGTGCCGCGCTTGGTGTACGAGAACAGCGCCCTGGCGTCGGCCGGGAGCAGGTTGATGCAGCCGTGCGAACCCGGCGATCCGGGGTCGTAGAGCCAGGTCGTCGTCTGGTGGAAGCCCATGTCGCGGTAGAAGCGCTGCCAGTAGGGCAGCTTCACCTTGAAGTACGACGAGATCGTGCTGATCTTCTTGTCCTGGATGCGGTACGTGCCGGTGGGCGTGATCAGGCCGGTGCGACCGGTTCGGATCGGCACCGGACCGTGGATCCGCTTGCCCGATCGTGTGACCCACATCACCTGGTGGGTGAGGTCGACGCAGACCCGGAGGCCGGCCGAGTAGCCGCAGGAGCCCAGCGAGGCATTACTCAGACGGCTGACGACGCTCGAGGTGAGCGGACCGGCGTATCCGGCGGTCGGCCGGATGTCCATCCGTCGCTGGAACTTCTGGACGGCGACGCAGTCGGCGTAATTCGCCGTCCCGTCGACGGGGAGCCCCAGGTAGGACTCCACCTGACGCTGCGCGGGACCGGTCCGCGGTATGCACCCGGCCGCCTGCGCGGTCGACGGGAGCAGCACGCCCAGGCTCGCGCCGACGAGCATCGCGGCGACGGCACAGCGCACTACAGCACGACGAATCATGGGGGCATCCGTTCGAGGGGGTGACGCAGAACTATCCGGGACGGGCACCCGGGGTCAAGCGGGGAGTCACCAACCGGTCACTTCACGGCACGGTGCACCCGGGCCCGCACCTCGTTCCAGGTGTCGGCCAGCCGGGCCCGCCGGGCGACGCCGACGTCGTCCGTGCGGTGCTGGTAGGTACGGCGCTCCCGGCCGAGCAGGAGCGCGACGTTGACCAGGAACGGCTCCACCGACGCCGGCCCTCCGTCGTCGACCAGGTCCTCGATGGCCCGCCGGGGGCCGTGCAGCTCACCGAGCAGCACCCAGAGCTGGGCGAGGTCGAAACCGGCCAGGTAGAGGCCGGCCGTCGCCCAGTCGAGCAGGACGAACCCGTCCCGGGTGAGCAGGACGTTGTCGAGCACCGGGTCGCCGTGGGCCAGCTCCCACCGGCCGGCCGAGCGACGCGCCAGCTCGGCCACCGCGGCGCGGTCGACGTCGTCGAACGCACCCTGACGCCGCGCGCGGTCGATCCGCGGCGTGTAGTTGACGATCCAGGACTGCCCGACCGGTGGCTGCCACTTGGCCAGCTGACGTAACTCGGTGAGCGCTCCGGCGAGCTCGGTCGGCGGGATCGAGGCCGTGGGGTGGCGCTCGCGTGCCAGCGGCCGCCCGAACACACGCTCGAGGACCAGCACGCCGCGCTCGGCGTCGGCGGCGATCAGCTCCGGCGTGCGGACCGGCGGCGGCACGCTCTCGAACAGCCGGTAGGCCTCGACCTCGCGCAGGAAGTGCTCGCGCCAGAACGGGGCGCCGCCGGCCAGCACTTTCGCCACCACGGGGCGGAGGTCGACCGAGCCGGCGACGACGAACGACGTCGCACTGCGGTGCAGCACGGTGCCGGGAACGAACCGGGGACACACCTCGTAGACGAGGCCCAGCAGGGCGTCGTCCGAGACCGGCTCGGCATCGGTGAACAACATCGGCGCTGACCCTACCGACGCATGCCCGCGTAGTGGGGCAGAGCGCGGGTAACGCCGCGCCATGGTGAATTTCGGTTACACGCTCATGTGCGAACAGGCCGGCCCGACCGCGTTGGTGCGTCACGCGCGTCGCGCCGAGGAGACCGGCTTCGACTTCGAGGTCATCAGCGACCACTACAACCCCTGGCTGAACGCGCAGGGTCACGCGCCAAACGCCTGGTCGGTGCTCGGTGCGGTCAGCCAGGTCACCGAGCGGGTGCCGCTGATGACGTACGTCACGTGCCCCACCGTGCGGTACCACCCGGCGGTGATCGCGCAGAACGCCGCGACGACGGGCCTGCTCTCCGACGGACGCTTCTGGCTCGGCCTCGGCGCCGGCGAGAACCTCAACGAGCACGTCGTCGGCCGGGGCTGGCCGCCGGCGAACATCCGGCACGAGATGCTCAGCGAGGCGGTGGACATCATCGCGGCGCTGTTCACCGGGGAGTACGTCAACTACGTCGGCGAGCACTTCCGGGTCGACTCGGCCAAGCTCTGGGACGTGCCGGACTCGCCGCCGCCGATCGGGATCGCGGTCTCGGGCAAGCAGTCGGCGGAACTGGCCGCCGAGAACGCGGACTTCCTCATCGCGGTGGAGCCGGTCGGCGATCTGATCGACCAGTTCGACCGGGAGAGCGGCAAGACCGGCGCCCCGAAGGTCGGGCAGCTCCCGATCTGCTTCGACCCCGATCGGGACGCCGCGGTCACCCGGGCGCACGAACAGTTCCGCTGGTTCGGCAACGGCTGGAAGGTCAACGCCGAACTGCCCGGCCCGGCCGGTTTCGAGGGTGCGACGCAGTTCGTCCGCGAGGAAGACGTTGCTGAATCGATTCCGTGCGGAGCGGATCCGGCCGCGGTGGTGGAGGCGGCGCGCCCCTACATCGAGGCCGGCTTCACCCACCTGGCGTTCGTCCAGATCGGCGGCGACCACCAGGAAGGCTTCCTGGACTGGTCGGAGAAGGAGCTCCTGCCCGCACTGCGGGACAGCTTCCGCGGGTGACTGTGGCGCAGATCATGAAGATCCCCAACCGGCTTTCCGGGCCGGAAGGGGATGCGCCGGGGCGATTCGCAGGCAACGATTTCGACACCGAACGGCGCTGGTAGTAGCGTTCCGCGCTCCGAGGTCAACCGATGAGGGGATGCTATGAGAACCGGCGGCACGACCGCGGTGGCTTCGGTCACCGGTGGGCGCGTCCGGCCGGTGACCAGCGGTGTCGGATCGCCGACGCTCATGGAACAGGCGTCCACCGAAACGCATTCGGCCCCGCCTGGCCCGTACAGGCCGGCGAGGCCGGAGGTAGTTCTGGTGGGCAAGGGGGGAGTTGAACCCCCACGTCCTTTCGGACACACGGACCTGAACCGTGCGCGTCTGCCATTCCGCCACTTGCCCGGCGAAGACCTGGGAACTCTAACACGTGCCGGATGCTCCCCTCTCGGGGGTTCGCGGCGGCCGATACGATCATGCCGAACCGAGGACAGGAGGAACCGGTGGGCGTTCTGCAGCGCTTCGAGAAGAGGTTGGAGAACCTCGTCGAGGGGGCGTTCGCCAAGGTCTTCAAGGGAGTTGTGCATCCCGTGGAGATCGCTAGCGCGATGCAGCGCGAGGCGGATGCGCACAAGTCCATCTTGGGCGGTGGGCGCACACTGGTTCCCAACCGCTACATCATCGATCTGAGTCCGAGCGACCACGACCGGCTGGCCCAGTACGCGGCCCCGCTGGCGCAGGAGCTCGCGCAGGCCCAGGCCGAGTACATCGGCGAGCAGGGCTGGACGGTGTACGGAGACGTCATCGTCGAGATCGAGCGTGGAGATGGGCTCGACACAGGGATGTTCCGGATCGCCGCCGAGGTGTACACCGGTGGCGTCGAGCCGGCGCACAACCCGAACCCGTACCAGAATCCGCCGCCGCAGGGGTACAACATGCCCCCGCAGGGTGGAGGGCTGCCGCCGGTCAGCGGCCCGCCCGGGTACGGCAACCCCGTCAGTGGGCCCGGGTACGGCAACCCGGTCAGCGGTCCGCCCGGGCCGCAGGGTGGTTACGGGGCCAGGCAGGCCCGGTTGATCACGTCGGACGGGCGGCAGTTCACGATCGTGATCGGTTCCACCGTGATCGGCCGTGGTGAGGGCGCGCAGGTGCGCCTGGCCGACGTCGGCATCTCCCGGCAGCACGCCCGGGTCGACTTCGACGGCTCCCGGGTGGTGCTCACCGACCTGAGCTCCACCAACGGCACCACGGTCAACGGGAACCGGATCAACGCGGCGGCCCTCCAGCACGGCGATGTCGTGCAGCTGGGCACCACGTCGCTCACGTTCCGGCTGGATGGCTGATGCCGGAAGTCGTACTCGCGGTCGCCCGGTTCGGCTTTCTCGCACTGCTCTGGGTGTTCGTGTTCGCCGTCGTCGGAGTGATCCGGCGTGACCTGACCGGGGCTCGCCAGCCCCGGCTGGTCGCGACGCCCCGCGGTGTGCCGTTGGCACCCGCCGGGCGTCCGGCGGCGGCGCCGGGCAAACCGAAGCGCGGGATTTTCGGCGGTGGTGGCGGAGGCGGTGGCGGCGCGGGTGTCCCCCGCACGCTCGTCGTCACCGAAGGAGCGCTGACCGGGACGCGAATCACTCTCGGTGATTCACCGATCACTCTCGGTCGTGCGGACGACTCGACGTTGGTGCTCAATGACGACTATGCGTCAGCGCAGCATGCACGTCTGGTGCCGCGTGCGGGCGAGTGGCTGATCGAAGACCTGGGGTCGACCAACGGCACGTATCTTGGCCCAACCAAGATTTCGGCCCCGACCCCCGTCCCCCTGGGCGCGCCGATCCGAATCGGCCGCACGTCGATCGAGTTGCGCTCATGAGCCAGCGAAGCGAGCGAAGCATGCACCTTTGGCACCTCCTCGGCGAGGATCGCGAATGAGCCTCACGCTGCGCTACGCGGCAAAGTCCGACCGTGGTCTCATCCGGGAAGGGAATGAAGACTCGGTTTACGCCGGCCCGCGGCTGCTCGCGGTGGCCGACGGCATGGGCGGCATGGCCGCCGGTGAGGTGGCGTCGAACATCGTCGTCCGAGCGTTGGAACCCCTCGACGAGGACGTGTCGGCGCACGATCTGGTCGACGCGCTCCGCGGGGCGATCGGCCACGCCAACCAGCAGCTCCGCGACGCGGTGGACGCCAACCCGGCCCTGGAGGGCATGGGCACCACGCTGACGGCGCTGCTGTTCAGCGGGTCGCGGCTGGCGCTCGCGCACGTCGGTGACTCCCGGGCCTACGTGCTGCGCAACAACGAGCTGCACCAGATCACCCGCGACGACACGTACGTCCAGATGCTCGTCGACGAGGGCCGGATCACCGCGGACGAGGCGAACACCCATCCGCAACGCTCCCTGCTCACCCGTGCCCTCGACGGGCGCGAGGTGGAACCGGAGTTCTCGGTACGGGAAGCCCGGCCCGGCGACCGGTACCTGCTGTGCAGTGACGGGCTGTCCAGCGTCGTCTCGATGGAGACGATCGAGGACGCCATGCGGATCGATGACCCGGCCCAGGTCGCCAACCGGCTGATCCAGCTGGCGCTGCGCGGCGGCGGTCCGGACAACATCACCGTGATCGTGGCCGACATCCTCGACGACCGGCTGGCCGACAACGCCCCGGTCGTCGGCGGTGCCGCGGCACGCGACCGCACGACGTCGGCCACCGCCGACACCGCGGCGGGCCGGGCGGCGCTGGCCACCCCGCCCCGCCCCACCCTCGACGACAACAACTACGGCGTCGAGGAAGAGGACGAACCGGTCGAGAGCGGCGGCCGCCACCGCCGCCGCACCACCGCGCTGCTGACCGTGCTCGCCCTGGCCGCACTCGCCGCCGGCGGGTACGCGGCCTGGCACTACACCCAGCAGCAGTACTACGTAGGAACGACCGACGCCGGACACGTTGCGATCTACCGCGGCGTGTCCGGCTCGCTCGCCGGCCTGGAGTTCTCCACTCTGCAGTCCGACACCGATCTCCGCGTCGACGACCTCCAGCAGGTCGCCCGCGAGTCGGTGGAGCAGACGATTCCGGCCGAGAACCGTGAGGACGCTTACACGATCGTGGACAACCTCCGACAGGGACAGGTCCTCCCCTGGTGCCACGGCGACGCCACGCCGACACCGTCCCCGTCGGCGCCCCCGTCGACTCCTTCTTCGGCCTCGCCCAACCCGAGCGAGAGCTCCAGCCCCAACTCGAGCGCGACGACGTCGAGCCCAGCCTCCGCGTCCCCGAGTACTCCGGCTGCCACTGCGTCCCGGCCGGCCGGGGAGATCCTTCCCGCCGGTGAAAGTGACAAGCCCGGCGAGAATTGTCGGGTGGCCCGGTGACGGCTTCGGCCGCTCCCCGCCCCGCCGGCGGATCCGACCCCGCGCTCACCAGTGTGATCGGGCGGCCGGACCGACCGCTGGCCAACAACCAACGCAACACCGAGCTTTTCCTGCTGATCGTTTCGCTGGTCGTGGTGACCGGCATGTCGGTCGCGGTACAGGCGTCGGTGCTGGGTGAAATCAGCGGCAACGCGCTCGCGCTGCCCGGCCTGCTCGCGCTCCTGTTCTTCGGTGCGCACCTGGCCATCCGGTTCCTGGCTCCGTACGCCGACCCGTTGATCCTGCCCGCCGTGGCCACGATCAACGGGATCAGCGTCGTCTTCATCCGGCGCCTGGACCTGGGCCGGCTCACCCCGGACGAGCGGCTGGCCGCCGGTGTGCTGAGCGGCGAGGGCAGCGAGGCGCTCAAGCAGTACATCTGGGCGACGGTGGCGATCCTGGGGTTCGTCGCGCTGCTCTGGCTCGTCCGTGACCACCGGTCGCTCGCCCGGTTCGGCTACATCGCGCTGTTCACCGGTCTGGTGCTGGTGATGCTCCCCGCGGTGCTGCCCTCGTCGCTGAGCGAGATCAACGGCGCGAAGCTTTGGATCATCATTCCGGGCCTCGGCCAGATCCAGCCCGGTGAGTTCGCGAAGATCGCGCTGCTGCTGTACTTCGCGCGCAGCCTGGTCGACAACCGTGACTTCCTGCAGATCGTCGGCAAGTACCAGACGCTCAAGGCCACCCCGGGCTTCCTGTTCCGCGCCTACGCGCCGATCATCGGTGCCTGGCTGGTCAGCCTCAGCATCCTGGTCTTCGAGAAGGACCTCGGGTCGTCGCTGCTGTACTTCGGCCTGTTCCTGGTGATGCTCTACATCGCCACCAACAGCTGGCGCTGGCTGGTGATCGGCCTGCTGCTGTTCATGGTCGGCGCCTACTCCGCGTTCCTGGTCGTCAGCCGGGTGCAGCTGCGTGTGAACGTGTGGCTCCACCCGTTCGACGACCCGTTCGACACCGGGTACCAGATCGTCCAGTCGCTGCTCGCGCTCGGCAGCGGCGGGCTGTTCGGCTCCGGCCCCGGCGCCGGGTCGCCGAACCTGCTCAGCCTGTACGCCAGCACGGACTTCGTGTTCGCGGCGATCGGCGAGGAGATCGGCCTGTTCGGCCTCACCGCGCTGCTGATGCTCTACGCGCTGATCGCGTCGCGGGGCATCCGGGCCGGTCTGGACGTCCGGGACTCGTACGGCAAGTTGCTCGCCGGCGGGCTGGCGTTCTCGATCACCTTGCAGACGTTCGTCATCGTGGGCGGGGTGACGAAGTTGATCCCGCTGACCGGTCTGACGACCCCGTTCCTGGCCTACGGCGGGTCGTCGCTGGTCGCCAACTGGCTGATCATCGCCCTGCTGATCCGTATTTCGGACGCCGGACGCCGTCCGGCCAAGGTGAAAGCTCCGCCGCTCCAGTTGCGGGACGCGCCGACTGAGGTGGTCAAGCTGTGAACGCTCCGCTCCGACGTGTAGCGGTCGCGGTCTTCGTGCTGTTCGCACTGCTCTTCGTGAACTTGAACTACGTCCAGGTGGTCAAGGGCGACGACTACCGCACGAGCGACCTGAACGAGCGGGTCCGGATCTCCAGCTACGAGCGCCCGCGTGGGCTGATCATGGTGGAGGACCAGGCGATCGCCGAGTCCGTCGAGACCGACGGACGGTACAAGTACCAGCGCAAATACCCCCAGGGTGAGCTTTACGCGCACGTCACCGGCTACCAGTCGATGATCTACGGCAACAGCGAGCTCGAGGCCAAGGAGAACGAGGACCTCTCCGGGGAGTCCGACAAGCTGTTCGTGCGCCGGATCACCGACATGATCACCGGCAAGAAGAGCAAGGGCGCGAACGTCATCCTGACCCTCGACAAGGAGGTCCAGGCGGCCACCGCCGACGCGCTGGAGGGCGAGAAGGGCGCGGCGATCGCGCTGGACCCGAAGACCGGCGAGATCCTGTCGCTGGTGTCGAACCCGGCCTACGACCCGAACCCCTTCGCGGCGCACACCGACCAGCCGCAGAAGGACGCCTGGAAGAAGCTCAACGGCGACAGCGTCAACAAGCCGCTGCTCGACCGGGCGCTGCGTCAGGTCTACCCGCCGGGCTCGACGTTCAAGGTGATCATGTCGGCGGCCCTGGTCGACCGGGGCTACAAAGCCGACTCGCAGGTCGACGCGCCGAATCAGTACACCGCTCCGCAGACCGAGAAGTTCATCGAAAACTTCCACGGCGAGACGTGCGGCAACGGTGTCCAGGTCAGCCTCGAGTTCGCGCTCCAGGAGTCGTGCAACACGGTGTTCTCCAAGCTCGGTGTCGAGGTGGTCAAGGCCGAGGGCATCAAGGAGAAGGCCAAGGAGTTCGGCTTCGGGGACACGAACCTGGAGGTTCCCCTCGACGTCGCGGCCAGCCAGACCGGCGAGATAGCCGACCCACCCGCGGTCGCCCAGTCCAGCATCGGCCAGCGCGACGTCCGGATGACGCCCCTGCAGGGCGCGATGATCGCCGCGGCCGTCGCCAACAACGGCAAGCTGATGACGCCCTACCTGGTCAAGAAAGTCGAGGCCGCCGACTACACGACGCTCTCGACGACCCGGCAGAAGGAGTACTCGTCGCCGCTGAGCGACTCGAATGCCGCCGAAGTGCAGAAGATGATGCGTGCGGTCGTCGAGAACGGCACCGGTAAGCGCGCCCAGATCGACGGGGCCGACGTCGGTGGCAAGACTGGTACGGCCGAGGACGGCGACGAGCGTCAGGACCACGCCTGGTTCATCGGCTATGCGATCGTCGACGGGCAGCCCGTCGCCGCGGTCGCGGTGGTTCTGGAGAACGCCGGCACGTCCAGCAGCTCATCCGCGGCGATTGCCGGGACGATCATGAAGTCGATCATCGAGCAGCGAGCGAACCGATGATCCGCAGCGAGGGCCCACGTGGGTCCGCGATTCCGAGGACGAGGCGATGACCGAGGCCCGCCTGTTTGGCGGCAGGTACGAGATCGGACCCGTGCTGGGCTACGGCGGAATGGCCGAAGTTCACATGGGGCGCGACCACCGGCTCGGCCGGGACGTGGCGATCAAGGTCCTGCGGTCCGACCTTGCCCGTGACCCGGGTTTCCAGGCTCGGTTCCGGCGCGAGGCGCAGAACGCGGCCGCGCTGAACCACCCGGCGATCGTGTCGGTCTACGACACCGGCGAGGACCACTCCAGCCGGGACGGCGTCGCGGTGCCGTACATCGTCATGGAGTACGTCGAGGGGCACACGCTCAAGGAGGTGCTGACCGCCGAGGGGCGGCTGGCGCCCCAGCGCGCGCTGGAGATCGTCGCGGACGTGTGCGCCGCGCTGGACTTCAGCCACCGGCACGGCATCATCCACCGGGACATCAAGCCCGGAAACGTGATGCTGACCCCGCAGGGTGCGGTCAAGGTGATGGACTTCGGCATCGCCAGGGCCATCACCAGCGCGTCGTCGCAGATGACCGCGACGTCGGCGGTGATCGGCACCGCCCAGTACCTCTCCCCGGAGCAGGCCCGCGGTGAGACCGTGGACGCCCGGTCGGACGTCTACTCGACCGGTTGCCTGCTGTACGAGCTCATGGTCGGGGAACCCCCGTTCACCGGTGACAACCCGGTTTCGGTGGCCTACCAGCACGTCCGTGAGGACCCGATTCCGCCCAGCCAGCGGAACCCGGAGATCAGCGCGACGATCGACGCGATCGTGCTCAAGTCGATGGCGAAGAACCCCGCGCAGCGTTACCAGAGCGCCGGCGAAATGCGCGCGGACCTGCTGCGTGCCGCCGCCGGGCGTCCGGTCGCGGCCGGGCCCGTTCCCTCCGGCGGCGAGCGCACGGCGGTGCTCGGCGGCGGCGCGGCCACCCGCGTCGTCCCGACTCCCGGCGGCGGCTATTCGACGTCGGTCGGTACCGCGGTCGGCAACGGCGCGCAGAAGCGCCGCGGCGCGACGATCGCCGTCGGGATCCTCGCGGTCATCGCGCTGGTGGCCGTGGTGGCGTTCGCGGCCAGCAAGATCGGTGGCGGTGACGGCAAGGAGATCACGGTCGCCGACGTCGTCGGGGCGAACCAGGTGTCCGCGACGAGGGAGCTCCAAGCGCAGGGACTGAACGTCACCGTGCGAACCGTGCCGAGCACCACGGAGCAAAAAGGCAAGGTGACCGAGCAGAACCCGGCCGCCGGCGCCACCGCCAAGCAGGGCGACAAGGTCGAGATCTCGATCGGCGGCGGGCCCGGTGAAGTTTCGGTACCGGACCTGAAGGGCCTCACCGAAGACGGCGCCAAAGCGCGGCTGGAACAGGCCAAGCTCCAGTACAAGATCGAGGACGACGAAGACAGTGACCAGCCTGAGGGCGAGGTCACCGGGCAGGACCCCGCCGCGGGCCAGAAGCTGCCGGTGAACGGCACGGTCACGGTCAAGATCTCGAAGGCCAACCGCGTGCTGGTGCCCGACGTCAAGGGGCTGACCTTCGACGACGCGAAGAGCCGCCTGGAGAGCGCCGGCCTCAAGGTGCGCAAGGCGGAGGTGGCCTCGGACAAGGCGGCGGCCGGCACCGTGATCTCCCAGTCGCCGGACCAGAACACCAAGCAGAGCCGCGGCACCACGGTGACGCTCACCGTGTCGACCGGCCCGACGGCGTCCAACTCGCCCGACCCGGACGAGTCACCCAGCGACGATCCCGAGCCGAGCGATTCGCCGGAACCGACCGAGAGCACCGGCGCCAGCGCTTCGAGCGGCCCGAGTCCCCGGAACAACGGCGCGAACCTGCTGACGCGCTGACGAACCCCGAAGGGCCCGACTGCGGTGGCAGTCGGGCCCTTTCTGGTCTCTCCGGCCTTCTCAGCCCCTCAGGCGTACGCGGCCAAGCGACGCTGTTCGACCTGGTCGACGAGCGCGGTGGAGCGATCGACCGCCCCCGCGTCGCCGCAGGCGCCCAACCAGTTGGCGAGCATCCGGTGCCCGCCCTGGGTGAGCACCGACTCGGGGTGGAACTGCACACCCTCGACGGCCAGCTCGCGGTGGCGCATCGCCATCACGACCCCCGACGGCGTCCGACCGGTGACCTCGATCTCGGACGGCAGCGTGTCCTCGACGACCGCGAGCGAGTGGTACCGCGTCGCGGTGAACGGGTCGGGTAGCCCGGCCAGCACCCCGGCGTCGGCGTGGTGCACCTCGCTGGTCTTCCCGTGCAGCAGCTCGGGCGCGCGGTTGACGGTGGCCCCGTAGGCCACGCCGATCGCCTGGTGCCCCAGGCAGACGCCGAACAACGGAACCCGGCCGGCGAGCTGCTCGACCATCGCGATGCAGACGCCGGCGTCCTCCGGTGCGCCCGGCCCCGGTGAGAGCAGCACTCCGTCGACCGGCGCCCCGTCGACGTCGCCGTCGAGCACCTCGGCGGGCTGAACCGCGTCGTTACGACGCACGACGCACGCGGCGCCGAGCTGGCCCAGGTACTGCACCAGGTTGTAGACGAACGAGTCGTAGTTGTCGACGACCAGGATGCGTGGGCTCACCCCACGATTGTGTCATCCACCCGCGGTGGTGGGCGCTCCTGTTTCCGCCGGGGCGGTCGGGTTGTTCTCGTCGACGGTCTGGCCGGTGCCGTCGACGGTGACGTCACCGAAGGGCAGCAGCGGCTCGGCCCACGGGAACACCTTGAACCAGAGCGCCCACCCGACGACGCCGATCAGGATCAGCGCGCAGAGCGACTTGAGCGCGGCGTTGCCGGGCAGGTGGTCCCAAATCCATCCGTACACGTCTACTGGACCTCGGGGGGCTTTCCGGCGCTGTGGGGCTGCGCTTTGGTCTGTTCGGCCCAGACGATCAGCCGCTCGTAGTTGTCCCACTTGGGGTTGCACGTGGTGAGCGTCAGCATCTTGGCGGTGGCCTTCTGCCCGGGGTTCTCCGGGTTGGAGCTGACGACCGAGACCTGGGTCGGCAGCGTGATGAAGTTCTTCTTGACCGAGTACACGTACCAGTCGGTCTGGGTCTCGAGGACGATCGTGTCGCCGTTCTTCAGCTTGTCCAGGTCCCAGAAGATCGACGGCATCCGGTGGCCGGCGATCGCGAAGTTGCCGACCTCGTCGGGCATCTGGCTGTCGGGGTAGTGCCCGGGGGCCAGCTTGATGTCGTCGGGGTCGACACCCTCGACGACCACCCACTTCTTGTCGAGCTTGGGGATGTAGAGCCGGGCGACGGCCTGGCCCGGCAGCGGTTCGGCCGGCGCGGCCGACTTGCCGTCCGGCGTCGGGCCGGCCGCCCACTGCTGGTCGAGCTGGGCGTTCAGCCGGTCCTGATCGGCGTTGACCTGGTAGGCCTTGCCGTAGACCTCGTACGCGGCGAACATCAGGACGACGAGGCCCAGTGTGATCAGGACCTCGCCGAACGTGCGGATCGAGCTGCGGATCAGCGACTCGGACTCGTGGCGTGCGTCAACCCCGTTGGCCCGTCGTACGCCGGGAGCGTCACGACCTGCGGGTCTCCAACTGTGTATCCCAGGTTCCACGCGGACGCCGCTTGGCGGAACAGCAACACCCCGCGCGACGTGTCTAGGGCGTCCCGCATCGACGAGACGTTGCCAATCGCGGTTATCACGAACGCCGGAGAGAACGTTCTCCCGTGAAGCAGAAGGGTGTTGCCCACGCACCGCACGGCGCTGGTGGAGATCACGCGGATCCCCATGATCGTCATAGCTTCCGCGCCACCCGCCCATAGTGCGTTCACCACCGCCTGCACATCCTGTTGGTGCACGACCACGTCATCCGCGTTGGCGCCGGCCGGCAGAACCCCGCCGGGCCGACGCGGTGCGTCGTCGAGCTTGACCGTGAGCGACGGTCCGCGAACCTTTCCCAGTCCTGCGGGCCCGGTGAGTGAGTCGACTTCCCGCTGCGGGCCTTTCAAGCGGGCGTCGGTGCGCGTGCGTGATCGAGTTGCCTCATCAACTGAACGACGCAACTCAGCGGCTCGGCGTTCAGATGTTGCGACCTCAGTGTTACCGCGTCGGATCAACTCCGCGAGCTGATCGCGGCGTCCGCCCCGTAGATCTGAGCCCTGGGAAGTCTCGGCGCTGGTCGCGAACAGCACTCCGGCCAGCAGTAACACGCCGGGGAGGGCGATCCGCCAGCCCAGCGCGTGGCGCGTCGGGCCCGCGGGAGACCGGCCGGCCCGGTGACGCGGAGAACGCGCGCGCCGGATCGCCGCCACATCGCCTCCTCGTCGAGAGCCTTCGACGACTACGCTAACCCGGGAACCCCGTATCAGGAGAAACCCGTGCCGAAGTCACGCGTACGTAAGAAGAAGGTCTACACCGCGCCGAGCGATGTCCGGCCGAGCGCCACCACCACCGCGAAGCGGGCGAAACCGAGCCCGCGGTGGGTGCCGGGGGTGGCGATCGCGCTCATCGTCGCCGGTATCGCGTGGCTGGTGACCTATTACATGACCCAGGGCGAGTACCCGGTCGCCGAGCTGTCCGCCTGGAACCTGGCCATCGGTTTCGGCATGCTCGTCGCGAGCCTGGGCGTCTTCACGCAGTGGCGCTGAAACCCCGGTCATCCACAGGACACCCCCAGAATGGGCTCTCAGCCTGTGGATATTGTGGATAACTTCGGCGGATTGTGGGCGACGGGCGCGCTGGCCTGTGGATAACTCCGAAACTCTTCGGCAGTGGCGCGTTCCCGTTGCCGTCCCGTCCGTCAAGCTCGTGGCCGCTGGCGTGCTCGTCGTCGCGACGGTCACGATCACCCGTGACCTCGTCGGCGCGGTACTCGGTCTGTTGGTCGCGGGCGGGCTCGGGGTGTCCGGGCTGCGCGACCTGCTGGTGCCCGTGCGCCTGGAGGCCGACGCCGAGGGCGTGGCCGTGCTCGCCGGCCTCACCGGTCGTCGCCGCTACCCGTGGGCCGTCGTCGAGCGCATTCGGGTGGACGAGCGGCGTCGGCTGCTCGGCCGCTCGACGATGCTCGAGATCGACGTCGACGACGATCTGTACTTCATGAGCCGCTACGAGTTGGGCGTGCACCCGGCTGAGGTGGCCGAGGAGCTCCTAACGCTGCGCACCGGTCGCTAAGGCCGTGTCCTGTGGATCCGTGCTCGGCTGCGGCTCCGCTCAGCCGCCGCCAGGCCGCGTTGTCGGGCCTCCCGGATACAACAGCGGTATCCGGAAGGCCCTCCGCCTTGCCTGACGACGCCTGAGCGGTGCCTCGCTGCGAGCGAGATCCACAGGACACGGCCTAGAACAGCACTCCGAACGACGCGGTGCGCAGGGCGATGAGAACCACCAGCGCCACCGCGACGCCCCCCAGCGCGATCCACTGGAGTCGGGCCCGGTTCGGGCCGGCGGGCAGGTACGCCATCAGAGCGCCGACCGCGGCGCCGACGACAAACCCGCCGATGTGGCCCCAGATGCTGATGTTGGCGACCACGAACCCCAGGCTGAAGTTCAGGATGATCAGGAACACCAGGCCACGGGGATCGGCCCGGAGCCGGCGCAGGAAGAAGAACATCGCTCCCAGCAGACCGAAGATCGACGCGGACGCGCCGGCCGAGGCCTGGTTGAGCGGGGAGAACAGGTACACGGCGACCGAGCCGCCCACCCCGGCGAACAGGTAGAGCGCCAGGAACCGCGCCCGGCCGAGCAGGCGTTCACACTCGCGCCCGAGTATCCACAGGGCGTACATGTTGAACGCCAGGTGGATCAGCCCGTAGTGCAGGAAGTCCGCGGTCAGCAACCGCCAGAACTCGCCGGCGGCGATACCGCCCTGGACCTCGAGGAAGCCCCCGCCGTACGCGGGTACCGCCGCGCCCCACTCGGTGACCCCGGTGACGCCCCCGAAAATGACGAAACGCCCGAGCTGGGCGATCGACACCTCGCTGGTGAGCACCGCGGCCGCGACCGTGAGCACCCAGGCCACCACGTTGATGACGATGAGCGAGCGGGTGACGGTGCCCTGCTCACCGGAGAGGCTGCCGCCGAAGACGGTGCGCGCCGGGATCGTCGTCTTGCGCCCCTCGCGGACGCACTCCGGGCACTGGAACCCGACCGACGCCGGTTGCATGCAGTCGGGGCAGATCGGGCGGTCACACCGGACGCAGGTCACGTACGTGCTGCGGTCGGGGTGGCGGTAACACACCGGGGTAGCGGTGGTCTGAGCGCTTTCCTCGGTCACTGCCCATCCTCTGCTTGCTCTTGACAGGCCGAACGGCGCGCCCGGGAAACAAGTTCCCGGACGCGCCCCGGTGTCAGATCAGCGCTGCTCGATCGTGACGCTCTCGATCACGGCGTCCTGCACCGGACGGTCGCCCCGGCCGGTCGGCGCCTGCGCGATCGCGTCGACGACCTTCTGGCTCTCGGCGTCGACGACCTCACCGAAGATCGTGTGCTTCCGGTTGAGGTGCGGGGTCTGCGCGACCGTGATGAAGAACTGCGACCCGTTCGTGCCCGGCCCGGCGTTCGCCATCGCGAGCAGGTAGGGCTTGTTGAACACGAGGTCGGGGTGGAACTCGTCCTTGAACTGGTAACCCGGCCCACCGGTTCCGGTGCCGAGCGGGTCACCGCCCTGGATCATGAATCCATCGATGACACGGTGGAAGATCGTGCCGTCGTAGAGCTTCCGCTGGCCACTCTCACCGGTGCGCGGATGCGTCCAGTTCTTGCTGCCTTCAGCCAGGCCCACGAAGTTGCGCACGGTCTCCGGCGCGTGGTTCGGGAACAACTTAATTGTGATCGGCCCGAAATTCGTGTGCAGAGTGGCGTAAAGATCGTCGGCCACGGGGTAGTTCCTCTCTATCGTGTAGGCCCCATCCTGCCACGCTGGTACGAGCTTGGACCGACGTGCAGGATAGGGACATCGAGACCCACACAGAGGGGGCAAGATGGTGTTCCGTCGCAAGAAGGCCTCGACGCTGGACCAAGCGTCGGCCAAGGCCAAGGAGATCGGTGCAGAGGTCGGGGCGGGGGTAGAGCACCTCCGCAACGCCGCTGTGGCGACCGCCGGAGCGGCACGGGACGCGGTCAAGCCGGCGGTCGGCAGCGCTCGGGACGCGCTGGGGCCAAAGGTCGACGCCGCGCGAGTGGCCGTCGCCCCGAAGGTGGAAGCCGCGCGGGTCGCCGTGGCGCCGAAGCTGGAGTCCGCACTCGGGACCGCCCGGGAGACCGTGGGCCCGCGGGTGGAGTCGGCTCGTGACACGGCCGTCACCGCGGTGAAGCCCAAGGTCGACCAGGTCCTGGTCGCGCTCGCACCGCTGGTCGCGGCCGCGGTCGAGGCCCAGACCACCTCCAAGAAGCAGGTCAAGAAGTCGGCGAAGAAGTTCGAGAAGCAGACTCGCGGCCAGCGCAAGGAGGCCGCGAAGCGGGCTCGTGAGACCGCTCTGGCGCTGCGTGGTCAGCGTCGTCGCCGGTGGCCGTGGATGCTCGGTGCGCTCGCCGCCGGCACCGCGGTCGGAGCCGGCGTGGCCCTGGCCGCGCGGCGCAACCGCCAGCCGGAGTGGGAAGAGTACGACCTGGTCGAGCCGGACACGCGTACCACCGTCACGGCCACGACCGACCCGGTGGACACGGCAACGGACACCAAGTCCGCCGCCGACAGCACTCGTAGTTGAGTGCTCGCCGAGTGGCGAGGGGCCTGCGACCGAACCGGTCGCGGGCCCCTCGCCGTCAGAGCCACTCGGATTTCTTGAACAATCGATAGAGCCCGAAACAGATCACAAAAATGATGAACAGCACCAACGGATAGCCGAACCGCCAGGTCAGCTCGGGCATGTAATCGAAGTTCATGCCGTAGATCCCGGCGACGGCCGTCGGCACGATGCCGATCGCCGCGTACGCCGAGATCTTGCGCATGTCGTTGTTCTGCTGGATGCCGGCCTGCGCCAGGCTGGCCTGCAGGATGGAGTTCAGCAGGTCGTCGAAGCTCGCGATCTGGTCCACCACGCGGCTGTGGTGGTCGGCGACGTCCCGGATGTAGCGGCGGATCTCTTGCGGGACGCTCAGCACCGCGCCGCTCACCAGGCTCTCCAACGGCCGGGCCAGCGGAAGCACGGCCCGCTTGAGCTCCACGACCTCGCGCTTGAGCCGGTAGATCCGCGGGATGTCGACGTTCGAGCTGTCGAACACGCTGGCTTCCATCTCGTCGATGTCGTCCTCGATCGCGTCGACGACCTCGACGTAGCGGTCGACGATCTGGTCGACCACGGCGTGGAAGACCGCCCACGGGCCCTGACGAATGAGGTCGGGCCGCTGCTCGAGGTTCTTGCGCACGCCACGCAGCCGGCAGGCGTCACCGTGCCGGACGGTGATCGCGAACCGCTCGCCGAGGAACAGCATGACGTCACCGGTCTCGACCACTTCGCTGGTGGCCGTGAGCTCGCCGCTGCGGATGTACCGCGCGGTCTTGATGACGACGAACGTGACGTCGGCGTAGCGCTCGACCTTGGGTCGGGCGAACGCGACGATCGTGTCCTCGACCGCCAGTTCGTGGAGCCCGAACGTCTTGGCGACGTCGGCGAACTCGTCCGCGGTGACGTCGTGCAGGCCGAGCCAGACGAACGCGTTGTCGTTGCGCTTGGCCATCTCCAGCGCCGCCACGTAGTCCATCCGGCCGGGCTTGCGCACCCCGTCGATGTACAGGCCGCAATCCACGATCGCGGAACCCGGTGTGCGTGACGGGTGCGGGTCGGCGGCGGTGGTCGGGCCGTGGAGCGGGCGGGGCAGCACCTTGCCGAGCGTTCGGACCGGCGCGGCCAGCGCCCGTGCCATCGGCCGCGATCGCTGCCGATCAGAGGAGTGCACCTCGGTGGGCCGGATTTCACTGTTGACCATGCCGTCACCTCCCGCTCGCGGGTTCACCGCCCGTTGCCGACGCCCAAGGATAGGCCGATGTGACTCGGTACACCGCAGGTGCCGCTTGCCGAACTGTATCGATCCAGTAGCCTGGAAGACGTAAGGCAAGACACTGACGACCCCGCATGGGAGAGCTTGATGCCCGTCCTGTTGGCCCCGAGCCGACTCACGATCGGCATGATCCGCAACGGCTTCGCGGCGGTCGCGCGCCGGTTCGACGCGTGGACCCTCGAAGCGTTCAACGCTGGAACGACGTCGCGGTAAGACGTAGTACGTGTGCACCGGGGTGGCCGAAACGGCCACCCCGGTGCTGTTTCACGCGTCGGTGTCCAGCGGCGGTGCCGCGTCCGCGCGGAGCGGCCGCAGCCAGGACCAGAGCCCGAACAGGGCCCCGAGCACGAACATCCCGATGCCGGTCCACAGGTTGATACGGATCCCGTCGGCCTTCTGGATCTCCGCGTCGGAGTCGAAGATCCCGAGCAGGATCAGTACGACGCCGTAGAGCAGGAACAGGCCCGCGATCAGCCAGCGCAGGTCGAAGAGGTTCCGGGAAGCAGACTTTTCCTCGGTCTCGGACATAGCCTCTCCTGACTCAGAGGAAGACGATCGACAGGACGACGGTGATGCCGAGCGCGGTGAACCCGAGCACCTTCGGCGACTCCCACCAGCGGCGCACGTTCTGCGCGTCGGCCGCATCCGGGTTGTCCGGGTCGGGCACGCCCCACACCAGGCCCTTGACCTCGTCGATCGGCTTGGGCTTGGTGAGCAGCGTCACGATCACCGTAACCACGACGTCGACGACGAACGCGGCGATCGCGCCCCAGAAGTTCCGGCTCTGGGTCGACTCGATGAACACGATCTCCGGGATGCCGAGCTTGTCGTTCAAGCTCAGGTAAGCCAGGATCGCCGCCGCGGTACCGGAGACGAGACCCCAGAAACCGGCCCAGGCCGTCATGCGCTTCCAGAACACACCGACGATGAACGTCGCGAACAACGGGGCGTTGAAGAACGAGAACAACGCCTGGACGTAGTTCATGATGTTCTCGTAGCCGGCGGCGATGAACGCGGTGCCGATGCCGATCACGATGCCGATCACCGTGATGATGCGGCCCACCTGCAGGTAGTACCGGTCGGGCCGGTTCTTGACGACGTACGGCCGCCACAGGTCGTAGGTGAACACCGTGTTGAACGAGCTGACGTTCGCCGCCATACCGGCCATGAACGCGGCCAGCAGACCGGTGAGCGCGATGCCCAGCACGCCGTTGGGCAGGAACTTCGCCATCAGCTCCGGGATGGCGTCGTTGTAGGTGGGGCCGCCCTCCTTGCCGAGCTGCGGGATCAGCACGAGCGCGACCAGGCCCGGGATGATCGTCAGCGCGGGGATGAAGATCTTGGGGAACGCGCCGATGAGCGGTGTGCGCTGCGCCGCCGACAGGTCCTTGGCGCTCAGCGCCCGCTGCACCTCGGCGAAGTTCGTCGTCCAGTAGCCGAAGCTCAGCACGAAGCCGAGGCCGAAGACGATGCCGATCCAGTCGCCGAGCGGGTTCGTGGCGTCCCCGACTCCCGTACCGCCCCATTGGCTGAACGCCGACGCACCAAGGTCGGTGTTCTCGGTCACCTTGTCCTTCAGACCGTCCCACCCACCGACGGCCGAGAGACCGACGATGACGAGCGGGATCAGCCCGGCGAGGATCACGAAGAACTGGAGCACCTCGGTGTAGATCGCACCGGAGAGACCGCCGAGCGTGATGTAGATCAGCACGAAGCCCGCGGAGACGAAGATCGCCAGCCAGAGCGGCCAGCCGAGCAGGCTCTGGATGATCAGGCCGAGCGCGTACAGGTTGACGCCGGCGGTGAGCACGGAGGCGACCGCGAACGAGAGCGCGTTGAACGCGTGCGTCGGCGCGTTGAACCGGCGACGCAGGTACTCGGGCACGCTGTGCACCCGCGTGCTGTAGTAGAACGGCATGAGTACCAGGCCGAGGAAGACCATCGCCGGTACGGCGCCGATCCAGTAGAAGTGCACGGTGGCGATGCCGTACTCGGCACCGTTCGCCGCCATACCGAGGATCTCGAGCGCTCCGAGGTTCGCGGCGACGAATGCCAGCCCTGTCACCCAGGCCGGCAGTGCACGCCCGGAGAGGAAGAAGTCCTCACTGGTGGCCACCGCCCGCCGGGCGAGTAGTCCGATAGCGATGACGATCGCGAAATAGATGCCGAGGATCGTGTAATCGATCGCATTGACGTCTAGCGTCGCTGCGAGATCGGTCGTCATACGACCCAACCCCTTTCCGCTGGGGTCGGGCCGAGGGGGCCTGGTTTAGGGCGGCGGCGCGGCCCAGCGGAGGGCTTGTACCCCGGGGTTAAACCTGTGAACCGTACAACTTGAACTTACGAGCAGGCTCCGGTCTGGCCGGCGTTGGACGGCGGGTTGGCGGCCAGGTAGGCGTCCATCGTGTCGTCACGCATCGCGGCATAGAGCTGCTCACCCTTGACCGGATCGAGCTCGACCGAACTGCCGGCGGGCGTCTGCAGGTTGTCGGTGAGGAACGGCAGCGTGGTGCACCGCAAGTTGTCGGGCCGCACGTTCTTCAGACCCAGCGCCAGGTCGGGCAGGTTCAGGTTCTGGTCGACGGTGACCGACTCGGCGACCGTGGTGAGCAGCTTGTCGAGCTTCTTCGGGTCGGTGATGACGCCCTTGGACGTCATCTTCTTCGCGACCGCCAGGATGACGCGCTGCTGGTTCTGCATCCGGCCGAAGTCTCCACCGGGCACGGTCTTGCGTTGCCGCATGAAGTCCTGCGAGGCGTCGGGGGTGAGGAAGTTGCACCCCTTCTTCCACTTCCGGTCGGTGTGGATCGAACTCATCGAGAACGGAATGCAGACCGTGACGCCGCCGACGATGGCGACCAGTTTCCGGACGCTGCTGAAGTCGAGGATGAACGCGCCGTTCAGCGTGACGCCGGTGAGGTTCTGCACCGTCTTCGCGGTGAGCGCCGGTCCGCCGAAGTTGTAGGCCGCGTTGATCTTGTCCTTGCCGCCCTGCCACTTGCCGTCGTCGGACGCCGGGATCTCGACGTAACTGTCCCGCGGGATCGACACGATGTACGTCTTCGTCAGCGTCTTGTCGACGTGGGCGAGCATGATCGTGTCCGACCGGAGGCCCTCGGTGGCGGCGAAGCTGGGGTCGCTCGCCCGGTCGTCGGAGCCCAGGATCAGGAAGTTCAGCGGGCCCTCGGTGTACGTGGACTGCTTCTCCGTGAGGTCACCGAGGATGTCGGTGCGCTTGAGCTTGCTCTCGTAGCGGTACGTGACGCCGTAGGCGGCGGTGAGCGTGCCGCCGGCCAGCACCATCAGCACGGCACCCACCGCGATGCAGGCCTTGGCCCAGGAGGGCGCCTTCGGCTTCCTCGGCGGGAGCGAGGTGAAGCGGGCGGAGGCCGGACCGGGTGGTTCGGACGGCGTGGCCGACCGGGCCTCCTCTAGGCCTACTGCCATCACGCTCCCTAGCGTCAGTCGCGCCACCGCCCGGGGATAGCGCGAGAAACAGCCAGAAGTGTAGGGGCACCGAGCACCCCGCCACGCTGACCGCAGAACGGTCGGCGCGCCGAGCACCAGGCTTCCTGCCGCACCTCAGCGGGCGGCTCCGGTGATATCCGGCGACTTCCGGTCCAACGCCTGATTCGCGGCCCTCTACCAGTGGTTTTCGTCAGCCGGCAGGTATATCGCGACCAGTCGACAGGGAGCATAGCCAAGCAACTGATGAAACCACCCAGTGATCAGGAGACTGTGGATTGTTCCAACCAAAGGGATGAGTATCCGATCACTCTCCGGAGCGGAGTCCTACTGAATGTAATTGACTTCCGACATTGGTGCAGGTCGGTAATGAACCAGCCGACCCATAACGCAATCTCCGGTGCAGGAAATGGGCATTTTCCGTTATTACCGGGATAAGGAACGAGCGAACCATGATACGGACGGAGAACGACAAAAACCGGGGCTGCGCTGGTTAGCGCAACCCCGGTGGTGTCCGGTTCGAAGTGGAGACGAGGGGAATCGAACCCCTAACCCCCGCCTTGCAAAGGCGGTGCTCTGCCAATTGAGCTACGTCCCCGTCACGCCGTGGGCGCTACCAGGACGCCGCAGCGGCGGAGAAGAATCAGCGGTGGTCGGGCGCGGTGGTGGCCTCGTGCCAGAGCTCACGCTCGTCGCTGGCTTCCTTGAACTTCCTGGCGGCCAGAACGGCGATACCCGCGACGGCCGCGAGTACGAGCGCCTTCTTCCACATGGAGAATGCTCCCTTCTCCGCCCCCACCTGTGCGGGCGCTGGTGGGGCTAGCTGGAATCGAACCAGCGACCTCATCGTTATCAGCGATGCGCTCTAACCGACTGAGCTATAGCCCCCGACGCGAGACGAAACGTTACCCTACCCGTCCGCCCCGCCCCAAACCGAGTTACTGGTTCCGCTCGGCCAGCGTCAGCTCGACGCCACCGACCAGGTCGGCACACACGTTGTAGATGAACGCCCCGAGCGTCGCCAGCGCGGTGAAAAGCACCATGTTGACCGCTCCGAGCAGCGCCGATCCACCGATCACCATCTTCGCGGTGATCGCCAGGTCGACACCCTGGCTACCGTCCTGGCCCGCGGTGACCGTGCTGATCGTCTCGTTGAGGCTGTCCCACACGCCGAGCGCGCCGAGCACCATGTACAGGATCGACGTCGCGACGATCGACGCGATGAACAGCACCAGCGACACCGCGAACGAGAACTTCATCACCGACCACGGGTCGACCTTCTTCAGCTGCAGCCGAGCCCGGCGTGGGCCCCGGCTGGCGGCCGCCGAGACGGTTTGACGCGCTGACCGGACCGCTTCGCCGACCTGGACACGCGGCGGCGCCGCGGAACCCGGCTGCTGCACCGCGGCGCCACCCGAGACCGGCGCGGCGGCCGCCACCGAGCCCGGCACCGCCTGGGCCGCGGGCGGGATCACCGACGCCGTTCCCGGACGGCTCGTCTGGGCCGGACCGGAGTCGAACGAGGGCATGGCCGCCGTGGCCGCGGCTGCGGGCTGGTTGCTCGCGGCCGGCTTGGCCGCCGGCGTGATGCGTGTGGCCGCGGCACCGTTGCCGGCGCCGGACGTCGGCGGAGTGCTGCCACCGCCCGACGGCGCCGGCGTGACCGGCTTGCCGTAGGTGGTGCCCTGGCTCTTCGCCGCCGGTCGGCCCGCCCCGTTCGACGCACCCGACGTCGGTGCCGCGCTCGACGCGGTCGACGACGAGCTGCTGGTGGTGCCGGCGGCCGGCGCCGCGGCGGCCGGCGTGGCCTTCGCGGCCGCCGGCTTGGTGGGCGCGGCCGACTTGGCCGTCGGAGCGGCCGCCCCGCCGCCCGAGGCGGGCTTGGCGCCCGCCCCGGTGGCCGGTTTTGTCGTCGACGAATCCGGGGTGCCCGGCTTCGCCGGCTGCTTCGGCGCAGCCGACGCGGGCTTGGCGGCCGACGCCCCGGTGCCCGCGCTCCGCGTCGTGTTCTCACGCGACGGCGTGCCGGAGCCCCCCACGGTGGCTCTGCCCACGGTGGCCTTACCCACCGCGGCCGACGCCCGGGCCGAGGCGCTCGAGTTCTGAGCGCCCGGACCGTCCGTGTTCTCGGAGTCAGTCATCAGCCGTCCTGTCCGTCAGGTTCATCCTCGTTGCGCGCGATCGCCACCAGTGTTACCCCGGCCGGGAGCTCCATGAGCTTCACTCCCATCGTGTTCCGGTCACGAGTGCGCCGCACTTGGCGCACCGGCGTCCGGATCACGCCACCGTTGGACGTGATGGCGAAGAGCTCATCATCGGTGGTCACTGCAAGCGCCGCGATGAGCCGTCCCCGCTTGGACACGATCCTGGCAGTGACGACCCCCTTACCACCACGACCTTGGACGGGATACTCCTCGATCGGCGTCCGCTTGGCGAATCCGCCCTCGGTCGCGACGAGGACGTCCATGCCCTCCCGGGCGACGTGCATCGAGAGCAACTCGTCCTCACCGGTGAAGCGCATCCCGATGACACCCGAGGTGGCGCGGCCCATCGGACGCAACGTGTCGTCGTCGGCGCGGAACCGGATCGCCTGGGCCTGCTTGCTCACCAGCAGCAGATCGTCGTTCTCGGTGATCAGTTCGGCCCCGACCAGCTCGTCTTCCTCACGCAGGTTGATCGCGATGACGCCGCCCTGCCGGTTCGAGTCGAACTCGGTGAGCTTCGTCTTCTTGACCAGGCCGTTGCGGGTCGCGAGCACGAGGTACGGCGCGTCCTCGTAGGTGCGGATCTCGATGACCTCGGCGATGTGCTCGTCGGGCTGGAACGCGAGCAGGTTCGCGACGTGCTGACCGCGTGCGGTGCGGCTCGCCTCCGGCAACTCGTACGCCTTGACCCGGTAGACGCGGCCCTTGTTCGTGAAGAACAGGATCCAGTCGTGCGTCGAGCAGACGAAGAAGTGCGCGACGATGTCGTCCTGCTTGAGCGCGGCACCCTGCACGCCCTTGCCACCCCGCCGCTGGGAGCGGTAGAGGTCGACCTTGGTGCGCTTGGCGTACCCGGTGCGGGTGATCGTGACGACCACCGGCTCCTCGGCGATGAGGTCTTCCATCGAGACGTCACCGTCGTACGGCAGGATCGTGGTGCGCCGGTCGTCGCCGTACTTCTCGACGATCGCGGCCAGCTCCTCGCCGATGATCTGGCGCTGACGCTCGTCGCTGGCCAGGATCGCCTCGAGCTCGGCGATGTCGGCCATGATCTGGTTGTACTCGTCGGTGATCTTCTGCCGCTCCAGGGCGGCGAGCCGACGCAGCTGCATGTCGAGGATCGCGGTGGCCTGCAGCTCGTCGATCTCGAGCAGCTGCATCAGGCCGGTGCGGGCGAGCTCGACCGTCTCCGAGGCCCGGATCAGGGCGATGACCTCGTCGAGCGCGTCCAGCGCCTTGAGGTAACCGCGCAAGATGTGGGCCCGCTCCTCCTTCTTGCGGAGGCGGTAGCGGGTGCGCCGGACGATGACCTCGACCTGGTGGGCGACGTAGTACCGCACCATCTGGGCGATGTTGAGCGTGCGCGGCACGCCGTCGACGATCGCCAGCATGTTGACGCCGAACGAATCCTGCAGCTGGGTGTGCTTGTACAGGTTGTTCAGCACGACCTTGGCGACCGCGTCGCGCTTGAGCACGAGCACCAGGCGCTGACCGGTACGGCCGGAGGACTCGTCGCGGATGTCGGCGATGCCGGCGAGCTTGCCCTCCTTCACCAGCTCGGCGATGCGCTCGGCCAGGTTGTCGGGGTTGACCTGGTACGGCAGCTCGGTGACGACGAGCATCTGGCGGCCGCGGCGGTCCTCCTCGACCTCGACGACCGAGCGCATCCGGACCAGCCCGCGGCCGGTGCGGTACGCGTCGGCGATGCCCTCGGCGCCGACGATCAGGGCGCCGGTCGGGAAGTCCGGCCCCTTGATCCGCGCCGCCATCGCCACGATGGTCTCTTCCTCGGGCGCGTCCGGGTTGTCCAGGCACCACTGGACGCCGGCCGCGACCTCGCGCAGGTTGTGCGGCGGGATGTTCGTCGCCATCCCGACCGCGATACCGGCGGAGCCGTTGACCAGCAGGTTCGGGAACCGAGCGGGCAGGATCGCCGGCTCGGTGGCCCGACCGTCGTAGTTCGGGACCATGTCGACGGTGTCTTCGTCGATGTCCCGGACCATCTCCATGGCCAGCGGGTCGAGGCGGCACTCGGTGTACCGCATGGCTGCGGCCGGGTCGTTGCCCGGCGAGCCGAAGTTGCCGTTGCCGTCGATCAGCGGGTGGCG
Organism: Cryptosporangium japonicum; assembly: GCF_039524755.1. Taxonomy (NCBI): domain Bacteria; kingdom Bacillati; phylum Actinomycetota; class Actinomycetes; order Cryptosporangiales; family Cryptosporangiaceae; genus Cryptosporangium; species Cryptosporangium japonicum. Next base: position 25,752 of record NZ_BAAAGX010000032.1, read on the forward strand.
CAGCGACCAGGGCTGCGCCATCCGGACCAGGGTGTCGTAGATCGAGGTGTCACCGTGCGGGTGGAACTGACCCATGACGTCACCGACGACACGGGAGCACTTCACGTAGCCGCGTTCCGGACGGTAACCACCGTCGTACATGCCGTAGAGGACCTTGCGGTGCACGGGCTTGAGGCCGTCACGCACGTCCGGCAGCGCGCGCCCGACGATGACGCTCATCGCGTAGTCGAGGTAGCTGCGCTGCATCTCCACTTCGAGCCCGACTGGCTCGACGCGGTCGCCGGGCGGTGGCGGGGTCGTCGTCTCGGTCACGAACTGCCTTCCGGTGTGGATATCGTTCCCGGCTCAGCAGGGATTTGTACGATATGCCGGTTTAAGGTGTGGATAAGGCTGTGCACTGTGTGGACTAGATGTCCAGGAAACGGACATCCTTGGCGTTCTGCTGGATGAACGAGCGGCGGGCCTCGACGTCCTCACCCATCAGGACGCTGAACAGGTTGTCAGCCGTTGCCGCGTCGTCGAGAGTCACCTGGAGCAGCGTGCGGGTGGCCGGGTTCATCGTGGTCTCCCACAGCTCCGGGTAGTTCATCTCGCCCAGACCCTTGAACCGCTGGATGTCGTCCGGCTTCGCCTTCGGGTTCTTCTCCTGGCGCAGCTTGATGAGCCCGTCGCGCTCGCGGTCGGAGAACGCGTACTGGGCGTCGTCGCCCTTCTTGTTCCACTTCACCTTGTAGAGCGGCGGCTGGGCCAGGTAGACGTGGCCGAGCTCCACCAGCGGCTTCATGAAGCGGAACAGCAGCGTGAGCAGCAGCGTGCGGATGTGCTGGCCGTCGACGTCGGCGTCGGCCATCAGCACGATCTTGTGGTAGCGGAGCTTCTCGATGTCGAACTCGTCGTGGATGCCGGTACCCAGCGCGGTGATCAGCGACTGGACCTCGTTGTTCTTCAGCACCCGGTCGATGCGGGCCTTCTCCACGTTCAGGATCTTGCCGCGGATGGGCAGGATCGCCTGGAACTTGGGATCGCGGCCCTGCTTGGCCGAGCCGCCGGCCGAGTCACCCTCGACGATGTAGAGCTCGCACTCACGCGGATCGGACGACTGGCAGTCCGACAGCTTGCCCGGCATCGCGTTAGAGTCGAGCGCGCTCTTGCGGCGGGCCAGCTTGCGGGCCTGCTGCGCGGCGATGCGCGCGCGTGAGGCGGCGGAGGCCTTCTGGATGATCGAGCGCGCCTCGCTGGGGTTGCGCTCGAACCAGTCGTTCAGCCACTCGTTGCAGATCTTCTGGACGAACGACTTCACCTCGGTGTTGCCGAGCTTGGTCTTCGTCTGGCCCTCGAACTGCGGGTCGGCGATCTTGACGCTGATGATCGCGGCCAGGCCCTCGCGGATGTCGTCACCGGTGAGGTTGTCGTCGTTGCCGCGCAGGAGCTTCTTCTCCTTGGCGTAACGGTTGACGATGCTCGTCAGCGACGTGCGGAAACCCTCGTCGTGGGTGCCGCCCTCGTGGGTGTTGATCGTGTTCGCGAACGAGTGGATCGACTCGCGGTAACTCTCGTTCCACTGCATCGCGACCTCGACGGCGAGGCCCTGGCTCTCCCCGGCGAACTCGATGACGCTCTTGTGGATCGGGGTGTTCTTCTCGTTCAGGAACCGGACGTAGTCCGCGATGCCGCCCTTGTACTGGTACGTGTAGTCGCGGGGCTTGTCGCCACGGTCGCCGTCGGGGTCGCGCTCGTCGCGCAGGATCAGCGTCAGCCCCCGGTTGAGGAACGCCATCTCCTGCATGCGGCGGCGGATCGTCTCGAGGTTGTAGACCGTGGTCTCGAAGATCGTCGGGTCGGCCCAGAACGTGATCGAGGTGCCGTGCTCGCTGGTCGAGCCGCGCTTCTCGAGCTTGGCGGCCGGCTGCGTGTTCACGTACGGCTGGTACCAGACGAAGCCCTCGGTCTTGATCTCGACCTCGAGCTTGTGCGACAGCGCGTTGACGACCGAGACGCCGACGCCGTGCAGACCGCCGGAGACCGCGTAGGACTTGCCGTCGAACTTGCCGCCCGCGTGCAGAACGGTGAGGACGACCTCGACGGCCGGGCGCTTCTCGACCGGGTGCATGCCCACCGGGATGCCACGGCCGTTGTCGACGACCCGCACGCCGCCGTCGTCGAGCAGAGTGACCTCGACCGTGTCGCAGTAACCGGCGAGCGCCTCGTCGACCGCGTTGTCCACGACCTCCCACACCATGTGGTGGAGGCCGCGCTCACCGGTGGAACCGATGTACATACCGGGGCGCTTGCGGACCGCTTCGAGACCTTCGAGAACAGTGATGGAGCTGGCGTCGTAGCCGGACTTCTTCTTTTCTGACACGGACTGGCCTCGGCTGCTCTCTCCACCGGCGGTCCGGCGGCGTCGGGCGAGCGCGGCGCGGCGGAGCCTGACACGCGCGGGTACCGCTCCAGTCTAGCCGCCCCGTCCGACAGGAAGTCGCAGCGGCGCGTCCTGTGGGCGAGCTGACGCTTCCGAGCCCCCATCCACGTGGGTACCTACTGGGGCTGCCTGCGGACTTCGTACGACCGATTTCCCGGCGAGCGCCTCACCGCAGTGGTGGTGGGGTAGCGACCGTATCGCGGGGGTGCGACGGATTCCGCTCCCTCCGGTGTCGCCGCAGCCGTTTCACGGTCGCCGCGCTCGGGCGACCCAGGCACGTCCGCCGAGGTGGGAGGCGGTTCACCGGCCGGGGCGTCGAGTGCGGGGCCGGGCTGGACGGCACCGGCCGCCGATGCTCCACCGGACGCCAGCCTCGCCGCGAAGACCCGGAGGAGGTCGGCGGTCTGGTTGAGCGGCGCGACCGTGCGGCCCGCTCGATCGGCGGCCTGGCTGAGCCGGGCCGCGAGATGGGGTGGGGCGGTGATCGCCGGGCCGTCCTCCGGCTGGTCGAACCGGGCGGTGTGCACCGTGCTGGCCGCCTCGCGCAGTTTCCGCGACGCCTCCAGCACCGGTTGCCGGTGCTGCTGGGCCTGGTCGGAGAGGAAACGGAGCCGACCGGCTATCCGTTCCAACTCAGATGCCATCGGGCCGCCTCCAAGAACCATCGGTACCGGTTCGAGCGCTCTCCGTGGTCATTCTCGCACCGGATACACGTGAATCGACGGGAGCGTCGTACTCACTCAGGTACCTGCGCGACGAACTCGCGACCGGCTTCGACCGCGTTGCGCATCAGCAGGATCGACCGGTCGAGCTCCTCGAGGTTCATCTGCAGCAGATCCAGGATGCGCCGGTCGTTCCCGGTCGCCGAGCCGGCGATCTCGGCACTGACCTCGGCGACGGCATCGCGGATCTGCTGTCTCAGGTTGTCGAGGCTCGCTGCTTGGCGGTCGACCTCACCCAGCCGAGCGAGAAGCCGCCGTTTCTCGGCTGCCGCAGTCGCCATGGCGGATCACTGTAGCGGCCCCGCGCGGAGCTCAGTTGGTCGGTGAAGCACCCGATAACGGAGTGCCGAAAGAGGTCCGAATGTTGTGACGATCCGTGTCGATCAACATCGATCGTAGTTGATCCACATATCCACAGGGAGGCTGTGGATAACTTTTATGTTGATCAACATTGAACGCCGTTGATGTGGATTGATGGGGAGCCCACCGAGATGCGCTCGGCCACCGAACTGTGACGATGGGGACATGGCGTCTGACGTGCAGATCATTGGGGCCGGTGTCGCAGGGCTGGCCTGCGCGCGAGCGATCGCGGGAGCCGGACATCGGGTAGTCGTCCGCGAGGCCGCGGCCGCCGTCGGCGGGCGGATGGCCACCCGCGTGCTCGACGGTCGGCCGGTCGACCTGGGGGCGTCGTACCTGACCGCCCGGGACGAGGAGTTCCGCACGGTCGTCGACGACTGGGTGCGCCGGGGCCTGGCTCATCCCTGGACCAACGCGTTCGCCGTGCACACGCGGCTGGGCTCCGAGCGCACCGACGACGGACCGGTCCGCTACGGCGCCGCGGGTGGCCTCCGTTCCCTGGTCGAGGACCTGGCGACCGGGCTGCTCGTCTCGCTCGAGGACCGGGTCACCAGCGTCGGACCGGGGCCTCGGGTCAACGGCTGGCCCGCCGACGCCGTCGTGCTCGCGATGCCGGACCCGCAGGCCCGGCGGCTGCTCGCCCCGGAGTGCCTGGACGAGCTCGGCCCGCTCACGGAATCCCCCTGGTCACCGGGGCTCGCGGTGGCTGCGGGCTGGGCCGAGCGGAGCTGGGACGTCGACGGCGTCTTCGTCCACGACGACCCGGCGGTCGAGTGGATCGCGGACGACGGCCGGCGGCGCGCCGACACGGCTCCGGTACTGGTCGCCCACACCACGGCCGAGTTCGCGTCCGAATACGCCGACGACCCGGACTCCGCCATCGGCCCGGTCGTGGACACCGTGCGCTCGATCCTCGACATCGACGACGAGCCGCGCTGGACGTTCGTACAGCCCTGGCCGCAGGCGCGGCCGCTCGAACCGCAGGCGACGCCGTACCACTTCGGCGAGGCGCGGATCGGGCTCTGCGGCGACGCCTGGGGCTCGCCGCGGGTCGAAACGGCGTGGACCTCGGGGCACCGACTAGGTCTGGAGATAGCCCGCACGCTGGGGTAGATCGATATTGATCCACATATCCACAAGACACCTGTGGATACCGCCAGCCCGCGAGGACAGCACATCGATACATTGATCAATGTGCACTGGCCGGCTGAGCGGGGAGGTGGAGGATGACCGAAGAGGTCGCCCTGCTGTCCACCGTCGAGGCCGCGCGGCGGCTGGGCGTCAAGCCGGCCACGCTGTACGCATACGTGAGCCGCGGACTGCTGTCCCGGGTACGCGGCGCCGACGGTCGCACCAGCTATTTCGACCCGGCCGAACTCGATCAGATGGCCCACCAGCCACGCACCCCCGCGGCCGGCAACGGCGGGGGGCCGGTTGTCCGGTCGGCGGTGAGCGAGGTCCGCGAGCAGCGGCTCTGGTACCGGGGGCGGGACGCGTGCGAGATGGCCCGCACCGAGTCGTTCGAGGCGGTAGCGGGGTGGCTCTGGTCGGAGCGTCGGAGCCAGCCGCTGTCCTTCACGAGCCCGGCGGAGTTCGTCGACGCCGCCCGCTCCGTGTCGCACGGCCTGCCGCCCACCGTGCGGCTCCTCGACCGGATCCGGGCCATCGTGGCGGCGATCGGGGCGGTCGACCCGCTGCGGGCCGACCTCCGGCCGGAAGCCGTGATGATCACCGCGGCCACGTTGATCGGTGCGCTCGTCGACGGGCTGCCCCGGCAGGACGGCGGGGCGCGCGCGGACGGCTCGGTGGCGCAGCGTCTCTGGGGCGCGCTGAGCTCACTGCCCCCGGAGCCGGCCGCGGTCGCACCGCTGAACACCGCGCTCGGTCTGCTCGCCGATCACGCGGTCACCGCGTCCACCTTGGCGGCCCGGGTCGCGGCCTCGGCCAGAGCCCACCCGTACGCCGCCGTCGGCGCCGCGCTGTACACGCTGGACGGGCCGGTGGAGAGCGGCTCGGCCGCGCTCGTGCACCGCACGCTGGCCGAGGCCGAGCGGGACGGCAGCGTGGCGGTCGTCACGCGCCTGCTGGACCAGAACAACCAACTGCCCGGCTTCGGTCACCCGCTCTACCCCGACGGTGATCCCCGTGGCCGCACGCTCATCGACGTACTGGCCACCGAACCGCCCCACCGTGGTCGCTGGGAGGCGGTCGAGCAGTTCCTGGCCACCGGTGGGCGCGGCCGCCCGCTGGCCCCCACGATCGATTTCGGGGTGGCCGCGCTGACGTTCACCGCGGGCATGCCCGCCGACGCCGGGCTGGCGATCCTGGCGGTGGCGCGGTGCGCCGGCTGGGTGGCGCACACGCTGGAGGAGTACGGCGAAGAGGTCGACCGCTTCCACGTCGACCCACCGACCCGCCGCGGGCGTCAGCCGTAGGCGTCGCGCGGGCGTCAGCCGTAGGTGTCGCGGGGGCCGCGGCCGCGGATCGAGAGTGGGCCGCGCTTCCAGCTCGGTGCGGCCGGGCCGTGCACCCGGATCTTGCGGACCACGTTCGGCCCCACCTCGGCCGCCAGCATTCCCAGCAGCTTCCCGGAGAGCAGCCGGAGCTGGGTGGCCCAGGCCGTCGACTCCGCCTGCAGCGTCAGTTCGCCGTCGCGCAGGCCGACCGGCTTCGACTTCGCGGCGATCTCGGGACCGACGAGGCTCTCCCAGTCCCCGATGACCCGGGCTTCGGCGGTGGGGCGATCCCAGCCGCGCTCGGCCACCATCCGGCGGACCAGCCGGCCCAACGGCTGCGGATCACGCGGATCGGGCCCGGCGCCGCTCCACCGCCGGCGCTTCGGGCTCTGTCCGTCGCCGGGTTGCCGCTTGGGCGCCCCGGGGCGAGTGGTGTACGTGCGGCCGGCGGCCCGTGCGGCGTCGAGTGCGGCCCTGGCCAGCTGCGGCCCGGTCGGCCGGGTGCCGGCGTAGGGCGGCGGCTCAGGGTTCTGCGGTGGTTCCTCAGACACGAGTGACCTCCCCGGCCGCGACATCAAAACGTGCGCCCTGCAGCGTCGGCGGAACGTCTTCGGCGACGGCCGCGGTGACCAGCACCTGTGAAGCATCCCGCACCAGCCCGGCCAGGCGCTCGCGACGCTGGGAATCCAGCTCGGCGAAGACGTCGTCGAGGATCAGCACCGGCTCACCGCCATCGGCGCTGAGCAGCTCGTAGCTGCCGAGCCGCAGGGCGAGCGCGTACGACCAGCCCTCGCCGTGGCTGGCGTACCCCTTCGCCGGCAGGTCACCCAGCCAGAGCACGACGTCGTCGCGGTGCGGGCCGACGAGCGTGATGCCCCGTTCGATCTCCTGGCTCCGCGCCTCGGCGAGGGCCGAGAGGATGTGCCGCGTCAGCGTCGGTACGTCGACGTTGAACTCGGGGCGGTCGGCCACCGGCTCCGGGGTGTCGGAAACCGTGTCGCCGTGCGTGGAGGAGCGATAGGCCAGCCGCGTGCGGCCCTTGCCCGCGCTCACCGCGTCGTAGGCCTTGGCGACGTACGGCTCCAGCGCGCCGAGCACCTCCAACCGGCCGGCCAGCAGCTCGGCGCCGTGCGTGGCCAGGTGGCCGTCCCACACCTCGAGCGTGCGGAGGTCTCCCCCGGATGTTCCACGTGAAGCACGCCGGGCCGACGCGGCCGTGCGCAGGAGTGCGTTGCGCTGCTTGAGCACCCGGTCGTAGTCGGCGCGCACCGCGGCGAAACGCGGCGAGCGGGCGACGAGGAGGTCGTCGACGAACCGGCGCCGCTCGGACGGGTCGCCGCGCACCAGCGCCAGGTCTTCCGGGGCGAACAGCACCGTGCGCAGGGCACCGAGGACGTCGCGTGGGCGCCCCACCGGCGACCGGTTGAGCCGCGCCCGGTTGGCCTTGCCCGGCACGATCTCCAGCTCGACGATCAGCTCGCGCCCGTCCCGGACGACCGCGGCCCGGATCACCGCGCGGGTGGCACCGGCGCGCACCAGCGGCGCGTCGGTGGCCACCCGGTGACTTCCCAGGGTGGCGACGTAGCCGATCGCCTCGACGAGGTTGGTCTTGCCCTGCCCGTTGGGGCCGACGAACACGTTCGGGCCGGGAACCAGGTCGACGGAGACCGCGGCATAGCTGCGGTAGTCGACCAGCGACAGGTGGCGGACGTGCGTGCCACCCTGCCGGTTGGGGGTCCCGGCCCGATCCGTGCTCATCTCACCTCAGGAATCGACGGTGCCGCCGGGCCCACCGGCGCCGGACTCGGCAGCGGCCTGGGACGCCTTCGTGACGGCGTGGCCGCCGAACTGGTTGCGCAACGCCGCGACGGCCTTCATCGCCGGCGAATCGTCCTGGCGGGAACTGAATCGTGCGAACAGCGACGCTGTGATGACCGGCATCGGGACCGAGTGGTTGATGGCCTCCTCGACCGTCCACCGTCCCTCCCCCGAGTCGTTGACGTAGCCCTTGATGTCGTCCAGGTTGGGGTCCTCCTCGAGCGCCTTCACCAGGAGGTCGAGCAGCCAGGAGCGAACCACGGTGCCCTGCGTCCAGCTCCTGAGCACACCCGGAACGTCCTCGACGACGTCAGTGGCGGCGAGCAGTTCGTAGCCCTCCGCGTAGGCCTGCATCATCCCGTACTCGATGCCGTTGTGAACCATCTTCGAGAAGTGCCCGGCGCCGATCGGGCCTGCGTGCACGAAGCCCGACTCACCCTCCGGCTTGAGCGCGTCGAAGATCGGCTGCACGACCGCCACGTGTTCGGCGGTGCCGCCCACCATCAGCGCATAGCCGTTCTGGAGACCCCAGACACCACCGGAGACTCCGGCGTCGACGTATCCGACGCCCTTCTCGGCGAGCAGATCGGCGTTCACCCTGTCGTCGGTGAACCGTGAGTTGCCGCCGTCGACGACCACGTCGCCTTCGGAGAGCAGCTCGCCGAGCTCCTTGACCGTGGCGCGGGTCGGGTCACCCGCGGGGACCATCACCCAGACGACGCGCGGCGAGGTCGTGAACGCGTCCACGAGCTCGGTGAGGCTGCCGACGTCGGCGATCTCGTGGTTGCGGTCGTACCCGATGACGGTGTGGCCGGCGCGGCGCAGACGCTCACGCATGTTGCCGCCCATCTTGCCGAGCCCGATGAGGCCGATCTCCATCCTGCTGCTCCCCTGCTCCTCGCGTGGCGATACCGGCCCGGTCTTCCCCACGAAACGACCCGGCGCGGCCGATTTGAGTGCCGCATGGCGTCCAGCCTGACGGTCGTGCCCCGGCACGACCGTCTCCACACACCAGACGCTTCATGATCGATTCTTCCCCGAGCCCGGCACGGGGATGTCAACCGGTCCCCGGCTATCTGGCGACGAGCCGGGGAACCGCCCGCGAAAGCTCGGCTACTGCGAAACGCGGACCGGCATCAGCAGGTACCGGTACGCACTCTCGTTGACGGGCTTGGACTCGGCGTCGGCCTCCTCACCGGTGAGCACGGCCGGCTTGAGCGGCGTCGTGCAGGACAGCACGGCGACCTCGGTGCCGAGCGCGTTCAGGCCGTCGAGCAGGAACTGCGGGTTGAACGCGATCTCGATGTCGTCGCCGTCGAAGACCGCGTCGGTGGACTCCGAGGCGCGGGCGTCCTCGGTGCCGCCGGCTTCGACCGTCAGCGTGCCGCTCGTGAACGCCAGGCGCACCGGGGTGTTGCGCTCGGCGACCAGCGAGACACGCTTGACGACCTCGATCATCGTCGCGGTGGGCACCTTGGCCTGGATGGCGTGGCTGTCGGGGAAGAGCGAGCGGACCGGCGGGAACTGGCCGTCGAGCAGACGCGTGGTGGTGCGCCGCCCGGCGCCGGAGAAACCGATCAGGCCCTCACCGGTGGCGCCCTGGCTCAGCGCCAGCGTCACCTCGGTGCCCGACGACATCGCGCGTGCCGTGTCGGACAGCGTGCGGGCCGGTACGAGCGCGTGCTGGCTCACGTCGGGCGCGCCGGGGCGCCAGGTGAGCTCGCGCACGGCCAGGCGGTAGCGGTCGGTGGCGAGCAGGGTCAGGCGGTCGCCTTCGAGCTCGAGACGCACACCGGTGAGCACCGGGAGCGTGTCGTCCTTCCCTGCGGCGACGACGACCTGCGCCACCGCGCTGGCGAACTCGTTCGCTTCGACGGCGCCGGCGACGGTCGGCATCTCGGGAAGCGTCGGGTAGTCCTCGACCGGCATCGTCGGGAGGGTGAAGCGGGCAGTGCCGCAGACGATCTCAGCGCGCGCCTCGTCCGCGTCCAGCTCGACCGGGTGGTTGGGCAGTGCCCGGGTGATCTCGGCCAGCAGGCGCCCGGAGACCAGGACCCGGCCGGGGGTGTCGGTCTGCACGTCGACGCCCATCTGGCTGGAGACCTCGTAGTCGAAGCCAGAGACAGTGAGACGGTCGTTGTCGGTGTCCAGCAGGACTCCTGCCAGCACCGGCACCGGCGGGCGTGCCGGCAGGCTCTTCGCCGTCCACGCGACAGCGTCGGCAAGCGCCTCGCGCTCGACCCGGAACTTCATTCCTTGCCTCCATCACTGCGGGCCTTTGTGCCTCCGACGTCGATGGTGGCAGCACCGTGGATGTGATGCCGTCCGTCGCCGTGCTGGGGAGCCGACCGTACCCCGTGGGTGCGACGAAACGGTGCGCCGGGCGTTGTGAACCGCCTCTTCTTCGGCGCGTTCGTTCGGCGCTCCGCCAACTCGGCTCAGAACCGTTTTCCCCACAGTCCCCAGCACCGAAGAGCACTTGAGATCTCTCTAGATAACTGTCTAGTCGTAGTAGTAGGGGTTGTGGAGACCGTGGAAAACCGACGTTTGCCCAGCGTGCCACGTTAAAGAACGTGTGGAAGACCGGTGGGAACTTTGGGGATGAAGCGAAGGCAGTTGTGGAGGAGGAAAAGTTGTCCCCCGTTACCCACAGCTGACCCACACCTATCCGCACAGGTTTCCCACAATCCAAAGCCCTTTCCACAGAGTTATCCCCAGGCTGTGTATGAGTGCTGGTGAAACGGTGGACAGTCCTGGGGGTAGTGCGGTGGATGGGCGGTGGGATGAGCGTCTCAGCCAGCGGGTTCACTCGTACCCACCTGTTGATGACTGTGTCCACACCATGTGGACCAAGGGGTGCATAGAACGTGTGGACAACAAAATGACGAAGCCCGCCCCGGCGTCGGCCGGAGCGGGCTTTTTCGGGTCGGGATCTACTGCTGCTGGGCGCGCTGCTTGATGCGGTTGGTGAGCTCCGCGATCTGGTTGTAGAGCGAGCGGCGCTCGGCCATCATCTGGCGGATCTTGCGGTCGGCGTGCATCACCGTGGTGTGGTCGCGCCCGCCGAAGGCCTGGCCGATGCGGGGCAGCGAGAGGTCGGTGAGCTCCCGACAGAGGTACATCGCGACCTGGCGGGCGTTCACCAGCACCCGGGACCGCGACGAGCCGCACAGGTCGTCCATGGAGACGCTGAAGTACTCCGCGGTGGCCGCCATGATCGTGGCCGCCGTGATCTCCGGACCGCCGCCCTCGGGGATCAGATCCTTCAGGACGATCTCGGCGAGCCCGAGGTCGACCGGCTGCCGGTTGAGGCTCGCGAACGCGGTGACGCGGATCAGCGCGCCCTCGAGCTCACGGATGTTCGACTGGATCTTGCTGGCGATGAACTCCAGCACCTCGGGCGGAGCGGCGAGGCGCTCCATCGCCGCCTTCTTCCGGAGGATCGCGATCCGGGTCTCGAGGTCGGGCGGCTGGATGTCGGTGAGCAGACCCCAGGTGAACCGGGTACGCAGCCGTTCCTCGAGCGTCGACAGCTCCTTGGGTGAGCGGTCGGAACTGATGACGATCTGCTTGTTGGCGTTGTGGAGGGTGTTGAACGTGTGGAAGAACTCCTCCTGCGTCCGCTCCCGGCTCTCCAAGAACTGGATGTCGTCGACGAGCAGGATGTCGACGTCGCGGTAGCGGCGCTGGAACGCCTGGGTCTTGTCGTCGCGCAGCGAGTTGATGAAGTCGTTGGTGAATTCCTCGGTGGAGACGTACCGCACCGCGCGGGCGTTGCCGAGCGACTGGGCGTAGTGCCCGATCGCGTGCAGCAGGTGGGTCTTGCCCAGCCCCGAGCCGCCGTAGACGAACAGCGGGTTGTACGCCTTGGCCGGCGCCTCGGCGACCGCGACCGCCGCGGCGTGCGCGAAGCGGTTCGACGAGCCGATGACGAACGTGTCGAACGTGTACTTCGGGTTCAACCGGGCCGGTTCGGTGGGCCGGGGAGCCTCGCCACGCCGGATCCCGCGATTCGTCGACGACTCGCCGCCGCTCGGCGCCTCCGTGCCGAACGGCGGTGTGTGGTGCCGCCCACGGTTGTCGAAGTTCTGCGAGTAGTTGCCACCGTCGTAGGGCTCGAAGCCGCCGGGGCGCGCACCGCCGTACGGACCCGGCGCGCGGTACGAGGGCTGCTCCGGGAACGCCGGCGGCGCGTAGCCGGGGATGCCCGCGGTGCCCACCACGCTCGCGCTCCCGGTGGTTCCGGTGCCGACCGGCGGTGGCGCCGGGTGCGGGACCTCGGCCTCCGACGAGCCGGCGGCGTGCCGCCCGCGGCCCCGCTCGGGAGCCGCCAGCGGTTCGGTGGAGTCGATCGGGCCGGCGGGCGGCGCCTCAGGCGGCGCGACCTCCTCGACCCGGCCGTGCTCGTCACCGCGGGCGTACTGGTCGGGCAGGTACGGGTCGGGCCAGCGGGCGTCGACGCGGTCGTGCTCGTCGGGACGCGGCCGGTAGCGCTCGGTCGCGCTGCCGTAGGTGGTCGGCGCCGGCGAGACCGGAACCGAGGGCGGAGGGCTCTCGTCGTACTGACGGAAGGACTCCGAGCGGTAGCCACCGCCGGGCTGCGTCGGGAACTCGAGTTCCCCGCGGCCGCCGCCGTACTCCCCGCCGCGGTCGGGCTCGTACCGGCCGGGCTGGTAGCCGTCGGGACGGTAGTTGTCGACCGGTGGGAGGTCGAGAACGTGGAGTTCCCTGGTCTGCTCATCGACCGGGACCCGCACCGTCACGGCCACGTTCACGGTTCGTCCGAGCTGCCTCGAGATGGCGTCGGTGATCACACCGCGTAGCCGACTCTCGAAGGCTTCCTTCGCGAACTGGTTCGGTGCGGCCAGCAAAGCGGTGTCCTCCACCAGCGCCAACGGCCGCGTGAGCCGCAGCCAGGCCCGCTGTGAGGGACTGAGGTCCTGGTCAGCCAGGCTTTCCGTGGCCGCAGACCAGATGCCTTCGAGATCAACGCTCTCGTCGGTCACCATTCCCCCTGGTAGATAGCGTCGCTCTCGGGCAGCCGATGCACTGTCCACACCGGTTTCCACACCCTGTGTATAGTGCTCGGGCCTTGATCTGAACCGGACATTTCGTGCCCCGGCGCGGACGGCGTGTCGGGCGGGCGCCCGCCGAACGGACGTACCCGGCCGAACGCCCCCGACTGGTCTGACGAGAAATCCGACGAGATCAACCAGGACCGGCAAACGGGCAGGCTAACAGCGTCCTTGAGCGCCCAACAAGGCGTTGTCCACAGGCTGAGGGGGCCGTTCGGGCCCTCCGGGGCCGTGGCCTGCAGGCATGCTTGGTGTGCCAGGTTGATATCGGTGTTCGACCCTCGGCGCGTGTCCGCTACCGAGCGTGACGGTTTGGATGCGGGGGCTCCCGCATTTGCTGGCCCTGTGATGGCTCACGTACGCTGGAAGCATCTATGGCTAAGTCTGTCCCGCTGGGACGGACCACTGTTAGTACGTAACGGAGACCGCGACGTGAGCAAGCGCACCTACCAGCCGAACAACCGCCGCCGCGCGAAGACCCACGGCTTCCGGCTGCGCATGCGCACGCGTGCGGGGCGGGCCATCATCGCCGCACGGCGCCTCAAGGGGCGCGCGCGCCTCTCCGCCTGATCCGGCGGGGGCGCGGCGTGCTGCCGGCGCACGCGCGGCTGCGGCGGCGCGAGGACTTCACCAAAGTGCTGCGCTCGGGCAGTCGCGCGGGACGCAGCACGCTCGTGGTCCACGCGACACTGGGCCCTGGCGACGCCGGTTTGATTTCTGACGACACCGGCTCGGCGGAGAACTCCGTCCGGGCCGGTTTCGTTGTCTCCAAGGCAGTAGGCAACGCGGTCGTGCGCCATCGGGTCGCACGACAGCTGCGCCACCTCGTCCGCGACCGACTCACTGAGCTACCCGCGGGCAGCTCAGTGGTGGTCCGGGCACTCCCGGCCGCGGCCGACCAGTCGTCCGAGACGCTGGGCCGCGACCTCGACAGCGCGCTCCGACGCATTCTGAAGGCTCGACGATGAGTGTTGCTCCACACCCCCACCGGGACGTCTCCGCCGAGACGGCCCCGGATGCCGGTGTGTCGAGCGCCCCGGCGGGTCGTATCTCCCGGTTGCTGCTCGCGGTGCTGATCGCGCCGATCGAGGCCTACCGCCGGTGGATCAGTCCGGCGCTGCCGCCTCGCTGTCGTTTCCACCCCAGCTGCAGCGCCTACGCGCTGGAGGCGCTGCGGACTCACGGTCCGGTAGCGGGGATCCTGTTGGCCGGCTGGCGCATCATGCGCTGCCACCCGTTCCACCCCGGTGGGTACGACCCCGTCCCCACGGCGCGGCCTCGGTGGGCCGTCCGCCTCCGTCGTGCTCGCAACCGCCGTCCGTCTGGAGCTTCTCGGTGAACTTGAACTGGATCTACACGGGTATCTCGTGGATCCTGCTGCGCTGGCACGACCTGTGGGGCGGCCTGCTCAACATGCCGTCCGGCCCCGCATGGGTGCTGTCGATCGTCTTCCTCGTGCTGACCGTCCGGGTCGTGCTGTTCCCGGTGTTCGTCAAGCAGATCAAGTCGCAGCGGGCCATGCAGACGCTGCAGCCGCAGATGAAGGAACTGCGCGAGAAGTACAAGAACGACCAGCAGAAGCTCCAGCAGGAAATGATGGAGCTCTACCGGCGGGAGAAGGCCAACCCGCTGATGGGCTGCCTCCCGATCTTCCTGCAGATCCCGGTCTTCATCGGTCTGTTCCACGTGCTGCGGCTGATCAACCCGAACTCCGAGTCGGCCTTCAAGGCGATGACGACCGAGTACGGCTGGACGCCCGAGCAGTTCAACAGCGCGTCCGACGCGAGCATCTTCGGCGCGCCGATCGCCGCCGCGCTGCGCTCGACCACCGAGCAGCTCCAGCAGCTCGACGCCAGCCGCCTCGCGGTCACGCTGGTCGCCGGCATCCTCATCATCACGATGGTCGCGACGACCTACATCACCCAGCGCCAGATGATCGCGCGCAACGGTGTCGCCGCCGACCCCACGCAGGCGATGGTGCAGAAGCTGATGCTCTACGGCATCCCCGCTTCGCTGCTCGTCTCCGGCGCGATCTTCCCGATCGGTGTGGTCATCTACTGGGTCACGCAGAACTTCTTCTCGATGGGCCAGCAGTTCTGGGTGCTCAGCAAGATGCCGATCCCCAAGCCCGGTGACCCGAAGGTCGACCCGGAGAAGGCGGCCGCGATGGCGCCCAAGCCGGGGATCAAGCCGGTCAACCCGAAGAAGGGCGGCCGCTCCACCGCCACCCGGCAGTCGTCCACCGGCAGCTCGGTGAAGTTCGACACCGCCAAGGCCAGGGCCGACCGCGCGGCCGCGGACAAGGCCAAGGCGGAAGTGCCCGACACCAACAGCGACGGTTCCGACGGTTCGGAGAAACCACCACCGGCGCGCCGGCCCACGCCACCGCGCGGTAGCGGCCGACGTCCGCAGGACAACCGGAACCGGAAGCGTAAGGGCGGCCGGCGCTAAGCCGGTGCCTACGGATCATTCGCGCCGCGTCGCGGCGGCGCGGCAAGCCAGGGAGTAACGATGACGGAGACCGGTCCCACCACGGCGCCGGCGGCCACGGACACTGTGGACGAAGACACCGATCTGCTGGTTCGTGAGGGCGACATCGCCGGCGACTACATCGAGCGCCTGCTCGACATTCTCGACTTCGACGGCGACATCGACATGGACGTCGAGGGCGACCGCGCGATCGTCGCGGTGATCGGCGAGGAGCTCGACGCGCTCATCGGCCCGCGTGGCACCACCCTGGACGCGCTCCAGGAGCTGACCCGGCTGGCCGTCGTCCAGCAGACCGGCGTGCGCAGCCGGCTGATGCTCGACGTGGGCGGCTACCGCGCCAAGCGCCGTCAGGAGCTGGTCGCGATCGCGAAGAACGCCGTGGAGCAGGCGCGGTCGCTGGGCGAGCCGGTGAAGCTCAACCCGATGAACCCGTTCGAGCGCAAGGTCGTGCACGACGCGATCAGCGCGATCGACGACGTGCGGAGCGAGTCCGAGGGCGAAGAGCCGGAGCGTCGCGTGGTCGTCCATCTGCAGAGCGCATGAGCGACTCCACCACTGCGAGCCCCGCCGGTCCGCCGGCGGGGCTCGCTGCTGTTGCGGCCACGGTGTTCGGCGACCGTCTGCCGCTCGCTGTTCGTTACGCCGAGCTGCTCTCGACCGCGGGTGTCGAGCGTGGTCTGATCGGCCCGCGTGAGGCGCCGCGCCTCTGGGAGCGGCACCTGCTCAACTGCGCGGTGGTCGCCGACCTGTTCCCGGCTGACGCTTCGGTGGTCGACGTCGGGAGCGGCGCGGGGCTGCCCGGCGTCGTGCTCGGCATCGTCCGGCCGGACCTGCGGATCACGCTTCTCGAGCCGCTCGCCCGCCGGGTCGCGTTCCTCGAGGAAACGGTGTCGTCGCTCGGGCTGTCGTCGGTGACCGTGCGCCGGGGCCGCGCCGAAGAGGTCGTCGGCCAAGTGTCCGCGTCGATCGTGACCGCCCGGGCGGTGGCCCCGCTGGACCGGCTGGCCGGATGGTGCCTGCCGCTCTGCGAGCCCGACGGGCGCATGCTCGCGCTGAAAGGTTCGTCCGCGGCGGAGGAGATCACTGAACACGCCGCAGCGGTAGCGGGGGTCGGAGGCGTCTCCCCTCGTATCGTCGAGTGCGGAGGCGGCGTCGTCGACCCCCCGACGACCGTGGTCGAGATTCTCCGTGGTGGCTCAGTGGCCACCGGCCCCCGGCGTTCCGGTACCCGAGGTGCCGGGAACGGCAGTGATCCGTCCCGTCGGCGGCGGCCGGATTCGGCCGCGGCGAGCCGCCGTGGACGGAGAGGACGACACGGCCCATGACCGACAGCGCATCTCGGAAGCCCACCGCAGTGGGGTGGCCGGAACCCAAACCGGCCGACGAATCCGCGGTGATCAGGTTTCCGAGACGCGGTGATCTGGGGTGGCCGGAACTGGGGCCAGGGGTGGGGCCCGGGTTGTCGGCGCTGGAGGGTGATGAGGCGTGGGGGGCCGGGAGACGCGGCGGTAGAGCCGGCGGGCCACTTTTGCAGGTGGTCCGTGAGGGGTCGGGGGGTGAGCCGGCTTCGGGGGTTTTCGGCCCGGGTGTGGGTGGGGTTGTTGCGGACGATGGCGAGGCATCTTCGGGTGGCGCGATCGTTGAGCCTGAGGTGGGCGGGCTTGACGTAGTTGGCGCGGGCGCCGCTCGGCCGGGTGAGGCCATCCCTTCTCTTGGATTGGCCGGGTCTGCTGGGGCCGCCGATTCTGCCGGGCCTGGTCGGGTCGCTGGTGCGGTGGACGCGGCCGGCGGGACGAAGAGGGCTGGGTCGCCAGAGGGTGTCGGTGTTCTCGGAAGTGCCAGTGCGGCGGGAGCTGCTGGGCTAGCCGATGCGCCGGGCGCGCTCGGGTCCTCGGGTGTCGACAGGGCTGCTGGTGTTCCTCCCGAGGCCGCGCATGGTGGTGCCGCCGCGCATGGTGGTGCCGCCGCGGATGGTGGTGTCTCCGCGGATGGTGGTGTCTCCGCGCACGATGGTGGCGCAGCGGGAAGTGGTGCTCTAGCGGGAGGAGAAGTCTCCGCCGGAGGTGCTGAAGCTAGCGCGCCTATGGGAGGTGGGGGCGCTGCGGGAGGTGATGCTTCCGCGAGAGACGGTGCGTTCGCGAGGAGTGGTGCTGGTTCCTCTAAGGCACCCGTACTTGCCGGTCGGGTGGGTGCACCCGGCGCCGAGAGTGGCGCTGATGTTGAGGGCGCACCCGGGAACGTCGGTGCCCCCAGCGAGGCCCAGGATCCCCGCATTGCAGGAGTCGCCGACGCCGTCAGTGATTCCGACGCTCGTCGAGACCTTGGTCGGGCCAGCAACTGGCGAGATGTCGGCGCGACTGCTGGTGCGCCGGACCGCAGCGAGCCTGACCTAGATGCGCCTGCACTCGGTGCGCTCAGTTCCAGTGCGCCCGGTTCCAGTCTGCCCGCTTCTGGGGCGCCCGGATCGAACGTGTCGGCTTCTGGGGCGCCGGGATCCAGCGTGCCCGCTTCTGGGGTGCCCGGTTCCAGCGTGCTCGCTTCTGGGGCGTCGGGTTCCGGGGTGCCCGCTTCTGGGGCTGCTGCTTTCACGCCTCCACCTGTCGGGGCGCCAGCTTCCGGGGTGTCAGCCTTCGAGGCGGTGAACTCCGGGGCGGCGAATTCCGAGGTATCGGAAGCTGGGGCGTCGGATGTTCCGGCTCCCACTTCCGAGCCTGGTGGGTTCCTGGGCGATGGGTCCGGTCGTGGTGCGTCCGATGATGCCGGTGCTTCTCAGGTCGGCGGCTCGGGCGAATCGCTCGGTGGCGGCTTGAGCCGGACGCCTTTGGTGGAGGGTGGCACGCAGGCTCGCGAGGGCGGCGAGGGCAGCGATGATGCGATGTCTGGCGAGTTGGGTTCTGCGGGCCATGGCCACGGCGCCGGTATCTCCCCCGTCGATGGCGGCAATGACGGTGTCGCTGGTGGTGGCAGCGACGTCGCTAGGGTCGGCAACGATGACGGCTCTGTGGGCAACCCCTTCGCCGAACACGGCTCTTCAAACGGCGGCTCCGCGCAGAGTGGCGATTCCACGGGTAGCGGCTCTGTAGACCACAGCTCCGCGGACGGCGGCTCCGCGAACGCCTCCGTGGAAGGCGGCTCCGCGGATGGCGAACCTACAGACGGCCGCTTCGCGGAAGGCGGCCCCGCGACAGGCGGCCCCGCGACAGGCGGTCCCGCGGAGGTCGGCTCAAGGGGCGGCGGCTTCCCAGATAACCCCGCTGCGGCCGGCGGCGCTGCCCCCCGTGACGCTGCGGACAACCGCGCTGCGAATGGTGGCCCTGCCCACGAACGCTTCCCGGAGGGTGGCCCTGCTAATAGCAGCTCGGTGGTGGTTGACCTCACGGACGGCGCATCCAGGACGGGCAGCTCTGTCGACGGTCCCTTCCCGGGCATCAGCTCTGCGGACGGCCACTTCACGGACGCTGGGCCCGGGGAGGGCCACCTCGCGAACGACGGTGCCGCAGATGGCCGCGCCGCTGACTCCATCTCCACGGGCGACCACTCCGCGGGTGAGAGCGCTGCGGGTGAGAGCGCCACGGGCGAGAGCGCCACGGGTGAGAGCGCTACGCTTGCCAGCCCCCCCGTCGGCCACCCGAGCGACAGTCCCGGACACCACTCAGAAGCGCCCTCGGGTACGGCCCGCAAACGAGAGCGCTTGGTCGAAGGGCTCACCGTCGAGGACGGACATCTCGAGATCGTGGCCGCCCCCTCCATCGACGATTTGCTTGGGGTGAGCCCTGCTGAGCGTCGGAGCGCCGAACCAAACTCTGGATCGGGCCGCTCTTTGCGCGATCTGATCCAAAGAGTTGTCGGTCGGGCCGAGGTTGATCACGCCGGGGCGGTACCGTCGGAGGGTGCCGGCGCAAGCCTCACCGAAGCCTCTTCCTTCGAGCGTGGCGCGGCGAGTGCAGCGTCGCCGGACACCGCTGGGCCCTCGGCGCCAGCTTCCCCCGAGTCCGGTTCTGAACAGGTCCAGGAGATCGACGTGAGCGACCCCGCTCAGTCCGCCCCTCATAGCCTCACCAGTGGAGCGGATGAGAGCCAGCGGCGAATCCGCGCTGTGCTGGACGACGCCACCGCCGTTCCACGTGAAACAACGCCCGATCCCTACGACGTTTCACGTGAAACAGATCCCCTTGCGATGGACGCTCGAGTCCTCCCGGGCGATGTTTCACGTGAAACAGAGGACGACGATCTGCCGATCGCGGTCGAAGCGCGGCGCGCGGTCCAGGTCCTCAACCCCGGTCACAACACGCTCCCCCGCCCCCGGGCTCGCCGCGTCATGTGCGTCGCGAACCAGAAGGGCGGCGTGGGCAAGACGACCACGACGGTGAACCTGGCCGTGGCGCTCGCCCTCCACGGCAACCGCGTCATGGTGATCGACCTCGACCCGCAGGGCAACGCGTCCACGGGTCTGAACGTCGACCACCGCGCCGGGGTGCCGAGCACCTACGACGTCCTCGTGGACGGGATCCCGCTCGCGGAGGCAACCGTCGCGGTCGAGGGTGTGCCGAACCTCTACTGCGTCCCCGCCACGATCGACCTCGCCGGCGCCGAGATCGAGCTCGTCTCGGTGGTCGCCCGCGAGAACCGGCTCCGCCGCGCCATCGACGCCTTCCCGGCCGACATCGACTACATCTTCATCGACTGCCCCCCGTCGCTCGGCCTGCTGACGGTCAACGCGCTCGTCGCCGCCCGCGAGGTGCTGATCCCGATCCAGTGCGAGTACTACGCGCTGGAGGGGCTCGGGCAGCTGCTCCGGAACGTCGAACTGGTCAAGGCGCACCTGAACAGCGACGTCCAAATCACCACGATCCTGCTGACGATGTACGACGGCCGCACGAAGCTGGCCGACCAGGTCGCGTCCGAGGTTCGGGGGCACTTCGGCGAGACGGTGCTGGAGGCGGTCATCCCCCGGAGCGTCCGCGTCTCGGAGGCGCCTGGGTTCGGGCAATCGGTGATCACCTACGATCCTGGTTCGCGCGGTTCGACGAGTTATCTTCAGGCTGCTCGGGAGATCGCGGAGCGCGGCGCTAGGGGAGGAAACCTGTGAAGAACCGACGCGGACTGGGGCGTGGCCTCGGTGCGCTGATCCCGGCCGGGCCGCTGCCGGGCGAGGAGGAGGACGGCGCGCCCGTCACGACTCAGCGGATGCCGTTCGCCACCGGGGCCACCGCGGTGAGCGCCGAGCCGGCCGATCAGTCCGGCCTCGCTCCGGTGCCCGGGGCCCAGTTCCGTGAGGTGCCGGTCGACGCGATCGCACCCAACCCGAAGCAGCCGCGTAAGGGCGAGTTCGACGAAGAGGCGATGGATGAGCTGAAGACCTCCATCACCGAGGTCGGCGTTCTCCAGCCCGTGGTGGTCAGGGAGAAGGGGCCCGGCAGCTACGAGCTCATCATGGGTGAGCGTCGCTGGCGGGCGTCGAAGGCGATCGGTCGGGAGACCATCCCGGCGATCATCCGGTACACCAGCGACGAGCACCTCCTGCGTGACGCGCTGCTGGAGAACATCCACCGCTCCGACCTCAACCCCCTCGAAGAGGCAGCGGCGTATCAGCAGTTGCTGGCCGAGTTCGGGGTGACGCAGGAGGAGCTCAGCAAGCGCATCGGGCGCAGCCGGCCGCAGATCTCCAACACCATCCGGCTCCTGAACCTCCCGGCGGCGGTACAGCGGCGGGTGGCCGCCGGGGTGCTCAGCGCGGGGCACGCGCGGGCGTTGCTGTCCCTCGACAATCACGACTCCCAGGAGCGGCTCGCCACCCGGATCGTCGCCGAGGGGCTCTCGGTGCGGGCGACCGAGGAGATCGTCGCGCTCGGGGGCGACCCGGAGCCGCCGCAGCGGGACGCTCCGGGGCGGCGCACGCGGATGCGGTCGCCCGGGCTCGAGGACCTCGCGGGCCGGCTGTCCGACCGGTTCGACACCCGGGTGAAGGTGGATCTGGGTAAGCGCAAGGGTCGGATCACGATCGAGTTCGCGACGATCGACGATCTGGAGCGCATCGCCGACGCGATGGGTGTGAAGTCGCCGGGCGAACCCGAGTGACGCACTGACCTTCCCGATCGACAGCGGCCCCACGGATCCCGTGGGGCCGCTGCCCGTCGAAGGACGTACGCCACACAAAACCGGGTAGGCGTCCCCGCAGCCGCTCCGGCAGGATGGAAGCATGAGTTCGCATCTCGCAGGCTTCAGTCGATCCGCTGTGCGCTCGGTGCGCGGCGACCGACGACGCGTCGGTCGTTGAGCCGAAGCGCCGAGTTCGATTCAAGCCTGGAGAGATCGTGCAAGAACCTCGTGTCGTGGTGAACCCGCCGCTGACCGACGACCTTCGTGAGCACCTCGTCGACATGTGGGTGCGGGTCACCAACGAAGGCGGCTCGGTGGGGTTCGTTCCCCCGGTGTCCGCCGCCACCATCCGGCCCACCGCCGACCGTTCCTTCGATCGGGTGCGTCAAGGCACCGACGTTCTGGTCTGTCTGGTGGTGCCGACCGATCATGAAAAAATCGGCGGATCACTCCGAAAAAATGACCCCGCAAAAGCGCCGTACACCGCCGAAATCGACTTGGTCGATACCCCGGGCACCGATTCCGACAATCGGGCGTCTGTGGGCCTCTCAGGGGCGCTAACCGGCGAGCGGGTCGTGGCGTGGTTGCTGCTCGCCGAAAGTGAGAGCCTCCTGCGCCGGCACTGGCGGACGGTGTACCGGGTGCAGGTCGATCCGGCCTTCCAGGGCGACGGACTCGGCACCAAGTTGATGGCGTCGGCCGCCGACCACGCCCGGGACGAACTCGGGCTGGAGGCGCTCACCCTGATGACGCGCAGCGGCACCGGCGCCGAGCGGTTCTACAAACGGTGCGGCTACCGCGAGGTCGGCCGCATCCCCGGCGCCATCCGAGTGGGCCCCAACGACAACCGCGACGAAGTCCACTTTTGGCTAGATCTCTGATCGCCTCCTCGAACCGAGTTCGCGATTCCACGAACTCGGTTCGAGGTGCTGGCACCCGACTACTCGTCGGAGCGCGGTAGATCGCCGATTTGCTGTGGTCGCTCCCACTGCCCGACCCAGCCGATCAACTTGCGAGCAACCCCCTCGCCGAGCCGACGAAGATCGGGCACGGACGTCGGAACGAATCCTGCTGAACCTGTCACACCGGGCCGCGCGCGTGGCGCAGGTGGAATGACTCCGAGGAGTACGAGCTTATTGGCTATCTCCTCGGCGAACAGGAGCGGCGTCTTACCCCGGAGATCGAGCGTCACGAGACCGGAGGGCAGACCTTCGATTGGGGTGTCGTCGAACCGGGCGGGAAGGAAGAACTCCCGCTTGACGTGAATCGCGCGATCAAGTGCAGCCCGCATCTCCGTGCGGGCCCAGACGCTCTTGGCGTAGTCGGCGGAGAACAGCGCGACCACGGTCGCGGTGCGCTCACCGTAGATTGCGTTCAGCTCCTCTGGGAGAGGTCGTCCCCAGAGAGCGGTCTGTTGGTGGGTGTCGAGGAAGTAGCGGATTCGCAGTCGATCTAAATGATCGGCTGCGGCTTCGACGAAGGGCCGTTGAGCGGCCGCGTAGGAAAACGCGATGTCCCATCGGGGGCTGAGGGTCGCGTCGCCCGGTGCCATTAGATTGGCGCGGCGATGCAGATGCGGCCATTACGATTCACACCGTGCCCCAGCCGAAGAAATCGGCTGTTTTTGGGTAGGCAGAAGCGCAGGGAATGCACCGTATGCAAGGAGAGTCCTTCCGTGCACGCCTGCGGAGTTAGCTGTCGGGTTCGGGCGGGAAGGTGTAGTGCCCGGTCGCGCTTAGCGCGTCTTCACCCCAAGGGATCGCGCCGGATCTGTTCTCCGGCGACCCCACGTGCGTGTGGGTCCCCCGCTCCTGTCCATTTGATTGGCTACTCGTCGGGACACCGCGGATCCGTGGACAGGGCTCGGCGTGCGAATCCGGGCGGTGTGCGCGGCTTGGCTGCCGCGTCAGTTGCCGACGATGAATATACGCGGGTCCACAATCGTCGAGGGAACCCTTCCTGGGACCTTGAGACCGCGGCGAAAAGGCGCTCCCACTGACTTGGTGGGAGCGCCTTTCGAAGGTCAGATCCCTCGCTTGATGGACTGCTCCACCAAGTCGAGCAACACCGCACCGAAGTCGAGCCCCGCAGCCTGGACGGCGATCGGGAGCAGGCTGGTCTCGGTCAGACCGGGTGACACGTTGACCTCCAGCACCTGGATGCCACCCGCCTCGTCGACGAGCAAATCAACCCGCGAGAGGTCACGCAGTTCCAGCGCGTCGTGCGCCGCGACCGCGGTTTCGGCGACCCGCTCCGCGATCTCCGGGTCGAGCCGGGCCGGGGCGTGCCACGTCGTCGTGCCGGCGGTGTACCGCGCGGTGTAGTCGTACACGCCGTCGGCCGGGACGATCTCCACGGCCGGCAGCGCGGTCGGCCCGTCCGGCGTCTCGATGACGCTCACCGCGATGTCGGCCCCGCTGGCGAACCGTTCGATGAGCGCGGTGTCGCAGTACCCGAAGCAGCCCACCATCGCGCTGGGCAGCTCCTCGACCGTGCGCACGGCCTGCGCCCCGAGACCGGACCCGCCTTCGGCCGGCTTGACCATCAGCGGCATCTCCAGCCGCGCGACGATCCGGTCGAGCAGCGCCTGCGCGCCCAGCTCGCGGAACGTCTCGTGCGGTAGCGCGATCCAGTCGGGGGTGGGCAGCCCGACCGCACGCAGCTGAGCCTTGGCGGCGGCCTTGTCCCACGCCACCCGCGACGCGTCGGCCCCGGCGCCCACGTACGGGATGCCGAGCAGGTCCAGCACGCCACGCAGGGAACCGTCCTCCCCGCTGGCCCCGTGCAGCGCGATGAACACCGCGTCCGGCCGCTCGGTCTCCAGCGCGGTCAGCAGACCGGCGTCGACGTCACGGATGGTGGCGTCGACGCCGCTGCGGCGCAGTGCGTCCGCCACTCGGCGGCCCGAGCGCAACGACACTTCGCGCTCGTACGAGAGGCCACCGGCCAGGACGAGGACGTGCCTACTCATGCCAGCTCCGGTCCGGGTGCGAACGAGGTACGGGACAGCGGGCCACCGTGCGGGCCGCGTCGCCGAGCGGTGGGGGTATTGAAGACCTGGCGCAGCTCGGTCTCCTCCTCGATCACCGTGGCCAGACGTCGGATCCCTTCCCGGATCCGGTCAGGCGCGGCGGAGGAGAAGCAGAGACGCATGTTCTGACGCCCAGCGCCGTCGGCGTAGAAGCCGATGCCCGGCACGTAGGCGACCTTGTGGGTGAGCGCGCGGGGCTGCATGGCCTTGGTGTCGAGCTCGTCGCCGACGGTGGCCCAGACGAAGAACCCACCGCGGGGATGCGTCCACGTCACGCCGGCCGGCATGTGGGTGGTGAGCGCGTCGAGCATCACGTCGCGCCGCTCGCGGTAGATCTCGCGGAACACCTTCAGCTGCTCACGCCAGGGGTACTTGCCGAGGTACTCGGACGCGATCATCTGGGTGAGCATCGCCGGGCTGAGCACCTGCGACTCGTTGACCAGGACGAGCTTCTCACGGACCGCCGGCGGCGCCAGCACCCAGCCGGTACGCAGGCCGGCGCCGAACATCTTCGAGCACGAGCCCAGGTAGATCACCCGGTCGGACGAGCGGGCCCGCAGCGCCTGGCCCGGCCCGTCCTCGAAGCCCAGCAGGCCGTACGGGTTGTCTTCGAGGATCAGCAGGTCGTAGCGCTCGGCGAGCTCGACGATCGCGTCCCGGCGCGGCTCGGTGAGCGTCACACCGGTGGGGTTCTGGAAGTTCGGCACCGTGTAGAGGAACTTCACCCGGCGGCCGGAAGCCGCCAGCCGCTGCAGCGTGGCGTCCAGCTCGGACGGGATCAGGCCCTCGTGGTCCATCGGGACGTGGATGACCTCGGCCTCGGCCGCGGCGAACGTGCCGAGCGCACCGACGTAGGACGGACCCTCCGCGAGGACGACGTCGCCCGGGTCGAGGAACAGGTGCGCGAGCAGGTCGAGGCCCTGCTGGGAACCGACCGTGATGACGACGTCCTCGGCCGAACCGATCACGCCCTCCACGGCCATGACCTCGCACACCAGCTCACGCAGGCGCAGATCGCCCTGCCCGGTGCCGTACTGGAGGGCCTCGGCGCCGCGGTCGCGGATGAGCGCCGCGGTCATCTCGGCGATCTCGTCGAGCGGGAGCGCGGACACGAACGGTGACCCACCCGCCAGCGACACGATCTCCGGCCGGCTCGCCATTGCGAACAGTGCCCGGACCTCGGAGACGGTCATGCCGCGCATCCGCTGCGCGTAGCGATCGGTGTAGTCGTCGAGTGTCGTGCCGCTCATGTACTCGCCTTCCGCGATGGGCCGTCGCACTGCATTGTCCGGCGGAAACGGGCTCAATCACCAAGCCAATTAATGCCCCAATGGCACCAACCACGATACCGACCGGCGCGTCGGACCCTTTCGCGACGCGAGATGCGCCCTTACCATGGTCATTCGGGTGGAAATCACCAGCACCGCTTTGCGTCGGTACGCAACCCGTGATCCGTGGAGGTCGATCCGCTGATGTCTCGTCGGCTGGTCAGCCTCACGCTCGACACGCTGGAGGACCTCCCGACCCGCTGCCGGTCCTGCGTGTTCTGGGAGCTCGACCCGGTCAGCCAGGACCGCGCGATCGAATGCGGCGACCCTGGCCTCGAGAAGGAAGCGTGGATCTCGTCGACGCTGCTCGAGTGGGGCTCGTGCGGCAAGCTCGTCTACGTCGACGGGGTGGCCGCCGGTTACGTGCTGTTCGCACCGCCCGCGTACGTGCCGCGGTCGGTCGCGTTCCCCACCAGCCCGGTGAGCCCCGACGCCGCGCTGCTCATGACCGCCTACATCATGCCTGAGTTCGTCGGAGGCGGCCTGGGACGCATGCTCGTGCAGGGCGTGGCCAAAGACCTCACCAAACGCGGTGTGAAGGCGATCGAGGCCTTCGCCGACGCCCGGTGGGACCAGCCGCAGTGCATGGTGCCCGCCGACTACCTGCTCGCCGTGGGCTTCAAGACCGTCCGCCCGCACCCCCGCTGGCCGCGGCTGCGCCTGGATCTGCGGACGGCCCTCTCCTGGAAGTCCGACGTCGAGTACGCGCTGGAGAAGCTACTGGGCTCGATGAGCCCGTCGCTGGCCTTGGGGCCGGCCCACCGTTCTAGCTGAAACAGCCAATCCGTGCTAGCTGAACTGCATGGCGTGCAGCGCCGAAAGGTCGAGCGACCCGGTCTTCACGTCGGCCTCGGTGGGCAGGAAGACGCGCTGCACGGCGATCAGGATCGCGTCCGCGACCGTGTCACGGAACGAGGGGTCGATCAGTCGCGGACGGTCCATCGGCGAGCTCAGGTAACCCAGCTCGACCTGCACGGCGGGCATCCGCGTCAAGCGCAGCATCTCCCACGTCTTCGCGTGGGTGTGGCAGTCCAGCATCCCGGTGCGGGCGACGATCTCGCGCTGCACCAGCCCGGCCAGCCGCTCCCCCACCGTCGAGCTGACGCCGGAACCGGTACCGAAGTGGTAGGTGGCCACGCCGTTGGCCAGCGGGTTCGGGTTGCTGTCGATGTGCAGGCTGATCAGCAGATCGGCGTCGACCGTGTTGGCCAGCGCGGCGCGCTCGGACGGGGTGCGCTCGTGGTCGCGGCCGCGGGTGAGGTCGGCGCGCACGCCGATCGCGGAGAACCGGCCCTCCAGGCGGCTGGCGAGGTCGTACACGAGGTGCGACTCGGTCCAGGTGAGCATGCCGTCCCGGGCGACGACGCCGACGTCGGCACCGCCGTGGCCCGGGTCGATGACCACGCGCTTGCCGGAGAGCGCCGGCCCGGCGTGGTAGAGCATCGCGGACTCACGCAGCAGCTGCGGGCGCCCGCCGACGACCTTGCGGCCGAGCTGACGCAGTGCACGCATGGTGAGCGGGCCGACCGTGCCGTCGGCGGCCAGCCCGACCTCGCGCTGGAACGCCCGGAGCGCGGTCTCGGTGCGCTGCCCGAAGACGCCGTCCGCGCGGCCGTTGTCGTACCCCATCTCGAGCAGCCGCTCCTGCAGCTCGCGGACGTCGTCGCCGAGCATCGGCTCGCTGACCGAGCGGTTCAACACGCGGTCACCGAGACGCCAGCGCGCCGCGACGAGCGAGCGCCAGGTCTCCGGGCCGACGATGCCGTCGACCACGAGGCCGCGCGACTGCTGGAACTCACGGAGCGCGAGCTCGCAGACGGCGTCGAAGAGGACGTCCTCGGCGGGCTCGGAAGCGGCGGTATCAGCGATCAACCCCAGGGTCACCAGCGTCGACTTGACCTCGGCAGCTGCAGGTCCGACAGTGCCACGCTTGATGAACTGCATGGGGTCAGCTCGCTCCTTCCATCCGCAGCCCTCGGTCGGGGGAACCGAAGGGGAACCGGCCGGAGGACCTCCGGACCGGCATTGGGGCCGCGATCATCGACCGTAACGCGTCGCGGCCACGACAGCGCACCGTAGCGTGCTCGGGCGCGTCGCGTGTCGGGTTTGTGCCCCTTGATCGAAGCTCGGCCCGACGAGAAGCGAACGGTCTCATAGACAAGGCCCGGTGCGCGAATTCGCTAAACATCAATGGAGCCCCGAGCCAATGGCCCGGGGCTCCACCCAGCGCATTTACTTACAGAGCGCTTTCGATCATCTTGAGGATCTGACCCTTCGGCTGAGCACCGAGGATCGAGTTGACCGGCTCGCCGCCCTTGAAAACGGTGATCGTCGGGATCGACATCACGCCGTAGTCGCGCGCCGTGTTCGGGTTCTCGTCGATGTTCAGCTTGACGATCTGGATCTTGTCGCCGAGCTCACCGGCGATCTCGTCGAGCACCGGCGCGACCTTGCGGCACGGCCCGCACCACTCCGCCCAGAAGTCGACGACGACCGGCTTGTCGCTCTGCAGGACGTCGCTGGTCCAGCTGGCGTCGGTGACGGCCTTGGTGTTGGCGCCCATGATGTCTCCTTACTCGGGGCGGAACTGATCAGTCGGTGAGAGCGGCGACGTAGTGCTCGGCGTCGAGAGCCGCCACACAGCCCGTGCCGGCCGCGGTGATGGCCTGGCGGTAGGTGTGGTCGACGAGGTCGCCACAGGCGAACACGCCGGGCACGTTGGTGCGGCTGCTGGGAGCCTCCACCTTCACGTAGCCCTCGGCGTCCATCTCGACCTGGCCCGTGAACAGCGCGCTGCGCGGGTCGTGGCCGATCGCGATGAAGACACCTTCGGCGTCGAGCACCGACTCCTCGCCGGTGACCGTGTCCTTCAGGCGGACGCCGACGACCTTGCCGTCCTGGCCGAGGATCTCGGTGGGGACGTTGTTGAGCCGGAAGTCGATCTTCTCGTTGGCCTTCGCCCGGTCCACCATGATCTGGCTGGCGCGGAACTCGTCGCGCCGGTGCACGATCGTCACGGTGTCGCCGAAGCGGGTCAGGAAGGTGGCCTCCTCCATCGCGGAGTCGCCACCGCCGATAACCGCGATCTTCTTGTTGCGGAAGAAGAAGCCGTCACACGTCGCACAGGACGAGACGCCGTGGCCGAGCAGGTCGTTCTCGCCCGGAACACCGAGCCGACGCCAGGCCGAACCGGTCGCGAGGATCACCGCGTGCGCCTTGTACTCGCGGTCGCCGACCTTGACGATCTTCACCGGACCGGAGAGGTCGACCTCGGTGACGTCGTCGGTGACCAGCTCCGCGCCGAAGGCCTCGGCCTGCTTGCGCATGTTGTCCATCAGGTCCGGGCCGTCGATGCCGCCGGGGAACCCGGGGAAGTTCTCCACCTCGGTGGTGGTCATCAGCGCGCCACCGGACTGGACGCCCTCGAACACGAGCGGCTTGAGCGAAGCCCGGGCCGTGTAGACGGCTGCGGTGTAGCCCGCCGGACCGGACCCGATGATGATCACGTTCCGGATCTCTTCGCTACCCACGTCTTCCTCCAGGGCTATCTCCGCTGACAGTCACGCAAACGCCATGGTAGGTGCCGTCATTCCCGCTCGGGTCAGCGTGCCCGACGTCACCTTCAGCGGGGGTAGGAGCTCCGGGCGCGCTCGTCGGCGTTTCCGTCGACCCCGCATTCCGGGCCGGCGGCCACCACCGCGACCCGGCTCGGGTCGGCGTCCTCGGTGAGTACGACGACCACCGGGGCGCCGTCCAGCGTCGCGTAGTCGACGAGGAGCGGCTCGATGGTGATGCCGAGGGCGGCGAGGCAGTTACGGAGCTCGGTGGGGCTCGTGAGGCGCTGCAATGCGGCTGGAATCGCCGCGCTCGCCGCCGGCGCCCGGCTCGGACCGGCCGAGGCGCTCGGCCGGGGTGCGGCGGCCTCCGGCTGCAGCACCAGGGATCGCGCCTGCTGCGCGAGCTCGCGGGTGGAGTAGGAGATGCCGGAGACCCGGGTGGGCGGCGGGGCGGCCGGTGCGCTCAGCACGTCGGGCGCGGAGTCGTTCTTCGACGCCGCCGAGGTCTCCGCCGAGTCGTCACCGGACGAGGTGGTCAGCTGGCCGACACCGAGGCCGAGCACTCCGACCACCGCCGCGGCCGCCACCCATCCCCCGGCGACCCGCCAGCGCCGCGACGCGCGTTCCTTCTCTTCCCGCCGCCGGGTCAGATCGGTGGCCGGAGCCGGCCGTTCCTCGTCCGTGGGAGCCGGCGCCGACGCCAGCGCCTGGTCGAGCGAAGCGGCGACGGCCGTGGGCATCGGGATCTCGGGGAGCGCGGCCAGCTCGGCGGTGATTCCGGGCGCCACCATGGTGAGCTGACGGTAGGCGTCGGACCACTCCTGATCGGTGGCGATCCGGGCCGCGACGAGCTCGCCGTCGGGGGTGCCCTCGAGGAGGCCTTCGGCGTAGTCCGCCAGCAGATCCAGTTCAGACGGTGTCACCGGGCACCTCCTTCCGTCGATTCGACGTCATTCCGGGCATCGGGGTTCCGGAGATGGCCGAGCATCACGGCCAACCGGGCCCGTCCACGCGCACAGCGGCTCTTCACCGTGCCGACGGCCACGTCGAGCATCTCCGCCACGTCGGCCACCGGATGCCCCTGGACGTCCACCAGGATCAACGCGACCCGCTGCTCCACCGGGAGCTCGGCCAGCGCCGCCTGGACGTCCAGCGCGGTCTCCCGGGCCGCGATCGGATCGTTCGGCGCGGCCGGTGCCCGGCCGTCGTCCTCCGGCAGCGGCACCGTCGGCCGGGACTGCCGTCGTCGTATTCGATCGAGGCAGGAATTGACGACGATGCGGTGGAGCCACGTCGTGACCGCCGCGTCACCGCGGTAGGTCCCCGCCGAGCGGTACGCCGAGAGCAGCGCGTCCTGCAGCGCGTCGGCGGCGTCCTCGCTGTTGCCGATCGTCCGGAGCGACACCGCCCACAACCGGTCCCGGTGGCGGCGCACGAGCTCGCTGAACGCGTCGGGATCACCGTCGACGTGCGCCCTCAACAGGGCACGGTCGTCCAACGGCTGCATGGGCCGAGAGACTAGCCCTTGACGGTGATCTCGGAGATCGCGACCTGGTACTTGCCGTCCTGGTTCGTGCCGGTGTCGGTGATCCAGACCACCAGGAACGGCGTGCTGACCGGCTTCTCCAGGGTGATCGTGGCCGTCGCGGCCGAGTTCGTCTGCGACGGGCTGATCACCTTGTACGGGCTGATGTCGGTGGGCCGCGACGACGGCTGCTCGGAGCCGGCCCGCAGTTCGAACGTCGCACCCGGGTGATCGAACGCGATCGTGACGCTGGAGACGTTCTTCTCGCCGCCGAGGTCCAGGATCAGGCCCAGGCCGGGCTTGAACTTGCCGAGCTGCGAACCCTTGTACTGGTCGGTCTTCCACACGGTGGAGGGCTTCCCGTCCACCGCGTTGCCGGGGGACTTGTCCTCCGCGAAGTCACCGCCGGGCCCGTCGATGAACGTCGCCCTGACCACCTTCACCGGGCCCCCGCCCGGCTGGGCCGACGCGGACGCGCTGGGCTTGCCCGACGGGCTCGCGTCGCCTCCCCCGCCGAAGTTGGGCAGGCCGATCGCGGCGACGCCGATGATGACGCCCAACACGACCAGGACACCGACGACGAGGACGCCGAGCCGGGTCCACCTCGGGCCGCTCGTGGCCGGTTCCGGCGCGAGCACGGCCAGCGCGCTCAGAGCCGGGTCGGCGACGTCGTAGCGGCGCAGTTCGCTCGCCAGATCGGCGGCGGTGGGCGGCGGGACGGCCGGATCGAGCAGATCCATCGTCAGCGCGTCGAGGTAGCCGGGGATGCCGGCCCGGATCTGCCGCGGCGAACACATCCGACCGTCGACGCGGGTGGCGTCGGGCAGGCCGGTGCGGTGCGGTGGCAGGACGTCGGGCCACTGGCCGGTGAGCCCGGCGTAGAGCAGGCCACCGAGCGCACGGATGTCGGCCGGCTGCTGCCCGGGACCACCCAGGTGCAGATCGACGAGAGTGACCTCGTCGTCGTTGCCGATCAGGACCGTGGACGGAGTGAGGTTGCCGTGCGCGTGGCCGGTGGCGTGGATGCCGGAGAGCGCGTCGGCGGTGTTGCGCACCAGCGAGGCGGCGCGGGCCGGGTGCAGCGGCCCGTTCGCGAGCGTGTCGAAGAGCGTCTGGCCGTGCACCCACTCGCGGACGACGTAGGCCCGCGGCCCCTCGTCGACGGCGTCGTAGACACCGATCACCGACGGATGAACGATGCGCCCGGCCGCGACCGCCTCGGCGATCATCTGCTCGGCGGCGGGCCCACCCGGGACCCGGAGCTCGATCGAGACCGTGCGGTTGAGCAGATTGTCCGTGCCGCGCCAGAGTGCGTGCCCGCTGGCGGCATCGGCGTAGAGCGCCTCTTCGAGCCGGTACCGGCCCGCCAGCACCTCACCCTGAACGGGCGCGCCGACCTGTGTCACAACCCGCCCTCCCGCAGCATCTACCGCTCCGCCCCTCAGGGTAGGCCGTGCGGCGGCTACTGGGGACAGGTCCATCCTGCCTGTTCCGGCGCGTCGGACGCCACCGGAAGATTGGCTCTCGTAGGCAACGAATGGTTCCGCGACACAAAGTATCGCGGCGACGCACACGTCCCGCACGCGCGGCACGGGCTTCCGGATCGTGTGTCGCGGCAGTTCACAGCGGTTGTGGCGGCTCGGAATGAGTGCGTGATGAGAATTGATGAGGAAAAACCCGCGCCTGGGCGCGGGTTTTTCCTCATCACGACACTCAGACCAGGCGGCGAACCACGTAGGTGTTGCTCCAGATCTTCCGCTTGGCCACTGGCTGGCCCGCGGTGGAGGCGTCCCACATGTAGTTACCGCCGGCGTAGATCCCGGCGTGGGAGTAGTAGCTTCCGCTGCCGAACAGGATCAGGTCGCCCGGCTTCTTGGAGCCCTTGCCGACCGACTTGCCGTAGCGCGCCTGCTGCGTGGCGCTGTGCGGCAGGTTCTTGCCGAACTGCTTGTAGATGAAGCGGGTGTAGCCCGAGCAGTCGAACGAGTTCGGACCGGCGGCACCGAACACGTACGGCTTGCCGGCCTGACGGGAGGCCGCCTGCACGATCGCGTTGCCGTTGGACTTGGCCACGACGTGGTGGTTGGGCGAGACCTGCTTCTGCGTCCCGTTGACGTAGAGCAGCGCGCGCCAGTTGGAGGTGCCGCCGATCGTCACGGTCCACTCGATCTGACCGGACGGGCGTGCCTTCTTCGTGCTGACAGTGCGCCAGCCCCGGCTGGACTGGTACTGCAGCGAGATCGACTTGTAGGCAGCTGGTGAGCCGTTCACCGTCGCGATCGCGTGGAGCGTGGTCTTCGCTCCGGTGGTGACGGTCTTGGCGCCCGACAGCTTCGCGGCGGCTGGGACGGCGGATGCTGCTGCTGCCGGAGAGGCAGTCACGCCGATCAGGCCTACGCCGAGCGCGCCGGCAACTACGCCGGCGATTGCGGTGGTCCGGAGTGTGGCTTTGCGCGCCTTGGTCACGTTTTGGGTGGTGAACCCGGGACGGTCGTACTGTTTTGCGGGCAGGGCACACCGATGGGAATGCACCGTATGCAAGGAGAGTCCTTCCGTGCACGCCTGCGGAGTTAGCTGTCGGGTTCGGGCGGGAAGGTGTAGTGCCCGGTCGCGCTCAGCGCGTCTTCACCCCAAGGGATCGCGCCGGATCTGTTCTCCGGCGACCCCACGTGCGTGTGGGTCCCCCGCTCCTGTCCATTTGATTGGCTACTCGTCGGGACACCGCGGATTCGTGGACAGGGCTCGGCGTGCGAATCCGGGCGGTGTGCGCGGCTTGGCTGCCGCGTCAGTTGCCGCGAAGAACTGAACCTGCGCCTCGTGGGAGTTGCCAGTGCTTTGCGACGTGCGTCACAGTCAATTTGTTAATTTAGTACCACTTCACGGGTATTTCACGTACCGCTGGGGACATCTTCGGCGCGTCGCGAAGCGGTAACGGTGAGATGTGAAGCGTGTTGCCAGTTGGAAAAGTGAACCCGACTAATGGGTTCAGACGTCACGTGGCGTAGTCGGCCCGGAGACACCGTTCAGAGCGACAAAACGACCCTACCTGCGGCGTGGGCTTCGTCACGTTATTCCGCGAGGATTGTGGATAACCCTCCGTGTTTACGCGTCAGCGGCCGGGCAGGCGACGCTTCACGGTGTTCGCCACGTCGACGACCTCCGGGACGCGCAGACGCAACGCCGCCACCGCGTAGACGCCGACGAGCACGGCACCACCCACGACGAGGGAGACGAACGCGCCGAGCTTCCCGATACCGAGGGCCGCCTGGAGGCCGTACGCGACGCCCCAGCCGACCAGGCCGGCGACCACCGCGGCGAGACCCAGCCGAGTGATCGTCCGCACCGAGGCCGCGGTGTCGAGGCTGCCCAGCCGACGCTTGAGGAAGTGACCGGAGACCAGCACCGCGACGATGTAGGAGACGGTGTTGCCGCACTGCAGGCCGACCACGACGTAGTCGTCCGGCACCACGAAGAAGACACCGAGGTCGAAGACGATCTTCGCGACGACCACCGGCAGGTTGATCAGCGCCGGTGTCTTCGTGTCGCGGAGCGCGTAGAACGCGAAGATCTGCATCTGGCTGATCGCGAACGGCACCAGGCCGATCGCGGCCGCCATCGTGGCGTAGCCGGTGGCGATCGCCTGATCGTGGGTGAACTCACCCCACTGGAAAACCGTGACGGTGAGCGGGATGCCCAACACCAGATACGCCGCCGTGGCCGGAACCAGGACGACCGACGAGAGCCGGGTGCCCAGTGAGAGGTTCCGGGTGACCTCGGGGAAGTTCCGGTCGGCCGCGGCCGCGCTCATCCGCGGCAGCAGCGCGGTGAGGATGCTCACCGCGACGATGCCGTGGACCATCATGAACATCAGGAACGCGTTGTTGTGGATCAGCGGCCCCGGCCCGCCGCGGTTGCCGGCGTAGTTCGCGATCTTGATCACGGGAAGCAGGCCGAGCTGGCTGACGCCGACGTAGACGAACATCCAGGCGCCGAGCCGCCCGGCTTCACCCAGGCCGGCGCCACGCAGATCGAAGCGCCACTTCCAGCGGAAGCCCACCTTGCGCAGTGCCGGCCACAGCGCCAGTGACTGCAGCACGATGCCGAGCGTGGTGCCGATGCCGAGAACCGCGACCTGAGCGCCGGTGATCGTCTCCGGGTTGAGCGTCGCCGGACCCGGCAGCAGCAGGAACACCGCGGCGGTGACGATCACCGTGATGTTGTTGAGGATCGGTGCCCACGCCGGGGCCGCGAACTGGTTCCGCGTGTTAAGCACGGCACCGAGGAGCGCGGACAGACCGTAGAAGAAGATCTCCGGCAGCAGGAGGTAGGCCAGCGTCGTGGTGAGCTGCCTGCTGGCCGACGTCGAGTTCGAGTCGGCGAAGAACGCGGTCAGCAGCGGGGCCGCGATCAGCGCGACCGCGGTCGCGGCGGCGAGCAGGAGCGCGGCCGCGGTGAGGAGACGGTGGGTGAACGCCTCGCCGCCGTCGGCGTCGCGTTTGCGCGCGGTGACCAGCAGCGGAACGACGACGCTGGTGAGGATGCCGCCGAGCAGGAACTCGTACAACATGTTCGGGAGCGTGTTCGAGACCTGGTAGGCGTTGCCGACCAGGCCGCCGCCGATCGCGGCGCCGATGACCGCGGTGCGCAGGAAGCCGGTTGCCCGTGAAACGAGGCTGAACAGCGCCATGACACCGCTCGAGCGGGCGACGCTCTGCGCCCCGCCGTCCTTGCCGCTTCCGGCCGGCTCTTCCGGGCCCGGCGCGATCGGTGCGACCGGTGGGGCGATCGGCACGGTGGGCTCCGCGGCTCCGGTGGCGACCGGGCCGACGGGCTGCGAAATCGTCGGGAGCACGGCCGTCGGCTCCTCGCCGGGCGTCTGCGTCGGCAGCACCACGGTCGAGTCCGGGTCGTAGAGGTTCGAGCGCGGTCGACGCAGGTCGAAGTCGGCGGACTCCGGCCCGGTCACGCAGGACGCTCGAGCAGGTCGGGCACCCGGGCGATGAGCTTCCGCTCGTCCGGGTAAGCCAGCCTTTCCGGGATCTCGCCCAGCGGAACCCACGCCACCTCGGTCACCTCCACGTCGGCGTCGGAGAGCACTCCGGCCACCGCATCCAGGAGGAAATGGTGCACGGTCTTGTGGATGCGACGGCCCTCGAACACGAACCAGTAGTCGACCGTACCGAGCGCCGCCAGCACGTCTCCGACGATGCCGGTCTCTTCGGCGACTTCACGGGCCGCGGTCTGTTCGAGCGTCTCGCCGGCCTCGACGTGTCCCTTGGGCAACGACCAGAGCAAACGACCGCGACGGTCGAGTTTTCCGATCAGCGCGCCTTCGAGATGGCTGCCGTCGCCCTGGACGACCAGACCACCTGCGGAGACCTCTTCGACCCGACGCAGCCGCCCGGGACCCCCGGGCCGACGCGGGGAGCTTCGGCGGGCCATGAAGCTGACGATAGCGCTCGTGTCGGGTGAACGCCGTGAGGCCGTCCAGGGACCGGCTCGTGACCGGGACGGCCGTCGCACCGCCGCCGCGCAGATGTGATAAAGCGGAAAACCCGTGCGTCGGCGGCGGCTGCCAATAGATAAGGTTCAGCCCGAACCCCCGAACCGTCTCCCGATACTGGTCTTACTGTGGCTCCTATCGCACCTACTTCTCTGACCGCCGCTCAGCAGAGCGCCGTCGCCGAGCTCCTCCGGGTCTTCCCGGTGGCCGACGATCTCGGTCGCCGCTTCCAAGCCGCCGGCCACGAGCTCTACCTCGTCGGTGGCTCGGTACGGGACGCTCTGCTCGGCCGGCTCGGAGACGACCTCGACTTCTGCACCGATGCCCGCCCCGACCGCGTGCTCGAGCTGATCAACGGCTGGGCCGAGGCCACGTGGACCACCGGGATCGAGTTCGGCACGGTCGGCGCCGCCCGGCACGGGCTGCGGCTGGAGATCACCACCTACCGCGCCGAGGCCTACGACCGGCAGAGCCGGAACCCGGTGGTGCGGTACGGGGAGTCGCTCGCCGACGACCTGGTCCGGCGCGACTTCGCGGTCAACGCGATGGCCGTGAGCCTGCCCGACCACCGGTTCGTGGACCTGCACGGCGGTCTCGACGACCTGGCGGCCCGGATCATGCGGACACCCGGTGCTCCCGAGGACTCGTTCGCCGACGATCCGCTGCGGATGCTGCGTGCGGCCCGCTTCGCGTCGCAATTGAAGTTCGCGGTTGCTCCCGAGGTCGTGGCGGCGATGACCGCGATGGCCGACCAGATCACCCGCATCACCGCCGAGCGGGTGCGTGACGAGCTGACCAAGCTCCTCCTCGGCGCGGACCCGGTCACCGGGCTGCGGCTGCTCGTCGACACCGGGCTGGCCGCCCACGTGCTGCCCGAGCTGCCGAACATGCGGATGGAGATCGACGAGCACGCCCAGCACAAGGACGTCTACGAGCACACGCTCACGGTGCTGAAGCAGGCCATCGACCTGGAGTCGGACGGGCCGGACTTCGTGCTGCGCATGGCCGCGCTCCTGCACGACATCGGCAAGCCGGCCACCAGGGAGATCCAGTCCGAGGGCGGGGTGAGCTTCCACCACCACGAGGTGGTCGGGGCCAAGATGACCCGCCGCCGGATGAAGGCACTGCGTTACCCCAAGGACGTCACCGAGCAGGTCGCGACGCTCGTCTTCCTGCACCTGCGGTTCCACGGGTACGGGCGGGGCGAGTGGACCGACTCGGCCGTGCGCCGGTACGTCACCGACGCCGGTGACCTGCTGCCCCGGCTGCACCGCCTGGTCCGGTCGGACTGCACCACCCGGAACAAGCGGCGAGCCGCGGCGCTGGCCCGTTCCTACGACACGCTCGAGGAACGCATCGAGCGTCTGGCGGCCGAGGAGGACCTGGCGCGGATCCGTCCCGATCTGGACGGCAACGCGATCATGGAGCTGCTCGGCGTCCCGCCCGGCCCGATCGTCGGCAAGGCCTGGAAGCACCTCAAGGAGGTGCGCCTCGACCGGGGTCAGCTCAGCCGCGACGAGGCCGAGGCGGAGCTGTTCCGCTGGGCCGCGGAGAACGGAATCCGGCCGGCGGCGGAGTAGCCGCCAGCCGGTGACGGCGAGCTCACGGGGCGTGGCTACCCACTCGCGGGGTCGTCACGCTCACCTCGGACCAGCCGTGACGCACGGTCCAGCGCGCCACCCACCCGGCCAGGAGCAGGTGCCCCGCCCCCACACCGAGGAACACCGGCCAGGACCGGCCGGAGTCCGGCAGACCGAACGCGCCGATCAGCAGCCCGCTGACGACGCACACGTTGAAGAGCATGTCGTAGAGCGCGAACACCCGGCCGCGGTACTCGTCGTCGACCTCGGACTGCACCCCGGCGTCGACCAGGATCTTGACGCCCTGGGCGGCGAGCCCGGTGACCACGGCGACCGCGACCACGGCCGGGGTCCGCGGCACCGCGACGACCACCGGCCACGCCACCGCGGCGACGACGAGCAGGCTCACCATCCAGGTCCGGCGCGAGATGAGCCGGACCGCGCCGGGCGTCACGACCGCGGCCAGGAACGCGCCGAGGCCGGTCGCGAGCACGACCTGCCCGAGCCCGGTGTCACCGCTCGGGAACAGGCCGGTGCGCTCGAGCGTGTTGCGGTAGAGCAGGAGGAGCGCCATCGTCGTGACGCCGAACCCGATCCGGCCGAGACCGACGGTCAGCAGGCCGTACCCGGCGGCCCGGCGCTCGGCGAGGTGACGTGCGCCGGCGGCCATCCCCGCCACCACGGAGCGCACGGTGTCCAGACGTGCGGTGGGGTCGTCCCGGTCGGGCCCCAGCGCGGAGACGGCGAACCGGCCCGCGAGCGCACCGGACAGTAGATAGGCGGCCGCGGACACCAGGACGATCACCGCGTACCCGAGGTCACCGGCGTCGACGAGGCTCCGCAGCCCCACCGCGACACCGACGCCGAGCGTCAGCACCACGGTGCCCGCGGTCGGGGACAGTGCGTTCGCGGTGACGAGCTCGCGGTCGTTGGCGACGTGCGGCAGGCCGGCCGAGAGCCCACCGAGGATGAACCGGTTGACCGCTACCGCCACCAGGGCGAGGAGCAGGAACGGCCCGGTGCGTCCGCCGGCCCAGAGCACGCCCGAGACCCCCACCAGCACCGCGGCGCGGACCACGTTGGCCCAGAGCAGCACGTTCCGCCGGGGATAGCGGTCGAGCAAGATGCCGGTGAACGGGCCGAGCGCCGAGTACGGCAGCAGGAGCACCGCGAAGCCCAGCGCGATCGCGACCGGTTCGGTCTGCCGGTCGGGGTTGAACAGCACCGAGCCGGCCAGCGCGGCCTGGAAGACGCCGTCGCCGAACTGCCCGGCGAGCCGGACGCCGAACAGGCGGCGGAACTCGCGGCGCCGGAGCAGCCCGCCCAGCTCCCGCCACGCGCCATTCACGGCGCCCAGAGTACGGGCGCCGACCGTGGATCTAACATGAACAACGTCGCTCCTAGGAGGCTTAGTGACCGGTGTGTCACCCATTGCCCCGACCCGCACCACCGCTGGTGCCGCGGTCCTCGTTCTCCACCACGATCGACTACTGATGATTCGGCAGGAGCGTCGCACCGGGGTGCGCTGGGAGGTTCCCGGCGGCGGTCAGGAAGCCGGCGAGACGCTCGAAGCCGCCGCCGTGCGGGAGGCCCGCGAGGAGGCCGGCGTCGACGTGTCGGTGGACCGGCTCATCTGCACCTACGCCTCGTACCGGCTGCACACCGGCACCGTGGTGCTGGGCGCGTTCTACCGGGGCACGCTGGTGGACACGGACGTCGAGCCCGTGCCCCAGCTGGACGAGGGCATCGTCGAGGTGCGGTGGCTCGATCCCCGGTCGCTCGGCGAGGGTGAGCTGGGGCCGCTCACCCAGCGCGTGCTGGACCGCTGGTGGCCGGCCCGGGACCAGGCGGCGGCACCGTTCCACGTGGAACTATGGCGAGACCGCAACGGCTACCTGCCGGGCTGATGGCAGAGTTTGCCCAGCTCACCGGGCCGTTACCGGCACGCACGGCGGCGAATCTCTACAGCGTCGTCGCCGGGGTGGTGGCGTCCGGCGGTGCGATCGGGTGGTCGTCCATCCCGAGCCGCGCGGAGTTCGACGAGTGGCTGGCCGAGGTCGTCGACGCGGTGCGGGGCCGAGAGGCGATCGGCGTGCTGGCCGGGGGAGCGGGCGGGGCGGTGCTCGGCTTCGGCTACTGGCGCCGGTACTCGCGACCGACGCTGCGGGTGAACGCCGACATCGAGAAGGTGTTCGTCGCGCCCGGCGCCCGGGGAGCCGGCATCGGGCGCGGGTTGGTGAGTCTGTTGGCGGAGTCCGCACGCCAGGCCGGGATCGAGACGTTGACGCTCGACGTCCGGGGTGACAACACGGACGCGATCCGGCTGTACGAGCGGCTCGGCTTCACCGAGTACGGGCGGCGCCGCGGCTTCGTGGCCTTCGGCATGTTCCGCTACGACCAGGTCCTGCTGTCGCTGAAACTCTGAAGGGGCGCGGCCCGGTGGCCGCGCCCCTTCAGGAGTCAGATCAGATCTCGCCCTTGATGAAGGCCTCGACGGCGGCCTTGGCCTCGTCGTCGGAGTACTGCTCCGGCGGCGACTTCATCAGGTACGACGACACCGAGTTGATCGGGCCGCCGATACCGCGGTCCTTGGCGATCTTCGCGGCGCGAACGGCGTCGATGATGACGCCGGCCGAGTTCGGGGAGTCCCAGACCTCGAGCTTGTACTCCAGGTTCAGCGGGACGTCGCCGAACGCCTTGCCCTCGAGGCGGACGTAGGCCCACTTGCGGTCGTCGAGCCACGGCACGTAGTCGGACGGGCCGATGTGAACGTCGGCCTTCTCCATTTCGTGCGGGATCTGCGAGGTGACCGACTGGGTCTTGGAGATCTTCTTCGACTGGAGGCGCTTGCGCTCCAGCATGTTCATGAAGTCCATGTTGCCGCCGAAGTTGAGCTGGTACGTACGCAGCAGCTCGACCCCGCGGTCCTCGAACAGCTTGGCCATCACGCGGTGGGTGATGGTGGCGCCGACCTGCGACTTGATGTCGTCGCCGACGATCGGCACACCGGCGTCGGTGAACTTCTGGGCCCACTCCGGGTCGGAGGCGATGAACACCGGCAGCGCGTTGACGAACGCGACCTTGGCGTCGATCGCGGCCTGGGCGTAGAAGCGGTCGGCGTCCTCGGAGCCCACCGGCAGGTACGACACCAGGACGTCGACCTTCGCGTCCTTCAGCGCCTGGACGACGTCGACCGGCTCGTCGTCGGACTCGGTGACCATTTCCTGGTAGTACTCGCCGAGGCCGTCGAAGGTGTGACCACGCTGCACGGTGACGCCGGTCGGCGGCACCTCGGTGATCTGGATCGTGTTGTTCTCGCTGGCGACGATCGCCTCCGAGAGGTCACGCCCGACCTTCTTGGCGTCCACGTCGAACGCGGCCACGAACTCGACGTCGCGGACGTGGTAGTCGCCGAACTGGACGTGCATGAGCCCGGGCACCCGCGTCGTGGGGTCAGCGTCACGGTAGTAGTGCACGCCCTGCACGAGCGACGCGGCGCAGTTGCCGACGCCGACGATGGCGACACGTACGGAGCCCATAGGGGCCTCCCTCTCTGTGTTTCAACTCACGGTAAAAGTGTTTGCCTGAGGAACTGGAGCGCTCACAGTTCCTCGTCGGGAGCCGCCGCCGGGCGCTCCAGACCGGCGCGTGGTGAGCGACCGGCCTGCTCCTTGGCGATCAGCTCGTTGATCCAGCGGACCTCCCGGTCGGCTGATTCCAAGCCATGGCGCTGCAGCTCGAGCGTGTAGGCGTCCAAGCGCTCGCCTGCTCTGGCGAGCATCTGGGACAACCCGTCCCGACGTTCCTCCACCCGCCGCCGGCGTCCCTCGAGGATCCGGAGCCGGGTGGCCGCATCCGTGCGGCTGAAGAACGCGAAGTGGACGCCGAAACCCTCGTCGTCGTCGTAGGTCTCGGGGCCGGAGCCGGCGAGCAGGGCGGCGAACCGCTCCTTGCCTTCGGCGGTGAGTTTGTAGACGACTCTTCCCCGTCGGCCGGTGAGCGGCGGAGCGGTGACCACGTCGTCGGGGTCAGGTGCGACCTCGGTGATCCATCCCCCCGCTTGGAGCCGTCGGAGGGTCGGATAGAGCGACCCATAGGAAATCGCCGCACGAAACGCCCCGAGCAGGGTCGTCAGCCGCTTACGCAGCTCGTACCCGTGCATCGGGCCTTCGTGTAGGAGACCCAAGACCGCGAACTCGAGCACCGCCGGGCCTCCTCTCGTCCATCTGGCGTTGGCTCGCGCCGATGTATCGAGACGATACATCCAACCGATGCCTCGACGCACGGGACACGGGGGTAATTCACGTCATGGGCATTCATCGACCCTCAGTGGTCGCCCGGTCACGGCGTACTCTTCGGCTGTGCGGACCCAGAGGCAGGTCGTCGACTACACGTTGAAGCGCCGTGCGCTTCTGCGTGAGGTCCACGCGGGCCGGGTCGCCACGATGGAGGTCTGCGACGCATCGCCGTACCTGGTCAGGGCGTCGAAGTTCTTCGGTGAGGCCACCACGACCCCGTGCCCGATCTGCCGGCGCGAACCGGTGTGGCACGTCAACTACATCTACGGCGACGAGTTGCGCGCGTCGGCGGGACAGGCGCGCCCGCGCGCGGAGCTGGCCGTGCTGGCCGCGCACTACCGGGCCTTCGACGTCTACGTCGTCGAGGTGTGCCGCGGTTGCGGCTGGAACCATCTGGTGGAGAAATACGTGTTGGGACGCGACGGTCTCGGCGACGACGCCGACGACCGGCGACGAGCGGCGGACTGATCCCCCGTACGGCTCGATTTCTCGCCCTGACTCCCAGCGGGTTGTCAGGGCACGGTCTACTGACCAGTGATCAACCGGCTGCTGTCTGTCGTTTGGATTAAAGCTGGTTAAGGATGTGACCGGGTTGGCCCGTGGTGCCTATGCCATAGGGGAGACTCGGTCAGTGAAGGCCCGTTTACGGCAAGGCGTGGGAAATGGTGATTGCTCTGTGAGCGGCGTGTCACAGGAGCGCGGGGCTGTTTTGATCGCTTGGTCCTTCCGGGGCATGGTGGGCGTATGAGTTACGGCCAGACCCCCGAGGGTGGTGACGGTAACCCCGACGCGCGCGAGCGTTCGTCGAGCGGGACCGTCTACGGCGGATCGGCGTCGAGCGGTGCGGCCAGAGTGGGCGGCGGCACCGTCTACGGCGGTTCGTCCGGTGGCTCGTCCGGCACCACCTACGGTTCGGGCGCCGCTTCCGGCGGTACCACGTACGGCTCGAGTGCGGCGTCGGGAAGTTCGTCGTCCGGCACCACGTACGGATCGTCGGCGGCCGGTCGCAGCGGCACCACGTACGGCTCCAGCGGTGGCACCACGTACGGCTCCAGCGGCGGCACGACCTACGGCTCGAGCAGCGCGTCCGGCGGTACCACGTACGGCTCGAACGTCTCGTCCGGAACCACCTACGGCAGCGCCGGCGGTGATCGTCCGGCCGGTCTCGGACCGCGCAGCCGCGCGGCGGCGCTGGAAGACGACCAGTTACTCCCAGAATTCGGTGGTATGGCACCGAATTCGCCGAAAAAGGTCAAAAAGCCTGGACGCCGCAAGAAGATCTTGATCGGCGTCGGGGTGACCACCGCGGTCGCGATGCTGCTCGGTCTCGTCGGTGGCGGGGTGGCCTACGCGAGCACCGTACTGCCGCCGATCCCCGAGGCCAGCGGCACCACGCAGCTCCAGTTCTCCGACAACATCACCTTCGCCACGTTCTCGGCCGAGAACCGGGTCGAAGTGCCGCTGAGCAAGGTGCCCAAACACGTCCAGTACGCCGTGACCGCGGTGGAGGACCCGGACTTCGAGAACAACAAGGGCGTCTCGTTCCGGGGAACCGCCCGTGCGGTGTGGGGTCTGGTCAAGGGCGACGAGGGCGCCGGCGGTGGCTCGACGATCACCCAGCAGTACATCCGCAACGTGTTCAAGATGACCAAGGAGCGGAGCTACACCCGCAAGGTCAAGGAGATCATCCTCGCGAGGAAGCTCTCCGACACCCTCTCGAAGGACGAGATCCTCGAGGGTTACCTGAACACGATCTACTTCGGCCGCGGTGCCTGGGGCATCCAGCAGGCCGCGCAGGCGTACTTCGGCAAGAACATCGACAAGATCACGCCCGAGGAAGGCGCGGTTCTCGCCGCGGTCATCAAGGACCCGACGAACTTCGATCCGGCGAACAAGCCGGAGAGCGCCCAGGGGCGCTGGGGCTACGTACTCGACCAGATGGTCGCGACCGGCCACCTCGACGAGGCCTCCCGGGCGTCGCTGGCCTACCCGAAGGTGCTGCCGGAGGCCAAGCGCACCGGTGAGTGGCGGAGCGGGTCCACCGGCATCCTCGGGCAGAAGGTAGAGGCCGAGCTCAAGAAACTCGGCTTCAGCGAGCAGGACATCAACACCGGTGGCCTGACCGTGCTGACGACGATCAGCAACAAGGCCCAGAAGGCCGCCGAGAAGGCGTCGCAAGAACAGCTCAAGGGCCAGGACAAGGACATGGCCACGGCCATGGTCTCGATCGACCCGAAGGACGGCGCGGTCCGGGCCTACTACGGCGGTGACCGCGGTTACGGCAACCTCGACCTCGCCT
This sequence comes from Cryptosporangium japonicum, assembly GCF_039524755.1. Lineage (NCBI taxonomy): Bacteria > Bacillati > Actinomycetota > Actinomycetes > Cryptosporangiales > Cryptosporangiaceae > Cryptosporangium > Cryptosporangium japonicum. The sequence continues at coordinate 70,315 of NZ_BAAAGX010000032.1, forward strand.
CGGCGTCGGCACCGCACCCGGCCGGCTCCTCGTTCAAGCCCTACGTCCTCGCGGAAGGCGTCAAAGAGGGCTACGGCATCGACTCGAAGTGGGACGGCACGTCCGGGCAGAAGTTCGAGGACCGCGAAGCACCGCTGCGCAACTCCGAGGACGACAGCTGTGGAAAGCAGTGCACGCTGACCCAGGCGACGGTCCAGTCGATCAACACCGTGTACTGGGCCCTCACCCTCGAGGTCGGGGCTAAGAAGGTGGCACGGCTGGCGGAGAAGGCCGGCGTCAAGACGCTCGACGGCATGCCGGTCGAGGAGCGGATCAGCAAGGGCATCAACTCCGGTATCGGTATCGGTCAGTACTCGGTCTCGGTGCTCGAGCAGGCGGCCGGCTACGCGACGTTCGCGAGCTACGGCACGTACCACGAGCCGTACTTCGTCTCGAAGGTCCTCGATGCCGACGGCAAGACCGTGCTCTACAACCGGGCGGACAACCCGTCGCAGCCGGTGCAGGCGTTCGACAAGTCGGTGGGCCGTGACGTCTCGTACGCCATGCAGCAGGTCTACGACAAGTCGTCGAAGAACAAGATCAACCGGGACGCCGCGATCAAGACCGGCACGCAGCAGTACCAGAACACCGACGACAACGCCCACGCCTGGATGTGCGGTTACACGCCCAACCTGGCCACCGCGGTCTGGGTCGGTAGCGGCGCCGACAAGGACATCAAGCTCAAGGACCAGGTGAACGGCGGCCGCGTCTACGGCTCCGGGATCCCCGGCCGCATCTGGAGCTCGTTCATGAAGACGACGCTCACGGGCGTCGAGAAGGAGAAGTTCGCCGAGCCGCTGCGCGAGGGCGACAAGCTCGGCAACGCGCCGACCGAGGAACCGGACCCGACGCCGTCGGACACGCCGGATCCGAACAACCCCGACGGCCAGAACGACGGTGCCCCCTGGTACGGAGACAACGGCCAGTCGCCGAGCCCGTCGGACGGCACCAATGGTGACGGGCAGCAGGGTGAGAATCCCGACGGCCAACAGCAAGACGGCAGCATCTGGCCCAACTAGCGCCGACCGAGTCGACAGCGCCCCGCCCGGCAGCCGCCGGGCGGGGCGCTGTCGCACCCGGCTTTGCCCCGTGCGGCAGGATCGGGGCGTGACCGAGCGAACCGACGTCGACATCGTGCTCCCGAGCCACCGCGATCCGGTCGTGGCGGGCCTGTCCGGGGCCGTGGGCGGCCCGCTGGGCCGGCACGCAACGCTCCGCCGTCGGTTCTGGACGCCACTGCAGGTCATCCTGCTGTTGACCACGCTGGTGTTCGCGTTCAACTGGGTGCAGAAGTCCCCCTGCCGGGACGGCGCCTGGGAGAACTACGACCAGTACCGCAACGCGTGCTACACCGACGTCCTGGCGCTCTATTACGCCGAGGAGCTGAACAAGGGGTACGTCCCCTACCTCGACCACGACGTCGAGTACCCGGTGCTCACCGGCATCATGATGGGCGTCATCGGGCTCCCGGTGCACGCGCTGATCTCCAGCGGAGCCGTCGACGCGCTGACGCCCGGCAACATCAACGAGGGCACGGTCTTCTACGACCTGACAGCTCTGGCGCTGGCCGGCTTCGGTCTCGTGACGGCCTGGGCGGTGGTCCGCACCCGGGAACGACGACCATGGGACGGGGCGATCGTCGCGCTCGCCCCCGCGGTGTTCGTCACCGCGACCGTCAACTGGGACTACCTGGCGATCGCGCTGACCGCACTGGCGATCCTCGCCTGGTCGCGCAAACGGGCCGGCTGGGCCGGCGTGTTCTTCGGGTTGGCGACCGCGGCGAAGTTCTACCCGCTGCTCATCCTCGGTCCGCTGGTGCTGCTCTGCTTCCGACGGCGGACGGCGGAGGCGCGTCTCTCGGCGCTGGTCACCGTCAGCACCGGTGTCTTCACCTGGCTGGTGATCAACGTGCCGTTCGCGATCATGGCGCCGGACGGCTGGTCGCGCTTCTTCCGGCTGTCGTCGGAGCGGCCGATCGACTGGGGCACGTTCTGGTACATCGGCACCCACATCCCGGTCGGCCGGGACGCCGAGGGCAAGCCGGAGCTCGGGTTGCCGCCGTTCGTCTGGCTCGGTGAGCACATCCCGGCGTTGAACACGGTGGCCTGGTTGACGTTCACGCTGTGCTGCATCGGCATCGCCGCGCTGGTGCTCTTCGCCAAGCGCAGGCCGCGGCTCGGCCAGGTGGCGTTCCTGGTGGTGGCCGCGTTCCTGCTGACGAACAAGGTCTGGTCGCAGCAGTTCGTGCTGTGGCTGATCCCACTCGCGGTGCTGGCCCGGCCGAAGTGGCGGGCGATCCTGATCTGGCAGGCCGCCGAGCTCGCCTACTTCTTCAGCTTCTACCAGATCCTGATCCGGGTCTCCGGTGGCAAGACCACGGTGCTCCCGGAGGCGGCGTTCACGCTGGCGAGCATCGGCCGGTGGGTGAGCGTCGCCGTGCTCTGCGGTCTGGTGATCCGCGAGATCCTGCGGCCGGAACTGGACGTGGTCCGGCGCGACGGCGTCGACGATCCGGAGGGCGGGGTGCTCGACGAGACACCCCCGCCCCGCTCACCGAAGGTCGAACAACACCCCGTCGCCGCGGTCGCTGCGTCGGACGTCTAGCCCGCTCACGTCGGCCGTCAGCGCGTTCTGGTACTCCCCGCCGACCGCGCTGAGGTCGCCGGACTGGAGCACCAGCACGGTGTTGATACCGAGGCGGCGGAAGTAGGCGATGCTCCGCTCGCTCGGGAACTCCTTGGCCGCTTCCCGGATCGTCGACTGCGACTGCGGGGTGAAGCCCGAGCCACCGTTGACGATCTTCGGGAACCCGTCGGTCGACCAGAGCATCACCCACTGGTCGCGGGCGTCGCTGGGCAGCACGAGCGCCGGACCGACGATGTCCTTGAACGACTGCGGCTGGGCCGGCACCCGCGGGTGCGGCGTCGTGTTGATGCCTTCGACGCCCACCAGCAGGGCCGGGATCAGCGCGAGCGCGACGACGAACCGCGGCCAGCCGGTCGGTTTCGCGAAGCGCTCGCCGATCGCGGTGATCGCGCCGGCGGCGAGGATCGCGAGCAGCAGGCTGGTCCACACGACCAGGCGACCCGGGGTGCGGATCGCGTCCCAGCCCGGCAGGTAGCGGTAGAGCAGCAGGTAACCGAGCTCGCCACTGCCGAGGAACGTCGTGCCCATGCCGAGGACGAGGCTGACCGCGGTGGCCACCCAGAGCAGGATCCGCTGCCGCAGCGTCCAGGAACTGATGAACAGGCCGACGACCGCGGCCGCGCCGACGAAGATGCCGGGCAGCATCGTCATCTCCGGTGCCCAGACCAGCGTCTCCCGCGCCCGGGCCGACGATTCACCCCACAGCCAGGACGTCTCCGGCGCGGTGAGGAACCCGCGGAACGGCGGGGAGAACAGCCCGAGGTCGGCCTCGGTGCGCCGGGCGTACGGGTGGGCCTCGACGACTCGCAGGTACGGGCGGGCCATCAGCGCCGTGATCGTCAGGAACGCGAGCATTCCGACGCCGTCGGCGATCAGGAGTTTCTTCGGCAGTCGCGGGCGGCCGGTGACCAGCCAGCCGATCGCGGACGCCAGACAGATGCCGCCGAGCACGTACCCGAACGGCAGACCGACGCCGAAGCCGATCGTGATCTGCCAGCAGGCCAACCCCCAGCCGGCCGCCGCCCAGCCCGGCCGCACCTCCTCGGGGCGGAAGCCGCGGGTGAACGAGTACCCGTGCCCCTTGGCCAGCGCGGCCAGCGCCAGCGCGATACCGCCGGTGGAGAGCACGTGCAGGTGGCCGGCCTGCCCGAGCCGCCACGGCGCGTAGCCGACGGCGAGACCGGCCAGCACGGCGCCGGGCCAGGCCGAGCCGAGTCGCCTCGCGAGCGCGTAGCCGCCGACCGACGCCAGGTAGAACGCCAGGACGTACGCGATGTTGTAGCGGACGACCGCAGCGGTCGGGCCCTCGCCGAAAAAACCCAGCGGGGCGTAGCCGAGCAGGCTGTCGGTGAACGCGAACGAGTCGTGCTCGGGGAAGAGCACGTTGGCCTGCCAGAGCGCGCCCGGCTGGGTGAGCAGCGCGTGCCCGCCCCAGGCGATCTCCCACGCGATCAGCAGCGGGTCGAACGTGTCCTGGGGGATGGTGGTGGCCGGGTGCTTCAGCGTCGGCCAGGTGAGGATCACCGCGACGAGCGCGAATCCCACGCCGACGAGCGTGAACTCGCTGGTGCCGAAGCGTCGGACTCTCTCCGGTACCGCCACGCTCACTTGGCCAGCCGCTCCTTCAGGAACTGGATATCGGCGCTCTGCCCGTCGTCACCGCCGGGGGTTTCGCAGATCGCCGGCGCACCGGCCGCTTTCACGGTGGCGACGATCAGGTCGGGGTCGATCTGGCCGCTGCCGAGGTTCTCGTGCCGGTCGCGACCGGAGTCGAACGGGTCCTTGGAGTCGTTGACGTGCACCAGGTCGATGCGACCGGTGATCGCCTTCACCCGGTCGACGATGTCCAGCAGGTCCTCGCCGCCGGCGTGGGCGTGGCAGGTGTCGAGGCAGAAACCGGGCTCGTACTCGCCGATCGCGTCCCACAGCATCGCCAGCCGGTCGAACCGGCGGGCCATCGCGTTGTCACCGCCGGCGGTGTTCTCGACCAGGATCGGCAGCGGGAACCCACCGGACTCGGCGGCCTGCGCGAACGCCTTGCGCCAGTTCTCGAAGCCGACCTCGGCGTCGTCTCCCTTGCCGACGTGGCCGCCGTGGACGATCAGCCCTTTCGCTCCGACGCCGGCAGCGGCCTCGGCGTGCTGGCCGAGGATCTTCCGGGACGGGATGCGGATGCGGTTGTTGGTGCTGGCCAGGTTGATGACGTACGGCGCGTGGATGTAGACGTCGACGTCGCTGGCTTTCAACGCCTCGGCGTCGTCGCGCGGCACCGGTTTTTTCCAGCCTTGCGGGTCACCGAGGAAGAACTGGACCACGTCGGCGCCGCGAACGGAGGCGGCGGCCAGTGGGTCGGCGGGGTCGACATGGGCACCGATTCGCATGGAACGTGAGCCTAGGCCCTGTGTCACGAGCGCCGCGCCCGGTGCGGGGCTGCCCCTAGAGAGCGTGCGTCACCGCCGTCGGGTGACGTCGTTGGCTTCGGTAGACCATCGCGGGCTGCGGTACGGGAGGGCCGGTGTCAGGACATCAGCAGCGCGTGGCCGCGCCTCCTGCACTCCTCACGCTGGCGGCGCTACTCGGCCTGCTCGTGGGTGGGGTGGCCGTTCCGGCCGTCGGTCGAGCCGATCCGGTGGACGTCGAGGTGTCGGTGACCACGACGCGCGAGGTGACGCGGATCCGGACGACGACGGTCTCGGCGGGGCGGCTCACCGTGTCGACGGTGCGATCGGTGCTCGTCGTCCAACCGCCGGCGATCGGGTTGGCCGGTGTGCCCACGCAGGGCAACGGGAACGGCAACGGCGAGGGCAAAGCCGAGAAGGCCGAGGAGAAGGAAGAGAAGAAGGCCGCGAAACAAGCCAAGAAGGAAGCCAAGCGACAAGCGAAGAACGGCGTCGACGAGGACCTCGGTACCGAGTCCGACGACGACGAGTCCGTCGAGAGCGAAGCCTCCGACGATCCGTCGGCCGCCGACCCCGCCACCTCGTCCGACGAGCGCGGCTCCACGTCCGAGGAGTTCGGTTCGACACCTAGCCCGGACGTGACCCCGGACCCGGCCCCGACCGACGGTCCCGCGAGCTCCGCCACCTCGGCGGCACCCTCGTCCCCGGCTGCCGCGGGTGACCGGCGCGGACACCGGGAGGACGCGGATGAGGGCGGAGCCGCCACCCCCTCGGGCCCGGCGCGGCCGGACGCCGAGGACTCCGACGTCGAGGAGACTCCTGCCCTTCCGCCGTTCCCGGGCTTCTCCAGCCGGCACGACCAGCTGGGACTCGTCGTGCTGCTCTCGCTCGTCGTCGCGGTGGGGCTGGGTACGGCCGGGTTCCGCACGGTGCTGGCCTGCCGCCCGGTGGTCGAGGTCGGGGCCCATTCGCAGGCGGCCAGCCGGGCCCGTCGAGCGGTTCGCCGCCGCGCCTGATCCACAGGGCGTCGCTCGGGGCGGTTGCGCTCCGTGGTCGCTGGTAAGGTGGTCGGGATTGCATGACGCAATCGACCCTCCTGTCACGGACCGACCGTGACCGCCTGAGTCCAAAGGAGGTGGGTTCTACCTTGCGTCATTACGAAGTCATGGTGATCCTCGACCCCGATCTCGAGGAACGCACTGTCCAGCCCTCGCTCGACACGTTCCTCAACGTGATCCGCACTGCCGGTGGCAGCGTCGAGAAGGTCGACGTATGGGGCCGCCGTCGGCTCTCGTACGAGATCAACAAGAAGGTCGAAGGCATCTACGCCATCGTCGACCTGAACTCGGAGCCTCCGGCCGTTGCGGAGCTCGACCGTCAGCTGAACCTCAACGAGTCCGTTCTGCGGACGAAGGTCATCCGCCCCGACCAGCGCTGATGCGCTGAGATCAACCGATTTTCGTCGTACCCCTCGTGCATGGTGTCCGACGAAACCGGTTGAGGAGGATCGCACCCCATGGCAGGCGAAACCGTCATCACCCTGGTCGGCAACCTTGTTGACGACCCCGAGCTGCGCTTCACCCCGAGTGGCGCGGCTGTGGCGAAGTTCCGTATCGCGTCGACGCCGCGTACCTACGACCGGCAGAGCGGGGAGTGGAAGGACGGCGAAAGCCTCTTCCTCACCTGCAACGTCTGGCGTCAGGCGGCGGAGAACGTGGCCGAGTCGCTGCAGCGCGGCATGCGCGTCATCATCCAGGGCCGGCTCCGGCAGCGGTCCTACGAGACGCGCGAGGGCGAGAAGCGCACCGTTTTCGAGGTCGAGGTCGACGAGGTCGGCCCGTCGCTCCGCAGCGCGACCGCGCGGGTCAACAAGACGACCCGCGGTGGTGGTGGCTCCGGCGGCGGTTACGGCTCGTCCGGTTCCGGCGGCGGCGGTAACTCCGGCGGTGGGGCGCCTGCGGACGACCCCTGGGCCGTGTCGACTCCGGCCGGAGGGGGCGGCGGCGGCGCGTTCGCCGACGAACCCCCCTTCTGACGCCGCGTCGGCCACAGCCGCGTAGAGCCACTGATAGCCAGAGCAGAGTAAGGAAGACCCATGGCCAAGCCGCCCGTGCGGAAGCCCAAGAAGAAGATCAACCCGCTCGACAAAGACAAGATCACCTACATCGACTACAAGGACACGGCGCTGCTGCGGAAGTTCATTTCCGACCGCGGCAAGATCCGTGCCCGTCGAGTGACCGGTGTGTCGAGCCAGCAGCAGCGGCAGATCGCTCGCGCGATCAAGAACGCCCGCGAGATGGCGCTGCTGCCCTACACCAGCACCGCGCGCTGAGGAAGGCGAGGAAATGAAGATCATCCTCACCTCTGAGGTCAGTGGTCTCGGTTCGCCCGGCGACATCGTCGAGGTGAAGGACGGCTACGGTCGCAACTTCCTGCTGCCGCAGGGCAAGGCCATCGCGGCCACCCGCGGCCAGGAGAAGCAGGTCGCGCAGATCAAGCGCGCGCGTGACGCTCGCCAGGTGCGCGACCTCGGTCACGCCCAGGAGATCAAGGCCGAGGTCGAGAAGCTGAAGGTTCAGCTCGCGACCCGCGCCGGCGAGGGCGGCCGGCTGTTCGGCTCGGTCACCGCCGCCGACGTCGTCGCCGCGGTCGTCCGGGCCGGTGGCCCGGAGCTCGACAAGCGTCGCCTCGAGCTGCCCGGTCACATCAAGACGACCGGGTCGCACAAGGTCGCGGTGCGCCTGCACCCCGACGTGTCGGCGAACATCTCCCTCGACGTGGTCGCGGAGAAGTAAGCCTCGCTTCGATGGCCCGGCCCGCACTGCGGACCGGGCCATCGACGTGTCCGGCGCCGATCGGTCCGGGCCATCGACGTGTCCGGCGCCAGGTCCGGGAGCGCGCCGGCCGAAGCGGTCCCGTTCCGACGCGCCGGAACGCGCTCGAGTGGGACCGGTCGCGGCCGGGCAACGCGGCGCGGATGGGTAGCCTGCGAGCGTGAGCGTGCGCACCATCCTCGCGCCCGCTCGGCCGGCGGAGCCGCTCGTGGTGACCGACCCCGCCGAGCGGCGCGCCCTCGGGCTCGAAGTGTTCCTGGTCTTCGCCCTGACGCTGGGGCTCTCCGGCGTCCGCAGCCTGCTCTCGCTGCTCGACTCGCTGCTGCAGCCCCAACGCCTGGCCGACCAGACCGTCGCGTTGAACGTGTCGCGTGCGGCGGCGAACCTGATCGACCTCGCCTACCAGTTGGTGTCGGCCGGGCAACTGGGTGTCTGGGGCGGTCTCGGCCTGTACCTGCTGTGGCGTTCCGGCATCGGCCTGCGGGCGATCGGCCTCGACCGCGACCGGATCCGCGGTGACCTCGCCGGCGGCGTGGGCCTGGCCGCTTTGATCGGGCTGCCAGGCCTCGGGTTCTACCTCATCACCCGCGCGATCGGGATCAACCTCACCGTCGTGCCCGCGGCCCTGGACGACGTCTGGTGGCGGGCGCCGGTGCTGATCCTCGCCGCTCTGGCCAACGCCTGGGCCGAGGAGGTGCTGGTCGTCGGGTACTTCATCACCCGGTTGCGCCAGCTCGGCCTGGGGGAGAACGCCTCACTGCTCTCCGCCGCGGTCCTGCGCGGCTCCTACCACCTCTATCAGGGCTTCGGTGGCTTCCTCGGCAACGTGATCATGGGCCTGGTCTACGGCCGGTTCTGGCAGCGCACCAACCGGCTCTGGCCGCTGGTGCTGGGACACTGGCTGATCGACGTCGTCGCGTTCGTCGGTTACACCGTGCTGAAAGATCACCTGTCCTGGCTGCCGTGACTGTCCGGGTGGCGACTTCCCTCAGCAAATTCTTGCCTGGGCGTGTGCACACTGAAGCATGAGAGTCGGGACCGCCGTTCTTTCATCCGCCCTGTTTTTCGCCCCTCCTACCCCCACGCCCGACCTGAACACGCTGCCGGAGCCCGTACCGGCCGCCGCCCGGGTCCCGCGGCGCGGTGCCGCGTCCCGTGGCGGTCCGACGCGGCTCGATCCGGCCGATCCGGATCCCAGCCAGACGTCCCGGCTCGATCTGCCGTACCGGGCGTTCGTGGTCGTCGGCGGGGTGCCCGGCGCGGGCAAGAGCACGCTGCTGCACCGGCTGCGCGTCACGTCGCCGCGGGGTGTGTTCAGCGTCCGTGATCCGGAGGACATCCGGACCCGCTGGGAGCGGCTGCTCGGCGGTCGGCGCGGTTACCGGTTCTGGCGTCCGCTGGTGTACCTCGAGCACTACATCCGTTTACTGCTGGCGCTGCCCGGCCGGAAGACGATCGTGCTCCACGACACCGCGACCCGCGGCTGGGCCCGTCGCCTGTTGGGACTCCTCGCGCGCCTCTCGCGTCGTCCGGCGATGCTGCTCTGGCTGAACGTCTCGCTGGCCGAATCGCTGGACGGGCAGCGTATCCGCGGGCGGAAAGTGCCCGAGCGGACGCTGCGTCGGCACTGGCGGCGGTGGTCGCGTCTGCGGCCGGTCGCCGAGGACGGCGAGCCGGGCTTCGCGGCTGTGCACACGATCACCCGGGACGTCGCGCGCCGGATCGTGCTGGCGCCGGCCGAGCGTGGCCGCTGAACCGCGGTTGTGGATAGAACGTGTATGCAGTGATGTGAAGGCGTACGCACAGTAACCAACCGCGACACCGATGGGACGACTAATTGCCGTCCACACCCGGTGGACTGCCTTTTTTGCTGGTCAGCGGCCATGCGAACGGCGTTCAGGTCGCTCAGTTCACAGTGTCCTGCACAGCTACCACACAGAGTTACCCCCAGTTTTCCACCGGGTTATCCACAGCCCTGTGCACAGGCCGGTTTGTTCACTAGCGCCCCGGCTTCTTAAGGTCGTCCCACCGAACTGTCGGACCCATCCGGTACGACATGAGGTGAACAGCTTGCCGGGGGAGGGGACGCGTGTGGCCGTCACCGATGAGGTCGAGGCGTACTCGGCGCCGAGCGACTTCGATCGCACCCCTCCGCAGGATCTCGCCGCGGAGCAGAGCGTGCTCGGCGGCATGCTCCTCTCCAAGGACGCGATCGCCGACGTCGTCGAGATCCTGCGCTCGAACGACTTCTACAAGCCCGCCCACGCGCTCGTCTTCGACACCATCCTCGACCTGTACGGCCGCGGCGAGCCCGCCGACCCGGTCACGGTCGTGGCCGCCCTGGCCGACCGCGCCGAGCTCGCCCGCGTCGGCGGTGCGCCGTACGTCCACACGCTGATCCAGCAGGTGCCGACGGCGGCCAACGCCGCGTACTACGCACGCATCGTCTCGGAGCGCGCGATCCTCCGCCGCCTGGTCGAGGCCGGCACCCGCATCGTCCAGCTCGGCTACGGGTCGGCCGCCGGCGCCGGGCGCGAGGTGGACGACGTCGTCGACATGGCGCAGCAGGCAATCTACGACGTCACCGAGAAGCGCACCAGCGACGACTACACGGTGCTGGAGGAGCTGCTCCAGCCGACGATGGACGAGATCGAGGCGATCGGCGCCACCGGCGGCATCATGAGCGGTGTCCCGACCGGCTTCGCCGACTTCGACCGGCTGACCAACGGCCTGCACCCGGGCCAGCTGATCATCGTCGCCGCCCGGCCCGGTCTCGGTAAGAGCACGTTCGGTCTCGACGTCGCGCGTTCGGCGTCGATCCGCAACCACCTCACCGCGGCGGTGTTCTCGCTCGAGATGTCGAAGATCGAGATCACCATGCGTCTGCTCTCGGCCGAGGCCCGCGTACCGCTGCACCACCTGCGCTCCGGCCAGCTCTCCGAGGACGACTGGACGAAGCTGGCCCGGCGCATCGGCGAGGTCAGCGAGGCGCCGCTGTTCATCGACGATTCGCCGAACATGACGATGATGGAGATCCGGGCCAAGGCGCGCCGGCTCAAGCAGCGCCACGACCTGCGGCTCATCGTCATCGACTATCTGCAGCTGATGACCGGCAACAAGAAGGTCGAGTCCCGCCAGCAGGAGGTCGCGGAACTCTCCCGTGGCCTCAAGCTGCTGGCGAAGGAGCTCGAAGTGCCGGTGATCGCCGCCTCGCAGCTCAACCGTGGCCCCGAGCAGCGCACCGACAAGCGTCCGCAGCTCTCCGACCTGCGTGAGTCCGGCTCGATCGAGCAGGACGCCGACATGGTGCTGCTACTGCACCGCGAGGACTACTACGAGAAGGAGTCGCCGCGCGCCGGCGAGGCCGACTTCATCCTGGCCAAGCACCGGAACGGCCCCACCGACACGGTGACCGTGGCCTTCCAGGGTCACTTCAGTCGATTTGTCGACATGAGCACCGGCGTCTAAGCGGCGTTCACGAACGCGGCGACCTGCCGGATCTCGGCGAGCCGCGCGCCACTGCGCCAGGACGCAGCGGCGCGAGCCACCTCGCTCAGATCGGACGTGCGGCCCCGGAGCGGCTCGCCGTCGGGTGAGCGCCCGTCGATCTCGAAGACCCGCTCGAACGGCGTCGTGCGCACCCACAGCGGGCGGCCGTCCGGGACCACGTTGGGCACACCGGCCCACTCGAGCAGCACCATCGGGTCGGCGAACTGCACCTCACCCAGGTCGAGCCCGAGACCGGCGGCTACCTGCTCCAGCGCGGACGCGAGGCTACCTGCCGCCACCACGTCCGGGTAGAGCTCGGCGAACGAAGGATCCACGGGGTCATTCTGGCGGCGGGGCGATCGTGATGGTGCCGTCGGGGGAGAACGCCAAGCCCGGGTTGTGGACGACCTCCCACCGGAAGCCGTCCGGGTCGGCGAAGTAGCCCGAGACGCCGCCCCAGTCGCGACGGGTGGCCGGAGCGATGATTGAACCTCCCGCCGCGGTGGCACGATCGAGTACGGCGGTCACCTCGTCCTCGCTGTCGACGTTGTGTCCGAGCGTGATCGGCATCGGGTCGCCGCCCCGGTAGAACTCGCCGGCCTCGGCCGCCATCGCCTCGCGGTCCCACAGCGAGAGGAGGAGGCCGTGACCGACCTGCAGGAAGATCACCTCGCCGGGCACGTCGAGGTGCGGCTTCCAGCCGAGCCCGTCGACGAAGAACCGGCGGCTGGCGTCCAGGTCGCGGACGCCGAGCGTGAGGACGTTCAGCTTCTGTTCCATGCCGACCACTCTGCCGTCGAGGCGCCGCCCGGTCTTGAAGGAACCGGCCATGGTTCCTACCGCGAGTTCGCGGTGCCGGGGCTCGAGCACGTGGTGCGCTGCGGGTGGAGCCAGGAGATCAGCGGCACCGATCACGTCCAGCGGGTGCTGCCGGACAACTGCGCGGACGTCCTCGTGCGTGCGGACGGTCGCGCCGTGCTGGTCGGGCCGTCGACGAAGGTCGAACTGCCCCGCCTGGTCGCCGGCACGCGGATCGTCGGTCTCCGGATCGAGCCCTACGCGGTGCGGACGATCTTCGGGCTGGACGCCGACGAGCTGACCGACCGCACGTTCGGCCTGGACACGCTTCTCGGTGATCGGGCTGCTCGCCGCCTGGCCGAGGAGGTGTGGGACGGCGTTCCCCGCTCGTGGCGGGACCTCCGGCCGGAGAAGGCCACGGTCGGCATCGTGGAAGCCCTGACCTCTCCCGGCGCCCCGTCCGTGGACACGATCGCCGAGCGGGCCGGCTATTCACCTCGCCACCTCCGCCGCCTCGTGCGGGCCGAGACCGGGCTGGGTCCGAAGACCCTGCAGCGGGTCGCCCGGTTGCACCAGTTCCTGAACCGGGCCGACGCGGGTCTCGGGCCGGCCGCGGCCGCCGCCGGGTACGCCGATCAGTCGCACGCCACCCGGGAGATCCGCGCCCTGACCGGCCTGACTCCGCGCCGGCTCCTCGCCGAGCGAGCGGGGACGTGAAGAAGCCCCGCTCCCACGACGGGGAGCGGGGCCTCGGACGAGCCGCTACTGCTGCTTCGGCGCTCCGCCGAGGATCGGACCACCCGACAACACCGGGGCCGGAGAGGTCGTCTCGGTGCGGTTGGCGAGGCCGGCCATGTTCTGCGGGTCGATGCCGCGGTCGCCGTCGGTGGCTCCGCCGAGCAGCGCCTCCATCTCCAGGTCCTCGCCCTCCTGCACCTCGGGCGGGAGGCCGTGGCGTTCACGCCAGTACGGGTTGTCCGGCGGAAGCGCCCCGCTCACCCGGCCGTACATGCCGAACGTGATCAGGGCCGTGCCGACCACGAACGAGAAGATGACGTTCGTCATCCGGAACGCCAGGAAGTTCAGGTCGGTCCGCATGATCGTCAGGTTCACCAGGCCGCTCAGGATGAACGCCCAGCCGAAGATCGAGTTGGCCCAGGAGGCGGTGTTGCCCCCGACCACGGCGCACCCGAGCAGGCACACGCCGACGACCACGGAGATCAACGACAGCGCCCCGTTCGAGGATAGGCCGGCGATCTCCTTACCCGAGGTGGAGAAGAAATCGAGTTTGTTGACGAAGCCGAGGACGCCGAACGCCAGCAGCGCCGTTCCGGTGAGGCCACCGCCGTAGCGGTACACCTTCCCCAGCTTGTGATTCTTCGGTAGGCCGGACATCCCCTGCTCCTCTCGACCCGATATGAGGAGTTTTTCCCGGCTTGGCCTGGTCAAACGTGGACGCCCGTCAGTTGACACAACCTTGTCACGGTGTCGTGCAGGGGTTGGTGGGCGCCGACGAGGGAACTGGGCTTTGACTGGCCGATAAACCTTAATGGCGTCTAAAACTAAGAAAAGTTCAAAGCGGGACTTAAGCGGAGATTATTCCGACGGTTGCCAAACGTACGGCAATGTTTAACAGATACCTCTCCCGCAACGGCGGTACAAACGCTACCGTGAAGCGCTCGCTAGACACGCTCCGCGAGTGTGAAGTACAGGGTCGAGGCAACCCGAAGAGGCTCCATGACAGACACCGCTCCGGTCGAGCCCGCGCTGATCGCCTGTCCGGCGTGCGACGGTCTCGGATTCAGGATCGCTCCGTGCGCCTGTCGGCACAACGGAACCGAGTTCCTGGTGAGCGGCCGTCTCCTGCTCTCCGACTCCGACCCGTACCCGGACTGTGAGATCTGCCGGGGCACCGGCGAGACCACGGTGATGTGCTTCCCGTGTCGGCAGGGTGGGTCGCTGCTCGCCCAGGGCGTGGTGACGGTCGTCAACGCGGTCACCGGCCAGACCGGGTCCGTGCAGGTGGTCCCGGGCGCGTTCGAGCCGGTGCCGTGGGAGGCCCGGCCCGGCCGGTGGATCATCGACCTCTCGGCGATCGTCGGCGAGCTGGCCACCCGGGTCGGTGTCGACACGCTCTACGACATGCTCGACCGGCCGCTCTCCAGCCACGACCTGGCCACCCCGATCTATCTGCCCGACACCTGGTCGCCCGCGTCGCCGGAGGCCGAGAAGGCCGCCGCGGAGCAGGCCGCGATCGCCGAGTGGGCCGGACGTCGTCGTTGGCACCTGTACGTCGGCTACCCGGACGGCGTCCGCTCCGAGACCGATCCCGAGCAGCGGCTGGTCGAGCTGCGTCGCGCCGCCGACGCCGGCCGGCTCGACCTGGTCGTGCGGTTCCTGGACGGGTTCTGGTCGGTCGCCTATGAGGTTCCCGGCGCGCATCCCCGCCAGGGGCAGGCCTGGTACCCGGGTACGTCCACGCTCGTCGAGTCGTTACTCGCGCACACACCGTCCGATCTGGTCGAACAGGCCAAGGGCGCCACCACCGCGGCCGGCCACTGGGTGGTCGCCGCACCGCCGCCGGCCGGGGACGGCACGTCGGCGTGGACGGTGGAGGACCTCGTCGCCGCCGTCTCGATCACGGCCGGTGGTGCGGCCGGCGGCAGTGCCACCTGGCGGGACGGCCGCTGGCAACTCTCCGCGCTGCAGGTCGTCGAGGAGCGTGAGCTGCTCGCGGCGCAGCAGACCGGGCAGGTGCGGTCGACCGTCGAGCGGGTGGTCGGCCGCGTCGACGACTTGAAGACCCCGCCGTGGCTGGGCCCGTCGATCCCGACGCAACGCTGCGCGCGCTGCGTCTCCGGGGTCGCGTGGCGCGAATGCTCGTGCACCTATCTGGACGACGTCGCGACGCCGGACTGCCCGCGCTGCGCCGGCGTCGGGCGGGCACCGGACCCGTACTGCTCCGGTTGTGACGACACCCGGCTGGTTCACCTCGGCGCGGTCGTGACGCTGATCGGCCCGGGTGGGCGTGGCCAGGCCACGAACCTGCGGATCGGCAAGACGCCGGACGTGGAGTTCTTCGTGAACGACCAGGGTGTGCGCTGCGCGCGGGTACCCCGGGAACTCACCGCGGTGGCCTGGGCCGAGGCGTTCGGCGTCGACGTGGACTGGCTGTGCAGCCACGGCATCCGCTCGATCGGCGCGCTCGCGCGGGACGGCGTCCTGGCCACCGACCTGACCGATCCCCGCGAGGTCGTGGCCGAGTACCTGGCCCGGCTCACGGCCGGTCGGCCCGGTGGCCGTCTGGTCTACTTCGTCCGGCCGCCCGGCGACGTACCGGTCGAGTCGCTGCTCCGGCCGGTGCTGGGCGTGGACGCCCGGGCGGAGTTCGCGATCGCCGTCGACCCGCGCGGCCGGCTGCGCTGGGGGCTCGCGGTCACCCACCGGGGCGCCCAGAGCCGGTACGCCCCGCCGGAGATCGACCTGACCCTCGGCGACGCCGTCGGCCGGGTGCTCACGGCGTTACCGCAGCGCCTCGGCGGCATCGAGCACGACGTCGCGCGCACCGAGCCGCTCAGCCCCGCCCAGCAGGGGCGGGCCGTGCAGGTCGAGACCGGGATCCAGACGCTGCTGCAGGAGGTCGCGCAGCGCTACGGACGCGTGCTGGCCGCGGTCACCAGGGACGGCTGGACGCTGCACGCCTGGACCCAGCGCCGCTGGCAGCGGATCGGCTCCGGCGTCTCGCTGCGCGAGTTGGTGACGTCCACCCGCGCGACCGGTATCTAACGATCCACCGCGGCGTCGACGCGGCGCTTGGCGTCGGCGGCCGACGTGGCGCGGGTGGCCAGTTCGGCGTAGCGCAGGCAGTCGCTGAACTTGTGCTGGGCCAGCGCGGTGCGCACCGCCTCGAGCCGGTCGACCGGCAGCACCAGGCTGGTGATGCCCAGACCGATCAGGACGCACGCGAGCAGCGGATCGGCCGCGGCGGCACCGCGTGCGCTGATCTCCTTGCCCGCCAACGACCCGGACGCACCGACGAGCTCGGCCAGGCGCAGCCCGGCCGGCTGCCACGGGTCGTACCAGCGGCCGCTCCCGGCCGACGGGTCCGCCGCCACCGCGTAGCGCGTCAGGCTGTCCAGGTCGATCGTCGCGAACGACGCGGTGCGCAGGATCGTGCCGGCGAGCAGGGCGGCCGCAGGCAGGTCGACGAGCACGCCGGCCGTCGCCACCCCGCCGTACCGCGCCTCCTCGAGGAACCAGGCGGCCTCGTCCGGCTCGCTCACCATCGAGGTGACGACCCCGACGTCGACCACGTGCGCGCCGGTCTCCCTGATCGCGCCGGCGATCGCCTCGAGCTGGGACGACAGCACGTCCGGACGGGCCTGCAGGGCGCGCACGCCCCGAATTCCGAACGCACCCTGGCGTTCCCCGGGATCGAGGGCCTCGACGGTCACCCGCGCGCCGGGGAAGGCGCTCAGCACACGTCGGTAGCCGTTCAGCTGATCGCCGGTCGGTAGCGGCGAACCGTCCGGACGAACGGCGAACCAGCTGCGCAGCAGACCGACGCCTTCCGCGCCGGCCGCGACCGCGGATTCGGCCTCGGCGGGGTCGACGAGTTCGGCGAGCAGGGTGACCGGTTGGCCGTCGGCCAGCCGCCCGCGTAGCGGTGCACTCACGACTGGACATTATCGAACCAGGCCACTGGCGGCTGTGGCCAGGGACGGACAGTAAGCTCTGGAGCCATGCCGGAGCTCAGTCACGTCGACGCGGCCGGATCGGCCCGGATGGTCGACGTCTCCGCGAAGTCGGAATCCGTCCGAACCGCCGTGGCCACCGGCCTCCTGCGCACGACGAGCGAGGTCATCGGCCTGCTCCGGCGCGACGGCCTGCCGAAGGGCGACGCGCTGGCGGTCGCCCGCGTCGCCGGGATCATGGGCGCCAAGCGCACACCCGACCTGGTGCCGCTGTGCCATCCGATCGCGCTGCACGGTGTGACCGTCGACTTCGAAATCGGCGACGCTGAAATCGCGATCACCGTGACGACGCGCACCGCCGACCGCACCGGCGTCGAGATGGAGGCGCTGACCGCGGTGGCCGCGGCGGGCCTGACGCTCATCGACATGGTGAAGGCGGTCGACCCGGCGGCCTCGCTGGAGGCCGTGCGCTGCGAGGCGAAGGACGGCGGCAAGACCGGTTCGTGGCGTCGGCCGGCCGGCCGATGAGCCGCACCGCGCGCGTCGTCGTGGCGTCCAACCGGGCCGCCGCCGGCATCTACGAAGACACCAGCGGCCCGCTGCTGGTCGACGGCCTGCGTGAGCTCGGGTTCGAGGTCGGCGATCCCGTCGTCGTCCCGGACGGCGAGCCGGTCGGCGACGCGTTGCGCGCAGCCGTTGCCGACGGTGTCGACGCCGTGCTGACCAGCGGCGGAACCGGTATCAACCCCACCGACCGCACGCCGGACGTCACCGCGGCCGTGCTCGACTACCAGATCCCGGGCATCGCCGAGGCGCTCCGCGCGTACGCGGTGCCCCGGCTCCCGACGGCGATGTTGTCGCGCGGTATCGCCGGGGTAGCCGGCCGCACGCTGATCGTCAACCTTCCCGGCTCCCGCGGTGGCGCCAAGGACGGGCTGGCCGTGCTCGGCCCCGTGCTGGCGCACGCGATCGATCAGCTGCACGGTGGAGACCACCCCGGAGGGCACGCGTGACCGACCCGATCAGTTGGGACGACGCCAGAGCGGCCGTCCACTCGGCGACGACTCCGCTGCCCGGACGCCCGGTGCCGCTGGCCGAGGCCGACGGTGCCGTGCTGGCCACGCCGCTCGTCACGCTCACCGCACTACCGGCGTTCGACACGTCCAGCGTGGACGGTTACGCGGTCGCCGGGCCCGCGCCGTGGCGGCTGGTCGGCCAGGTGCTGGCCGGTGACGCCAGCGAGATCACGGTGGTGTCGGGCACGGCGGTGGAGATCGCCACCGGCGCGATGGTGCCGTTCGGCACCGAGCACGTGATCCGGCTGGAGAGCTCCGAGGTCGAGAACGGCTCCTGGGTCACCGCACCGCTCCCGGAGAAGCAGGAGTGGCGTCCGACCGGCGAGGAAGCCGCATCCGGCGAGGTACTGCTGCCGCCGGGCGTCCGGGTGACGCCGGGCGTGCTGGCGCTCGCGGCCGCGTGCGGTCACGACGTGCTCGCGGTGCGCCGACGGCCCCGGGTCGCAGTCGTCGTGTTCGGCGACGAGTTGCTCGACAGCGGGCCACCTGGAGCCGGTCGGGTGCGCGACGCGCTCGGCCCGTCCCTGCCGGCCTGGATGCGCCGCCTCGGCGCCGAGGTCGTGTCGGTGACGCGGGCCGCCGACACGCTCGAGGCGCACGAGACCGCGGTGCGGGCCGCGGCCGCTCGGTCCGACGTCGTCGTCACCACCGGCGGCACGATGCACGGCCCGGTCGACCACCTGCACCCCACGCTGGCGACGCTGGGCGCCTCCTACGTCGTCGACACGGTCGCGGTGCGCCCTGGTTTCCCGATGCTCGCGGCGCGGCTGCCCGGGCCCGGCGCGAGCTGGCTGGTCGGGCTGCCGGGCAACCCGCAGTCGGCGGTGATCGGGCTGGTGACGCTGGCGGCGCCGCTGATCGCGGGCCTGTCCGGTGCACCGTTGCCGCCGCTGGCGTCGGTGGTGGTCGCCAACGACGTCCCGGGGCGGGGCAACTTCACCCACCTGGCCCTGGCTCGCCTGACGCCGGACGGCGCGGTGACGCTGCCCCACGCCGGGTCGGCGATGCTCCGCGGGGTCGCCGGTGCGGACGGGTTCGTCATCGTCCGTCCGGACACCACTGCGCCCAGTGGCACCCGGGCCGACTTCGTTCCGATGCCCAACTGACGTTCCGGTGGTTGGATGGCCACATGAGCAGCGAGACGATGCCGGAGACCATCCGCGAGGCCGGCCACCGGGTCGTGGTGGCCCAGGTCACTGAATCTCCGATTTCCGTGGCCGAGCACGAGCAGGCCGTCGCGGATCTGGCTGCCGGTGCGGTGGTGGGCTTCGCCGGTGTGGTGCGCGATCACGACCACGGCCGGACCGTGACCGAATTGGAATACACCGGACATCCCTCCGCCGGTGAGGTGCTCGAGAAGATCGCCGCCGAGTTCGCCGAGCGCGACGGCGTCGAGGCGATCGCGGTCAGCCACCGCATCGGCCCGCTCCGGCTGGGTGACACCGCGCTGGCCTGCGCAGTCAGCACCGCTCACCGGGCCGAGGCGTTCGCGCTCTGCGCCGAGCTGGTCGACGCGGTGAAGGCGCGGATTCCGATCTGGAAGCGCCAGGTGTTCGAGGACGGCACCGACGAGTGGGTCGCCTGCCCCTGATTTCACGCTTAGTATCCGGGGACACCACGGTAGGTCGTCATTCCGGGTGGTGGCTCTCCGCAGCGCCGTGAGACGTCGTCAGCAGCCGATACCATCGGCGACGATTTAGGCCACCGGAAGGAACTCGAGTGTGAAGGTCTTGATCACCGGCGGTGCCGGCTTCATCGGGAGCACGATCGGTTCGGCCTGCCTCGACGGCGGAATCCAGCCGGTCGTTCTCGACAGCCTGGTCACCGGGAGGCGCGAGTTCACCGAAGGGCGCCCGTTCTACGAGGGTGACATCGCCGACGGCGCGCTGATCGACCGGATCTTCACCGATCATCCCGACATCGAGGCGGTCATCCACTGCGCCGCGTTGATCGTCGTGCCGGATTCGATGGCCGATCCGCTGCGGTACTACCGCGAGAACGTGGCGAAGTCGATCGAGCTGGTCGACCACCTGCAACGCAACGGCGTGCAGCGGATGGTGTTCAGCTCCTCGGCGTCGATGTATGGCACGGAGGCCGACTTCTCGGTCGACGAGAACTCGGTGATCGACCCGCAGAGCCCGTACGCCACCACCAAGGTCATGGTGGAGAACGTGCTGCGTGACGTCGCGAAAGCGTCGTCGCTGCGGACGTTGTCGCTGCGCTACTTCAACCCGATCGGCGCCGACCCGCAGCTGCGTACCGGTCTCCAGGTGGCCCGGCCGTCGCACGCGCTCGGCAAGCTGGTGCAGTCCTACGAGGACCGGGTGGCGTTCCACATCACCGGCACCGACTGGCCGACGCGTGACGGCACGGGCATCCGCGACTACGTGCACGTCTGGGATCTGGCGCGTGCACACGTCGAAGGGCTCCGCCGGTTCGACGACATCGTGTCCGACTACCGGGTCGTGTGCCTGGGCAGCGGCACCGGCACGACGGTGCGTGAACTGGTCACCGCGTTCGAAGCGGTGATCGGCGAACCCCTGCCGCACGACGACGCGCCGGCCCGCCCCGGGGACGTCGTGGGGGCCTACGCACGCAACGGCCTGGCCCGCGAGCTACTGGGCTGGGAACCGAAGTACGGGGTCGAGGAAGGCATCCGCCACTCACTCGAATGGGCCGCGATCCGCCCGACGCGCTTGAGCTAGTTCAGCCGCAGGGCGACGACGATGTCGCCGGTGGGCTGCCCGGAGCCGCCTTCCGGCTCGACGGTGAACGAGATCGCGTCCCCGTCGGTCAGATCGAGCACCAGCGCGGTGCCCTCCCGTGCGTCCGCGGCCAGCACCCGCACCGAGCGGGGCTGTTCGTTGCGCACCCGCCAGATCTGGTAGGTCTGCTTGGGGTCGATGTCGGGCAGGTCGGAGTACGTCACCATCGCCGCGTGGTGCTCGGCGGAGAACACGGTCGACACCCGGGCGCCGTCCTCGGTGGTGGTGGTGCGGCTGATCGCGTCGTCCGCGGTGAGCACCGTCTCGATGCGCTGCAGCCGCTCCTGCTCGGCGACGATCAGGCTGCGCTGGTCGCGGTCGCGCTGTTCCTCCACCTCGAGTGTCAGCGCGGCGGCGCCGATCACCAGGGCGCAGGCCACCCCGAACGTGGTCAGCCGGCGACTCCACGTGCGCCGCGGCCGGTCGGTGCCGGGTTGCGGAGCCTTTTCGAGGTCATCCGTGAGCTCACCGGTCATCGAGGCGCTCCCAAGCGGTCGGTCATCCCCGCCCACTCTGCCCGGTCCCCGCCACTTTTACTAAGTCACGCCGGTTGGGTGCGTAGGTACCGGGCGAAATGCGGCACGGTGAAGGCCACGGTTCCCCGCTCGGCGGAGTAGATCAGCCCCTTCTTGATCAAACTGTCCCGTGCGGGGGAGAGGCTCGACGGTTTGCGTCCCAGCGAAACCGCGATCTCCGACGTCGAGACCGCGTCGCTCGCATCACTCTCCAGGGCCGCCATCGCGCGCATGTACTCGCGTTCGGCCGGGGTCGCCCGCTCGTACCGGGACCCGAAGAATCCGACGGCGAGCTCGGCCTCCGCCTCCGGCGCCGCCACTTTCACGTCGGCCGCGGTGATCGGCGAGCGCGGCGCGACGTCCCAGGTGACCTTGCCGTAGGCCTGGACGAAGTACGGGTAGCCGTCCGCGGCCTCGTACAGCGCGGTCAGCGCCTCGGCGTCGAACGTGGCTTCTTCGCGCTCGGCCGGCGCGAGCAGTGCGACGTCGGCGGCGGCCCGGTCGAGCCGGTCGATCCGGACGTAGCGGAACAGCCGCTCGGAGTACGACTTGCTGGCCGAGAGGAGAGCGGGCAGGTGCGGGAGCCCGGCCCCGACGACGATCAGCGGAGCACCGGTCTGGGAGAGCTCGTGGCAGGCGGCGCAGAGCGCGGAGATGTCCTCCGCCCCCAGGTCCTGCATCTCGTCGATGAACAGCGCGAGGCCGGTGCCGACCGCTGCGGCCAGGTCGGCCGCGTCCGAGAGCAGCTCGACCAGGTCGATCTCGATGTCGCCGGAGTCGGCCCGGCCGCTGATCGCCGGCCCGTCGATGCCGGGCTGCCAGCGGTCGCGGATCTTGCCGCCGGTCGGGTTGGAGCGCAGCGCGAACGCCTTCAGCGTGCCGAGGAAGTCGTCGATCTGGTCGAGAGCGCGGTGCTGGGACGACAGTTCACGCACCGCCATGTGCAGCGCTCCGGAGAGCGGGCGGCGCAGCGTCTGGTCGGGACGGGCCTCGATCTTGCCGGTGCCCCACTGGCGGCCGATGGCCTGGGAGCGCAGCGCGTTGAGCAGGACGGTCTTGCCCACCCCGCGCAGGCCGGTGAGGATCATCGACCGTTCCGGACGTCTGCGCGCCACCCGCTCGAGCACGACGTCGAACTGGTCGAGCTCGCGGTCGCGACCGGCCAGCTCAGGCGGGCGCTGCCCGGCTCCGGGCGCATACGGATTACGGACCGGGTCCATACGCTCGGACCGTATCGGGCTTTCTAGCGAAAGTGGTAGATCTCGCTAGAGGTTTGTCGACGTGTCGGGTTCGACGTTGGCGCGGAACCAACGGTCGGAGGCCGGTACGGCGCCGTTCGCGTCGCGGTTGACCTGGATGATGCTGTTCCGGTGGACGGCGTCCAGTGCCGCGCCGGGCTGCCGCTTGGGGAGCGGGGGCTGCCGGTCGAGCGGGATGCGGTCGGCGGGTGCGGCGAGCGAGCGGCGATCCGTGGCGCCGGCGTTGCGGACCGGCGTGACCGGGTGCCGCGTGCCGCTGGTGCGCGACGAGGTCTTGCGTGGACGAGGAACAGCATGGGTCATAACGCAGCGCCCTTCCGCGGTGGGCCACACCGGCCACGGGGAGATGCCCCGGTCACGCGGGGAAATACCCGGTGGTTCAGTGATCAACGATGATGTTTTGCGTGAGGCCGCTGAGCTGCAGACACACACGAGGACCCCGATGGTGCCGGATCGAGTCAACTGCCCGCTCGGACCTTGTTTGCGGAGAATGGTAGACCCCCAGGCGGGGGCCATCGCGAGCGCATCGAGGCGTGTCTAACGCTTTCTTCGTCGATTCCTAGAATCGCGTAGAGAGGATCAGAGAGAACGCAGCTCGATCAGGCTGATCTCGGGGGGCGCGCCAACCCGGACCGGAGGGCCCCAGTAGCCGACGCCCCGGCTGACGTAGATCTGGCTGTCGCCGTCGGTGGCCCGCCCGGCCACCACCGGTTGCTCGAGCCGGACGCCGTAGGTGAACGGCCACATCTGGCCGCCGTGCGTGTGCCCGGAGAGCTGCAGGTCCACGCCCCGGTCCACCGCCTCGGGCCACTGCACCGGCTGGTGGGCGAGCAGGACGACCGGCCGGTCCCGGTCCCGGCCGTCGAGTGCGGCGGCGAGGTTCGCGCCGTGGCCGGGAACGCCGGAGCGGGCCGCGGTGACGTCGTCGACGCCGGCCAGGTCGAGCCCGGCGCCGCCGGGGATCTCGATCCGCCGGTTGCGCAGCACCTGCACGCCGATCGTCGGCAGGTACTCGACCCACTCCTCGGCGCCCGAGTAGTACTCGTGGTTGCCGGTGACGAAGTACGTGCCGTGGGTGGAGTGGAGCGCGCTCAGCGCCTTGGCGTCCTCACCGAGTTCGTCCACCGTGCCGTCGACCAGGTCGCCGACGATCGCCACCGCGTCGACGTCGAGCGAGTTCACCCGGTTGACGACCCGTTCGACGAAGGGCCGGTGCAGCGTCGCGGAGATGTGGATGTCGGTGAGCAGCGCGACCCGGAACCCGCTCAGCGCCGGATCGAGACGCGGGAGCGTGATCGGGACCCGCTTCACCCGCACGTGACGGGCCTCGGTGGTGCCGTAGCCGACGGTGCCGAGCGCTCCGACGCCCGCAGTGACCGCCAGCGCCCTGGCCAGGAACACACGCCGGTTGTGGCCCCAGTTCTCCGCCTGGGCGGCCTGGTCCTCGCTCGGGCCGGAGGCGTCGGTCGTCGGAGCGCCGACCGTGGCCGGGACCTCGCGCGCACGGGCCCGGCGGGTGATCAGGATGCGGCCGATCAGGCGCACCGGCTCCAGCACCAGCAGGATCAGCAACAGGTAGAACATCACCGCGATCCAGAGCGGGCCGGCCCAGCTCACCACGGTGCCGAGCGGCCCCGGCAGTGCCTCCGGCGCTCCGCGCAGACCGAACATCGCGGTGGCGACGATCAGCACGGCCGCGCCGAACCCGATCCACCGGATCCGTTTCGACGAGAACGGGCTCGCGACCAGGCGCCACCACAGATAACCGTGGATGCCTCCGACGACGGCAACAGCCACCACGACGATGACGACGACGCCCACAGCGCTCCCTGTAGATGATTCTAGGGCTTTCTAGTTCAGGAGCTAGACAGTGCTAGCGAGCCCTAGCGGAGCGTAGGGGTCGACGCCTGAAAGGATCCTGAGGGACTAACCCCCGGCGAACGGCGGCAGCACGTCGACGGTACCGCCGGCCGGCAGCGGCACCGATTCTTCCTTCGCCGCCACCCCGTTCACCAGGAACGAGCAGGCGGTGAGCACCCGCTCCAGCCGCTCACCGTGCGCGGCCACGAGCTGCGTGCGCAGTTCGCCGAGCGTGCCCGCATCCGCGGGTTCCTCCTCGATACCGGCCGCGGCCCTGGCCCCGGCGAAGTACCGCACCGTGACGTTCACTCAGCCTCCAATGGCTGACATCGGACGATCGGGCTGCAGGAACGACGGGTCGTCGATGCCGTGCCCCGCCAGCTTGCCCCACATCGCCGTCCGCCACAGGTCCGCGATCTCCGCATCGGTGCCCCCGGAGCGCAGCGCGCCACGCAGATCGGTCTCGCCGGTCGCGAACAGGCAGTTGCGCACCTGCCCGTCCGCGGTCAGCCGCGTGCGGTCGCAAGCGCCGCAGAACGGCCGGGTGACCGACGCGATCACGCCGATGCGCGCCGGCCCGCCGTCGACGAGCCAGGTCTCCGCCGGAGCCGCGCCGCGGTGCGCCGGGTCGGGCGTGAGCGTCCACCGCGTCCTGAGCGCGGCCAGGATCTCCGCGGCGGTCACCATCGACGTCCGCTCCCACGAGTGCTGGGCGTCGAGCGGCATCTGCTCGATGAAGCGGAGCTCGTGGCCGTGCTCCAGCGCGAACTCCGCGAGCGCTGTCGCTTCGTGCTCGTTGACACCACGCAGCAGGACGCTGTTGATCTTCACCGGCGTCAGGCCGGCCTCGGTCGCGGCACGCAGCCCGTCCAGCGTGTCGGCCAGGCGGTCCCGGTACGCGAGCTGCCGGAACGTGTCGCGGTCGAGCGTGTCGAGCGAGACGTTCACCCGGTCGAGCCCGGCGTCCACCAGTGCCGTGGCCTGGCGTGCCAGCCCGATCGCGTTCGTCGTCAGCATCGTCTCCGGCCGCGGCCGCAGCGCGGTGATGGCCCGCAGGATGTCGACCAGCCCACGCCGCAGCAGCGGCTCGCCGCCGGTGAAACGCACCTCGGTGACGCCGAGCCGCTCCACCGCGATGGTGACCAGCCGGATCACCTCGTCGTCGCTGAGCAGCCGGTCGGACGGCAGCCAGGGCAACCCCTCCGGCGGCATGCAGTAGCTGCACCGGAGGTTGCATTTGTCGGTGAGCGAGACGCGGAGATCGGTCGCGGTACGGCCGAACCGGTCGATCAGCCCGCGTTCACCGAGGGGTCGATCGGCCGCCGTGCCCTGGCGCTGGGCCGGCACGGCCGGCAGCCCGAGCGGAACCACAGCCATGATCCGAGCGTAACCGGAGCAACGAGTTGCCGCCTGAGTCAATTGGCTACGAATCCGATGTCCGACCTAGCGCGTGCCCCTCATCCTGAAGCCATGGCGCAGGTCGAAGCCGAGCGACGCACTCTTCCGCCGCTCGAACGCTGGGTCTGGGTGATCGCCGCTGCGGTCACCGCCGTGCTGCTCGTGTTCGCCGGGCGCTACGGCTACCACCGCGACGAACTCTACTTCCTACTGTGCGCGCACCACCTGGACTGGGGCTTCGTCGACCAGCCGCCGCTCACCCCGGCGATCGCCTGGCTCGCCGACACGATCGCCCCCGGCAACCTGACGGTCTTCCGGACGCCCTCGGCGCTGATCGCCGGTGCCTGCGTGCTGCTGGTGGCCCTGATCGCCCGCGAACTCGGCGGTGGACGGGCCGCCCAGCTGCTCGCCGCGGTGCTGATCGCCACGTCGTCGGCGGCGTTCGCGTTCGGGCACCTGCTGTCGACCACCACCGTCGACGTCCTGATCTGGCTGGTCGTGCTCTGGCTGACGCTGCGGGTGCTCCGTACCGGCGACACCCGCCTGGCGGTGCTCATCGGGGCGGTCGCCGGCCTGGGCCTGCTGAACAAGTACCTGGTCGGTCTGCTGGCCGTCGGGCTGGTCGGCGGCCTCCTCGTCGCCGGCCCGCGCCGTCTGCTGCGCGACCGCTGGGTGCTCGCCGGAGCCGCGCTCGCGCTGCTGATCGTGACGCCGAACGTCGTCTGGCAGATCGTGAACGGTTTTCCGCAGCTCGACGTGGCCGGCCAGATCGCGTCCGGGGACAGCTCGTACGCCGGCCGCCCGGTGGCCGTCGCGCTGCAGTTCGTGATCGTCAGCCCGGTCGCCTCGGCCGTCTGGATCGCCGGTCTCGTGGCGCTCTTCCGCCGCCCCGAGTGGCGTCCGTACCGTGCGGTGGCCTGGGCGTGGGTGGTGATCGCCGCGCTCGTGCTCATCGGCGGGGGCAAGGGCTACTACGACGCCGCGATGCTGCTGGCGCTGACCGGTGTCGGCGCGATCCCGGTGGTCGGGTGGCTCGCCCGTGGCCGGGTGGTGCTCCGCCGGGTCGGGCTCGCCGCCGCGGTGGTGTTCTGCGCGGTCGTCGACGCCCTGCTGATGCTGCCGATCGCGCCGGCGTCGTCGGTGCCGGACGCCGTCGTCGCGGTGAACTACGACGCCGGTGAGACGATCGGCTGGCCGGCGGCGGTGGCGTCGATCGAGCGGGTCACGCCGCCCGGCGCGGTGATCGTCACCAGCAACTACGGCGAGGCCGGCGCGGTGAGCCGGTACGGCACGGTGCCGGTCTACTCCGGTCACATGAGCGTCGCCGACTTCGGCCGGCCGCCCGAGTCGGCGGACGTCGTCGTCGCCGTCGGCTTCGACGATCCGGCCTACCTGCGGCGGTTCTTCGGCTCGGTGGAGCGCGCCGGCTCGGTCGACGTGGGTGTCGACATCGACAACGAGGAGAACGGCGCCCCGATCTGGCTCTGCCGTGACCCCCGCGAACCGTGGGCCGGTCTCTGGCCGAAGTTCCGTCGCGTCTGACGTCTCTAGTGGTCCGACCAGACCGAGTGGACGGCCATCGCCACGTCGACGGCCTGGGCGCGGCCGGCGCGTGCCGACGGCGGCCGGCGAGCCGGGTCGAGCACGTTGCGGCCGAACGCGGCCCGAGCCGCCTGGTTCGGTGTCACCACGGCGACGCGGGCCGAGTCGCCGAGGCGCGCGACCTGCGTCGAGACGCCGGGCATCGGCCCGCCGCCGCGGGGTAGCGGCGCCAGCACGACGATTCGATCGCACTCGGACGCGAGGTCGACGTTCGCGGTCGACCGCACCCCACCGTCGATGTACTGCCTGCCGTTCACGGTCACCGGCGGCCAGACGCCCGGCACCGCGCAGCTCGCCGACACCGCGTCCACCAGCGGCACACCGCTGTGCCGGTCGAACGGGGCGAGCTCGCCGGTGACCGCGTCGACCGCGGTCAGCACGAGGCGCCGGTCGGGCCAGTCGTGCACCGGCAGCCGGGAGGCGATCACCTGGCGGCGCTCCTCCTCCGGAACGGTGCGGGTACGCCGGGCGAGCGCGCCGACCCGGGCCCGGAACCGCTCCGGGCTCCGACTGGTCACCGCGGCGAAGCCCCAGCGCAGGAGCGTGGTGGTGGCCATCCGTGCGGGGATCTCGCTGCCGCTGGGCTCCAGTTGGTTGCGGTAGAGCTCCTCGATGTCGGCGCCGGTCGCGACGACCGTCCCGACCACCGAGCCGGCCGAGGTGCCGACGATCAGATCTGCCGTGGTCAGGTCGACTCCGGCGTCGAGCAGCCCGGCCAGTAGCCCGATCTCCCAGGCTATTCCGGTGACTCCGCCCCCGCCGAGTACCAGTGCACTCCCCGTCATTCTGTGAATTCTGGTCACATCTGCGGCTCCGTGGGCACGGAATGTGCGGTCCGGCGTCAGGCGATCCGGACGTCCGTGGCGCCGCGCGCGGTGGCGACGGTCCCGGCCTCCGCGTTGATCGCGGCCAGCGTGGCCGGTCGGAGCGGGCGGAACGCCTCGAGCGTGATCGTGAGGCGCTTGCCCGCGAGCTTCGCACGCCAGGTCCCGGCGATCTCGCCGTCGACCAGGATCGCGCCCGGGTTGCCGAGCGGCCGCCAGAGCGCCTTCTGTTCGGCTCTCTCCGGCACGAGCAGGTTCCGGTTGCGGGTCTGCAGGTACGGATCGCTCGGCGGCAGCAGCCGTACCGGGTCGGGTGCCGCCGGCTGCCGCAGCGCGGGCTCCGCTTCGGCGGGGATCCAGAAGCCGGCCTTCCCGTCCACCCGCACCTCGACGAGGTCCTCCGGCCAGTCCTCCGCGACCCTGGCCTTGCTCGCCGAGAAGTAGGCCGCCACTTCGGCCGTCGTCCCGGGACCGAGCAGCCGGAGGTAGGCCCGCGCGGGCAGCGGCGCGGAGCCGGTGTCCGGTACCCGGTCCGCGACCGGTGACACGATCAACGGGGTGGTGCCCGGCTCGATCCGGACGCCGCCCACCAGACCGGCGACGCGGATCAGCTGATCGCTCAAGTGCTCGACCCGGCAACCGGGACAGTACGCGGCCAGTTCGGGCCGGTGCGCGGTCAGCGCCGTGCTCATCGTCCCCTTGGCGACCGGCGCGGTGACGACCGCACGCAACGCCGACGCGGTGGCTCGCACGGCCTCCAGATCGTCACCCGGGATCCGCGCCGTGGACGCACCGACCCGCGCTCTGGCGTCCGCCTCGTCGCGGGGGAACAGCGCGGCGGCCAGAGCCGGCAGGTCGGCCGCGCGGTGGACGAACGGCGCACCGCGCGCTCCCCACACGGTCACCAGCGCGTCGTCGTCCTCGAGCGACGGCAGCCGCGCCGCGAACGCCACCCGGGCCGAACCCGGTGGGGTGTCGGCGACCCCGAGATCGAGTACGGCCAGCCGGGTGACCTCCGGTTCGGACCGGTCGAGCTGCTGTGCCCCCACCCGGTAGGCGAGCACCTGGTGCCGGTCGACCTCGATCGCTGCTCCCATGAAGCCCAGGTTTCCCCATCCGTGCGAGTGGCGTTGACGTGTTTGGAGCCTGTACCTACGGTGTCCCCGTGTCGAGTGCCCCGCTCTCGGTCGACCCGTCGGAGAGCCCCGTGCCGCCCGCCGATCCTGACCTGCGCGTTCGCCTGCTCGAGAACTTCCGCTGGATCGACCCCGGCGATTGGTGCGACCACCTGCTCACCGATCGGTCCGGGTGGTGGCGCGATCCGGTGATCCTCGACCGGCTCGGTCCGGCGCTCGCCGAGCTCTCACCCGTACTGCCCACCGTGATCGTCGCGCCGGCCACCAGCGGGTTCCTGCTCGGGCCGCTCGTCGCTCGGGCGATCGGCGTCGGGTTCGTGGAGGCCTACCGGGATCTGAGCGGCGCCGAGCTCGCCGACGACCTGATCACCCGCACCGGCGGTCCGGGGCACGACGGCCGTCCGGTGGTGCTCGGTGTCCGGGCCCGCCACCTCGGCCCCGACGACGCCGTGCTCGTCGTCGACGACTGGGTCGAGACCGGAGCCCAGCTCTCGGCGCTCGCCGAGATCGTGGCGGCGGCCGGTGCGCGTTACCTCGGTGCGGCGGTCATCGTGGACGGAGCGCAGCCGGAGGTCCGCGAACGGCTGCGGATCCGCGGTCTGGTGCGAGAGGGCGAACTGCCCTAGCTCTAAATGCCGCCAAACGGACAGCTTCCCCTCGGACGAACGGGCGGGACCGCCGAGCACACGGCCGGTTCTCGTCGTGGCGACGCGTCGAGCGGCAACCGAACGGGCATCCTATGGAAGGTCCGTGCGCAGACGCGCCACGCTGTGCTGTCAGGGGTGGGCCCGCCGATGCCAACGAACCCGCACCTCGGGGATCCGGTGGTGTCACCACGCACCGGAATCGTCGGCGCGTGCCTGTTGGCCCTCGCGATCGCCGCGTTCGACGTCGCGATGCCGGGTTTGCAGTTCGTCGGTCTGCTGGTCGCGCCGCCTTTCCTCGCGGCCGCGCTGGCGTCGTACCGGGCCACGTTCGCGGTCGGGGCCCTCTGCTTCGCACTGGGCGCGGCGCTGGGCATGGTGGACGGCGAGGCGTTCGCGCCCCAGCAGGTCCTGCGCCTGGCCGCGATCCTGGTCTTCACCGCACTGGCGGCCTGGCTGTCGATGCTCGGCGACCGCACGTCGAAACGAGTGGCGACGCTCAGCAAACTGGCCTCGGTGGCGCAGCAGGCCGTGCTGCGGCCGATCGGGCCCCGGATCGGAACGATGTCGGTCGCGGTGCGGTACGTGTCGGCCAACGCGGAAGCGGACATCGGCGGCGACCTCTACGAGGCGATGAGCACGCCGTACGGCACCCGGGTGCTGATCGGGGACGTGCGCGGCAAAGGGCTGGAAGCGGTCCGCCTCGCCAGCAGCGTGCTGGGTTCCTACCGGCACGTCGCGCACGAGCGGGTCGACCTGCGGGCGATCGTGGCCGACCTGGACCGCGCGGTGGCCCGCTCGGTCGGCTACGAGGACTTCGTGACCGCGTGCCTGATCGAGGAGCGCGGCGGAACCCTGACCGTGCTCAATTGCGGGCACCCGGCGCCGCTGCTGCTGCGCCGGGGCACGGTGATCGCGCTGGAGCCGCCGTCACCGGCGCCGCCGCTCGGGTTCCTGCCGGTGGTGCGGCCGCGCGTCGAGCGGCTGGAACCGGGGGACCGGTTGCTCCTGTTCACCGACGGGTTGGCCGAGGCGCGGCGGAACGGTGAGTTCTTCCCGATCCGCGAGCGGGCCTGGCGCATCGCCGGTCACGGCACCGTCGAGGACGGGCTCACCTCGCTGGTCAACGCCCTGCGCGGCTGGGTGCACGGAGTACTGGACGACGACATCGCGCTGATCCTGCTCGAGTACACCGGCTCCGAGCGCAAGCCCGAGACGTCGAACGCCGCGGCTCGGCCGGCCTGGGAGTGGGACCCCATCTCCGGGGATTAGTTGCGGCCGCGGTGCGCTCGCCGTCGTCGGCTAAACGGCATTTATCGGACGTCGATGAGGCGGCGACCGTCACGCCTCGCCAATTTGTTGGCGGCTCATGGATGTGAGCCCGCTCATACTCATGCGCGCGAGCATTACCGGCCGGTAACATGGCAAATGTTACTGCCCGGTATACCGATGGGTAAGCGGGCTCGTCACGGCGGCGGGCCAGTCTTCACGGGGAGGACCCGCGATGAGCCACTACAAAGCCAACCTGCGCGATCTCGAGTTCAACCTCTTCGAGGTCTTCGGCGCCGGTGATCGCCTGGGCAACGGCCCGTTCGAGGCGATCGACGAGGAGACCGCGCGCGCGTTCCTCACTCAGATGGTCGAGCTGGCGGAGGGCCCGCTGGCCGAGTCCTTCGCCGACGCCGACCGCAACCCGCCGGTGTTCGACCCGGCCACGAACTCGGTTAAGCTGCCCGAGTCGTTCAAGAAGTCCTACCGGGCCCTGCAGGACTCCGAGGCCTGGCAGCTCGACGTGCTGCCGGAGATCGGCGGCATCCGCAGCCCGCGCCAGCTGGTGTGGGCGATCTCCGAGCTGGTACTCGGCTCGAACCCGGCTCTGCACATGTACGCCAGCGGCTACGCGTTCGCCGGCGTGTTCTACAAGCTCGGCACCGAGCAGCAGAAGGCCTGGGCCAAGCTGTTCGTCGAGAAGCACTGGGGCTCCACGATGGTGCTCACCGAGCCGGACGCCGGTTCGGACGTCGGGGCCGGCCGCACCCGCGCGATCCCGCAGCCCGACGGCACCTGGCACCTCGAGGGCGTCAAGCGCTTCATCACCTCGGCCGAGCACGACATGGCCGAGAACATCATCCACTACGTGCTGGCCCGCCCGGTCGGTGTCGAAGGCGCGGGCGGCCCCGGCACCAAGGGCCTGAGCCTGTTCATGGTGCCGAAGTTCCAGTTCGACGACGACGGCAACCTCGGCGAGCGCAACGGCGTCTACGTCACGAACGTCGAGAAGAAGATGGGCCTGAAGGTCTCCACGACCTGCGAGCTGACCTTCGGCGACAAGCACCCGGCCGTCGGCTACCTGGTCGGCGACGTGCACGACGGCATCCGGCAGATGTTCAACATCATCGAGGCCGCCCGGATGATGGTCGGCACCAAGGCGATCGCGACGCTGTCCACCGGCTACCTCAACGCGCTGGACTACGCGAAGAACCGCGTGCAGGGTGCCGACCTGACCCGCCAAGCCGACAAGACCGCTCCGCGGGTCACGATCATCCACCACCCGGACGTCCGCCGGAGCCTGCTGCGTCAGAAGTCCTACGCGGAGGGTCTGCGCGCGCTGGTGCACTACACCGCGTCGGTGCAGGACCGGGTGATCGTCGCCACCGACGCCGAGGAGCGTGCGGCGGCCGAGCGCCTCAACGACCTGCTGCTGCCGATGGTGAAGGGCGGCGGCTCGGAGCGTTCCTACGAGCTGCTCGGGTCCGAGTCGCTGCAGACGTTCGGCGGGTCGGGCTTCCTGCAGGACTACCCGATCGAGCAGTACATCCGCGACTCCAAGATCGACACCCTCTACGAGGGCACGACCGCGATCCAGGGCCAGGACTTCTTCTTCCGGAAGATCGTCAAGGACGGCGGCAAGGCGCTCGGTGTGCTGGCCGGCGAGATCGCGGCGTTCATCGAGGCGGAGAGCGGCAACGGGCGCCTCAAGAACGAGCGTGCACTGCTCAAGACCGCGCTCGACGACGTGCAGGCGATGGTCGGGTGGAGCGTCACCCAGCTGATGTCGATGGCCGAGGACCCGTCTTCCGTCTACAAAGTCGGCCTGAACACGAGCCGGGTGCTGCTCTCGACGACCGACCTGGTCGTCGGGTGGCTGCTGCTCCGCCAGGCCGAGGTGGCCATCCGGGCGCTCGACGCCGGATCTTCCGACGAGTTCTACGTGGGCAAGATCGCGTCGGCCCGGTTCTTCGCCGCGCAGGTGCTGCCGGAGCTGTCGGCCCGGCGTGCCGTGCTCGAAGCGACCACCCTCGACGTGATGGAACTTCCCGAAAGCGCCTTTTGACGCGTGGCTGGCCGTCACCGTTTCGGCATACCGTCGTACCCTGGTTGGAGTAGCGTCGGGCCCGTTCACACGGGTGTGTGATTCGCGTGTCGGGTGGGCCTCTGCCGGGTACGAGGCCCGTGGCGACGCAACCGGGGTGCCGCGCGGCACCCGGCGTACACGACCGGGAGGTCGACATGGGTATCGGCGCGGGGCTCTTCCTCATCGCCCTCGGCGCAATATTTGCCTTTGCCGTCACGGTCGACCTGCAGGGGATCAACCTTCAGGCGGTCGGTTGGATCCTGATGTTCGTCGGCGTCGTCGGGATCCTGATCAGCGTCTTCTACTGGGGTCCGCGGAAGCGCGCGACCACGGCGAACCGGGAGCGGATCTACACCGACGATCCGACCCAGCCGCCACCTCCGCTGTGACGTTCTGACCAAGGAGCCCCGACCACGGTCGGGGCTCCTTGGGTTATGCGCTGACGCCGCGCAGCATGAGGACGAGCTCGGACGGCGCGCCCGGCACCAACCGGATCGGGATGCCCCAGTCCTGGCGGCTCAGGTGGCACGCCGGGTTCGGACCCTCCACATCGCAGCTGGCCGCGTGCGCGATCACCTGCAGGACGCCGTCGCCATCCTCGGTGGGCTCGGCCTCGTCCTCGTCCTTCGCCAGCACGATCTGGCGGTGGAGCTCGGTGGTGACGCCTTCGCCGTCCACGACCAGGCCGGACGGGTTCGCGGAGATCTCCAGGCGGGTGGACGGGCCGTAACGGTCGTCGAGTTTCTGCCCGGACGGTGGCTCGAACACGATCTCGACCTTGATCGGGCCCGGGCTCAGCTCCACCGGCGGGCGCTTCGTGCGGTGCCGCGTCTGCGTGAGCTCCTGGGTGGCGCCCGGCGGCACCGGACGGGTGACCCGGTGAGCCGCTGACTCCACCACTACGAGCACACCGTCGACGACGACCGCCCCGGACGGCTCGAGCACGTCGGTGGCCAGCGTGGACACCTCGTCGGTGACGGGGTCGTAGCGTCGGATCGCGTTGTTGTAGGTGTCGCACACCGCGATCGAGCCGTCCGGCAGCACCGCGACGCCGAGCGGGTGCTGGAACAGCGCCTCGTCGGCCTTGCCGTCCATCGCGCCGAAGTCGAACAGGCCCTTGCCGACGGCGGTGTGGACCTCGCCGTTCTCGATCCACCGCAGCGCCGAGCTCTCCGAGTCGGCGATCCACAGCTTCGAGGCGTCGGCAGCCAGGCCGGAAGGCTGGGCGAACCAGGCCTGCTCCTTCGGGCCGTCCTTGAGCGACTCCACGGTCGTGCCGGCATAGACCGCGAGGTGGTTCGTCACCGGGTCGAAGGACCAGAGCTGGTGCGTACCGGCCATCGCGACGACGACCTGTCCCTCGAACCAGGCCACGTCCCACGGAGAGCTGAGGCGGGCCTCCCGCGGGTCGTCCGGGATCTCCACCGGGTCCCCGGGTGCTCCGCGCCAGATCTCGCCGGTCCCGGCGAGCGTCGTGGTGGTGTTGGTTTCCCAGTCGAGCGCGCGCAACTTGTGGTTGACCGTGTCGGCGATCACGACGTCGTAGCCGACGGTCTTTGCGATCTCCTCCGGCAGCACGCAGACGCCCTGGGGCTCGGAGAAGCGCGGGTTCGGGCCGTCGTCCGCGCCGCGGGTGCCGTCACCGATGCGTCGCAGCACGGTTTCGCCGTCCGGCGCGAGTTCGACCACCGAGTGGTGCGCGGAGTCGCTGACCAGGAAATTGCCGTTGGCCAGGAGCGCGATCTTGCCGGGGAAGCGGAGCTCGGTGTCTTCCCTCTTCGTCCGCTCGGGCAGCACGCCATCGGTGCTCAGCGTGCCCTTCGCGGTGTGCCGCTCGATCAGCTCGCCGATCAGGCGGCGGAGCCCCTCCGCGTGACCCTCGCCGGACATGCTCGCGACCAGATAACCCTCGGGGTCGACCACGGCCAGCGTCGGCCAGGCCCGCGCCGCGTACTGCTGCCAGGTGAGCAGCTCGGGGTCGTCGAGCACCGCGTGCGGAACGTCGTAGCGCTCGATGGCGGCCTTGAGAGCCTCCGGGTCGCGCTCGTGCTCGAACTTCGGGGAGTGGACGCCGATCACGACCAGTTTGTCGCCGAACTCCTCTTCCAAGGGGCGGAGCTCGTCGATCACGTGCAGGCAGTTGATGCAGCAGAACGTCCAGAAATCGAGCAGGACGATGCGGCCGCGCAGATCGGCCAGGGAGAGGTCACGGCCGGCGGTGTTCAGCCAGCCGCGACCCTGAAGCTGCGGGGCCCGGACGCGGAACTCTTGATTCGTCACGGGTCCTAGTCTTCTTTACGCAGGCAGAGCACGTACTCGTCCTTGAAGTTGACGAACGCGTCGGTGGTGTCGGGCGGGCAGGAGCCGTCCTGGACGGTCGTCGTGCCGTTGGCGCGGTCGATGATCTTGTACGAGCCGTCGGTGCCGCACTCGACCGGGATCGCGCGGTCCTTGTCGCCGGACGCTTCGCGCTTGATGCACTTGCCGGACGAGTAGTCGCTGCCGACGATCGCCTGGGCGCCCAGGAGCACGCCGCCGACACAGCCGACGAGCAGAACCACGGCCACGACGACGGCGGCCAGGATCGGGCCGCGCTTGTACCAGGGTTTCTTGGGGCCGGCCGGGGCGGCGGGGCCGGGTGCGGGCGGTGCGCCTGGGGGGCGCGTGCCCGGGGTGGCGTAGCCCTGCGGAGGCGGGCCGTACGCGGTGCTCGGCGGCGGCGAGCCGGTGGCGGCCCAGCCGGGTTGTGCGCCGGGGTGCCCGGGTTGCTGTGCTCCGGGCTGGCCCGGGTGTGCTCCTGGCTGGGCGGTGGGTGGGGTGCCGGGTTGGGGTGGGAAGGGGCCGGCGCTGGGGGTTGTGGTGCCGGGCTGAGGGCCGCCGTAGACCGTGCCGGCGGGCTGTTGATGGGTGCCGGGGGTCGGCTGGGGTGGCGCGGTCGGAGGCGCCACCGGCGGCCGAGGCCCACCGGAGGTCGGAGCGCTCGGTCCGGTGACCGGCGGCGCGGAGGTCGGTGCGCTCACCGGCGGTGCCGAGGTGGGCGCGTTCGGCCCGGGTGCGGGGGGAGTTGCTCCGCTCGGAGCGCCCGAGCCCGGTGCCCCGGAGGCCGGCCGGGCCGCCGCGGGCTCCGACGGCGCGGCGGACGGCGCGGCGGTGTGCGGCGCCGGGGGCGCTGCGGGCGGTGCGGAGGTGGGGGCCGACGGTCCGGGCGATGGCGGTGCGGCCGGAGGCGCCGATGTCGGGGTGGAGATCGGCACGGTCTCGCGCGAGTCCCCAGCGGGAGGCGGAATCACCTGGGTCGCCTCGGAGTCGGCCGAAGCCGGGCCACCCTGGTCCGAGCCCGCTGCGCCCGAGCCCGCCGAATCGGCGGCGGCCGGAGCTGAGGCCGCGGGAGTGGAAGCCGCTGAACCTGGGGCGGCCGAACTCGGAGGCGCCGAGCTCGGGGCGGCCGGAGCGGGAGGCGCCGACGGGGGGATGACCTGGGTGGCCTCGGGATCGTCCGGCTGGGGTGCAGCAGGCGCGTGCCCTGACGACGGCGTCCCGGGCGTGTCCGAAGCCCCGGGCCCGGACGAGGGCGGCAGCTCCGGTTCCGGGGACTGCGGCTCAGGCGGGCGAGTGCCCTCGGTCATCGCGCGACTCCTCCACCGGTGCGGGTACGGGTCCGAGATTTGGGACGCTATCGGGTCAACCGGTGACAGGGTACGAACACGGCAACTCCTATTACGCGGCGGCGTCAAAAACGCCGAAACCCGGTGCCCTCGAGGGGCACCGGGTCCAGGGTCGCGGACTACTCCCACGACCGATCGAGACTCGCGTCGGCGGGGTCAAGGCCCGCCGCACCGACTTAGCGCTGCCGGCTCGCGATCTCGAGGATCTCGTCGCGCATCGTGCCGTCCGGCACCCGTGCCAGAACCCTCTCCAGGGCCCGGGCACGACGGTGCGCAGTGCGCCGCTCACGGAACCGCTGGGCAAACGTGGACACGGTTACTACCTTCTTTCCATCGCTGTGTTGATCTCTACGCCTTCAATAATGCGGTAGGAGGCGCGAATATTCCATTGAATTTACGGTGAGACGCCCCACTGAGGTTCGGTCAACCGGCTGACACAGCGCGGCGCCCCGCACTCGTCATCGGACGAGAACGGGGCGCCGTGTGGGTTACGCGCTGTGATCTGGGTCGCTACGACCAGGCGAGTGCGGTGCCCTCCGGGTCCTCGAGGAACCGCCCGATGTCGGCCAGGAACTTCGACCCGCCTTCGCCGTCGACGATCCGGTGGTCGAACGACAGCGCGAGCTGACAGATCGACCGCGGCTTCACGACACCCTTGTGCACCCAGGGGCGCTCGGCGATCTGTCCGACGCAGAGAATCGCCGCCTCGCCCGGGTTGAGGATCGGCGTTCCGGCGTCGACACCGAAGACCCCGACGTTCGTGATCGTGATGGTGCCGCCGGTCAGGTCGGCCGGGGGTGTGCGCCCGGCTTTGGCCACGCTGACCAGGGAATCGAGCGCGGCCGCGAGTTCGGGCAGCCCGAGTCGGCCGGCGTCCTTGATGTTCGGCACCAGGAGGCCGCGCGGGGTGGCGGCGGCGATGCCGAGGTTCACGTAGTCCTTCAGCACGATCTCGGCGCCGTCCGGGCCGTCGACCCAGCTGGCGTTGAGCTCCGGGTGGCGCCTGGTCGCCAGGGTCACCGCCTTGGCGACGAGCAGGAGCGGGTTCACGCGGACGTCGGCGAAGGCCTTGTTCGTGCGGAGGCGCTCCACGGCGCGGAGCGTTCTGGTCACGTCGACGGTGAGCCACTCGGTGACGTGCGGGGCGGTGGCCACGCTGTGGACCATCGCTTCCGCGGTCAGCTTGCGTACCCCGCGCACCGGGACGCGCCGCTCGCGCGCTCCGCCGAGGACCGCGGCCGCCCCCACGCTCTCCACCGACGCGACCTCTCCGCCGGCCCCCGCCGGTGCGCCCGGCGCCGCCGCGGAGAGCTCCGCTCCGCGAAGCGGCGCGCTCGGATCGGCCGACCCCGGGGACGTCGCCGCAGCGGTCGTGGCCGGATCGGCGGCGGCGCGGACGTCTTCCCGGGTGACGGTGCCGTCCGGGCCGGTCGGGGAGACCGAGGCCAGGTCGACGCCGAGGTCGCGGGCGAGTTTGCGAACCGGTGGCTTCGCTCGCGGCCGGGCGGTGATCGTGGCGTGCGCCCGGTGGACCCCGCCGGTGGGCAGCGCGGTGACGGTGCCGGCGGCGGTGGCCGCGCGTTCGGCGGCACGCCCCATCTCGAGGCCCCCGTGCCGGACCGGTTTCGCCCCGGCGGCCAGCGCGTCGGGGATCGTCGGGAGCAGCGGGATCGTGTCGTCGGGTGCCGGCTCGGCGCGATCGCCGCTGAGACCGGACCCTCCCAGTGGCGTGTTCTCCGGCTCGGGCGCGGCGTGCCTGCGCGCCCGCCGCCGCGCCGGACCACCGGTGCGGGGCCCGTACCCCACGAGCACCGGCGTACGCCCACCCGACGCCTCACCGCCCCCGTCGCCCGACGCGGGCTCACCGCCGCCACCGGACGAGTCGGCGCCCCCAGCACCGTCCCCGCCTCCCGG
The DNA here is from genome assembly GCF_039524755.1 of Cryptosporangium japonicum. NCBI lineage: Bacteria > Bacillati > Actinomycetota > Actinomycetes > Cryptosporangiales > Cryptosporangiaceae > Cryptosporangium > Cryptosporangium japonicum. The sequence goes on from NZ_BAAAGX010000032.1 coordinate 109,227, forward strand.
CGATGCGGTCGGCCCGCTGCCGGCGTCGGGCGGCGCGGTGTCGATCGCGATCAGGGGGGCACCGACCTCCACGGTGGTGCCCTCCTCGTGGTGGAGCGCGGTCACCACCCCGGCGAACGGCGACGGGATCTCCACCGCGGCCTTCGCGGTCTCCACCTCGACGATCGGCTGGTTGAGCGTGACCGTGTCCCCCGCGGCCACGAGCCAGCGCAGGATCTCCCCCTCGGTGAGTCCTTCGCCGAGGTCAGGCAGGTCGAACGTGCGAATGTCCGCCATCCCGGCTCCTCAGAACTCGAACGACCGGTCGACCGCGTCGAGAACCCGGTCGAGGTCGGGCAGGTAGTCGTCCTCCAGGCGGGCCGGCGGGTACGGGGTGTCGTACCCGGTCACCCGCAACACTGGCGCCTCCAGCGCGTAGAAGCACCGCTCGGTGACCCGCGCCGCGATCTCCGACCCGAGCCCGAGCGTGAACGGCGCTTCGTGCACGACGATCAGCCGCCCGGTGCGCTCCACCGAGGCGTACACCGGCTCCAGGTCGAGCGGTGAGAGCGTCCGCAGATCGATGACCTCCAGGTCACGTCCGTCCTCGACCGCGGCCTCCGCGCTCTCGAGCAGCGTGCGCACCATCGGCCCGTACCCCACCAGCGTGGCGTCGGTGCCCGGCCGCACCACCCGGGTCGAGTGCAGCGGGTACCAGTCGGCCCGCGGGACGTCGTCGGGTACCTCGCCCTTCTCCCAGTACCGCCGCTTCGGCTCGAAGAAGATCACCGGGTCGTCGGACGCGACCGCCTGCTGGATCATCGTGTACCCGTCGGCCGGGTTCGAGCAGGTCACGACCTTCAACCCGGCGGTGTGGACGAAGTACGCCTCGGGCGACTCGCTGTGGTGCTCGACCGCGCCGATGCCGCCGCCGAACGGGATCCGGACGACGACCGGCAACTTCACCTGGCCCTGCGAGCGGTAGTGGATCTTCGCGAGCTGGCTGACGATCTGGTCGTACGCCGGGTACACGAACCCGTCGAACTGGATTTCGCAGATCGGCCGGTAACCCCGCATGGCCAACCCGATAGCGGTTCCGATGATGCCCGATTCCGCCAGCGGCGTATCGATTACCCGATGCTCTCCGAAGTCTTTCTGCAGACCGTCGGTTACTCGGAAAACACCCCCGAGCCGCCCGACGTCCTCTCCCATGATCAGCGTTTTCGAATCGGTGTCCAGTGCGCTGCGCAGCCCGGCATTCAATGCCCTGGCCAGCGTCATCGACGTCATCGACGGCTCCCTTCCCGGCCGGGGACGGTACTCCGCCCGATTTCGTCGCCAGAAGCTAGGAATTCCGAGTGATAGGCCGTGAACGCTTCCTGTTGCTCTTTCAACACGGGCTGTTCACCCGCGTAAACGTGGTCGAACAGGTGCGCGGTCTCGGGATCGGGCATCTCCAGGCAGCCGGCCCGCACCCGCGCGGCGAGGGTGTCGGCCTCCGCCTCGACCTCGTCGAAGAACGATTGGTCGACGACCTGTTGACGCACCAGGAACGAGCGGAGCCGTTCGATCGGGTCGCGTAGCCGCCACTCTTCGAGCTCGGCGGCGATGCGGTAGCGGGTCGGGTCGTCGGACGTGGTGTGCGCGCCCATCCGGTAGGTGAACGCCTCGATGAACGAGGGGCCCTGGCCGTTCCGGGCGTCGTCCAGCGCGCGCCTGGTCACCGCGTAGGTGGCCAGCACGTCGTTGCCGTCGACGCGCACGCCGGGGAAGCCGAAGCCCGCCGCCCGGCGGTAGAGCGGCACCCGCGTCTGCCGGTCGGTGGGAGCCGAGATCGCGTACTGGTTGTTCTGGCAGAAGAAGACGACCGGTGCGGCGAACGCGGCGGCCCAGACGAACGCCTCGTTGACGTCGCCCTGGCTGGTCGCGCCGTCGCCGAGGTAGGCGATCACGGCCTCGCCGTCGCCGCCGCCGACCTTGCCGTCCTTCTGGATGCCCATCGCGTAGCCGGTGGCGTGCAGGCACTGGGCGCCGATGACGATCGCGTACATCGCGAAGTTGTGCGCGTGCGGGTCGGCCGCGCCGAGGTCGACGCCCCGGAACATCCGCAGCGCGTGCAGCGGGTCGACGCCGCGGCACCAGGCCACGCCGTGCTCGCGGTAGGTGGGGAACGCCATGTCCTGCGGGCGGAGGGCTCGACCGGAGCCGATCTGGGCCGCCTCCTGGCCGAGCAGGGACGCCCACAGACCGAGCTGACCCTGACGTTGGAGTGCGGTGGCTTCGGCGTCGACGCGCCGGACGAGAACCAGGTCGCGGAAGAAACTGCGGTATTCGGCGTCGGTGAGGTGGACGTCGTAGTCGCTGTCGTGAACGCGTTCGCCCTCTGGGGTGAGCAACTGGACGAAGCCGCGCTCGGCCACGGCGGCCTCGCCGAGCGGTCGAGACGTTTCGGGGGCGGACTCGGACATGCCGATCTCCTCGCTCGTGCCCTCCGGCGCGGGGTCACCGCACGGAGGTGATCGATACCGATGCCGTACGCAGGGGTGGCGCGGTCGGCAACGGGGCCTTCTGAACGTCGAGGGCGCTGGTAGCCCTCGTCGTCAGCATTACCGAACTTCGCGTCGGTGAACAGTGCCGTCCCCCGATCGGGCAGCGGAGCCTGGGCGAACGCCGGGGGTGCCAGGCTCGCCCGGCGGCGGGCGCGCAGCGGACGATGGGTAGGTCAGCACGGTTGCCGTCGCCGGCGGGGAGGAGTGGTGATGCGGACGCGATATCGCCCTTCTCCGCGCCGTCGTCGTGCCCAGTGGGGCGGGGCGGTCGCGCTCTGCGCGCTGGCGACCGGATCGACCGCGGCGCTGCTGGTGGTCGCCAACGCCGGCGTCGACCTGGTGCGCATCACGCCGTTGCAGCCGGGGGCCGCGGCGGGCGAACGCCCCGATCGCCTACCGGCCGGCCGGGCGGGCTCGGTGACGCCGTCGCGGGAATCGGCCTTCGGCTGGTCGACGCCGGACGCACGCCGGCCCCACGTGACCGGTCCGTCCTCGCCGCAGCCGGCTCCGTCCCGGACCCCGACCACGTCGGCACCCCGGGTCGAGCCCACCCCGACTGCCGCGTGGTCGACGGAGCCGGCTGACGAGGCCGACGAGTGGGCGAGCGAGTCCGAGGAGTTCTGGACGATGAACGACACGACACCGAGACCCGGCGAGTCGGGCGCGGTGATGCCGGAGGCCGAGCCGGCGTCCCCTGGGGAGGGGTCGGCACGGCCCACCGACGCCGCGCCTGACTCCGCTGGTACTTCCGACGGACGGCGACCGGCCGTCGGGCGGGTGCGGGTTCGCCCCGGACCGGTGCCGGTCACCCCGTCCGCTTCGCCGACGCCGACGCCTCCGTCACCTTCGGCGACGCCCTCGGTGTCCGACGCGCCGAGCCGCTGATCAGGCCCATGGGGCACCGAGAATGCGTGGCCGCAGCACCGATTGGCGGCTGCTCGGAGGCTCGGGTGCCGGCTCCTCGTCGTCCTCCGGCGGCGGGTTCAGCTCCGCGACCAGTTTCTCCAGTTCCTCGGAGACGGACGGGTCGACGAGCATCGCTTGGAGCAGCAGCTGTTGCGCGCGGCTCTGCTGGTCGTGGGTGACCTGGTCGACCAGGCCGGCGGGCGCGTGCGCGATCGCCTGGTTGGTTTCCTCGAGGAGCTCCGACTGGACCTCTTCACGGCCGGTGTGACCGTGTCCGAGGATCTTGACGAACCGGTTCTTGACCGCCGCCCAGCTCTCGGTGCCCGCGGCGGCCACGATCACCGGACCACCGGACGCGGCGACACGGTGCAGCGTCGCCATGAGGTGCGGGTCCATGAGGTCAACCTTGACCCCGACCGGTGAGCCGGGGCAAGGAGACACTCACATCAGTTCGGGTATCACTCCTGGTAACAGGGGTCAGGCGCCGCTGTGGGCCCGCGCCAGCGCTTCCGCGAACACCTCGGTGGGCTGGGCCCCGGAGACGCCGTACTTCATGTCGAGGACGTAGAACGGCACGCCGCTGATCCCGAGCTCACGCGCCTGGTTCTCGTCGGCACGCACGTCGTCGGCGTACCGGTTCTTGTCGGTGAGGACCTCGCGGGCGCGGTCGGGGTCGAGCCCGGCGCCGGCGGCGAGTTCGACCAGCGCGTCGACGGTGTGCACGGATTTCGCCTCACCGAAGTGCACGGTGTAGGCGTGGTCGAGCAGGTCCTGCTGTTTGCCCTGCTCGGCGGCCCAGTGCGCGAGACGGTGGAAGTCGAACGTGTTGCCGGCGTGTCGACCGTGGTCGTAGGCCAGCCCTTCGGCGGCCGCGGTGTCCTCGAGGCGCTTCTCTGCCGCCTCCACCTGGGCTTTCGGCATTCCGAACTTGCCGACGAGCATCTCGGTGACGGGCACGGTCTTCTCGGTCGGGTGGCTCGGGTCGAGCTCGAACGAGTGGTATACCACCTCGACGTCGTCCCGGTGCTCGAACGCGGCGAGCGCGTTCTCGAACCGGCGCTTGCCGACGTAGCACCAGGGGCAGCCGATGTCCGACCAGATGTCTACACGCATGACACTTAGAGTTGCCCGTTCAACCACTTATTCCCGGTCAGGAGCTCGTAACCCTCGACGTAGCGAGCCTGGGTGGCCTTGACGATGTGGTCGGGGATCTCGGGTGCCGGCGGCTGCTTGTCCCACCCGGTGCTCGTCGCCCAGTCACGCACGAACTGCTTGTCGTACGACCGCTGCGGGCGTCCGGGCTCCCACTCGTCGCGCGGCCAGAAGCGCGAGGAGTCCGACGTCAGGACCTCGTCGGCGAGTACCAGCTCGCCGTCGGGGGCCCAGCCGAACTCGACCTTGGTGTCGGCGACGATGATGCCCCGCTCGGCCGCCAGATCGGCGCCGCGCCGGTAGATCTCGAGCGTCAGGTCACGCAGCCGGTTCGCCTCGTCCGCGCCGACGATGTTCTGCACCTCGTCGAACGAGATCGGTTCGTCGTGGCCCTCGGTCGCCTTCGTGGACGGAGTGAAGATCGGTTCCGGCAGCTTGTCGCCGTCGACCAGGCCGGGCGGCAGTTCGATGCCCGACACCGTCCCGCTCTGCCGGTACTCGGTGAGCCCGCCGCCGGTGAGGTAGCCACGGGCGACGCACTCCACCGGCGCCATCCGCAGGCGGCGGCAGCGGATCGCGCGCCCGGCCCATTCCGCCGGCACGTCGGTGCTGATCACGTGGTTGGGGACGACGCCGTGGAGCTGGTCGAACCACCACAGGGAGAGCTGGGTGAGGATCGCGCCCTTGTCGGGGATCGGCGTGGGGAGCACGACGTCGTAGACCGACACCCGGTCCGACGCCACCAGGATCAGGTCGTCCCCGTCCAGGTAGACGTCCCGAACCTTGCCGGAATGAAGTAGCTCCACGGCCCGTCCCTCTCGTCGTCAGTTGCTCCTTGAGGCTAGTGCAGGGCTTTAAAAATGGACGTTCATTCATTATTCTGGGCCGGTGCTGACCACGGGGAGCAGGACGGCGGTTCACGTAGCACTGTTCCGGGCGCTGGAGTCGGCGCGTGCCGATCGCCTGTTCAGCGATTCGTACGCGCGGCTCTTCCTCCCGCCCGGGTACCGGGCGGCGGCTCGGGCGGCCCGGTTCCGGCCGGTGGGGCGGCGGCTGGAGCACTACATCGACTCGCGGTGGGGCGGCCCGCGCGCGTCCGCGGTGGTCCGCACCCGGTTGATCGACGACTGGGTCGCCGACGCCGTCGGCCGGGGCGCTCGGCAGGCGCTCGTGCTCGGGGCCGGGTTCGACAGCCGCGCGTACCGTCTCCCGGCGCTGGCGTCCGTCGACGTGTTCGAGGTCGACCATCCGGCCACCCAGGCCGTGAAGCAGCGGGTGATCAGGGGACGCAGCCGGGACGACGTCCATTTCGTGCCGGTGGATTTCCTGCGCGACGACCTGGCGTCGGCGCTGGCGTCCGCCGGTTTCTCCTCGGCGGTCCGAACCGTCGTGGTGTGGGAGGGCGTGACGAACTACCTCACCGAGCCGGCCGTCGACGAGATGCTCCGGTATCTCGGGCGGGCGTTGCCGTCGGGCAGCGAGGTGATTTTCACCTACGTCGACCGGGCGGTTCTCGACGGCGGGGTGGCCGACGCCTGGCGCGGGGCGGTCACGGCGGTGGGGGAGCCGTGGACGTTCGGGTTCGATCCGTCCGCGTTGGCCGAGTACCTGCGTGAACGCGGGCTGTCGCTGGCCGAGGACCGGTCGACGCTGGACGCGGCCGAGCGGTACCGGCGGCCGGCCACGGCGGCGGCGTTCTACCGGGTCGCGAGGGCGGGTGTGCATGCCGAAGGTGAGTGAGGCGCATCTGCTGGCGCGGCGCCGGCAGATCCTCGACGCGGCGGCCGTGTGCTTCGCGCGCGACGGCTTCCACCGCACGTCGATGCAGGACATCGTGCGGGAGTGCGGGATCAGCGCGGGGCTGGTGTACCGGTACTTCGCCGGCAAGGACGAGATGATCGCCGAGATCGTCCGCGAGTGGCACGCGCACCGCGCTGCGGCGTTGACGTCGGGGGACGGCACCGAGGCCTATCTGGGGCTGCTGCGCGAGATCGGGACGTCCGAGGCGCCCGACGCACGCCTGGCGCTCCAGGTGTGGGCGGAGTCGGTTCGCTCCGACGAGTTGCGTGCACTCGCGCGCGCGGGGATCGAACAGGCGGTACGGGCGACCGGGGTCGAATCGGAGGCCCTGGTCCGGGTGTTCATCGCGGTGTACCAGGGCCTGCTGGTGCAGACGGCGTGGGACGAGGAGCTCGACCACGGGGCATTCGTCGACGCCGTGGCGGAAATCGTGCGTCGGGTGGCGCAACGCTGAGAGGCGGGCGCCCGCCGTGCGGGGCCCGCCTCGCGGTGTCTCAGCGCGTCTGGGCGCGCAGCATCCAGAGATGCTTCTCCAGACCGGTGACGATCTGCACCACCAGGTCGTGCGAGACCGGGTCCTTCTCCTCGAGCGTCGGGAGCGTCTCCCGGGCCCGGGCCGCGACCGCGCCGACCTCGTCGGCCACCAGCGCGATCGTCTCCTGGGCGTCGAGCCAGCCGGTGCGGAAGTCGGCGACCGGCGACTTCGCCACCGCGGCCGGACGGCCGTCGATGGCGATCTCGAGCGTGACCGCCCGCTCGGCCGCGTCGTCGGAGTAGGTCCGCACGTCCGCGAGTACCTCGTCGAGCTGCTCGTGGACCTGCTTGAACGTGGCGCCCTGCACGTGCCAGTGCGCCTGCTTCAGGTTGAGCGACAGGGCGATCAGGTCGACCGCGACGCCTTCGAGAAGGTGGCCCACCTCGGAGCGGACGGCTTCGTCCAGGGCGGTGGAACGCGTACCCATATCGAATCCCTCCAATGTTGTGTCCATCTACTAGATGACCGGCCCCGGCCTGCGGAAACTGGCTCGAACGTCACACGATTCGAGTGCCGCTCCGGGAATTCCGGCCGCGGTCGGAGCGCCCGGAGGCAGGCGCCTAGGCTCGTGGTCGTGCTGCCCCATGTCACTGCCGTCCGCTACGTGACGCCGCTCCGCGAGGGCGGTTCGCTCCCCGGCCTGATGGAGGCCGACGACCTCGGCACCTACGTCGTGAAGTTCGTCGGCGCCGGCCAGGGCCGCAAGACGCTGATCGCGGAGATCATCTGCGGAACGCTTGGCCAGGCGCTGGGGCTGCCGATCCCCGATCTGGTCACGGTCGACGTCGCGCCCGCCCTCGCCGGCGGAGAGCCCGACCAGGAAGTGCAGGACCTGCTGCGCGCCAGCGCCGGGTTGAACCTGGGCATGGACTACCTGCCCCGCGCGCTCGACTTCGACGCGACCGCGTTCAGCGTCGACGCCGAGTTGGCCGGCCGGGTGCTCTGGTTCGACGCCCTGGTGGGCAACGTCGACCGGTCGTGGCGTAACCCCAACATGCTGTACTGGCACGGCGATCTCCAGCTCATCGACCACGGGGCCACGCTGACCTTCCACTACAACTGGCCCGGGGCGGCGAAATCCGCCGACCGTCCGTTCGACGCCACGCAGCACGCGCTCGTCGCCTGCGCGCCGGCCGGTGGGCAGCCGCCGGCGCTCGCCGCCGCCGACGCGGCGCTGGCCCCGCTGGTCACCGCCGACTCGCTGGGCGCCGCGGTGGCGGCGGTGCCGGACATCTGGCTCGCCGACGAGCCCGGTTTCGACTCTCCCGACGACGTCCGCCGCGCTTACGTCGAACGCCTGCTCGCTCGCCTGGCCGCCCGTCCGGCGTGGCTCCCGCCGCTGGAGGAGACGGCCCGGACCGCTCGTGGCTCGCGCCGGAGCGTGGCGTCGAACCGTCCCGCCTGGCTCGAGGGCACCAAGTGAGCACGCGGCACGTGTTCGAGTACGCGGTCCTGCGGGTGGTGCCCCGGGTGGAGCGGGGCGAGGCGATGAACGCCGGGGTGCTGGTCTACTGCCGACCGCTGAGCTACCTGGGGTCGCGCATCCACCTGGACGCCGACCGGCTCCGGGCCCTCGACCCCCGGGCGGACGCCGAGGCGATCACCCGCGCACTGCACGCGGCGGGCCGGACCTGCTCGGCCGACGCCGTGGGCCCGGCCGCCGAGGAGGAGATCGGCCGTCGCTTCCGGTGGCTCACCGCACCGCGGAGCACGGTGATCCAGCCCGGCCCGGTGCACACCGGCCTCACCGACGACCCGGACGGTGACGCCGACCGCCTGCTACGCGTCCTGGTGCTGCCGGTCGACTGACGGCACGGTCGCCGCACGCAGCCCGGCGTGGCAGAGCGAGAAGCCTAGCGCGCCGTCGATGTAGTGGCAGTACATCGCACCGAGGTAGGACGGCCCGCCCCACGCGTTGCGGGTGAAGTTGGGATCGAGACCGGCGAACACCTGCTCGCCAATGCGCCAGCACATGTACAGCTCGAGGAAGACGAGAAACGCGACCGCGGCCCAGCGCAGCGGGTTGCGTGAGGTCCGGAACGTCGCCCCGATCCGCGTCGTGATCGGCCGCAGCAGCGGAGAGAACACGACTTTCGCTCCGAGCGGGCTGCGGTGCGCCGCGATCACCCACCACACCACCACGACGGCGGTGATGACCAGGTGGGGTATCCACGCCTCGGTCCCCGGGACCTGCCGTTCGAGCGGGTCGCCGCGGTGGGTGAGGTACCAGGCGACCCCGCTGGCGAGACCGAGGCCGGTGAAGACAGTGGCGAGGACGAGAGCGGGACGGGAAACGGTGGTGTTCATGCCGTTCACCGTGGCGCGGGCGGCCCGGTTCGCGCGTCGCACCCGGTAGTGACCCGGCTCGTCATGCTGAGGAGTGACGCGCCGCCCCGCCGGGCGTCACTAGCGTTCGTGCCGTGCGAACGAACCGAGCCGATCTTGTCGACGCCGCGCTCGCGGTGGCCTCGTTCGTCGTGTTCACCGGGCCGATCGTGGTCGGCGCGACCGAGGGCATCGGGCCGACGTGGGCGATCGTGGTGCTCGGGCTGCTGGCCGCGGCGCCGTTGGCCGTGCGGCGGCGGGCCCCGGTGGCGGTGCTGGCCACGGTGGCCGCCGCGCTCGTCGTCGCCGCCGCGACCGGCGTCCGCTTCACGCTGTTCGTGAGCAACGGCGGACCGGCGCTGGCCCTCGCGGCCTTCACCGTCGCCGAGCGGATGCCCAAGCGGGTCGCGATGATCGCGGCCGGGGTGGCGGTCGCGGCCGTCTCCGCGGCCGAGGTGGCGTCGATCGGGCGGCACCCGGGCGTCACCCAGGACGCGATCCAGCTGGTCACCGCCGTTCCGGCTGCGTTACTGGGGTATGCGCTCGCGGTGCGGCGCCGCTGGGACGAGCAGCTGCGTGAGCGGGAGGAGCAGCGGGCCCGCGAGGAGGAGCGGCGGATCCGGGCCGAGGAGCGGCTCCGCGTCTCCGCCGACGTGCACGACATCGTGTCGTCGACGTTGAGCATGATCGCGGTGCGGTCGGGGGTGGCCAGGGTCGTGCTCGAACAGCAGCCGGACGAGGCCCGGGTGGCGCTCAGCACCATCGAATCGGCGAGCCGGGCGGCGCTCGACGAACTCCGGACGGTGCTGCACGCGCTGCGCGAGTCGTCGGTGGCGCCGTCCGCGCCGACCCTGGCCGACCTGCCCGAACTCGTGGCCACCGCCGACTGCGACGCGACGCTGACCAGGTCACCGCCGGTCGGCGTCCCGCCGCTGGTCGAGGAGTCCGCGTACCGGGTCGTCCAGGAGGCGCTCACGAACGTCGCCAAGCACGCCGGCCGGGTGCCCACCCGCGTCGAGGTCACGTGCGCGGACGGCATTTTGTCGGTGTCGGTGGTGAACGGCGCGGGCCGGCCGGGCGCCCCGGGCGACGCCGGGTTCGGGTTGGTCGGCATGCGTGAGCGCGTCGCGTTGCTCGACGGCACGCTCGACGCCGGCCCGCGCCCCGACGGTGGGTTCGCCGTCGTCGCGCGCTTCCCGGTGGGGACCGGCCGTGGCTGACCTCCGGGTGCTCGTCGTCGACGACGAAGCACTGATCCGCGCCGGCTTCCGGGTCCTGCTCGACGCGTCACCGGGCCTCACCGTCGTCGGTGAGGCGGCCGACGGAACGACCGCGGTGCGTCAGTGCCGCGCGCTGAACCCGGACGTCCTGCTCATGGACATCCGGATGCCGGGCATGGACGGGCTGGAAGCCACCAGGCACGTCGTCGGCGACCCGTCGCTCGACGCCCGGGTGCTGATCGTCACGACGTTCGGTGAGGACGAGCACGTGTTCGCCGCGTTGCGTGCCGGTGCCAGCGGGTTCGTGCTGAAGGACACGCCGCCGGAGGACCTGGTGGCGGCGATCCGGGTCGTCGCGTCGGGGGAGTCGTTGCTGACGCCTCGGGTGACGACCCGGCTGATCGCGGAGTTCGTGCGCCGGGCACCCGTGGTGGTGCGCTCGACCGGGCTCACCGGCCTCACCGAGCGCGAACGTGAGGTGCTCGTGCAGGTGGCGGCCGGCATGTCGAACGCCGAGATCGCCGAGCACTTCGTGGTCAGCCTCAACACCGTGAAGACGCACGTCAGCCGGTTGTTGATGAAGTTGTCGGCGCGTGATCGGGCGCAGCTGGTGGTGCTGGCCTACGAGTCGGGGCTCGTCGTTCCGGGCAGCTGAGCCACGAAGTCGGTGAGCAGGCGCGCGAACGTGGCGCGCTCCTCGTCGGACCAGGCCGTCATGGCCGACGCGACCATCGACCGGCGGAAGCCGTGCACGTGCTCGGAGACGGTCTTCCCGGCCTCGGTGCGGGCCAGGAACGCCCGGCGACCGTCGGACTGGTCGGCGACCCGGACGAGCCAGCCCGCCTCGACGGCGGCGGCCACCAGGCGGCTGGCGCGGGGTTGGTCGACCTGCAGCGCGGTGGCGACACTCGACACGGTGGCCCGGTCGCCGGAGGCTTCGACCACGTCGAGGACCTCGTAGGTCGCGGCGCTCTCGCCGTGACCGGCCGCCCGCGCGAACGTCCGCCTGGTCATGCTGCGACGCATCGCGACGACGGCCCGCTCGACCGCGTCGACCTCGGTGCTCATAGCTGTTACTTTACAACTAGTTGTTGTTTTACATGGAGGTGAACCGTGGAACGACCGATCGGGTACTGGGTGAAGAACCTCGACAACGTCCTCGAGGGTTCCCTTGATCGCACGCTTGCCTCGCGCGGGGTCGGGCGCCGGCACTGGCAGACGCTGAATCTGCTGGCCGAGGCGCCGCGGACGGTCGCGGAAGCCACCGCGGAGCTGGCCCCGTTCCTCGGGCCGGGCGAGATGCTCGCGGTGCTCGCCGAACTGGAACGGTTGGGCTGGGTCGCCGGCGACCCGTACACGCTGACCGCCGACGGCACGGCGGCGCTGGAGTCGTTGCGTACCGAGGTGACGCAGGTGCGTCAGCGGGCCACCGAGGGGCTCTCGGAGGACGACTACCGGACGACGGTGGCGACCCTCCGCCGGATGGCGGAGAACCTGGCCTAGAAACTCTTCGCCGCGTCGACGGTCCGGGACGCGTACGAGGCGCCGAAGAGGACGCAGTGCACCAGCAGCGGGAACAGCTGGTGCAGGCCGACCCGTTCGCGCCAACCCGCGGCCAGCGGCGAGGTCTCGTCGTAGGCGGCAAGCACGGTGTCCAGGAAGGGCAGGCCGAACAGCGCGAGCATCGCCAGGTCGGTCTCGCGGTGCCCGCCGTAGCTCGCCGGATCGATCAGCCACCAGCCCTCGACGTCGCCGACGCGTCCGGGAAGAACGTTGCCCGACCAGAGGTCACCGTGCAGACGCGCGGGTGGTTCCGGCGGCCCGGCCGCGTCCGCGAGGCGCGCCAGCGCGTCGTCGACGGTGGACGCCTGCGCGGCCGTCAGCGCCCCGCCGTCGCGCGCCCGGCGCAGCAGCGGCCCGCAGCGATGTTTCACGTAGAACGTCGGCCAGTCCGGCTCGGGCGTGTTCGGCAGCGGCAGCGTGGCCAGCACCCCGTCGGTCTCGGCGCCGAACGTCGGTTCTCCGGCCGCGTGCAGCGCCGCCAGCCGGCGGCCGAACTCCTCGGCGCCGGCCGCGCTGGGCCCGGTCCGGTCCACCCAGGCGGTGACCAGCATCTCCGGCACGGCGGTGAGGACCTCGGGAACCCGGGCCGCGCCGGCTTCGGCCAGCCGTCGCAGCGAGCGGCCCTCGGCCGGCAGCGCGTCGTTCGGCGCCTCGGTGACCTTGGCGAACAGGCTCGTGCCGTCGTCGAGCGTCCACCGTTCGACCCGGCCACCCTTCGCACCACCCAGCGGCGTGATGCGGATCCGCTGGTGCTCGACGAGCCGCGGAATCGTCTCCGGGTGCGCACGCAGGTAGTCGAGATCCACTGGTGTTTTCTAACAGCATGGAGATGCCGACGGTCGTCCGCGCCGGAAAAACGAACAGCCTGGTCGACGTGCCGGGAATCCGCGTGGGTCAGGCGCAGCGCCGCGGCGACGGCTGGCTGTCCGGCGTCACCGTGGTGTTGCCGCCACCCGACGGTGCCGTCGGCGGCGTCGACGTGCGCGGGGGCGGGCCCGGCACGCGTGAAACCGACGTGCTCGACCCGCGCAAGCTCGTGGAGAAGATCCACGGCATCGTGCTGACCGGCGGATCCGCGTTCGGGCTGGCCTCGATCGACGGCGTCGTCAACCGGCTCGCGGACCACGGGATCGGCTTCCCGGTCGGGAACGGGGTGGTTCCGATCGTGCCGGGTGCGGTCATCTTCGACCTGTCCCGCGGCGGTGACTTCCGGTCCACACCCGACGCCGCGCTCGGCGCCGCGGCCTACGACGCGGCGACCGACGACGTCTCGACCGGCAGTGTCGGCGCCGGCACGGGCGCCGTGGCCGGCGGGTTGGCCGGTGGCGTGGGAACCGCCAGCGCCGTGCTCAGCGACGGCTACACGGTCGCCGCGCTCGCGGTCGTGAACGCGGCGGGCAGCGCGGTCGATCCGCGCACCGGCCTGCTCCACGGCGCTGCCGACGGCCTGCCCGGCGAGTTCGACCTCCGCGCGCCGGACCCGGCGGAAGTGGAGCGCTGGACCGGCCCGGCCGAACCCGGCCGGTTCAACTTCAACACCACGCTCGGCGTGATCGCCACCGACGCTCCGCTGAGCAAGGCCGGCTGCGGCGGGCTGGCGTCCGCGGCCCACGACGGGCTGGCCCGCGCGCTGCGACCGGCCCACACGATCACCGACGGAGACACGGTGTTCGCGCTGTCCACGGGTGTCGGCGAGCCGCTGACCGGAGTCGACCAGCGTGCCGTGCAGATCGTGGCGGCCGACTGCCTGAGCCGCGCGATCGCCCACGGCGTGCTCGCCGCCTCCGACCGCCCGGACGCCCGCTCGTACCGCGCGCTGTTCCCCAGCGCGATTCGCTAGATTCCGGTCCGCCCGGGAGGTCGGCGGCGCTACCGTGACCGTCCATGGCACGGGCTTGGGCCGTCGGCGCGGTCGCGTCGGTTTTCGCGCTCCTGTTGTACGAGAGCGCGCGAGGCTGGGCGTCGAGCATGGGGTCCGATCTGGTGATCCCGCTGTTCCTGCTGCTCTCCTACGTCGGCATCGGCACGGCCACCGGACACGCGGCGGTGTCGCTGACCGGTAAGCCCCGGCGGGCGTGGCCGGCCGTCCTCCTGGTGTCGGTGGTGGGCGCCGCGCTCATCGGCTGGGGACACGACGCCGAGCTGCTGCGCCCGGCGCTAGGCGCGATCCCGGCCGCGCTCGGCGGCGGGGCGTGCACCGCGGTGGGCGGATGGCTCGGGCTGGTGCTGCCGAACGTGCACCGGTCGGCGGCGCCGGTATCGGTGCTGCGGTCGCTCAAGACCGTGGAGCTGCGTGCGAAGCGAATGCCGGTGGCCACCGTCGGCCGTCACCACGAACGTCCGGCCCCACCCGCGCCGACCGACGAGCCCGACATCCTGGAGTTCGGACGCTAGAACTCGATGCGCTCGGCGCCGGTGTAGATGTTCATCGTGTCGCCGCGCAGGAACCCGACGAGCGTCATTCCCGCCTCGGCCGCGAGGTCGACCGCCAGCGTCGAGGGTGCCGACACCGCGGCCAGTAACGGCACGCCCGCCATCACGGCCTTCTGCACCAGCTCGAACGACGCGCGGCCGCTCACCATCAGCACCTGGCTCTTCGCCGGTACCGCGCCGGCCTTCAGGGCCGCGCCGAAGACCTTGTCCACCGCGTTGTGGCGCCCGACGTCCTCCCGGACGATGCTCAGCTCGCCGTCCGGGCCGGCGAGCGCGGCCGCGTGCAGCCCACCGGTGCGGTCGAACACGCGCTGGGCTCCACGCAGCCGGTCGGGGAGCTTCGCCAGCACGTCCACCCCGATCCGCAGCGGGTCCTCGTCGACCCGGAACGAGCTCTGGGTGCGTACCGCGTCGATCGACGCTTTTCCGCAGATCCCGCACGAACTCGTCGTGTAGACGTTCCGCGTGATGTCGGGCGTCGGTGGCGCCACACCGGCCGCCAGCACGACGTCCATGACGTTGTAGGTGTTCTGCCCGTCGGGCCCGGTGCCCAGGCAGTACCGCGCGCCGGCCACCTGCTCCGGCGCCGTGATCACGCCTTCGCTGAGCAGGAATCCGTGCACCAGGTCGACGTCGTCGCCGGGCGTGCGCATCGTCACCGCGAACGACTGTCCGTTGACGCGGATCTCCAGCGGCTCCTCGGCCACGAGGGTGTCGGGTCGGCGAGTCTGTTCGGAACCGTTCACACGAATCACCGGTCGGCGTCCGGTCACCCTGCCCATGGTGTTCTCCTCGCGGTCGACAGTATCCACAGTACTTTTGAATTCGTGGATCCGTACGGGGCTCTGGTGCTCGCGGGTGGGCGCGCCACGCGGTTGGGCGGCGTGCACAAGCCCGGCCTGCTGATCGGTGGCGTCCCGCTGCTCGACCGGGTGCTCGCCGCGGTGCCCGACGCGCGCCCCCGCGTCGTCGTCGGGCCGGAGCAGCCGGTGCCCGGTGACGTGCTGGTGGTTCGGGAGAACCCGCCGGGTGGGGGGCCGGTGGCGGCGCTCGCCGCCGGGTTGACCGCGCTCGGCGACGTCGACTGGGTCGCGCTGCTGGCCGGTGACCTGCCGTTCCTCACCGTCGACGCGCTGACGCTGCTACGTGGTGCCGCGCTGGAGGCGCACGGGGCGGTGCTGGTCGACGCGTCGGGCCGCGACCAATTCCTGGCCGGTGTGTACCGGGTCTCCGCCCTGGTCGACGCGGTGCGCTCCGTCGGGCCCCCGTCCGGCGCGCCGATGCGTCGGGTCGTCGCCGGGTTGGAACTGGCGCGTGTGCGGGTATCGACCGACGGCGCACCGCCGTGGCTCGACTGCGACGATGCCGAGGACATCCGGATCGCGGAAACATGGGAGGCAGGCGGATGAGCACGCTGGACGACTGGGTCGCGGCGGTCACCGTGGACTTGGGCCTGGAACACCGCGTCGACCGATCCCTGGTGCTCGACCTGGCCCGCGACGTCGCGCACGGCGTCGCCCGGCCGGCCGCGCCGCTGACCACGTTTCTGCTCGGTCTGGCCGTGGGGGCCGGCGCCGATCCGCGGGAGACCGCGACGAAGATCGCCGCACTGGCCGAGGGCTGGAACCCCGACCGGGTCTCCGACACGACGCTGGAGGACTGAACTCGTGATCGTGGCGTTCTCGGTCAGCCCGATGGGAACCGGTGAGTCGGTCGGGGAGGCGGTGGCCGCGGCCGTCCGCGTCGTCCGCGAGAGCGGCCTGCCCAATCACACCGACGCGATGTTCACCTCGATCGAGGGTGAGTGGGACGAGGTGATGGACGTGGTGAAGCGGGCCGTCGAGGCCGCCGGTGTCGGCGCCGGTCGCGTCAGCCTGGTACTCAAAGCCGACCTCCGACCGGGCGTCACCGACGGCCTGACCAGCAAGGTCGCCACCGTGGAACGGTTACTGGCCGACTAGATCCCGTCGCGGACGAGCCAGTTCTCGCCGCTCTTCACGAGCGTGAAGCCACTGCCGCTGCTGACGTCCGGCGCGGCGTGGTGCGACGTCCTCGTCGTCGTCTTCTTCTTGCCGTTCTTGTCCTTCTTGGTGGTCTTCGTGGTCTCCTCGACCTCGAGGTCACCGTCGCGGACCGTGGCGGTCGAGCCCTTGACCTGGACGTCGTTCACGTCGATCTCGTCCAGGTCGTCGCGAACGTCGGTCGACAGGTCGGCGTACCGCTTGCCGAGCGCGGAGGCGCAGTCCCCGCCCAGCTTCTGCTTGGCCGTCGAGTCGACGTAGCCGCAGGCTTCCCGGTAATCCTGCTCGCCGACCTCGTCGAGATATTCGGACAGCGCCGTCCGAACCTTGTCCTCGTTCGACGACGAGCAGCCCGTCAGCACCGTGGCCATCGTGGCTGCGGCCACCGCCGCTAGGAGGACCGGACGTAACCGCATGACTCTCTTTTCTCCTTCATAACCGGACCTCGTGTCCGATCCCACAACGAGTGTGCGGTGGAAGCGTCGAAGGAAGGATTGTTGAGTCAGCCACCCGTCATACGGGCTCGTGAGGCAGCACTAGGGTTGCCGAAGCGCGTCCGAGGCCGCGAACGCATGACACAGGAGGCGCCATGCCGGGATTCGACTGGTCCAGTGTGCCCACCAGGCTGGCCGCCGAACTGGCGCGTGAACTCGCGCTGGAAGAGGCGGCGGGAGGCCCGGCGGCCGCACTGCGGGCCACGTTCGGTCCGGTACCGCGCGTCGATTTCGTCCGCATCGCGTGGCCGATCCTGCGTGACGGATGGCTGGTCTCGGACGCCGACGCACGCTCCGACGTCGTCGCCGGGCTCCGCGCCGCCGGGCTCGGCGACCACGAGGCGGCTCCGCGCGGCGCCGACGCGCAACTCGCCTACCTGCGGTCTTGCCGGAACAACCGGCGGCTGAGACAACTCGTGCTCGACCGGTTCCTCGAACTGGGTGAAGATGACCTGCACGAGACCGATGCGCCGAGCGACGACGGGAGGCCTGTGCCGAAGCCGAAACGTGGCGTCCACTCCCGGCGGCGCCCGCCGGAGGGCTCACCGCTTCCGCTGGCCGAGGACCCGTCCACCGTCGATCTCGGCGCGAAGGTCGAGGCGGCGTGGGACGAGTTGCGGTCGGCACTGGCGGGCGTGTTGGCCCACCTGGAACTCGGGGCGCAGCTGACGCTCACGCTGGACCCCACGGCCGGCGGCACCGGCGACGCCACGTACACCGTCGAATTCGTGATGTTCGACGAGAACCTGCTGCACGCCGAAGCCGTCGGGAACGCCGCGCTCCCGCCGGGGCAC
Source organism: Cryptosporangium japonicum (assembly GCF_039524755.1). Classification (NCBI taxonomy): domain Bacteria; kingdom Bacillati; phylum Actinomycetota; class Actinomycetes; order Cryptosporangiales; family Cryptosporangiaceae; genus Cryptosporangium; species Cryptosporangium japonicum. The sequence goes on from NZ_BAAAGX010000032.1 coordinate 126,998, forward strand.
CGGCTCGACCGGCACGCGATCGCCGACCTGGTGGCGCTGGGCTGGTCACCGCCCGGCGTCGTGGACGGCACCACCGACAACTTCGGCATCCAGATGCCGACGTCCGACGCCGACCGGTTGGCCGCGATCGCGATCCGGACGCTGCGCGAGGTGTACGGGACGCCGCACCCGGCGTTCCTCACGTACTCGGCCACCGCGCTGGAGGGCGAGGTGGAGGTGCTGTCGTTGGGTGCGGCGCGGCGGGTGCCCGGTGTCACTTCGGCGGCGGATGCGCCAGCTGCCCACGATCCGTCGGCCCCGCTGCCCGATCGCGTCCGCGCGGTGGTCTCCGAGCTGCTCTCCCGCCCGGTGGACGAACTGCCGCTGGACGCCGACGGCGACATCGCGATCCGCAGCGGCTCGGCGATGGTGTTCGTCCGCATCACCGACGACCCGCCGCTGGTGGAGGTGTCGTCACCGGTGTTGACCGAGGTGCGGGCCACGCAGCGGCTCTACGAGCGGCTCTCCGCGCTCACCAAGACGCTGCCGGTGGGCCGGTTGTACCTGGAGGACGACACGGTCTGGGCGTCGGTGGGGGTGTTCGGCACCGACTTCCAGCCGACGCACCTGTCGACCGCGATCCGGGTCATGACGGGCCTGGCGGACGTGCTCGACGACCGTCTCCAGGGCGACTTCGGCGGCAAGGTCTTCTTCGGCGAGGCCCTGCCCGAACGCCGCGAACCGGGTCCGCACGGCGAGCGCACCGGGATGTACCTGTGAGTTCCGGGTATCCGTTGCACGGTTTCGTCGGTGGGCTCTGGTAGGAATCCCCCCAAGACGCGGGCTCGGAACCGGAGCCCGTCGCATTGGAGGAGGCAGGATGCCGACCACCCGCAGCCGAGGGCTGTCCACTGCCGACCTCGACTCGCTCCGTACGGCGGTCGAGGCCGGACGGAAGCCCAAGGTCCAGTTCACCTCGGCCGCCGGCCAGATCGCCGGGCAGATCGGCCAGGTCGTCCGCCTGGACGATCCGTCGGCCGACGAGTGGGTCGTGGTCCGCTTCGGGCGCGACGAGCTCCCGTTCGCCCCGACTGATCTGCAGATCGCGCCGAAGGCCCCGCCGCGTCAGAAGGCGGTTCCCAAGGCGGCGGTCGCCAGCGCCCCCGCCGCGCCGGTCAGCGCCGCAGCGGAGGCGGGGAGCGCGCGCTCGAGCGGCACCGGCTCGCCGGCCGCGGTCGCCGCCGCGACGTCCACCCCCACCCGCCCGGTCACCGCGGCTGCCACTCCGGCCGAGGCCGCCGCTTCGGCGAAGCCGGCCGCACCGGCGAAGCCGGCCGCACCGGCACCTGCTGCGCCGGCCGCACCTTCACCCTCGGCTGAGGCGTCGAAGCCGGTCGCCAAGGCGCGTCCGGCTCGTAAGGCTGCCGCCAAGCGCGCTCCCGACCTCACGGTGACGCTCGCGCACCACGAGGGCCACTGGACGGTCTCCGCCGCCCGCGGGGCCCGGGTGCTGGTGAAGCCGACGTCCGTCCGCGCGGCCGACGCGCTGAAGATGGTCGGGCTCCTCGAGTCCCCGGCGGTCGCCGACGCGGTCGACGAGATCGTGTCCGCGGCGCGCGCCGAGGCCGAGGAGCAGGCCGAACGTCTCCGGCAGCAGCTGGCGGAGATCGAGGCGGCGCTGGCCGATCTGTCCGACCCCGAAGAGTAGGGCCGAGTCGGCCGGTTGGCCGGAACTTGGTCACGTCAGCCCCGCCTGACGACGGTAATCTCCGTGGCGGACACGCCGAGTGATGACGGCGGCAGCTCGTTCCGGAGAGCGAAGGGCGGGGCTCGGGGTGACGACCGACGAGGGTGTACATGCCACCTCGTGGCCGGCAGTACCCACCGCGGGGGGCGTCGCGGACCAGCTGATCTCGCCGTTACGAGCTCTCCGGGCCGGCCTCGACGAGGTGCGTTTCGAGCTGCCCCTGCACGGCGGTGAAGATGCCGCTGCCGTGGCGTCCGCACTGGCCGACCAGATCGACGACTACCTGCTGCCCCGGCTCTCGCACCCGGAGACGCCGCCCGTGCTCGTGATCGGCGGCTCCACCGGCGGCGGCAAGTCGACGCTGCTCAACACGCTCGTGGGCGCTCCGGTCAGCCCGGCCGGCGTGCTGCGCCCCACCACGCGCTCGGCCGTACTCGTCTGCCACCCCGACGACCACGGCACGTTCCTCTCCGGTGGCCCGGTGCCGGCGCTGCCGCGCACGTCCGACGGCGCCCCCGGCACGATCCGGGTCCTGCCGGCCGACTCGGTGCCGCCGGGCCTCGCGCTCGTCGACGCGCCCGACGTCGACTCGGTCGTGGCCGAGAACCGGCAGCTGGCCGTCCGGCTGCTCGGCGCCGCTGACCTGTGGATCTTCGTCACCACCGCCGCCCGGTACGCCGACGCGGTGCCGTGGGAGCTGCTCCGCGCGGCGGTGGCCAGGGGCGCCTCGATCGCGATCGTGCTGTCCCGGGTGAACCATCTGGCGCACGCGACGGTCAGCACGCACCTGCGTGAGATGTTGCGCGCCGAGGGGCTCGGCGCCGCGCCGCTCTTCGTCATCGAGCAGGTCGCGCTGGAAGAGCACGGCCTGCTGCCGGAATCGGCCGTGCGGTCACTGCGGATGTGGGCGGGTCGCATCAGTGCGTCGCCGGAACAGCGCACGGCCGTCATCCGGCAGACGCTCACCGGGGCGATCGCGGCGGTCCGCGACCGGGTCGACACGGTGGCCGACGCCACCAAGGCCCAGCAGGGCGCCGTCACGACGCTCCGTGGGCAGGTCGGCCAGGCCTACGCGGCGGCCGAGTCCCGGCTGCGTGCGTCGGTGGAGGACGGCGTGCTGTTCCGGGGCGACGTGGTCGGCCGCTGGCAGGAGTACGCCGGCAACGGTGGCCTGACGGCGATCCTCGAAGCGCGGTCGGGCAGCAAGAGCGGTGTGCTGAGCGGCCAGGCCTCGATCCGGGCGGCCCGGGTCAGGGCGGGGCTGGTCGGCGGGGTCGTCCGGCTCTTCACGTCGATCGCCGACGAGGTGGCGGCCGAGCTGGTCGCCGCATGGCGGACGAATCCCGGCGGGCCGGCCGCCGCCGAAGCGGTCACCGAGCGTGCGTCGGCCGAGGCCGCGAAGAAGGCCGAAGACGCCGCCCGGGCCTGGCTGGACGCCGTCGACGCGTCGATCGCGCGCGCCGACGGGAGCATGCGGGCCGGTGTGGTGCCGGTCGTCGTCTCCGCCGCTCTGCCGGAGGGCACGCTGCCGGTCGGGCGGGAGGTCGACGTGGCCGGCGGCACCGTGGCGCTCTCGGCCGACCTGCTGGCCGAGGTGTTCGAGGACGAGGACGTGCGTTCGGCCGGGCGAACCGCTCGTAGCGACCTGCTCGACCGGCTGGCCAGCGCGCTGGCGTCGGAGCAACACCGGTTCACCGCGCGGCTCGACGAGCTCGACCCGCCGATCGGGCTGGCCGACCGGCTCCGCGACGCCGCCCGTGCCGTCGACCGCTACGGCCCGGTCGTCGATCAGCTCTTCGCCGACCCGTCCACGCTCGATCTGCGTCCCAAGCCGGGCCCGGTCGGGCGGGAGGCCCCCTCCACGGAGACGCTGCAGGCGGTGGCGGCCGCCCTGCGTCCCGCGGTGACGCTCGACCTCCGACCGGACACCCCGAGCGACTCCTCAACCGCGGCGAGTAGCGAAACATCCGCCGAAATGACCGAAAATCCAGCCGAGCCTGTGGACAGGGCCACGGCCGTGCCGACGACGGCTAACGTCGACGCAGACGACACACCGGAGTCCGACGATTCGCCGAAGGGATCGTGATGAGCCGACCGTCAGCCGCGGACGAGCTGCCCTCGATCGCCGCGCGCCTGACGTCGCTCGAGCGTGTGATGGGCGTGGTCGACAGCCGCGTGGACGGCGACGCGTTAAGGTCCGCCCGCGACGTCACCCGCCAGATCACCGAGCGGATGTCGCTCTCCCCGGCCCACACGGTCGTCGCGCTGGCCGGTGCGACCGGCAGCGGCAAGTCGTCGATCTACAACGCGCTCGCCGGTCTCGACCTGTCCGAGGTCGGCGTCCGCCGCCCGGTCACGAACGCGCCCCACGCCTGCGTCTGGGGGCGCGACGGAGCCGGCCCCCTGCTCGACTGGTTGAGCATCCCGTACGACAACCGCACCGGCCGCGAGAGCGCGCTCGACGCCGAGTCGCAGGCCGAGCTGCGTGGCCTGGTCCTGCTCGACCTGCCCGACCACGACTCCACCCAGCTGGCCCACCGCCTCGAGGTCGACCGGTTGGTGGAGCTCGTCGATCTGCTGGTCTGGGTGCTCGACCCGCAGAAATACGCGGACGAGGCCGTGCACGCGCGGTACCTGCGTCGGCTGTCCCGGCACGCCGGCGTCACGCTCGTGGTGCTCAACCAGGTCGACATGCTCAGCAGCGCCGAGACCGAGGCGTGCCTGGCCGACGTCCGCAGGCTGCTCGACGCCGACGGGCTGCGCGGTGTGCCGCTGGTGCCGCTCTCGGCGCTGCGCGGCGACGGCATGTCCGACCTGAAAGACCGCATCACCGCCACCGTGTCGTCCCGCCAAGCCGCGGTGCGCCGGCTGGCCGCCGACCTCGACACCGTCGCCGACGAACTCGCGCCACTGGCCGGGCCGGCGGTCCGCGAAGGCGTCGACCGCGCCGCCGCCAAGCGCCTGTACACGACGCTTGCCGATGCGGCCGGAGTCGGCGCCGTCGGTGAGGCGGTGGAGCGGGGCTACAAGTTCACCGCGAGCCGCAGCCTCGGGTGGCCGCTGATCCACTGGTTCGGCCGGACGAAGTCCGATCCGCTGGCACCGCTGCGTGAGAACGCCACCAAGGCGCGGCGCCGAACGACCGCTCGGCCCGCCGTGCTGCACCCGGTGCAGCTCCCCGCCGTCGAGGAGTCGCTGCGTTCACTCGCCGACGAGACGTCGGAGGCGCTGCCCGATCCGTGGCCGCGGTTCGTGCACCGCGCGGCCCGCTCCGAGCTCGACCAGCTACCCGACGCGCTCGACCGGGCGGTCGCCACCGCCGACCTGGGCCTCGCCCGCCGGCCGCTGTGGTGGTGGGCCTACCGGGCGGTCCAGTACCTGATGGTGCTGGCGCTGCTCGGCGGCCTGGCGTGGACGCTGGGCCTGGCCATCGCGGCCGCGGTCGGCCGTTCACTCGAAGTCGGCGACCTCGTGTTGCCGTTGACCCTGCTCTTCGGTGGGCTCGTGCTGGGCCCGGTGCTGCACGTGGCCGGCATGATCGTGGCGCGTCGGGGCGCACGGATGGCGCGGCTGCGGGCCGAGCAGGCCGTGCTCGACGCGGTGACCACGGTGGCCCGCGAACGCGTCCTGGCTCCGGTGCGGGCCGAACTCAGCGCCTACGCCCAGGTGCGCGAGGCGCTCATCGATTTCGGCATCGGCGGGCCGTCGTCGGCGGAGTTAGCGGCCGCCGCCGATCCCTTCGAGCGCTCGCCGGCGGAGGCTGACCGTGCGGCCGCGGATGTGACGGGCGAGCGGCCCGGGCTGGTTGGCCCCCGGCCTGTCCGGCCGAGCACGATGTTCTCCGAGGCGGCCTCGACGAGCGCCCAGACGACTTCCGGCCCCGCCGAGCCGGAGACGGGACAGGCGATGACCCACTCCACCCCGCCGGGCACTCCCGACCGCGGTGCTTCTGATGCTGCGTCGAACGCCCCGGCTGAGAGTCGGCCTGGGGCGGAGCAGCGGGGGAGTCGATGGCCGGCCGGGCCGGGGTGGGATGGAAGCGTTCCTCCACCGCCGAGCCCCGACGCCGTCCGGCGCGGTGCGATCCCCCCGGCCCCAGCGACGCCTCCAGTGGCGCCCGGTGTACGCCCCTTCCTGGGCGGCAACACGCCACCGCCTCCGGCGGGGTCGCCGCCGATCGCGAACCTTCCACGCCCCGGTACCCCGATCTCGTCTTCGACGAGGTCGGGCCCCGGCTTTCCGGGCCAGCGCCCAGGTGGTTCGCCGCCCTCGCACCCCGGTTCACCGGCCGAGCGCCCCGATGCCGGTTCGCTCGCCTTACCGGGTGGGGCTACGTCAATGGGGCGTCCCAGCGGTGATCCGTCGCCGCTGAGCCCGAGCGGTGACTTGTCGGCGCTGCGCCCGGCTGGGTCTTCCTCGGTGGCGCGTCCCAGCGGTGATCCAAGTGCCGCTCATCCCGGCGTCGATCGGGCTGCGGCGCGCCCCGGTGCGTTCCGGCCGGGTGTGGATGGGGCTGGGGAGTCACCGGCTGCGCATCTAGGTGCGGACTCGGCTGCGGCGCGCTTGGGTGCGCGCTCGGCGCGGTTCGGGGCCGACCTGGAGACGGGGCGCCCGGGGGCGGTGGATGACGGGGCGACATCGCGGGCGGCGCACGTTCGTCGCACCGGCCCCAAGCTCCCGCCGGCGCCTCCACCGCGTCCGGAGGTCGAGCCCGACCCCGAGGTGGTGTGGGCCCGCACGCGCCCGACCTCGCCTACAGACAAAGCGGCTCGCGAGCCCCGCACCGACGCCCCACAGCCCAACTCCCGCCGCCTCGACCCATCTGGCTCCGATCGGTCCGGCCTCGACTCATCCCGACCGGATCCATCCCGACCGGATCCATCCCGACCGGATCCATCCCGACCGGATCCATCCCGGCCGGATCCATCCCGACCGGATCCATCCCGGCCGGATCCATCCCGGCCTGACTCATCCCGGCCCGGCGCTGATGAGGCAACGCAGGACGGCCCCGCAGAGCCGCAGCGCAAGGGGCTTCGCGGGTTCTTCAACCGGCGCAAAGAGTCAGCCGACGTGGTCGATCGCTGGTGGGCCACCACCGACGACGGCGACGACCCCTTCGGCCGTCCACCCTCCGGCCCATCGGACGACGACTCCCGCCCCCGAGTCCCCGGCCAACGCTGACACCTGACGTTCGAGCCCACAGCAACGCCGCCCGGACTCGACCCCACCCCAAAACTTGCTCCGCCCTCGAACCGTACAGCGAGTTTCCGCTGGTCACCCGCACCGCGCTCTGCCGGGCTGCGCCGTCCGCGTGTGCCGTGCCGCCCCAGCGGCGCTGAGTAGTGCCGCGCTTGGCCGAGCCCGCCGTCCTGCGCTGTGCGGCGCCTGCGGTCCTGCGCTGTGCGGCGCCTGCGGTCCTGCGCTGTGCCGCGCCCGCGGTCCTGCGCCGCGCCTGCCGTCCTGCGCTGCGCCTGCCGTCCTGCGCTGCGCCTGCCGTCCTGCGCCGCGCCCACCGAGCAGTGCCAAGCCGCGGCGCGACCAGCAGCGCTTTAACTGGGTCGAGGTGGGCTGGGCCGGTCTGAGTCGAATCGCACCGAGCTCCAGCCGAATCGAGCCGAGCCGCTTTGATTGAGATGATCCGAGCTGAGCTGGAGCCGGGATCCGAGCTGAAGTCGGGGTGCTGAGCTGAAGAGATGGCCGCACCCAACCGCTAGATCTTCACCGAAAACCAACTCGTAATAAGCTAACGCGATGCCGAGCACTGAGTACGACGTCGCTATTTCGTAAGCCAGCGAAGATCGGCACTATGTCAGCGCTGTAGCGAAGATACTCCACGAGCACCAAGTGCGCGTCTTCTACGACCAGTTTGAAATTGTGAATCTATGGGGCGTAGATCTCCCCGAGCACCTTGATGACGTTTATCGGAGGAAGGCTCGGTATGCGATGGTTTTCGCCTCCGAGAACTATGCGCGGAAGATGTGGACCAACCACGAGCGCCGAAGCCTTCAGACGCGAGCACTCGAGGAGAAAGATGCGTACCTCTTGCCTGTGCGCCTCGATGACACCGACATTCCCGGCCTACGTCCGACAACAGGTTACTTGGACGCCAGGCAGCACTCACCGGAAGATGTTGCTCGTGCGGTGCTGGTCAAGCTCTCGATGCCCGCTCAGCCACGGAAGGCCACGACCGAGCGCGAGCCGGTTCCGGTCCCGATGTCAATCCGGGCCAGACAACGGCTCCTCGCGGAACGTCCCTCCGGCTGGGAATACATGCTCTTGGCTGACAGGCTGTGGAACGCCGTTCAGGAGCGGGAGCCGCGATTTCTCGACTTCGAGCTCGGGTACGCACGGTCCAACGGCGCTTACGTCGAACGTGAGGACTTCCTGCACTTCGGCATTCAGCGCCTCGCCGCAGCTGGCGAACTCATCAGCAAAGCGCCCGAACTACTCAATCACAGGAATCAGCAGTGAGTTCCGAGAGCTCAAGAATCGACTCGCGGAGCTCATGGAATCGCCCATTCGAACCGTCCATGACTACGCGGATCGGCTCATCTTGGAGGCCAACACAATTCAGCCCTACCTGGCCAGCGGGAGTGACGATTCTTTGGATCTGGACTGGCAACTCACCATTGGCCTGTCTCCAGGATTCGCCGGAGCCCTCGATCGAGAATTTCGGAAGGTCTTCGGCTCTGGCTAACCTCGGCCCGGCCATGGGTCGGAGCACATGACGACCCATCAGTGCGGGTTCGAGCCGTTCGCCGCGTACGGTCAGGTGAGCGAGCGGACGTCGGCGACGTCGTACTCGGCCACCGAGGCGGAGAGCATCGCGGCGGACTGGCCCTCCTCGGGGCCGCTGCCGCGGAACGCCTCGACGGCCTCCTGCGACTCCCACCGTTCGAAGACGTTGATCCGGCCCGGATCGACGAGGTCCGCCGCGATCGAGAAGTCGAGACACCCCTCCGCGGCGCGCGCCAACTCGACGACTTTGACGCACCCGGCCAGGTAGGCCTCCCGGTCCGCCGCCGCCACCACGATCTGTCCCGCCACGATGACCATGCGTCCTACTCTTTCCGATCGGGTCAAGAGTTGAACGTCAGGGCCTTGAAGTCCTCGGTCTGGCGTCGGATGCCCACCTCGGTGGGGAGGCGTTCGATCGAGGAGGCGCCGAAGAAGCCGACCACGCCCTCGGTGTGGTCGAGCACGTACTGGGCATCCGCCGGCTCGGCGATCGGACCGCCGTGGCACAGGCACAGGATGTCGGGGTTCACCCGACGTGCGGCGTCGGCCAGTGCCTGAACACGCTGGGCCGCCTCCTCCAGCGACAGCGCGGTCTGCGCCCCGATCGTCCCGGACGTCGTCAGCCCCATGTGCGGCACCAGGATGTCCGCGCCTGCCCGCGCCATGTCCGCGGCCTGCTCCTCGTCGAACACGTACGGCGCGGTGAGCAGATCCAGTTCGTGCGCGGCCCGGATCATGTCGACCTCGAGCCCGAACCCCATCCCCGTCTCCTCGAGGTTCGCGCGGAACACCCCGTCGATCAGCCCGACGGTCGGGAAGTTCTGCACGCCCGCGAAGCCGATGTCGCGGATCTGCCGCAGGAAGTGCGGCATCACGCGGAAAGGATCAGTGCCACACACCCCGGCCAGAACCGGCGTCCGCGACACGACCGGGAGCACTTCCGACGCCATGTCCATCACGATCGCGTTCGCGTCGCCGTAGGGCAGCAGGCCCGACAACGACCCACGCCCGGCCATCCGGAACCGGCCCGAGTTGTAGATGATCAGCAGGTCGATGCCGCCGGCCTCGGCCGACTTCGCGGTGATCCCGGTCCCGGCGCCGCCGCCGATGATCGGTCGTCCTTCGGCCACCGCGGCCCGGAAGCGCGCCAAGATGTCCTGCCGAGTCACGAAGCCCCCTTGATGTACGCGTGCAACGCTTCCGCCGCCGCGGCGCCGAACCCAGCGTCGTTGATCGCCACGTCCAGCTCGTAGACGGACACGCCGGACCCCGCCAACCCCGCACGCAACGCGTCGAACAGCGCTTTGTCGGCGTCCGCGTCCCGGAACGGACCACCGTCGACGTCGATCGCGCTCACTCCGCGCAGCGGCAGGAACAGCGCGGTCGGTCCGGTGGCGGCGGCGAGTTTGCCGGCGATCCGGCGCCCCAGCTCGGCCATCTCCGCCGACGTCGTCCGCATGAGCGTCACCGTGGGGTTGTGCACGAACAGGTTCCGGTCTTCGAACTGCGGCGGCACGGTCTCGCGCGGGCCGAAGTTCACCATGTCGAGCGCGCCGACGCTCACCACCTGGGGCAGGCCGAGCTGCCCGGCGATCTCCAGCCGCGACGGACCGGCGCTGAGCACGCCGCCGACCAGGTCGTCGCACAGCTCGGTCGTCGTCAGGTCGCAGACGCCGGCCAGCAGACCGGACTCCACCAGCTTCTCCATCGCCCGGCCACCGGTGCCGGTCGCGTGGAAAACGAGCACCTCGTAGCCGAGGTCGGTGAGGCGCTCGCGGGCCTCGTCGGCGGCCGGGGTGGTGACGCCGAACATCGTCAGGCCGACGAGGGGCTTCCGGTCCCCGGCCGGAACACGCTCGGCGTACGCGCGAGCCATGCCCGCGATACCGGCGGCCGCGTTGCCCAGGACGGCCTCGGAGACCGAGTTGATCCCGGCCACGTCGACGACCGAGTACATCAGCGTCGCGTCGACCTCACCCACGTACGGCTGCACGTCGCCGCTCGCCATCGTCGACACCAGCAGTTTGGGGACGCCGATCGGCAGCACCTGCATCGCGGGCGCGGCCACCGACGACCCGCCGGAACCACCCACGGCGAGCAGCCCGTGCAGGCGGCCCTCGTCGAACAACCGGCGGACGACCAGGGCGGCGCCGGTGCCCATCGCGGTCATCATCTCGCCGCGGTCGCGGCGTTTACGCAGCGTGTCCGGGTCGGCGCCGGCGGCGCGCAGTACCTCGTCGGAGTGCACGTCCGCGAGGGTGCTGTCGGAGAACGAGCCGACATCGATGGCGACGACGTCGACGCCGGCCTCGACCAGGCGGTTCCGCAGCCACGAGTACTCCTCGCCTTTGGTATCGAACGTGCCGAGCAGTGCCACGGTCGCCATTGACCTGTTCCTCTCACGTACGAACGGTTACGCCGAGGCTAGGCGGGCCGAGCCCGGCAGATCTGGGCCAATTTTCGAGGATTGGCCCACGCCTGGATCCCGCAGCAGTGGGACAGTGCACGAGTGGCGATGACGGCACTGGACGCGAGTGAGGTCTGCCGTCTGCTCGGTGGCTGGACGACCGGGTCGGCCACCCTCACCGACGACCTGGTCACCGCACTCGTCGAGCTGATCGACGCCGGGCTGGTGCCCGCCGGTGCCCTGTTGCCGCCGCAGCGGCGGCTCGCCTCCGCGCTCCTGGTTTCCCGTGGAACGGTGACGTCCGCGTACGAGTGCCTCGAAGCCCGCGGTTACCTGGCGACCAGCCGCGGGTCGGGCTCGCGGGTGCGGTCGGCGCGCAGCCAGCTGCACGGCCGCCCGAGCGGTCGGCTCTTCTCGTTCACCAGTGCGCCGGCCGACGTCATCGACCTGTCGACCGGTGCGCTGCCCGCCTCGCCGGTCGCGGCGGACGTGCTCGCCCGGCCACGCGCCGAGCTGACCGCCTACCTGGCGACCGACGGTTACTTCCCGGCCGGGCTGCCGGTGCTCCGCCAGGCCATCGCCGACCAGTACACCCGTGACGGCCTGCCCACCCGCCCGCAACAGATCCTCGTCACCTCCGGAGCCCAGCAGGCCACCTGGCTGGCGGTCACCAGCCTGGCCGGCAGCGGCGACCTGGTGCTGACCGAGGAGCCGACGTACCGCGGTGTGCTCGAGGTGCTGCGCTCGACCGACGCGCGGGCCGAGGGCATCCCGCTCGCCGGCGGCGGCCTCGACGTCGAGCAGGTGCGTCACGCGTCGAGCCGCAGACCCCAGGCTCTGTTCTGCCAGACCGCTATCCACAACCCGACCGGCCGGAGCATGACGGACGGGAGCCGCGCCGAGCTGGCCACGCTGATCAACGACGTCGGGCTGCCCACCATCGAGGACACCTGCTCGGCCGATCTGACGCTCGCGGGCGCGCCGGTGGCACGCACGCTGGCCGGGCTCGTCGACCCCGAACTGCTGGTGACCGTCGGCAGCACCTCGAAGCTGTTCTGGGGCGGCGTCCGCATCGGCTGGATCCGGGCCAGCGAGACCCGCGTCCACGGGCTGATCGAGCTGCGCAAAGCCGTCGACCTCGCGTCCTCGGTCGCCGACCAGCTCGTCGCGGTCGAACTGATCGCACGTACCGACGTGGCCCGGCACCAGCGCCGGACCATGCTGACCGAGGCGCTGGCGGCCACCGAGTCGGAGTTGCGGTGCGCGTATCCCGACTGGCACTGGAACCCGATCGACGGTGGCTCCGGCCTCTGGGTCGACACCGGCCAGGACGCCGTCGCGCTGGCCGAGCGCGGCAAGCGGGCCGGCGTCCGCGTGGCCGCCGGACCGAGTTTTTCCACGTACGACGGACAACGCACGTTCCTGCGGCTACCGGTCTGGCACGAGCCGACCATGCTGCGGGCCGGACTGACCGCACTCTCGTCCTAGGAGGAGTTCCATGGCCCGGTCGTACTACAGCACCGTGTTCGAGCACGACGCCGCCGCGGTCTGGGCGGTGGCCCGCGATTTCAACGGACTCGCGACGTGGTGGTCGGAGGCGTGCAGCGAGAGCCACATCGAAGACGGCAAAGCCGCTGACCAGGTCGGGGCCGTGCGGTCGTTCCAGCTCGGCGAGGGCACTATTCGGGAACGTCTGTTGGCGCTGTCCGACCTCGAACGCACCTACAGCTACGAGTTCGTCGGCACGCCGCCGTTCCCGGTGACCGACTACATCGCGACGCTCCGCGTGACGCCGGTCTCGGACGGCCGATCGTTCCTCGAGTACAGCGCGGTGTTCGAGTCCGACGACGCGGCCCGCTGGACCGCGTTCTTCCCGGCGGAGGTCTTCGAACCCGCGTTGAAGGCGCTGGCGTCCTACCTCGCCCGGTAGAGGTCCGCGAGTTCCGAGCCGATCCGGGCCAGGTGGGCCCGGACCGGTTCGGGTTCGATCACCTGCACCTGACTGCCCCAACCGGCGAGGTTGCGGGCGATGTCGAGCGCGGTGGGGGCGCCGACGCGGACGGTCGACCGGTCGTCGCTCTCGGCCTCCACGTGGCAGTGGCGGCCGAAGTGGTTCCGCAGGATCGGCACGAACCGGGTAGCGATCGTGACGGTCGCCCAGGTGCGTGACCGGCGTTCCTCCACCTCGCCGACCACCTCGGCCCAGGCCTCGGCGAGGGCGAAGTCGTCCGGCCGGGTGCTCGGCTCGTCGGTCGGTTCCGCGTCGAGCATCCGGTCGACGCGGAACGTCCGCCGCCCGTTCGCGGTGCCGGCGATCAGGTACCAGACGTCGTCTTTGTCGACGAGCCCCCACGGCTCCACCACGCGCTCGGTGCGCTCACGCCGGCCGTTGACGTAGACCAGCCGGACCTTGCGCTGCCGGACGATCGCGGTCTGCAGCTCGTCGACGCGGGCCGGTCGGCTGCGGTCCCGTTCACCCCAGCGCGTGGGGTCGATCATCGTGGCACCGGCGGCCGCCTCGGCGTCGGCGCGGAACGTCTTCGGGAGCGCCTGGACGAGTTTGCGCAGCGCGGTCTTCGCCTCGTCGGACACCGCGGCCGCCGGCCCCACCAGCCGGAACAGGGCCTGGGCCTCGGGCGCCGAGAGCCCGCTCAGGTCGGTGCGCGCACCCCCGACGAGTGACCAGCCGCCACCGCGGCCGGGCTGCGGATAGACCGGGATCCCGGCGGCGGAGAGCGCCTCGAGGTCCCGGCGGGCGGTGGCGACGCTGGTCTCGAGCTCGGTGGCGAGGTCGGCCGCGGTGACCCGGCCGCGGGCCTGGAGCAGCAGCAGGGTGGCCACGAGGCGGTCGGCGCGCATGAGTCCAGTCTCCCGCCGAAAGTGCTCAGAGGGTGAGCACTTTGGGGCGGATGCTGAGTTCACCCGATCGAAGGAGCTCAGAAATGCTGCGCGGACTCACCACGATCACGTACTTCGCCGACGACGTCCCGGCCGCGGTGGCCTGGTACTCGACGTTGCTCGGCGTCGCGCCCTACTTCGAGCGGCCGGTCGAAGGCCCGCCGGCCTACGTCGAGTTCCGCATCGGCGACTACCAGCACGAACTCGGTCTGCTCGACCGCCGCTTCGCACCGCCGACAGCCCCCGGAGCGGGTGTGGTGGCGTACTGGGCCGTCGACGACGTCGAGGCCGCCTACGCGCGGCTGCTCGAACTCGGCGCCACCGAGCACGACGAGCCGACCGAACGCGGCCCCGGTTTTGTCACCGCGTCGGTCGTCGACCCGTTCGGCAACGTGCTCGGCGTGATGCTCAACCAGCACTACCTGGACGTGCTGGCGAGCCGCTGATCTCGTCCAGTACCCAGAGCTGGAAGGCCCGGGCCTCGGGGCCGGACGGCGGTGGCCCACCGGTGCGTGCCGCGATCGCCTTCTCGATCGACGCGACCCGATCGGGTGCGGTCGGCTCGGTGGCCAGGCGCCGACCGGCGGCGATCTTCGGGAGCCAACCGCCGTGGCGGTGTTTCACCAGCGAGCGGCACGCGCCGAGGATCGCGTCCTCGGTGCCGGGCGCCGGCTCGTCGCCGGGCGGTGTCGGCCGCGCGATCCACCAGCTCAGGGCGTCGACCAGGAGCTGGTGCAGTTCGGCCGGCCGTACGTCGGCGAAGGCTTCCGCCGCCGGCGCACCGAACAACGTCCGGCCGGCCTGGTGCAGGATGCTGCGGTCCAGCGCGTACCAGAAGAGTCCGTCGGCGACCGGTCTCGCGTCGGGGGAGTAGGTCTCGCGGAAGTCCATCCGCGGGCCGCTGTTCAACTCGACCTCGAACCCCGGCTCGGCCGTGCCCGACCGCGCCACCGCGCAGCGGTAGACGACCAACTCGAGGCCGCGCGCCGGGCACGGCAGGTTCTCGTGCCGGAGCGCGGCCACGAGTGCACGCTTCTGCGGCTCGGGCAGCGCATCCGTGACCGTGAGCGCCACGTCGACGTCGCTGCGGCCGGGCTGGAAGGCGTCCAGCCCGATCGACCCGGCCGCGTAGGCGCCCACGAGGTTCTCCCCGAGGACGCCTCGAGCGGCCGCGATCAGAGCGTCGAGGTACTGCTGAGCCGCACCGTCCATCCGGTCATCGTGTCTTGCGGGCGAGCAGGAACGCGTGCGGCGCGGTCATCGTGTCGTCGGGCTCGCGGCGCATCCGGGTGTGCACGCGGAGGCCGGCCGCCTCCAGCAGGCCCACCACCCGTTCGACCGGGTGGCGCAGGTAGTCGAGGTCGACCGGGATGCCGAACACCTCGTCGAAGTGCCGTGTCTCGGCATCGGTCTGGAAGATCAGGAGTGCGTGGCCGCCCGGCGCGAGGACACGGGCGAACTCCCCGATCGCGGTCGGCAACAGCTCGTCGGGGACGTGGATGATCGACCACATCGCGGAGAGAGCGGGCAGCGACCCGTCGGGCTGGGGTAGCGCGAGCATCGAGCCGACCTCGAACTCGATCTGCGGGTGACGCTCGCGTGCCACCTCGACCATGCGCGCGGAGAGGTCGATGCCGGTGGGCTCCAGGCCCGCCGCCTGCAAGAACGCGGTCTGGTCACCGGGGCCGCTCCCCACGTCGACCACCCGCGCCCCCGGGCCGGAGTCGGCGACCACGAGCTCGGCGAACGCGGCGACGAACGCCCGGTCGATCGGGCGACGGCTCAAGTCGTCACCGGCGAAGTGTTCGGCGTACTCGGCGGCGATCGCGTCGTACCCGGCTCGCGTTCGTTCGATCTGCGTCATGGCCGTGCACGCTAGGGCCCGGGTACGACAAAGTGGAGGCATGACTGGCGTCGTGGAGTTGCCGTCCGGGGTGCGGGTGCGGGGCCGCCGGATGCGTGACGTGCCGGACACTCCGGCGGACTTCCTGGTCGCGCTGGTGGCAGGGCCGCTGCCGGCCTGGCCGCACCGCCGGATCGTCTGGCCCGATTTCTGGGTTCCCCGCGACCGCGCCGACGCGATCGACGCACTCAACGAAGCGCTGACGAAGGCCCACGACGGCGCGTTCGTCGAGGTGGCGTGCATGGGCGGCCGGGGACGGACCGGCACGGCGCTGGCCGCGCTCGCGGTGCTGGACGGGATGCCCGCGGACCAGGCGGTGGCGTGGGTGCGACAGGCCTATGACCCCAAGGCCGTGGAAATGCCCTGGCAGGCCCGCTGGGTGCGCTCGCTGAAAACTGAACGGGCGCGGCCTCACGAATGAGACCGCGCCCGTAGTGCTTGGTGTGCCGGCCCGGCAGCCGCCTCTCGGCGAGTGGCCGCTCGTAGCGGCTGAAGGTGAGGCCCGGGGGCATGGACCGGACCGGCACTCTCTACAAGGTACCCGGCCCTCGGATCATTCCCACCCCTCCGAGATCTTTCTCCCAGCCCGCTTAGGCTGGGTTTGATGGTCTGGATCCCGATCGCCGCCGCAGTTCCGCTCCTGGCGTTCGCGCTCGACGCCGTCGGCCTCCCGTCCGCGACGCTCTTCGCCGCGCTGCTCGTCGGCGTCGTGGTGTCCGTCCGGCCCTTCGCCGGTCGGTTCGCGCGGTCCCGAGCGGAGGCGGCCGACGCCGACCGGGCTCGCGTCCGGCTGCCCGAGTCCGCGAACCGGCTCGCCCAGGCCTGTGTCGGGGTGCTGATCGGCGCACTGGTGCAGCCGAGCGCGCTGGGCTCGCTCGCGAGCGACTGGCTGGTCGTTCTCGCCGCGACCGTCGCCACGCTCCTGGTGAGCCTCGCCGCCGGCGCGCTGCTCGGCCTGCACCGCGACGTCGGCGCGGTCACCGGCTCGTTCGCGCTGGTCGCCGGAGGTGCGTCCGGGCTCACCGCGATCAGTAAGGATCTCGGCGCCGACCAGCGGGTCGTCGCCGTCGTCCAATACCTGCGGGTGCTGGTCATCGTGGTCTCGATGCCGATCGTGGCCGGAACGCTCCCGGCCGGTGAAGGAACCGGTGCCGAACTGGCCCCGGGCCACGGGAACCTGCTGTTCACCGTCCTCTGCGCCGCCGTCGGCGTCGTGCTGGCCCGCCTGTTGCCCCGGGTGCCGGCGCTCTCGCTCCTCGGCCCGATGGTGCTGTCCGCGGTCCTGACCGTCACCGGCGTCGCGCACGGCGCCACCGCACCGGCCGCGGTCGAGCAGGTCGCCTACGCGATCATCGGGCTCCAGGTGGGGCTGTCGTTCACCCGGGAGAGCCTGCGCTCGGTCCGGCGGGTGCTCCCGCTCGCGATCACACTGGTGCTGGTGCTGATCGTGGCCACGGCCGCGGTCGGTATCCCGCTGCTGAGCCTCGCCGGCGCGTCCCCGCTCGACGGTTATCTCGCGACCACGCCCGGCGGGCTCTACGCCGTGCTGGCCACCGCCACCAGCACCGGAGCCGACACGACGCTGATCCTCACCGTCCAGATCCTGCGGTTGCTCGTCATGCTGCTGCTCGCCCCGTTGATCGCGACGCTGCTGAGCAAGAGAATGAGGCATCCCAGGTGAGAGGCAGCAACCGTGGACAACGACTACGGGTACGTCGACGGCAACGCCGCGGCCGGCCCGTTACAGGAACTGCTGGCGGTGGAGGCCACCACCGTGGAGGGGCAGTGCACCAGCTGCGGCCGGACGTCGATGCTCGCCGACACCCGCGTCTACTTCGGCGGGCCCGGCCTGGTCATGCGCTGCCGGGGCTGCGGCGCGGAGCTGCTGAGCCTCGTCACCACCCCGACGACGACCCGGCTGGACGTCAGCGGCCTGACCTGCCTGACGTTCCCGCTGGAGGCGTGAGCCCCGGTCTGCTACCGGAAGCGGATATCTTCCCGAGTCATGGGGCCAATCACGCTGTCGGTGCTCGGTCCGGTGCGGGCCACCCGGCTCGGGGTACCGATCGACCTCGGCGGACCGCGTCAACGCTCGGTCATCGCCCGGCTGGTCATGGCCCGGCAGCACGTCGTCTCCACCGATCGGCTCATCGACGACCTCTGGGACGGTGAGCCACCGCCGAAGGCCCTGGCCACACTCCAGGTGCACGTGTCGCACCTGCGCCGGGCGTTAGAGCCGGAGCGAGCCCGGCGCACCGCGGCCACGGTGCTGGTCAGCGCCGCACCCGGCTATGCGCTGGCGCTTCCCACGGACGCGGTCGACGCCTGGCGCTTCGAGGCCCTGCTCGAGCAGGCGCAGGCCACCGCCGATCCGTCGGCCCGCAGCGAGCTGCTCACCCGCGCGCTCGACTGCTGGTCCGGCCCCGCGTACGCCGAGTCCGCCGACGCGTCCTGGGCGGTACCCGAGATCGCCCGGCTGGACGGCCTGCGCCTGGTGGCCCGGGAAAGCCGTGCCGACGCCGAACTCTCGCTCGGCCGGGCCGCGCTGCTCGTACCGGACCTGCAACGACACCTGCACGACCACCCCACCCGGGAAGAGGCCGTCCGGCTGTTGAGCCTGGCGCTCTACCGCAGCGGCCGGCAGGCGGAGGCGCTCGCCGTCCTGCGTGAGGCACGTGCCCATCTGGCCGACGAGTTGGGCATCGATCCGAGCCCGGCCCTGCGCGAGCTCGAGTCGGCGATGCTCACCCAGTCGCCCGACCTGGACGCGCCGCGCCCGGCCGCCGTGGTCCCCGCGGTCACCTCCCGGGCCGCGGAGCCGGCCGTGGAGCGGCGCGCACCCGAGACGGCGCGCATCGTCGGGGCGGTCACCGGCCGGACGGGCGCCGGCGTCGTCTGGGTGGCCGGTGAGGCCGGGGCAGGCAAGACCACGCTGGCCGAAACCGTCACCGCTGAACTGCGTCACCAGGGCTGGCAGGTCGCCTGGGGTCGCTGCCCGGAGGTCGACGGCGCGCCACCGGCCTGGGCGTGGAGCGAGGTCGTCCGTGCGCTGCCCGGTGACTCCGACGACCCGGCGCTCGCACCGCTGCTGGCCGAACGCCCGGTCGAAGGCACCACCGGCGACGCGTTCTGGCTCGCGCGTGCCGTCGCCGCCCTGGTCACCGATGTGACGAAGAGCGCGCCGCTGCTGATCGTGCTCGACGACGTCCACCGCGCGGACGGTCTGACCCTGCAACTCCTGCGCCAGATCGTCGACCAGGTGTCGGTGCTGCCGGTCGTCGTCCTCGCGACCTACCGCGGCTCGGAGGACGGTGACCAGCTCGCGGCGACCCGCGCCG
This sequence comes from Cryptosporangium japonicum, assembly GCF_039524755.1. Lineage (NCBI taxonomy): Bacteria > Bacillati > Actinomycetota > Actinomycetes > Cryptosporangiales > Cryptosporangiaceae > Cryptosporangium > Cryptosporangium japonicum. The sequence continues at coordinate 146,008 of NZ_BAAAGX010000032.1, forward strand.
CCCTCGCGGTGGCCAGCGCGCACCGCGAGGCACTGACCGGCCTCGACGACGACGGCATCGAACGGCTCGCCCGCGCCGCCGGCCTGCCGCTCGTCGACCAGGGTGTCGTCGCGCTGCTCCGGGAGCGCACCGGCGGCAACCCGCTCTTCGTCCGCGAGCTGGCCCGGCTGATGGCCGCCGAGGGCACGGCGGCCGCGCGCACCGTCGTCCCGACCGGCGTCGGCGACGTGCTGCGGCGGCGGATCGCCCGGCTCCCCGGCCCGTCGGTGACCGTGCTGCGTCAGGCCGCGGCACTCGGCCGGGAAGTCGACGTCGATCTGCTCGCCGACGTGGCCGGTCGCGACCCCGACGAGATGATCGACGCACTGGAAACCGCGGTGCTCGCGGGACTGCTCGACGAACCGGCGCCCGGCCGGGTGCGGTTCGCGCACGCGCTGATCCGCGACACGCTCTACGCCGACACGCCCGTGCTGCGCCGGACCCGGCTGCACGCCGCCGCGCTCCGCACCCTGGCCGACCGGGACGCCGACGCGGCCACGCTGGCCCACCACGCCGTGGCCTCGGGCAACGACGAGCGGGCGATCGCGTACGTGGTCGCGGCCGCACGCGCCGCCGAGAAGCTGGGGGCGCTCGGCGAGGCCGCGCAGCAGTGGGCCACCGCGGTCCGGCTGGCCGCCGACCGGAGCCCCGCCGAACAGCTCGAACTGCTGCTCCCGTCGATCTCGGCGCACGCCCGCGCCGGTGACGCGATGACCGCGCGGACGCAGCAGCACACCGCGGTGCGGATCGCGACCGACCTCGCCGACGACGACCAGCTGGTCCGGGCGCTCGCCGCCTGGGACGCACCACTCGTCTGGCGGGTCCGCGAGCAGAGCACGATCAGTGCCGAGCTCCTCGACCCGCTCCGCGAGCTGCTCCACGGACGAACGCTCGCGCCGAGCGTCCGCATCGGCTTGTTGTGTGCCTTGTTCCGGGAAATCGAAGGCGAGGACGACGACGAAGCCCTGCGGACCAGCGCGGAGGCGCTCGAGCTGGCCCGGGCCGAGGGGAACCCGCGGTTGCTGTGCGAGGCGCTGAACGTACGCACGTACGCGGCGCTCGGACCCGACCTCGCCGATCAACGTGACGCGCTGGCCGCCGAGCTGCTCGAGGTGGCCACCGACGCCGGTCTGGTCGACTACCAGGCGGTGGCGCACTGGCTGCTGTTCCTGACCTGCGCCGGTCGCACCGACCTGACGCGGGCGCGGTCGCACGTCGACCAGGCGGTGGCGCTGTCGAGCAGTGGCCAGCTCGGTCACCTGCTCGGGGTCATCGGGATCTTCTCCGGCGCGCTGCTCGTGCTGGCCGGGCGGCACGACGAGGGCCTGCAGCAGTACGAGGTGGTCGCGGCGCGGCTGGCCGAGACCGGCGCCACGAACGGCGGGCTGATGGCGCTCGTCGGCCGGGTCGTCGTGGGGTTCGACCGGCGGGACCTGTCCCCGGTGGTCGGCGACGCCGACTGGCTGGCCGACGCGATCCCCGGCGCGATGTCCGAGGTGGTGGCGCTGTGCCGGCTGGACGCGGGGCGGGAAGCGGACGCGCGGGCGGCCTGGGCGCAGCGGGTGCCGGTGGCCCGGGACTACTACTGGCTCATGACGACCGCGATGCGGGCGCACGCGGCGGCGCGGCTCGGGGACACCGCCGAGGCGATCGCCGCCCGTGCGGCCCTGCTGCCGTACGCCGGGCGGGTGGCCGGGTTGGACTCCGGCACGATGCCGGTCGGCCCGGTCGACGACGCGCTGGCCGCGATCGCGGAGTTCCTGGGTGACGCGGAGGCCGCGGCCGCCCACCGGGCCGGCGCCGCCCGGGTCCGCGAACACGTGACCACCGAGCTAGGAGCGCTGGGTCTCTGATCCGAACACGGCCCGCTCGCGACGGCGGAAGCGCGGCACCAGGAGCGCGATCATGAGCCGCACGGGCAGCGGCGCTTCGGCCCGGAGCGTCGCGTACTCGGTCGGTGTCGTCGCCGCCACCACACGCGGGATCTCGAACGTGAGCGACGCGCGCTTCTGGATCCGCGACTCGACCTCCTGCCAGTTCGACACCGAGACGTACTCCTCGATCACCGGGAAGACCGACACCTCTTCGTCGGCGATGTGCTCGTTCAGCAGGTCACGCAGTTCGGCCAGGCCCACCGCCAGCACGGTGGCGCTGTCCTCGCTCGGCGCGGCCGCGAACCGGGCCGCGGCCGCACGCAGCTGATCGAGCCGCGGGTCGAGCGCGCTGTGGTCGTCGCTGAGCGCGGTGAGGTCGATGTGCGGCCCCGCCGACGCCTCGATGACCGGCCACAGGATCTCGTCCTCGGCGGTGTGGTGATGGTGCACGGAGTCGGCGAAGTCCACGACGTACGCGGCGACCGCCTTCGCCCGCGGCCGGTCGCTGACGGTTCGCCCGGCGGCGAGGTCCTCGGCGAGCGCGACGAGCCGGGCCGCGTCCTTGAGCATCACGCGGTGGGCCAGCTTCATGCCGAGGATGTCGGGGACCGGTTCGCCGGCGGAGCGGGGACGGACGTCGATCGGGCGGGTCATGGCGGTGCCTCTTCTCTCGGGTCGGATCTCGACGCCTCGAACTGTCGGCGAAGCCGCTTGTGAAGCTCTTGCGATCCACCTGGCAACCCGGGAGCAAGCGCGCAGGCGCACGGTGCGGGCCATGACCACCACGACCGTCGTCGCCCCGCCCACCACCGACCTCCGAGCGCTCGCCGTCACCGCAGGCGGAGTGCTCTTCGCCATCGGCAACGCGATGCACCCCTGGGAGCACGACGAGGCCGCCCTGACCTACCCCACCTGGGCCGGCGCCCACGTCGTCTTCGCCGCCGGGGCCGTGCTCGTCGCGGCCGGCCTGGGAGCGCTGAGACAGCGACTGGCCCGATCGAAGGCCGCGGTCGTCGGGCTCGGATTCCTGTGGGTCGCGCTCGTGCTGATGCCGGTGAGCTCCTACGCCGAGGCCTACGTGGCCCCCGCCGTGGGCCGGGACGGCTTCACCGCGATCGAGGAATCGACGGTCCTGTTCGGGCTGGTGTCCGGGCTGCCGCTGCTGATCGGGCCGCTGCTCATCGTCTTCGGTGCGCTGCGGCACAAGCTCCTGCCGCTCTGGATCACGCTGTCCTTCCTCGGCACCACGCTCGGCCTCGTGCTCGCGCCCGCGGTGCCCAAGGAGGGGTACGCGATCATTCCGGGCACGGTGATCTTCGGCCTCGGGATCGCGGCCGCCGGTTGGCTCTCGTTTCATGTGAAACGCTCGACCGATGACCGTGATCGCGCACCTGAGTGATCTGCACCTGGACGGTGGCCCGCGCGCGGCACGTCGCGCGGGCGCGGTGTTCGACTACCTCGACCGCAGCTCGGTCGACGTCATCCTGGTGACCGGCGACATCGCCGACCACGGTGCTCCGGCCGAGTACGAGGAAGCCGCGAAGCTGTTCGCCGACCGGGGCAACCTCTTCACCTGCCCCGGCAACCACGACCGGCGGGAGCCCTACCGGACCGTCCTCCTGGGCGACCCGACCGGTGGCGACGAGCCCGTGAACCGGCTCCATCGCCTGGGCGACCAGGGCCCGGCGTTGCTGCTCTGCGACTCCTCGATCCCGGGTCGCCACGACGGCCTGCTCGCCCCCGAGACGCTCGAGTGGATACGGGGCTCGCTGGCCACGCTTCCGCTCGACGTCCCGGCGTTCGTCTGCTTCCACCATCCGCCGGTGGTGCTGCACCAGCCCTACATCGACGAGATCCGCTTGGCCGGCGAGGAGGATCTGGCCCGCGTGCTGGCCGACTTTCCCCAGGTCGTCGCGGTTCTGACCGGGCACGCGCACACGGCCGCCGTGTCGATGTTCGCGGGACGGCCGTTACTGGTGGCCCCCGGCGTGGTGTCGACGCTGCTCCTGCCGTGGGAGGCCGGCGGCGACCGGATCGTCGACCTGGACGCCCCGCCGGCCCTGGCGTTCCACGTGTGGGAGAACGGACGGCTCACGACCCACTACCGCGTGGTGGGTTGAGGGCTCAGTGCCGCGACGACACGCTCCGAGAGCGCTGGACCGGGAAGCGCATACCGACGAGCGGGCGTGAAGCTGAATCGTTCCTTCTCCACTGAGCGTGACTGACGCTGGGGGAGGGGCAGGGATGATGGGCTCATCCCGTCTGCTGTCGACCCGCCCACAGGGCAGCGGGTGGACGGCCCGGGGCGCCACCCGTCAACGCACGATTGACGCGCCCACTGGAGGCTGGTGCCCCTGGCTGGCGGTCTGCTCAGGTCTCTCGGGTCGTCGCGGTAGGCAGGCCCCCCTTGCTGGAAGATCCCCGCCGGAGGCAGCTCTTTGGCCCTGGCCTTCGCGCGCGAACAGATGCCCGCGCCGGATAAGGCGGTAGGGCGCACCCAGGTGTGGAGCCCGAGTCGAATTGTGGAGTGGCATGACTCGCGGCCACTACCTGGCGTTGGCGGACGCCCCTGCGGCCGACCTGACCAAGCTCGGGAAACAGGGACCGCTCGGAGTTCTTCCAGGTAGTCGGCGAGGGAGGACCGGCGTCGGAAGCCCTTTCGCTCGTGGTTGCTCCGTACTGTTCGCGTCGGCCTGATCAGCGGGCCCGTTGCGAGCTTCGTAACCTAAGGTCGCCGACCCATCCGGCTGGAGCAAGGCGCAACTCATCGCCGTGGTCATGGCCGGCGAAGCTGAGGCACGACGACATCGCCGAATCCGACTCGGCATCGGGCTTGGTCCCAGTCGCTACCCTCCGCCCCATGCGTCTCCTTAGGACAGAACTCATCGCGGGCCGCCGACCCACACGTCGCCGTGCGGCAAGCGCCTCACTCGCTGCAGCGCTCGGCCTCACGGCGGCCCTGTTCGCGGCTCAGCCGGCCCAGGCATCCCTGGATGATTGTGCGAAGTACACCGGCACGATCTGCTTGTTCGAACACTCCGGTTACAACGGCCAGCTCTGGCGGCAATACCCGGCCCAGGTCGAAGGCTGCCGCTCCTTCGTGCCGGACGCCTTCAACGACGAGGCCAGCTTCATCGAGAATCGCAGCGGGCGCCAGATCACGGTTTACGAGCACGCCAACTGCACTGGCGCCTCGAAGACCGTCAAGAGCCTCACCCACCTGGAGTTGGGTGGCACGTCGTTCAACGACAAGGCCAGCGCGATCAAGATCACCTGACTCGCCTGAGCCGCAGCGACACTGCGTTGCGGGTGATCCCCGCAACGCAGCGATGGCGGCACAAGGTGCCGGTTGCGGGGTCGGGCCGCCGGCGGCGCTGCGAGACGGTCACCGACGGGCCGGCACCCTGGCCGCAAGAGGCGCGGCCGACGAGCTGGTGGCCCGTGGATGACCCGCCATCCTCAAACCGGCACCAGACGCACCGTGGGGTCCGGGGCTCGGCCCCGGGGCGGCATTGCGAAAAGGCCCCTGGTCAGCGCATCCCGCTGACACAGAGGCCCCACCTTTGAGCGGGTGACGAGAATCGAACTCGCACTGTCAGCTTGGGAATCGCACCAGTACCGCAGGACGCTCGGCGTTCGAGCTGGTGAGCGTGGCCTGAAGTGGCCTGGTTGACCACTGCGTTACCCCGGCTTCTGGCCCGTGGATGGCCCGCGCTCGAACCCCTCTTACCTGCATCCCGTCTGCCGTCGACCCACCCACCGGGGAGCGGGGCGGCGTCGGGGTCGCCACCTGTCACCACATCGTGAACCCGTTCGATGGAAGCTGGCGACCCCGACGACGATCTGCTCGGCTTGCCTGGGTCGTCGGTAGGCGGGATGCCTCATCCCCGGAGCCTGAGTGCTCGCATGTCGCATGAAGCGCGTGCCGCTACGGCGGCCAGCTCGCCGACGATGGCCGGCGGTCGCGCGTCGTATGCGACGCCGTGGCGGCGCGGCCGGTGACCGGCCGGAGGCCGCATGCTCCGGACGCGGAACGCCGACGGCGTCACCAGACGCTCGCATCGGCGCGCGCGCTCGGCCCGCCGCAGGCGGGCCGCTTGATCTACTACAGGGCAACTCGGCAACGATGCTCGGGACTTTGGCGGTCACTACTGCTGAATCCGATATAAGGTCGGAATGATCGCATAACAAACATTGCGGGATGATCTAACCCGAAATGCAGGACGTTGATAGCACGGGGCCCACTTGAAGAGTCTGACGGCCTATCCTGAGCCGGTCAGAGGCAGGCCCGGGGGGCGCGTGGGCAATTGGATGCACAGGGCGAGTCAAATGTTCCGCTGGTGCGGGATTTCGTTGAGCATAGCAACTCGAAATCCGCGAATGCTATCCAACGGGAGTCGCATGTCACTATTCACCTCCCTCCAGGCATTCTAAGCTCAGGCGCTCAGGAACATTTTCAAAGTTGTGTCGAAAGCTTCGCGAGCGCCCTCGCGAGGGAAACCTCGCGACTCGAAGAAGGTGAAAGAGCCGAAAGCTTTGACCGGCCAGAAGTTACTGCAACAATGATCGAAAAAGCCAACAGGGTAGTTAGATATCCTCACCTGAAAAAGGCAACGCTCCCGTTTAGAGTGCTTGCCCTACAGGTTCTATTAGTACCTCTACCGATTCTTGCGGGGATGTTCGGGAGTTACCTGAACTCCACTTTTCAGTGGGCTGCAGCCGTGGGGTTGACCCTTCTAGCTGCTTCCGCCCAGGCGTACCTAGTCATATGGTTCAGGAGGCGAAATGAACAAGCCTGAGCCGCTTCGAACTACTCCGAACATTGAATTCGAGTCGAACGAACTCACGCCCGCCGCAGAAGAGCTGCTTCGTACGCATCTCCTATCAATATCCCAGCGAATCCTCAGCGAAGCTTCTCGCGCCGCCGGCATTCGCACAGATAGAGAAATCACCGCGGCGGACATCAAAGAGGGTATTAGGCGATCCGAGACCACCAGTACGGCATTGAGGCGTCCAGTTCGCGGAAATCCTCGAACCCGACAGACTCGCCTTCGGAACATATTCTTCGCCTACGCCGCTTTACTGGTGGTCCCGACGATGTTCTTAGTCAGCGGCAGCGGCTGGTCGCTAATCGTGGCACCACTCTCACTCCTCGCGGGCGGCCTCGGTTTAGGCTATCTATCTCGTCGTCGACCTGAAGGTCTCGGCCTTCTGGAGGAATCCACCGACGAAATTGCCTCGGAGGAATTTATTGCCAACTTCGCAAAGCTGGAGAGTCGTGCGCGGGACTTAGCCGGTCGGATCTTGGGGGAGCCAGGTGAAAGCCTTCCGCTTGATCGGGCACTCTCCGCACTGTTAGTACTCCCATCATGGACGGACAGCGATACCCACGTGTTTCGACGGATTCTCGCCTTGAGAAATGCTCTCATCCACGATGAGATACATACACTGAGCACTTATCAGCTGACTTTTGGCATGGTCGAGTCTGAAAGGTTACTCAGAATCTTAGGCGCTGCGCAATTGCCGAAGGTGGCATCTCGCACTTCCGGACCGACCTCAACAGACGCCTTCAGCTTCGAGAATCGTGTAAGGGTCATGCTAATTTCTTCGTTTCCAAGTGCCGTAATTGAGCAGGTGGCGACCGACGGGGAAATTGACCTTGTGTTATCGACAGATAAGGGGTCTGTGGGGATAATCGTTAAGTACAAAAAGGATGGGATACTCACTCGAGATGACATTCAGCGCGCCATTTCTACGGCAAGTAAATCTCCGCATAGAATCGCACTAATCACCAACGCCGAGCTCTCTGACGGTGCACGCGAGTGGCTACTCGCCACTTCTGCAGGGCGGAAGAGGCTACATATTATGCGCTGGAGCGGAGATGCCTACGATCGAAGTCCAGCCGAGGCCATCGGCAAAATCGTTTGGTGAGCCTATGGCTATCGCGCCCAAAAATCAGTGATATGTAACGCGGGGTCGGCCTAGCGAGCTTACAAACGGGCAATGGATTCGGTCAGCTCGGTCAGCTTCCGTACGACGGCGGCGCTGCCAGCACCGCTCAATTGACTCACCTTGCCCAGTTTATTTGCGAATCCGATCGTCATGACCCTTGCTCGATTGCCCGCCTGGACATCAGTGACGGAGTCGCCAACGAAAGCCGCAACCGTTGGTGCCTCCCGCCCGACTGAGAGCGCACGAAAGAGCAAATAGGGTGACGGTTTCATTTGATCCGGCCGTTGGTGGTCCCGACCCTCGACATGAGCCACCAGCGATGTCAGCGCAGTTCGGTTTAGGTAAGCGCGGATCGCTTCACTGCTGTTGTTGCTGACTATCGCGACGGGGCGGCCGGTGGCTTGGCAGGCTTCGAGGAATTCGCGGGCGCCGGGGGTGGGTTCGGCGGTGGCGACGGCGCGGACTTCGGCGTCGGTGAGGGCCTTGTCGACGACCTGGGCAAGGTCGTCGTCCTCGTCGGCTGCCCATCGGAGGATCGCGAGCGGGTCGCCGGTGTGGTGCAGCTCGACTGGGAGGTCGAAGCCGCGGCTTACGACGAGGTCTTGTAGCTCGGCGGCAATCTCGTGCGCGGGGAGACCGGCGAAGACTTTGCAGACCGGTCCGTCGAAGTCGAGCAGGATGTAGCGAGCTTGGGAGAGCAGCGCGGTTAGCTTCCCGGAATCGTCAACCGCGTGCTCGGTCACGGCGTGTGGTCTCTAGCGACGGTGTTCCACATGCTGTCCAGCCACAGGCGTGCCTGCTCGACGTACTGCGTGCCGATGCTGGTGTCATCTTCGGTGACGGAGTGGTGGAAGAGCGTGGCGTCCTTGCCCATGAGGTCGTACACGATGTGCTCCGTTCCCTTGATGGTCACGGTGTGCTCGCTGACCGGGTAGAAGCCGAAGAAGACCTCGTCCCCGTTCAGAATGTAGAGCTTGAAAAGGGGCGCCGCGCGGTGGACGCGGACCTCGGCCTTTGCGTCTTGAACGAGCCCGAGCGTCCCCAGCTCGTGTACGGCCTCGGTGATCGCAGACAGGCTGCGGCTAGTGATACCGGCGGCGCGCTCGCGGAACTCCGGGTCGTCCTCCAGGTCTTCGGCACGGACCGGGAGCGCCCACGGAACAGACGTGTCCGGGACCAGCGCGCGTACGCGAAGAGACTTCGGCGTCAGTCGGCCGGCACGGATCTTGTCCAGCGGCTCGGCCATCACGCCTGCGAGTGTCTCGCCTGAGAACCCGGCGAAGTCCACCGTCACGTGCTCGGCCTCGAATGCCCGCTCGATGTGCGGGCGAAGTCCGACCGGGCGCTCGGTGCGGGCTCGGACGAAGACGCCGCTTCCCTGGCGGGACACGATCAAGCCCTCATCACGTAGAAGGCGGATCGCCTGCTGCACGGTCATCCGCGCCACGGCGTAGTGCTTCGACAACTCCGGACCCGACGGCAACTTCTCGCCGGGCTCGAACTGCTTCGTCAGGATCTTCGCCCGCAGGTCAGAGGCCACCTGCTGATAGGGCGGGCGGGGGTCATCCGGGTCAAAGGGCATGCCGACACTCTAGAGGTTTTCTAGGTTGCCTAGCCAAGTCCTTTGCGAAATGCAACTTGGCTAGCCATGCTGGACAGGTGCCTGGCGCTGTCAGAGAGGCAGCGGGCAACCACAGGGAGTTCGCGTGATCAAGGGACGTATGCACATCAGCATGGACACGGCATTCGCGGCCGGCCTGTTCGCGATGGCCGTCGAGCCGGAAATCGACTTCGAGCGGAAGCAGTCCGGAGCAGCCGACACCCAGAAGCGAGACAAGGAAACCGGCGAGCGGCTGTGGGTCGTGCGCTGCGTCGACGGCGACGAGGACGCACAGAAGCGCGGCCAGGCCGAACTCAAGATCACCATCGTCGCGCCCGTCCAGCCGGTGCTCCCTGAAGCGCTTCCGGGGACGCCGTTCCGGCCGGTGGAGTTCGAGAACCTGACCGTCTTCCCCTACGTCGACGGGGCTCGGTGTAAGGGCGGCGGCCACTCGCAGTGCCGGGGACGGGTCGCCTACTCCTACCGCGCGTCCGGGATGCGGTCTCCGGGCCGCGCTGCTCACGCCGCCCCGAGCAAGGCCGCGAGAGCCCTCATAGACCGGGACGCGACCCGGCGTCTTCCCCTCCTGTCGGGTCGCGTCCTCCTTCCCTGGGAGACCTCGTGAGTGAGCACAACTCGACGCGGCGCTCGGCTACCCGGGACTGCGTCACCTGCTACCAACCTCACCCGACCGGCGCGCTCGTCCAGGGCGAATGCCCCCGATGCGCCGGACTCATCGCACTGCCCCTACGAGACGAACGCGGCCGATATCTGCCCGCCTCGGCGTGGTCCGGTGATGCGGCATGACCGGACCTGAGCACCTGTACCGGTCCGAGCTGATCACCCAGGGACCGGAGTGGTTGGCGCTGCGGGCAGGCATGCGGGCTGCGGTCTCGGCCTACGTGACCCGACTCCGTCCGATCCCGGACGTCTTCGACCCGGCCCGCCGTGACCCGATCGAACTGCGATCCCGCTACCTGCTGACGCTGGCCACTGAGCGAGCGGCGGCCGACCACCTCGACCAACTCGCGGTGAACGCTGGCCAGTGGGCCATCCACTTCGGCGCCACTCCTGAGCAGCTCGCGGCGGTCGACGACACCACGCCCGAGCAGGCGGCCGAGCGGTACGCGATCCCGGAGGACTACCGGGGTCAGAAGTTCCTTCCCCAACGGCCCGAGTGGGTCGAATCCGACGCTGCCTTTCCGGGAGGCGATCAGTAATGAAGGTCAACGGATACCGCGCCGACGATCTAGCCCGAGTCGGCCTGATCACGCGCGAACGCTGGGTTATGCCGCTGTGGATGTCCCTGACCGGCGTCTGCTTCCGCGCCCTCTGGCGTGCCCTCGTCTGGCTCATCCGGCGCGGTGCGATCACCGGTCCGGCGCTCCTCCTAGTCATCGCGTACTTCCGGTGGGACTGGCCAGGGCCGGCGGCGCTCCTCACGGGCGCGGTGCTGTTCCTCGTCGCCTGGTGGCTCGCGCATCCGGCCAGCTTCAAGCGGGTGGTCGGCGCGCGATTACTCGGCCAATGGCGGCTGATGATCCGCTACCGCAGGCTGTGGCGTCCCGCGATGATCGGCGGCCAGCTCGCCGTCGTCCACGACGAGAAGCAGTACCTGCCGGTCATCCGGCGCGTGCGGTCAACGCGGTGGGCGGACGAGCTGCGAGTGAGGCTGCTCTACGGCCAGACCCCGGAGCGGTTCGCGCTGGTCGCCGAGAACCTGCGGCACGTCTTCGGCGCCTACCGCTGCACGGCCCGCGAACTCAAGCCCGGCGTGGTGACGCTGCGCTTCTACCACCGCGATCCGCTCGCCACGCCACTCGGCCCGCTACCGATGCAGGACTTTCCGGACCTGCGCCGGATCGAACTCGGGCGCACTGAGGACGCGGTGCCGTTCCTGCTCGCGCTGCTCGGAACGCACGTGCTCGTGGCCGGCGCGTCCGGTGCGGGCAAAGGCTCGGTGCTCTGGTCCCTGATTCGCGCGCTGGCTCCGCTGGTCGCTCAGCAGTCGGTCGAGCTGTGGGTCATCGACCCCAAAGGCGGAATGGAGATGACGTTCGGCAAGCCGCTGTTCGCCCGCTACGAAGACACCGACGCCGAAGCGATGGCCGAACTCCTCGAGGAAGCCGCCGAGCGGATGCAGGCGCGGACCCAGCGGCTCAAGGGCGTCACCCGGCTGCACACTCCCTCGCCGGGCGACCCGCTGATCGTCGTCCTGGTCGACGAGCTCGCCGCGCTCACCGCGTACCTGTCCGACCGGAAGCTGCGGGATCGGATCAAGGCGGCGCTCTCGCTCCTGCTGAGCCAGGGTCGGGCACCCGGCTTCCTCGTGGTCGCAGCGGTCCAGGACCCGCGTAAGGACGTGGTGCCGTTCCGGGACCTCTTCCCCACCCGGATCGCACTACGGCTCACTGAGGCCGAACAAGTCGACATGGTGCTCGGCGACGGCGCCCGCGATCGCGGAGCCCTCTGCGACCGCATCCCGCGTGCGCTTCCGGGCGTCGCCTACGTCCGGCTCGACGACGACCCCGACCCCGTGCGCGTCCGGTTCGGCTACCCCGACGACGACGCGATCGCCGAGACCTGCCAGCTCTACGCACCGAACTTCCGCCCGCAGATCCTCCCCGACGACGCGCAGGAAGCGGCCTGACAACCATGCCTACCTACTGGAGCGGCGCCCCGGGCGGATACGACCCGGCAGACGGCTACCGGCCCTTCGGACGGGTTCTCCCCGACCCGTCCGAAGCGCTCCAACCCTTCCTCCCGTCCGGCTGGCTCACGCAACGCTCCTCGGCGCGACGCTGGCTGGTCTACGGCCCGCAACGCCAGACCGGCCCGTCGGCCACCTCCGCCGTCCTAGTCGGCGAGCTGGTCTGGTGCACCGACCACGAATGGGGCGTCCAACCCGTCGGCGAAGCACTCGCCTGGGGCCGCTCCTTCCGCACCGCCGTCGAAGCGCTCGACGCCCTCGTCGCCTGGTGGAACCACGGCGGCCCGGACTGCGAGCCGACGACGTGACCCCATCGCAGGGCCGAATGAAACCCACCCGGCCCGGCTCGAACGGGCTGGCTCCCCCTCCAACTGCGGACCGGTCACTCGGGTCTAGCGCCGGCCTAGCGCGGGCGAACCAACCCTACGACCGCTTCGACTCATCGACCGATCGCATTTCACCGTCGCGCTTCTCTGCCGGGAGAGGACCACCATGCACGCTGTCTCAGAACCCGAACCAGCCGACCACCTGACCAAGCGGGCCGACGACCGGCGGCTCTCCCGCGTCCAGCGGGCCAAGATGCCACGCGCCGTGGACGTCCTCTCCGAGGTCGCCGCGAACAACGGCGTCTGCACAAACCTCGTACCGATGCACCGCACGGACACGACGACCGGCCAGACCTCGATCATCGGTGTTCCGTGCGGCTCCACCCTCGCCAGCAAATGCCCCGCCTGCGCTCAGCGAGCCAAGAGGCTCCGGATGCAGCAATGTCGCGAGGGCTGGCACCTTGACGACGAACCCGACCTCACGCCCGACGAGGCCACCGACGACCAGGTCGACCTCATCGAATGGCGGGCAGCGCTCGAAGACGCCCGCGCCGACGCCGACGAGGCCGGCGACCTGTCCGAGCGCGACGAGCTGGACGCTGCGATCGCCGACGTTTCGGAGCAGATGCTCAACGCCGGAATCCGCGGTTCGCTGCCCCACCCGGCCGACCCACCCAAGCCCCGCCGCGTGCGGTCGACGAAACGGCGTCAAGACGCCCCGAACCTGCCGTTCCGCAAGGTTGACGACACCACGCTCGGCCGGACCTTCCTCGGCAACGACGGCACCGTCTTCCGGCCCTCGACCTTCCTCACCCTGACCTGCGACACCTACGGGCGGGTCAAAGGTGACGGCACACCGGTCAACCCGAACACCTACGACTACCAACGGGCCGCTCGGGACGCGATCCACTTCCCCCGGCTCGTCGACCGGTTCTGGCAGAACCTCCGCCGCGTCGTCGGGTACGACGTCCAATACTTCGCCGCAGTCGAGCCACAGAAGCGTCTCGCTCCGCACCTGCACGCCGCCGTCCGGGGCACCTTCCCGCGTGCGCTGCTCAAACAGGTCATTGCTGCGACCTACCACCAGGTGTGGTGGCCAGCACTCACTGAGATGCGCTTCGACCCGAACACGCCAGACACGTTCCCGGTCTGGGACACAGAGGCCGGCTACGTCGACACCGCTACCGGCGAAGTCCTCCCGACCTTCGACGACGCACTCGACGAGCTGGACGACGACGCCGAACCGCTGCACGTCGTCCGCTTCGGGCCTGTCGCCGATATCCAGGGCGTCACGGCCGGAACCAAGTCGGCGAACACGTGCGTCGGGTACCTCACCAAGTACCTGACCAAGTCCGTCGCGGAGTGCCACGCCCCCGAGACCGACGCCCAGAAAGCTCACGTCGACCGGCTCGCCGCCGCGCTCCGGTACGAACCCTGCTCCGAGCGGTGCGCGAACTGGCTGCTCTACGGCATCCAACCCCGCAACGCGAAGGCCGGACTGACCCCTGGCCGCTGTTCCGGCAAAGCGCATCGCAGGGAAACCCTCGGCTTCGTCGGCCGGCGCGTGCTGGTGTCCCGGAAGTGGTCGGGCAAGACGCTCACCGACCACCGCGCCGACCGCAAAGCCCACGTCCTCCGTGTCCTCGGCGCCGTCGGCAAGCAGGTCGAGAACGCCGACGCCTACATCTGGGAACGCGCCAAGCCCACCGACGAAGACTGCCCACCCATCGCATCACTGCTGATGCGCATACTCACCGACCGACTCCGCTGGAGACAGGAGTACGCCGCTGCCCAAGACACCCTCGCCGATCTTTCGGCAACCCAACCCACCGCGGCCTGACGGGAGGCACCGATGACCGACAACCTGCTCACCATCGACGAGGCGGCGGTGCGGATCAACATGAGCCCGCGTTACGTACGTCGGCTCGTCGCCGAACGGCGCATCCCGTTCCACAAGCTCGGCCGCAGCGTCCGCATCGCCGAATCCGACCTCACTGAACTCATCGCCGCTGGACGGGTGGAGCCGCTGACTGCTCCGACCGCCTGGCACACCCTGAAGGCGGTGGCGTGATGACCGGTCGTCGACGTTTCGGCAGCATCCGCAAGCGTGACTCCGGTCGCTACCAGGTCCGCTATCCCGGCCCGGACGGGCAGACCCGCGCCGCACCGGAGACCTTCGCCCGGAAGAGCGACGCCGAGAAGTATCTGTCCCTGATCGAGGTTCAGATGATTCGCGGCGAGTGGGTCGACCCAGCCCGCGCGGAAGTACGGCTCGGTGACTACGCCGTCCGCTGGATCGAGCAGCGACCCGGCTTACGTCCGCGCACTCGGGATCTGTACTCCTGGCTCCTGGGCAAGCACATCACGCCGTACCTCGGTGGGGTGCCGCTCGGGAAGCTCGATACGCCGCTCGTCCGCGAATGGCGATCGACGCTGCTTCTCAACGGCGTCTCGGTGTCGATGGCGGCGAAGTCGTACCGCCTCCTGAGGGCCGTGCTGATGACTGCGGTCAAGGAGGACGGCATCCTCCGCGTCAATCCGTGCCGCATCCCAGGCGCGGACAAGGAGTCACCCGAGGAGCGTCCCGTCCTGACGATGCCACAGGTGTTCCAGCTCGCTGACGCGGTACCCGGCCGATACCGAGCCTTCATCCTCGTCAGCACGTTCGCGTGTCTTCGCTGGGGTGAAGCTAGTGCTCTCCAGCGGCAGGACATCGACCTGGTTCGCGGAACGGTTCGGGTCCGGCAAGCCTTCACGGAGCAGCGGGGGAAAGGGCTGGTCCTTGGGCCGCCGAAGTCGAGGGCGGGCCTCCGGACGGTCACGATCCCGGCGTCGATTCTTCCGGCGGTTCGTGAGCACCTGATCGGTTCCGTTCCGGCCGAGCCTGATGCGTTCGTCTTCACGGTGCCGAGTGGTCGGCCGATCTGGCGGGGCAACTTCAACAAGGTCGTCGGCTGGATGGCAGCGGTGTCCGCGATCGGCGCGCCGGGCCTGCACTTCCACGACCTCCGGCACACCGGGAACACGCTGGCGGCTCGGACCGGTGCGAGCCTCGCTGACCTCATGGCTCGGATGGGTCACGACAGCTCCGACGCCGCGATCGTCTACCAGCACGCGTCGGCCGAAGCGGACCGCAAGATCGCCGACGCGATCAACGCCGAGCTGAAGGCGGCGGAGAAAAAGAAGCGGAAGGCCCGCAAGAAGAAGCGCCCCAACGACCCGGACGAAGGCGCGGCCGGCGCCCTGGTCCCGGCGAGCTAGTGGCCCGTGGATGGCCCGTGGCCCATCTGATGGCCCGAACGACGAAGGCCCAGGTTGAACGCTCACCGCGTCCGACCTGGGCCTTCTTCAACGAGCGGGTGACGAGAATCGAACTCGCACTGTCAGCTTGGGAAGCTGATGTTCTGCCATTGAACTACACCCGCAGCGCTAGCTACCTTACCGCCTCCGCGCCCCGCCGACACGGCGACCCCGCACCACCCGCCAATCTCCATTGTGTTCTCTTCACAGCAACGGTGTAATCACTGTTGCATCAACTCACGGGGAGAACCACCATGGAACGCACCTACTGGCGCCGGGCCGAGATCCGCCGCGACGAAGAGGACGGGTTACACCGGCCCGTCGGCTGGTTGGAGCTCTTCTTCGATCTGGTCTTCGTCGTCGTCATCGGGATCTTGGCCGAGGATCTCGCGCACGACCCGCACCACCTGACCCGCTTCGCGCTGCAGTTCGCGGCCGTGTTCTGGGTCTGGAACGCGTTCACCTACTACACCGAGCGCTTCGAGACCGACGGCCTGGAGAACCGCCTGTTCACGTTCCTCGCGCTGCTCACGGTGGCGGGGTTGGCGATCTGGGCGCCGGACGGCATCGGCGAGGGCTTCGCCGGCGCCTATCTGGCCGCGCGTGGGCTGAACATCGCACTCTGGCTGCGTGCGGCCGCCCACGAGCGCTCGTTCCGCCCGATCGCGCTGCGGTTCGCCGCCGGTTACGTGATCGCCGCGGGGCTGGTCGCCGGAAGCCTCGCGACCGACAACGACCTGCTGTTCGCCGCGGCGGTACTCGTCGAGATCGTCACCCCGGCGTTCACCACGAAACAGCAGAGCGCGCTGCCGCCGCTGAGCCGCTCGAAGTGGCCGGAGCGGTTCGGCCTGTTCACGATGATCGTGCTCGGCGAGACGGTCGTCGGGGTCATCCACGGGCTCGAGAAAGAGAAGAATCTGGTCGCCGGGGCGCTCGGGCTGGCGATCTGCTTCGCGTTCTGGTGGCTCTACTTCGATTTCGTGGCGCGCCGCCCGTCCCGCCAGGCGATCGCCACCGCACTGGGCTGGGTTTACCTGCACCTGGTGGCGCTGCTCGCGATCACCGCGGCCGGCTCGATGGTCACCGTGGCCCTGACCGGGCACGACGTTCCCGGTCTGCTGTTCGTCGGCGTCGGGGCGGCGCTGGCGACGATCGGCGTCCTTGAGCTCACGCTCGAGCGCGCAGCGGACGAGCCGACCCACCCGGTGCTGAGCCCCGCGTTGAAGATCGGGCTCGGCGCCGCACTCGCCGCCGTGGCCCTGCTGCCGGTGCACTGGTCCGCGACAGCGGCGTTCCTCCTCTGCCTGGTCGTGCTCACGGCACCGGCCGGGTACGGCGCCCACGTCTGGTACCGCCGGGCAGCCCCGGCCCGATAGCCCTCGGTAGGGTGCCAGCATGCTGCTCTCCGACCGGGACCTCCGCGCCGAGATCGACGCCGGCCGGCTGGGCCTCGATCCGTACGAACCCGAGCTGGTTCAGCCGTCGAGCGTCGACGTGCGGCTCGACCGGTGGTTCCGGGTCTTCCGCAACATGCAGTACACCCACATCGACCCGTCCGAGCAGCAGGACGACCTCACCGAGCTGGTCGAAACCCCCGACAAGAGCCCGTTCGTGCTCCACCCGGGCGAGTTCGTGCTCGGCTCGACGCTGGAGTTGGTGACGCTCCCCGACGACCTCGCCGGTCGCCTCGAGGGCAAGTCCAGCCTGGGCCGTCTGGGCCTGCTGACGCACTCCACCGCGGGGTTCATCGACCCGGGCTTCTCCGGTCACGTGACGCTGGAGCTCTCCAACGTCGCGAACCTGCCGATCACGCTCTGGCCGGGCATGAAGATCGGGCAGCTCTGCCTGTTCCGGCTCTCCAGCCCGGCCACCGAGCCCTACGGTTCAGCCGTATTCGGCTCCCGCTACCAGGGCCAACGCGGCCCCACGCCGTCGCGCTCGTGGAAGAACTTCCGCACCTGGTCGACGGAGCGCTAAGCGACCACTTCGCCGAACACGGCGTGGAGCACGTCGTCGAGCGTGACCACCCCCACCGGCGTCACCCCGTCGGTCACCAGCACGAAGTGCACCCGCTCGCGCCGCATCAGCACCAGCAGATCGGCCAGCGTCATCGACGGCGGCACCGCTTTCAGCGTCCGGATGATCGACGGTGCCAGCGGCGCCCGCCGCTCGGCCCCGCTCATCCCCAGCACGTCCTTGACGTGCACGAACCCGACGATCTCCAGCGTGGAACGGTCCACCACCGGGAACCGTGACCGGCGTACCCGCGTCGCGAGCACCTCCAGCGCGGCCGGGCTGATCTCCTCGTTGACGGTGTCGACCTGCGGCCACGGCACCGCCACCGTGCCGGCGGTCTTCTCGGCCAGCGAGAGCGCCCCGGTGATCCGCCGGTGGTCCTCCGCGTCGAGCAGACCCTCGGTGCGCGACTCCGCCACCAGGCTGGCGAGTTCGTCCGCGGTGTAGACGGTCTTCACCGCGTCCTGCGACTCGATGCCCAGCAACCCGAGCAGCGTCCGCGACACCCACTTCAGCGCCACCAGGATCGGCTTCGTGGCCTGCGCGAACCACAGCATCGGCGCGCCCAGCCACATCACGGCCTTCTCCGGCCCGGCCAGTGCGATGTTCTTCGGCACCATCTCGCCGAGCACGGTGTGCAGGAACACCACGATCGCCAACGCGAGCACGAACGCGATCGGGTGCAGCAGATCGTCGGACATCCCGAGCGAGTGGAACGGCGCTTCGAGCAGGTGCGCGAGCGTCGGCTCGGCGATCGCGCCGAGGCCCAGCGAACAGATCGTGATACCGAGCTGCGCGCCCGCGATCATCAGCGGGATCTGCGCCATCGCCTTGAGCGCCGCCGCCGCCCGCCGTGAGCCCAGGGCCGCGAGCGGCTCCAACTGCGTCCGCCGCGACGCGATCAGCGCGAACTCGCCGCCGACAAAAAACGCGTTCCCGAGCAGCAGCAGAAACGTCACGGCCAGATTGAGCGTGCTCACTGCGCCTTCCCCCGCGAAACCGACAAAGACTTCATTTCCGACGCCGCCGGGCCGGACACCGCACGTGACGGGCCCTCTCCGCGGTCGCCGCTCGCGGTGGCGGCTCCGCCGCCCGCGGCGCCGGACGCATTCCTGACCGCGGAATCGGCTTCGTGCTCCGCGCCCTGTCCGCCGTCCGCGGACGAATCGGCGCCGGTGCGGGCCTCGGCGGCCTGCTGACGCCGCTCTTCCAGCCACTCCGGCGACGGCCGCACCTTCACCTGTTCGATGCGGTGCCGTTCGACCGACGTGACGACGAACGTCCAGCCGTTGTACTCGGCCCGCTCACCTTCGACCGGGATGCGCCCGAGCTGGGACATCACGAACCCGGCGAGCGTCTCGTACGGCCCGTCCGGCAGCCGGAACCCGGTGAGCTCGGCCAGTTCGTCCTCACGCAGCACGCCCGGCACGAGCACGGCCTGGTCGGCGTCCGGCGCGGTGATCCGCGGGGTGTCGAGGCCGGTGGGCGGGTCGTACTCGTCGTCGATCTCGCCGACCAGCTCCTCCACCAGGTCCTCGGTGGTGACGATGCCGTCGGTGCCGCCGTACTCGTCGACGACGATCGCGATCTCGGCGTTCCCGGCCCGCAGCGCGGCCAGCACGGCGTCCAGGTCGAGGCTCTCCGGCACCTGCACCGGGTCGCGCCCGATCGAGCGGGCCAGCGTCTCGCCGCGACGCTGCGCCGGGACACTCAGCGCGTCGATCACGCCGACGACGCCGACCACCTGGTCGAGCGTGTCGATGTAGATCGGGAAGCGGGTGTGCCCGGACTCGGTGGCCAGCGCCAACAGGTCCTCGACCGTCGCGGTGGCCTCCAACCCGACGACGTCGACGCGGGGCGTCATCGCCTCGGCGGCGCGCTTGTCGCCGAACCGGATCGTGCGCTGGAGCAGCGTCGCGGTTTCGGTGGGCAGGGCGCCGGCGCGGGCCGAGATCGCCGCGAGCAGTCCGAGCTCCTCGGGTGACCGTGCGCTGGCCAGCTCCTCCTGCGGCTCGATGCCCAGCCGACGGACGATGACGTTCGCGGTGCCGTTGAGCAGCGCGATGATCGGCCGGAGCACGAGGGAGAAGATCCGCAGCGGCCCGGCGGTCCAGAGCGCGAGGCCGCGCGGACGGGCCAGCGCGGCGTTCTTCGGCACCAGCTCGCCGAACAGCATCGAGATCAGCGTGGCGATGACCAGCGCGAGCGCCACCGCGATGCCGTCCGCGACCTCGTCGCTGCCCGGGATCACCGGCTCGATCAGCTCGGCGATCGCCGGCTCGGCCAGGTAACCGGTGAGCAGCGCGCTGAGCGTGATGCCCAGCTGCGCTCCGGAGAGCTGGAACGAGAGCGAGTGCAGTGCGGTGGAGAGGCGTCTGGCGGACCGGTCACCCGCGGCGGCCTGTTCCGAGATGCTCGCGCGGTCGACGGTGACCAACGAGAACTCCGCGGCCACGAAGAATGCGTTCGCAGCGGTCAGCGCAGCGAACGCGATCAGGGGTATTAGAACGTCAATGACCGGTCACCTCTTCGCGAGGCAACTATGTCGGGGTCTCACGACAACTAATGGTACGGCTCGATGTCTCGCCGCACCCGTATCAGGTCTGTCCGACATGTAACGCATATGCGTACGGCGGCCACCCGTATTCGAGTGACCGCCGTACGTGAAGAAATCAGCTGTGCGTCGGCTCGTTCGGGCCGATCTCTTCCGCCGAAACCGGGTTGCCGACCGGGTTGGGCGCGGGCTTCGCGGGCCCGGCCGCCGGCTGGATCGATTTGAGCAGCAGCTGCGAGACGTCCATCACCTCGACGGCGTCGGACGCTGTGCCGGCGGCCTTCGCCCCGGTGACCCCGTCGGACAGCATCGTCAGGCAGAACGGGCAGCCGATCGCGACGACCTCGGCGCCGGTCGAGAGCGCCTCCTCGGTGCGCTCGACGTTGATCCGCTTGCCGATGCGCTCCTCCATCCACATCCGCGCGCCACCGGCGCCGCAGCAGAACGAGCGCTCCTTGAAGCGCGGCATCTCGGTCAGCGTGGAGTTCGGCGACGCGTCGACGACCGCGCCGATCACCTCGCGCGGCGCCGAGAACACCCGGTTGTGCCGTCCCAGGTAGCAGGGGTCGTGGAACGTGACGTTCTGTTCGATCGGCGTCACCGGCGTGAGCTTGCCGTCGCGCACCAGCGTCGAGAGCAGCTCGGTGTGGTGGACGACCTCGTAGTGGCCACCGTCCTCACCGATGCTCGGGTACTCGTTCTTGAGCGTGTTGAAGCAGTGCGCGCAGGTCGCGACGATCTTCTTGTCCTTGGGCTGACGCTCCTCGAACGCCGCGTTCAGCACCTCGACGTTCTGCATCGCCTGCATCTGGAACACGAACTCGTTGCCGATACGGCGGGCCGGGTCACCGGTGCAGGTCTCGCCGGTGCCGAGGATCGCGAACTCGACCTGGGCCTCGTGCAGCAGCGTCGCGACGGCCTTGGTGACCTTCTTCGCGCGGTCCTCGAGGGCGCCGGCGCAGCCGACCCAGAACAGGTACTCGACGTCCTCGGGAAGCGGCTCACCCTGCTCGACCTTGCGCACCTCGAACCCGAGGTTCTTGGTCCACTCCTCGCGGTCGTTCGGGTTGGCGCCCCAGGGGTTGCCCTTGTTCTCGATGTTGCGGAGCATCACGCCGGCCTCGGACGGGAAGCTCGACTCGATCATCACCTGGTAACGACGCATGTCGACGATGTGGTCGACGTGCTCGATGTCGACCGGGCACTGCTCGACGCAGGCACCGCAGGTGGTGCAGGACCAGAGCACGTCCGGGTCGATGACGCCGAGCGAGTCGAGGTCGCCGATCAGCGGACGCTCGGCCTCGGCGAGCGCCGTGGCCGACACCCCCGCGAGCTGCTCCTCCGACGCCTTCTCCTCGCCCTCCACGGTCTTGCCACCGCCGGCGGCCAGGTACGGAGCCTTGGCGTAGGCGTGGTCGCGCAGGCCGGTGATCAGCAGTTTCGGCGAGAGCGGCTTGCCGGTGTTCCAGGCCGGGCACTGCGACTGGCACCGACCGCACTCGGTGCAGGTCGTGAAGTCGAGCATGCCCTTCCAGCTGAAGTGCTCGACCTGGCTGACGCCGAAGACGTCCTTCTCCGGGTCGGCCTCCTCGAAGTCCAGCGGCTTGCCCTCGCTGGTCATCGGCCGGAGCGCACCGAGCGAGACCGCGCCGTCGGCGTGGCGCTTGAAGAAGATGTTGAAGAACGCGCTGAAGCGGTGCCAGGCCACACCCATCGTCGGGTTCAGGCCGAGCACGATCATCCAGGCGAACGAGATGATCACCTTGACCGCGGCGGTGAGCACGATCGCGGTCTCGAGCGCGTTCTCGGAGAGCCCGGAGAACGCCGCGCCGAGCGGGTAGCTGAACGCGAAGTGGATGCTCCACGAGTCGGCCTTGCCGGCCAGCGCCGCCTCGAAGCCGCGGATCAGCAGGATGCAGATCGGCACCGCGATGATCACGAACTCGACGAAGTAGGCCTGCCAGAAGTTCGACCCGGCGAACCGCGACTTGCGCTCCGGGTTGCGCGGGTGGGCCCGCTGCCGGATCACGATCAGCGCCGCGATGCCGAGGATCGTGGCCACCGAGAAGAACTCGGTCATCAGCTCGTAGGGCCAGAAATGGCCGATGACCGGCAGCACCCAGTGCGGCGCGAACAATTGTCCGATGGCGTTGGCGAGCGTCGCGACCAGCAGGATGAAGCCGAGCGCGACGAACCAGTGGGCAATGCCCACCGAATGCCACTTCATCATCTTGGTGTGGCCGAAGAACTCGCGCAGCATCGTCTTCGTGCGTTCGCCCTTGTCGTTCGTCCGCGAGTAATCGGGCGCACCGAGCTTGATGGTTCGCACGATCGTTCCGATCGCGCGGACGAACAGGACGAGGCCGACGACGGCCACACCGAGGGCGATGACCGCGGCGACTATCTGGACAGCGTCCATTGCTGACGATCCTCCTGCGGGATCAGCGCGCGCGTCTTTGAACGCACAACGGGCGTGTTGGCACCTTACGCCCGGCAGTACCCGTCAGTAACGTGACACCGCTCTCGTTGTGGAAAAACTAACGCTGTCAGCCGACGTCGCGCAGGCCCGGCGGGAGCGCGCCGTACTTCTTCCGCCAGTACTTGGCCGCGTTCCGGGCCGCGAGCAGCTGCGCCAGACCGATCACCGCACCGGAGAGCAACGCGAACCCGATCGCTTCCTTCCAGGCCACGTCGGGATCTTCCGGGTTGTTCGGCGGCGGGTTACCGGTGACCGCGCGCCAACTGCCGTCCAGGCTCTTCTTCGCGACGAAGGCCGCGGCGGCGACCGCGCCTCCACCTACGACCTTCCACAGCACCTTGTCGGCGACGGTCCCCTGCGACACGGATCCTCCTCGGGTGAACTGCACTCCCAGTGCCCACTTGAGCGGAACCCTACGCAGGCGGATCAGGCCGGGCTGAGCGAGCCCGCGATCTGCTCGAAACCTGCCAGGTAGTCCTCGTAGCTGCTCTGCGGGGACCGCAGCGAGATCTCGTAGAACAGACCGTCCTGGACGAAGCGGAAGATGCGCACCCGGTGCTGCTGGTTGACCACGACGCCCTGGTGCGTGAACTCGAGGACGGCCCCTTCGTGCTCGCCGTAGGTCTGGTCCTCCAGCTGGACGCGCTGGTATTCGGGGAACGCGCCCTTCTTGGCCGCCGCCGCCTCCTCGCGCTGCAGCTGCTCGTAGGCGCTGCCGTCCGCCTTGCCGATGATGACCAGCACGTACGGGCTCCGGCGTAAGTCGGTGTTGTCGTCGGTGTGCTGGGCCGGCGTCAGCTGGTCGAAGTAGCAGCCGTCGTGGCCCTGCTTCTCGATCTCGGCCGGGTCCTCCATGCAGTAGACCTTCCACGTCTGCGGATAGCGCAGCGTGTACTTCTCGTCCGAGTAGGTGTTCGAGGCCGGTTCGGACGCACCCGGCGACGAAGGCGGAGCCTCGGTCGGTGAACTCGTCGGGTCGGCGCCGCCGGAGAGGTCGAGCCAGCCGTTCTTCCTCGCCACCACCCCCGCGGTGCCGGCCAGGAGCACGACCAGCAGCGCGGCCAGCAGCCAGAGGCCCAGCCGGCTCTTCCGCGGCGGCTCCGGCGCGACGTGCGGCGCAGCATGGGTCGTGACGTGCGGCGGACCGGACGGCGGTCGGACGTACCCGGCCGGTGGCACCGAGGTCGGCCGGGCGGTGCCGGAGATCCGTCCGCTGCCCGAGACCTGCCTGGCGCTCGACTCGTCGAGCCCGGCGACGTTGACGCCGGGACTGCCGGAGACGGGCCGCGGGCCGGACAGGTCGGGGATCGACGACGGGGTCCAGTCGGTGCGCGGGCTCGGGTCCAGCCGGTACTCCTGGGGCGTGCCCGACACCGGCGCGCCGGAGATCGACCCGGTCGGGTCGCCGGGCATCCAGACGTTCTGCCGCTCGTCGTTGGGCGGCGGCGTGCCCCAGGACGTCGCGGTCAGGGTCTCCACCGGCAGCCCGTCGGCGACCCGGCGCAGTGCGGCCCGGGTGCGGGTGGCGTCCCAGCGCTGCTCGGGGTCCTTGTCGAGCAGGCCGGCGATCACCGGCGCGAGGTTGCCCGCCCGTGGCGCCGGCGGAACCGGCTCCAGCGTGATCGCGGTGATCACCGCGAACTGCTCGTCGCGGACGAACGGCGCTTTGCCCTCGACCGCCGCGAACAGCGTGCAGCCGAGCGACCAGAGGTCGGCCGGCGAGCCGACCTCCCCGCCGGTCAGCCGCTCCGGAGACAGGTAGGCCGGCGAACCGACCAGGTGGCCGGTGCGGGTCAGCGACGCGTCGCCGACGACCGACGCGACGCCGAAGTCGGTGAGGACCGCCCGCTCGCCCTGCTCCTCCCGCGTGACCATGACGTTGGCCGGCTTCACGTCCCGGTGCAGCACGCCGGCCCGGTGGGCGTGGTCGAGCGCGTCCAGGATCTGCAGGCCGAGCATCGCGGCGCGCTCGGGTGACATCGGGCCGTCCTGGCGCAGGAGCTCGGCCAGGTTCCTGGCCTCGATGAACTCCATGACGATCCAGACCCGGTCGGGCTCGGGGATCACGTCGTAGACGCCGACCACACCGGCGTGCCGCAGACGAGCGGCGGCCCTGGCCTCGCGCAGGTACCGCTCACGCAGCCGCTCGGCTTCGGTGGACGGCAAACCGTCGGGAATCGGGACTTCCTTGACCGCTACGTCGCGGTGTAGCAAGTCGTCGGTGGCACGCCAGACCGTGCCCATACCGCCCGAACCCAGATGTGGGCCCAGCCGATATCGACCTCCGACGAGTTGACCGTTTGCCCCGTCCGTCACGGGCACGAGGCTAGATCGTCCGGCGGTAATCGTGTCACCCACTAGACGGGGAGGTGACAGTGTCCCGATTTGCGAGTAGTCCAGAAAGCGCCGGATGGGCGCCCTGTCCGAATCTGACCCCGACGGAGCGGAACAAGACACGGCGAGCTATCGTTGAGCCGATCAGCAAACTTGCGCGAGGTTGACTCAAGTTCGGTGAGCCTCGAATGAGACAACTCTGCGGAGCACAGAGACTCCGCAACCCCCTAGGAGGAGGGATCCATGGCACGAGCGGTCGGCATCGACCTCGGTACCACCAACTCGGTCGTCAGCGTCCTCGAGGGTGGCGAGCCGACGGTCATCGCCAACGCTGAGGGCAAGCGGACCACTCCGTCGATCGTCGCTTTCGCCAAGAACGGTGAGGTACTCGTCGGCGAGGTCGCGAAGCGGCAGGCCGTCACGAACGTCGAGCGGACGATCCGGTCGGTCAAGCGCCACATCGGCACGGACTGGACCGTCGACATCGACGGCAAGAAGTACACCCCGCAGGAGATCAGCGCCCGCGTGCTGCAGAAGCTCAAGCGGGACGCGGAGTCGTACCTGGGCGAGCCCATCACCGACGCGGTGATCACCGTTCCGGCGTACTTCTCCGACCACCAGCGTCAGGCCACCAAGGAGGCCGGTCAGGTCGCCGGCCTGAACGTGCTGCGGATCGTGAACGAGCCGACCGCGGCGGCGCTGGCCTACGGGCTCGACAAGGGCGAGACCGAGCAGACCATCCTGGTCTTCGACCTCGGTGGCGGTACGTTCGACGTCTCGCTGCTGGAGATCGGCGACGGTGTGGTCGAGGTGAAGGCCACCTCCGGTGACACCAACCTCGGTGGTGACGACTGGGACCAGCGCCTGGTCGACTACCTGGTCAAGCAGTTCTCCGCCACCAACGGCATCGACCTGTCGAGCGACAAGATCGCGATGCAGCGCATCCGCGAGGCGGCCGAGGTCGCCAAGATCGAGCTCTCCGGTCAGCAGTCCACCAACGTGAACCTGCCGTACATCACCGGCGGGCCCAACGGTGCCCTGCACCTGGACGTGAACGTCTCGCGCGCCGAGTTCCAGCGGATGACCGCTGACCTTCTCGACCGCTGCAAGGGCCCGTTCCACCAGGCCATCAAGGACGCGCAGATCCGCGTCGCCGACATCGACCACGTGGTCCTCGTCGGTGGTTCGACGCGCATGCCCGCCGTCACCGACCTGGTGAAGGAGCTCACCGGCGGCAAGGAGCCCAACAAGGGCGTCAACCCGGACGAGGTCGTGGCCGTCGGTGCCGCGCTGCAGGCCGGTGTCCTGAAGGGCGAGGTCAAGGACGTCCTGCTCCTCGACGTCACGCCGCTGTCGCTGGGCATCGAGACCAAGGGCGGCATCATGACCCGCCTGATCGAGCGGAACACGACGATCCCGACCAAGCGCTCGGAGATCTTCACCACCGCCGACGACAACCAGCCGTCCGTGCAGATCCAGGTTTACCAGGGCGAGCGCGAGATGGCGGCGTACAACAAGAAGCTCGGAATGTTCGAGCTGACCGGCATCCCGCCGGCGCCGCGTGGCGTCCCGCAGATCGAGGTCACCTTCGACATCGACGCGAACGGCATCGTGAACGTGTCCGCCAAGGACCTCGCGACCGCCCGTGAGCAGAAGATGGTCATCTCCGGTGGCTCCGCGCTCAGCAAGGACGACATCCAGCAGATGATGCGCGACGCCGAGGCGCACGCCGAGGAAGACAAGCAGCGTCGCGAGCAGGCCGAGGTGCGTAACGTCGCCGAGTCCCTGCAGTACCAGACCGAGAAGTTCCTGGCCGAGAACAGCGACAAGATCCCGGCCGACAAGAAGACCGAGCTGTCCGACGCGCTCGGTGAGCTCCGGTCGGCGCTCGGCGGCAGTGACCTCGAGGCGATCAAGACGGCCCAGGAGAAGGTCGCCAAGATCTCCCAGGAGGTCGGCACCGCGATGTACGCGCAGTCGCAGGCCGCCACCGGTGCGGCCGAGGCCGGCGAGGGTCCGACCGCGGGTGGCACCACGCCTCCGCCGTCCGCCGCCGCTGGTAACGACGACGTCGTCGACGCCGAGATCGTCGACGACGAGAACCGCGGGAACGCTCAGAAGTGAGCACGACGAACGACGGGCACTCCGAGGAGCCGCAGCCGAAGGTCGTGATCCGCGACCGGCGCCGCATCGATCCGGAGACCGGGGCGCCGCGGGAGGTCGCGGTGTCCAGCCTCAGCGGGGACTCGGCGGGGGCTTCGGCCTCCGCCGGCCCCGCGGCGGATGGTCCGTCGGACGGCGGCTCAAGCGTCGACGCTCCGGCCGGGTCCTCGGCCGGGGCGCCCGACAGCGTGGGGGAAGGAGGCGGTATGGGTGCGACGGAGACCACGGAGCAGACAGCGGACGGCAGTGACCTGGCGAAGCTGACGACCGAGCTGGCCGAGCGCACCGCCGACCTGAAGCGGGTGACGGCTGAATACGCCAACTACCGGCGTCGGGTCGAGCGTGACCGGCAGGCCGTGGCCGAGCAGGCAACGGGTGCGGTGCTCACCGCGCTGCTCCCGGTTCTCGACGACCTCGACCGGGCGCGGGCGCACGGTGACTTGACCGGTCCCTTCGGTGCGGTCGCCGAGCAACTGGTCGCGATCCTCACCAAGCTCGGTCTCGACGCGTTCGGCGAGAAGGGTGACCCCTTCGACCCGACGTTCCACGAGGCGGTCGCGCACACCACGAGCCCGGACGTCACCGAGACGGCCTGCATCGAGGTGCTGCGCAAGGGTTATTCGCTCGGCGACCGGCTGCTGCGTGCGGCGATGGTCGCGGTGGCGGACCCGGAGAACCCGAGTGGCGACTCGGGAAATAATGGTGGCGTCGAGACGTCCGGTGAGTCGTCCGCGGAGTGACGAAGGGAGGCGCGCCCGGTGAGTACCAAGGACTGGATCGAGAAGGACTACTACGCAGTCCTGGGCGTGTCGAAGGACGCTTCCCCGGACGTCATCAAGCGGTCGTACCGCAAGCTCGCGCGTGACCTGCACCCCGACAAGAACCCCGGCAACAGCGAGGCCGAGGCCCGGTTCAAGGAAGTTTCCGAGGCCTACGGCGTCCTGTCCGACGAGCGGAAACGCCGCGAGTACGACGAGGCGCGCACGCTCTTCGGGTCTGGCGCGTTCCGGCGCCAGGCCGGGGCCGGGGGGTTCGGGGGCACCGGTCCGGGCGGTGTGCCGTTCGATTTCACCGATCTGTTCAACGCCCAGAACCCCGGGGGCGGCCCGCCGCCGGGTGGGGCGCATCGTGCTCGCAGCGGTGGCCTCGGTGACCTCTTCGGCGCGATGTTCGGCGGGAGCAGGCAGCCCGGCTCGTCCAATCGCGGCGGTGACATCGAGACCGAGGCGACGCTCGACTTCGCCGAGGCCGCTCGTGGTGTGACCGTCCCGCTGCGGTTGCACGCGCCGGGTGTCTGCGAGACCTGCCACGGCAGCGGCGCCAAGGCCGGCACGAAGCCGCGCACCTGCCCGCTGTGTCTCGGCACGGGGTTGGTGAGCCGTAACCAGGGCGCGTTCTCGTTCTCCGAGCCGTGCCGCGAGTGCCAGGGTGCGGGCACCGTCGTCGACGAGAAGTGCGCGGACTGCAAGGGCAGCGGCGGGGTCACCAAGACCCGCACGATGCACGTGCGGATCCCGGCCGGCGTCAGCGACGGGCAGCGCATCCGGCTCAAGGGCAAGGGCCAGCCCGGCCAGCGCGGCGGGCCCCCCGGCGACCTCTACGTCGTCGTCCACGTCCGAGGGCACTCGCTGTTCGGCCGGAGCGGGCTGAACCTGACGCTGACGGTTCCGGTCACGTTCCCGGAAGCCGTGGCGGGCACCGAGATCCGGGTCCCGACCCTCGACGGGTCGGTCACCCTGCGGATCCCACCGGGCACCCCGAGCGGACGAATCATGCGAGTGCGGGGCAAGGGCGTCCGTAAAGGCGATTCCCCTCCGGGTGACCTGTTGGTCACCATCGAGGTGGAGGTTCCCCAGAACCTCAACGAGGCGGCCCGGAAGGCGCTGGCTGATTTTGCCGCCGCCACGCCCGGTAACCCTCGGGCGCACCTGGAACGGGAGGGCGCACGATGAGCGAGCTCGAAGTCGAGATCGACGTGGCCTTCGAAGGTCCCGTCTTCGTCATCTCGGTGGCGGCGCAGCTGTCCGGCATGCACCCGCAGACCCTCCGCCAGTACGACCGGCTGGGTCTCGTCCAGCCCGGTCGCTCGGCCGGCGGTGGCCGCCGGTACAGCGCACGCGACGTCGTCCTGCTGCGCGAGATCGCCCGGCTCTCCCAGGAGGAGGGCGTCAACCTCGCCGGCATCAAGCAGATCATCGAGCTGACCAAGCGGGTCCGTGACCTCGAGGAACAGGTCGAGGAACTGGTAGGCGAGCTGCGAAAGGCCCGGCGCGAGGCGGCCGAGGCCCAGGCGGCGATGCCCTATCGGGGCGAACTGGTACCCCTGAGCCAGACGGTCCTGCCGGTCTGGCGCCCCCGGGGCCGCTGACTGCACGAAGAACCCGCCCGGGTCCGCCCGGGCGGGTTTTTTCATGCCTTCCGGGTGACCGCGGTGACGAACATCGAGAGCGCGAGGATCAGACGCTCCTGCTCGCCGCTCTGCGCTTCAGGCCTCGGCGCTCACGTCGCTGATCGCACCGCCGGATCGCAGCCCGGCAGCGTCGTGCCGGTGAGGCCCGCGTCCAGCCGGAGGTTGCGGCCGTGGCGTAGGACCCGGGGCCGCGACCCGCTGCGGTCGCGCCGAAAGCGGCCATCTCCGCGGCCGAACGGCCAGACGTCGACCACAACGCGCGCACCGATGCAGTTCCTGGCCGTCCAACGGGTGGTAGGCGATGTCGAGCCAGAGCGATCAGCGCTTCGGCCTCCGCGCGGGTGCGTCTCCGGCCAGAAGACGATGCGCCCTCAAGCACGCGGTCGAGTGCTGCCCCGAGGCGCGTGCTCGGAATCGCGGCTAGGACTATGACTTTGGTGCCGAGTCGGATTCGGCGATGTCGTCGTGCCTCACGAAGTGTGCAGCCATCCGTGCCACTTGGCGCCAAAGTGATTCGCCCATCATGAACATCGCCATCCATCCCAGAGCGACCACGGTGATGAGTTGCGCCTTGCTCCAGCCGGATGGGTCGGCGACCAGGTAGGTCACGACGCTCGCAGCGGCCCCGCTGATCAGGCCGACGCGAATAGTGCGAAGCAGCCACGAGCGAAAGGGCTCCGGACGGCCGTCCTCTCGGAGATAACCACGAGCGGCGTTCTTCAGCCAGGCTTCGCGCCAAGTGCGCCATCTGATCTTCGCCATCGGTAATCTCCTGCCGGCCGCATCGTGCGACTTCGATGGGCCGAATATCGGTTCCTGGATGGCCGGCTCAACGGTGGGACACGCCGCCTTGAGTAGGGTTTGGTGCGTGAGTGAGCCGCACGTCAGGATTCTCGGGGACGGATCCTGTGAGCTCCTTACCTGGCTCGACTACGCGACTCTCGAAGACGTCACCGTGCGGTGGGAGAGTGCCGCTGACCTGGCTGGCGACTGGCTCATCGAAACCCGGGCCGGTACTCCGGGGCCAGCCTTCTCCTTCTTGTGGTCCGCTTGTCACCAGCCGCTGGATGGCATCGTGTCCGTCCTCGTGGCGCTGGCCAATGCAGCTGGCGATGACGAGGACATGCTGGGTGGCTTGGGAGCCGGGTGGCTGGAAGATCTGATTCCCATCGCCGGCAAAGTTCCGCACTTGCTCGACGA
The DNA here is from genome assembly GCF_039524755.1 of Cryptosporangium japonicum. Lineage (NCBI taxonomy): Bacteria > Bacillati > Actinomycetota > Actinomycetes > Cryptosporangiales > Cryptosporangiaceae > Cryptosporangium > Cryptosporangium japonicum. Next base: position 176,965 of record NZ_BAAAGX010000032.1, read on the forward strand.
GTTGGAGCGGGCGGCGCGCCAAAAGCCCACTATCCGTGCGGCACTGGGCACCGTGTGGATGGGCGCGGATGTCCCGCCGGACGTGAGGCAGCGGTTCCGCAAGTATGGTGCCCGCGACGTCACGGCAGACGGAAGTCCTAGCTGATCGACAGCTTGTGGGTGGCTTGGAGGCCCCAGGCTTCGGCTACCCGGTTTTGGGCGCGGTCGGTGATGGTCAGCCGTAGCCACGCGTCGCCGTTGGCGTCGATGTCGTAGTACGGCGTGGCTCGATGGCGACGATCTGGGCTGCTCCGACCGGGGCCCTCCCAGTGCATGAAGCATCCGGCGGCGAGGGTTGCGTCGAATGCTTCCTCGAAGCCGGTGGCTGGTACGCCGCGTGCGGCGGCCAGGCCTAGCAGGACTGGTTGGAACCAGCGCAGATAAGCTTCGGGGCGCTCGGAAAGGGGCAGGTCGAGAATGGTGGGGTCGAGCCAGGTGGACAAGACTTCGCGGCTCCGCGGGTACGGGCTCGCATAGTTCGGAATGGGGCCTCAGATTCCGAGAGCCTGCTTGGCAAAATAGTCCGCACGGGTAGGTGCTTCGCGTTGTTCCTGTCAGTCCGAGGTGTTGGCGACTTGCCTGGGGCTACGCGGAGGGCGGCGTGCCGCTGGGCGGACGACCGGTTACGCGGACACGCCGGGGAAGACTCGCGGGCTCATCGAGGTGGGGGCCGACGCCGTCGTCAGCAGCCCGGCAAGGCTGGGCTAGGTCAAGGCGTTGAAGACTCTCTCGGGAGCGCTGCGGGTGGCTGCCAGTTCGGCGGCCGAGTCCGCCAGCTCGTCGGGGTCGAGGGTGGGTAGGCCGTCGGCGCCGAAAGCGGCCACCGCGTGGCGGTGGATGTCGCCTCGTTCGATCAGGCCGCCGATCACCAGGGTGCCGGCGTAGACGCCGGTGTCGGTCAGGGACGCGTTGAGGGTCAGGGCGTAGGTCCGCAGCGCGGCCGAGGCCGGGGCCAGGGCGCCGAGCATCGGGATCGGGACGACCGCACCCAGGCCGGTCACGTAGAGCAACGTGCCGTCGCCCCGCTCGACCATGCCGGGCAGCACCAGGCCGGTGAGGTCCAGCGCGGGGCGGACGAGCGCGCGGATCGCCTCGTCCAAGTGGTGGGGTTCGGTCTGCTGGATGGGCGCCGGGTGAGCGGTGGGGTCGGCGGCGCCGGGGCCGTAGTAGAGCGTGCCGATCGGGCCGAGCCGGTCGGTCACGGTGGTTACCGCGGCCCGGGTCCGGCCCGGATCGGTGACGTCGGCCGCGACGGCGACCGCGGTGATGCCGTCACCCCGCAGCGAGGCGACGTACCCGTCGAGGCGGTCCTGGTTGCGTGCGATCAGCGCCACCGGGTGGCCGTCGCGGCCGAACCGGCGGGCGATCGAGAGGCCCAGGCCCGGGCCGGCTCCGACGATGAGAACAGGTTTCACGGGAAACACTGTCGTCGCGTGCGGAGCCCGCCGACAGAGGGCACTTCGATGTGCCTACCAGGCCAGCGCCTCGCGGTCCTGCCAGAGCAGGCCGGTCGGGGCCGGCGTGCCGTCCGGCTGGGCGGCCGGGCGGGTGCAGAGCCAGAGCACGGTCTCCGCGCCCTCGGCGGCCGAGCGGGGAGCGTCGGCGCCGCCCATGTCGGTGCGGCTGCGGCCCGGTGCGACCGCGTCGACGAACACGCCTCGGCGGCCCAGCCCGGTCTCGTAGGCGAAGTTGCGGGTCAGCGCGTTCAAGCCGGCCTTCGCCACCCGGTAGGGCGCGACGCCACCGGTGTTGCCGGGGCCGGTCATGCGCCCCTCGTCGGCGGAGATGTTCACGATGCGGCCGCTGCGACGGGCCATCATCGCCGGCGCGAAGGCCTGGATCAGCAGGAACGGCGCGTCGAGCGTCACCGCGGACACCGAGCGCCACTCCGCGTACGTCGTCCGCAACGTCTTGGACGTGCGTCCGCCGAGGATCGCGGCGCCGTTGACCAGCACGTCGACCTCGCCCAGTTCGGCGATTTTCTCCGGCAGCCGCGCCACCAGGCCGGGTTGGCCCAGGTCGCAGGGGGCCGCGACCGCGTCGATGCCGTCCGTACGCAGCTTGAAGACCGCCTCGTCGAGGCGTTCCGGATCCCGGGCGACGCACACGACCGTCGCGCCCTCCCGCCCCAGCCCCGCTGCGACCTCGTACCCGATACCGCGACTCGCGCCGGTTACCAGCGCGACCTTGCCGTCCAGAGTCCGCTCCACGCGTCCAAGCCTTTCGAAGAATCCGGTCGGCCGCCACGTCCGACCCGCGGTGGCTCAAAATGCGGACCCGGACATACCGCGTGAAGATCGTTCTATGCGCATACTCGTGACAGGCGCGACCGGCTACATCGGCGGACGGTTGGTGCCCAGGCTGCTCGAACAGGGGCACGACGTTCGTTGCCTGGTGCGGACACCGGCGAAACTGCGTGACGTCCCGTGGGCCAAGAAGATCGAGATCGTCCAGGGCGACGTCACCGACGCCGACTCGCTGCGCACGGCCACCGACGGTGTCGACGTCCTCTACTACCTCGTCCACAGCCTGGGGACGAAAGGTTTCGACGACCTCGATCGCCGCGCGGCGGAGACGGTCGCGGCGGCGGCCGCGGCTCAAGGCGTCAAACGGATCGTGTATTTGGGTGGGTTGTACCCGAAGGGGGTGCCGGCCGAGAAGCTGTCGCCGCACCTGCGGTCCCGGTCCGAGGTCGGGCAGATCCTGCTCGACTCGCCGGTGCCCACCGTGGTGCTGCAGGCCGCGGTGATCATCGGATCCGGTTCGGCGTCGTTCGAGATGCTGCGCTACCTCACCGAACGTCTCCCGGCGATGGTGACGCCCCGCTGGGTGCGCAACCGGATCCAGCCGATCGCGGTCCGGGACGTGATGCGTTACCTGGTCGCGTGCGCCGACCTGCCGTCCGACGTGAACCGGGCGTTCGACATCGGCGGTCCGGACGTCCTGACCTACGCGGCCATGATGCAGCGTTACGCGCGGGTCGCCGGCCTGCCCCGGCGGGTGATCGTGCCGGTCGGGGTGCTGTCGCCGACGCTCTCCGCGCAGTGGGTGAACGTCGTGACCCCGGTACCGAGGGCGATCGCGATCCCGCTGGTGCAGTCGCTGATCCACGAGGTGGTGTGCGGCGAGCACGACATCGCCCAGTACGTGCCCGACCCGCCGGACGGGCCGACGCCGTACGAGAAGGCGGTCGAGCTCGCGCTGCGCCGCACCCGCGACGACGCGGTGGAGACGACCTGGGCCTGGGCTTCGACGCCGGGCGCACCGAGCGACCCGCTGCCGAGCGACCCGGAGTGGTCGGGCGGCAGCGCCTACACCGACGTGCGTGAACGCGTCGCGAAAGCCTCACCGGAGACGCTCTGGCGAGTCGTCGTCGGCATCGGGGGTGAGAACGGCTGGTACTCGTTCCCGCTGGCCTGGTCGATCCGGGGATGGATGGACCGGATCGTGGGCGGTGCCGGGCTCCGACGCGGACGCCGCGACCGCGACGAGATCTACGTCGGCGAGGCGCTGGACTGGTGGCGGGTCGAGGAGATCGAGCCCGGCCACCTGCTGCGCCTGCGTGCGGAGATGCGGGTACCCGGCCGGGCCTGGCTGGAGCTGACCGTCGTCGAGGACCCGGAGGGCGCCCGCTACCGGCAGCGCGCGGTGTTCCTGCCGCGCGGTCTGGCCGGGCACGCGTACTGGATCGGGATCGTGCCGTTCCACGGGATCGTGTTCGGCGGCATGGTCCGCAACATCACCCGTGCGGCGGAGCGACTGGAGGCCGGCGAGCCGCTGGTCGCGCCGACCGGAATGCCGCTGCAAACACCCATCAGGTGAGCGAACCCAAGAATCTGCTGAGCAGCGACACCGCCGACTAGATACCAACAAGTACCCTGCTCGGAATACCTGTACCGACGACAGGAGCGCCGGTGAGCGAGCAGGACCACGACCGGGTGGAGCGAGAGTTGTCGCTCCTGATCCGGCAAGCGCGGACACTGATGGTGACCAGCGCGTCCACGGTCCACGCCGGGCTGGAACTCAGTGCGTATGCCACCCTTCGGTTGCTCGACACCGAGGGGCCGCTGCGGGCGTCGACGATCGGGGAGCGCTTCGCCCTCGACAAGTCGACGGTCAGCCGCCAGTTGAGCCGGCTGATCGATTGGGGGCTGGTCGAGCGGACACCGGACCCCTCGGACGGCCGGGCGCATCTGGTGGCGATCACGCCCACCGGGCACGCCCGGTTGACGGGCGTCAGTCAGCAGCGCAAAGGCGAGATCAGGCGGCTGCTCGAGCAGTGGGACGAGAAGGACGTCGCGGAGTTCGGTCGGCTTCTCGAACTCTTCAACCACTCAAACAGCTGAGGCTGGGGAAGACTGTGGTCAGGTGAGTTACGCCTGACGAGGAGAGAACACGGGTGCGACGCAGAAATTGGCTGGCGATCCAGGTCGAGGTGATCGCCGGCCCCGGCGGGCCGCTCTGGCCGCGACCGGGACGGCTGTTCGCCGTGGCTCGCTCGCATTCGTTCGCGGAGTTCGCCGTGGCCGTCGACCACGCGCTCGGCCGGTGGGACCTGCCGAAGCCCGCCCAGTTCGTGCTCGAGGACGGTCCGCTCGAGGATGCCGAGCTGTCCAAGATCGGTGAGCTCAACCAGGGCGACACGTTCGCGTACGTCTTCGATCGCGACGACGCCTGGCACCACCTGTGCACGGTCATCGAGCGCCCCTTCGACCCGCGCAAGACCCTGCTGGGCGAGCCGCCCGAACTCCCCACCGCCTACTGGGGGTGGGGGACGTTGCCCGACCAGCACGGTCTGCGCTGGGTGAAGGACGACGGCCACAAGCCGGGACCCCGTCAGCCCGCGCAGCCGTACGACGACCTGCCCCCGCTGCTACCAGGTTGGGGCGCTGGAAGCGAGTAGCCGCTTCTTGTGGCTGCTGCGGCGCAGGCCGGTGATCAGCGCGATGATGCCGCCGATCGTGATGCCCAGACACGGCAGGCCCATCAGCGCCGCGATGCCGCCGCCGAGTCCGCCGGCGAACTGACCGAGCTCGGGCGCCGGGCCCACGGCGTACGTCGGTGCGCTGCAGTTGATCGTGTAGGCACCCGTCGTGCCGACCGACAGGTTCGTGACGTGGACCCACTGCTCACCGTTGCGGGTGAAGGAGAACGTCGTGCTCGGGCTCGTGCTGGTGACGCGCTGGTCGACGGTGCAGTCGGTGGCGGCGGTCTCGGGCACGTAGACGGCGTACTTCCGGCCGGCCTCCAGCTGTACCGACGACTCCTGCTTGCCGGTGTAGGTGCCGTCGAAGCCCGGCACGGAGTTCGTCGCGGTGACGATGCCGGCGACGAAGCCGCCGATGCCGATCAGCGTGAACAGCACGGCGATACCGATGGCGACGCCGTACCAGCGGCGTCGCGGACGAATCTGTCGGGGGTCCATGGCTCAATCGTGGGGAACGAGCTCGGGTGCTGGGAACGTGCCCGCCGGTTTCCCGACAGGGCGGCGCTCGGCCAGCAGGATCCTCCGTTGGAAGCCACGGGACAGCCCGACGATCAGCGCGAGGAAGAAGCCGATCGTGATGCCCAGGCAGCACAGGACGATCAGTCCCGTCGCGCCGATCGATTTCCGGAACTGGTAGTCGCTATGGGCAAATTCATCACCAATCGCGTACTGGGAGGCTTCGCAGTCCACCGGGTTGCTTCCCGAGTAAGTGACGGCGAAGTTGCCCACGTGCACCCACTCTTGCCCGTCCTGCGTGAACCTGACCGCCGTCTCCGAGATCTCGCCCATGTCCACCAGGCCGACCAGGCAGCTTCCGGGCGAGTCGGCCGGAATGTAGAGGGCATACCCACGGCCACCAGCAAGTTGTGGCGCAGTGGCACCTTTGTCGGAATAGACCTGGAAATCCGGGATGGTGCTTACGGCGGAAGCGTGGCCGACACGCTCGCTGACGATCCCTAGACCGATGAACAGGACGCCGATCGCGACGGCTGTGCCGTACCAACGGCGGCGGGGGCGAAGACGGCGGGGGTCGAGCGGCTGCGCCATCGGGGCAGGATCGCAGCCCTTGCTGTCGTCGGGCAAAGTTGAGTGGAATACACTCAAGTTTGTTGCCGTTGCTCGAACCGACAAGTCCTTCATCTGACGGGAGCTCCGCAGCTAGCTATGAACGCTGAGATCCTTACCACCAAGAGCCGCGAGGTGCTGGCCACTGCTCTGTCCGCGGCGTCCGAGGCCGGGCACGCGACGATGGAACCGGCGCACCTGTTGATCGCGCTGCTCGACGTCGACGGGTCTACCGCGCCGGCGTTGCTGCGTGCGGTCGGCGCGAACCCGGACGACGTCCGGGCCCGAGCGACGGCCGCTCTCCGTCGGATGCCCAGCGCTTCCGGCGCGAGCGTGGCGCAGCCCCAGGTCGCCCGTTCCACCCTCAACGCGATCGAAGCGGCCGAGCGCATCGCGAAGCCGCTCGGCGACGAGTTCGTCTCCACCGAGCACCTGCTCGCCGGGCTGGCGAAGGCGGGCGGCGAGGTGTCCGACTGGCTGAAGAGCGTCGGCGCCGGTGAGGACGCGCTGGTCAACGCGTTCACCACGGTCCGTGGCGGCAACCGCCGGGTGACGTCGCAGGACCCCGAGGGCACGTACAAGGCCCTGGAGAAGTACGGCATCGACCTCACCGCCCGGGCCCGCGAGGGCAAGATCGACCCGGTCATCGGCCGGGACTCCGAGATCCGGCGCGTGGTGCAGGTGCTGTCGCGCCGCACCAAGAACAACCCGGTGCTGATCGGTGAGCCCGGCGTCGGCAAGACCGCGGTCGTCGAGGGCCTGGCCCAGCGCATCGTCGCCGGTGACGTGCCCGAGTCGCTGCGCGACAAGCGGCTGATCTCGCTCGACCTCGGCGCGATGGTCGCCGGCGCGAAGTACCGCGGCGAGTTCGAGGAGCGGCTCAAGAGCGTCCTCGAGGAGATCAAGAGCTCCGACGGGCAGGTCGTCACGTTCATCGACGAGCTGCACACCGTCGTCGGCGCCGGTGCCTCCGGTGACTCGTCGATGGACGCCGGCAACATGCTCAAGCCGATGCTGGCCCGCGGTGAGCTGCGCATGGTCGGCGCCACCACGCTCGACGAGTACCGCGAGCGCATCGAGAAGGACCCGGCGCTCGAGCGTCGGTTCCAGCAGGTCCTGGTCGGCGAGCCGAGCGTCGAGGACACCATCGGCATCCTCCGTGGCCTGCGTGAGCGCTACGAGGCGCACCACCGCGTGCGCATCACCGACGCCGCCCTGGTCGCCGCGGCCGCGCTGTCCGACCGCTACATCACCTCCCGCTTCCTGCCTGACAAGGCGATCGACCTGGTCGACGAGTCGGCGTCCCGGCTGCGGATGGAGATCGACTCCCGCCCGGTCGAGATCGACGAGAAGCAGCGTGCCGTCGACCGGCTGCGCATGGAGGAGCTCGCGCTCGAGAAGGAGTCCGACGCGGCCTCGATCGAGCGGCTCAAGCGCATCCGGCAGGACCTGGCCGACCGGCAGGAGGAGCTCGCCGAGCTCAACGCCCGCTGGGACCAGGAGAAGGCCGGCCTGAACCGCGTCGGTGAGCTCAAGCAGCAGCTCGACGACGTCCGCGGGCAGGCCGAGCGGGCCCAGCGCGAGGGTGACCTGGCGCAGGCGTCCCAGCTGCTCTACGGGCAGATCCCGAACCTGGAGAAGGAGCTGGCCGAGGCGGCGAGCAGCGCCGAAGCGGTCAAGCCGATGGTCAAGGACGAGGTCGGCCCGGACGACATCGCCGACGTCGTCGCGCAGTGGACCGGCATCCCGGCCGGCCGGTTGCTCGAGGGCGAGACCACCAAGCTGCTGCGCATGGAGGACGAGCTCGGGCAGCGGCTGATCGGGCAGAAGGAGGCCGTCGCGGCGGTGTCGGATGCGGTGCGCCGCGCCCGCTCCGGTGTGGCCGACCCCGACCGTCCGACCGGGTCGTTCCTGTTCCTGGGCCCGACCGGTGTCGGTAAGACCGAGCTGGCCAAGGCGCTGGCCGAGTTCCTGTTCGACGACGAGCGCGCGATGGTGCGCATCGACATGAGCGAGTACGCCGAGAAGCACTCGGTGGCCCGGCTGGTCGGTGCCCCGCCCGGTTACGTCGGTTACGAGGAGGGCGGGCAGCTCACCGAGGCGATCCGGCGGCGTCCGTACACCGTCGTCCTGCTCGACGAGGTCGAGAAGGCCCACCCGGACGTGTTCGACATCCTGCTGCAGGTGTTGGACGACGGTCGGCTGACCGACGGTCAGGGCCGCACCGTCGACTTCCGGAACACGATCCTGGTTCTGACGTCGAACCTCGGATCCCAGGCCATCACCGATCCGTCGTTGGACGACAAGGGCCGGCACGATGCCGTGATGGAGGTGGTCCGGGCCCGCTTCAAGCCCGAGTTCCTCAACCGGCTCGACGACGTCGTGGTGTTCCACTCGCTCGACACCGAGCAGCTGACCCGGATCGTCGACATCCAGCTCGACCGGCTGGGTGCGCGGCTCTCGGACCGGCGGCTCACGCTGCAGGTCAGCGACGCGGCCAGGGAGTGGCTGGCGATCGGAGGGTTCGACCCGGTGTACGGCGCGCGGCCACTGCGCCGGTTGGTGCAGTCGGCGATCGGCGACCAGCTCGCGCGGGCGCTGCTCGCCGGTGAGGTCGTCGACGGTGACACGGTGTACGTCGACGTCGACGCCGAGCGCGACTCGCTCGTCGTCAGCAGCGAGCCGATCATTCAGCTCTGAACACCACGAAGGGGGCTCCGCGGACGCGGGGCCCCCTTCGGCGTTCCTAGAAGGTCGCGGTCTCCGGGTTCGCGCCGATGCGCCCGCCCGGCAGCGCGCTGATCGCGGCCATCTGGTCGTCGGTGAGCTCGAAGTCGAACACCTCGAGGTTCTCCCGGATCCGCGACGGCGTCACCGACTTCGGGAACACGATGTTGCCGAGCTGGATGTGCCACCGCAGTACGGTCTGCGCCGGCGTTCGGCCGACCTCGCCGGCGATCTTCGTCAGCTGGGGATCTTCGAGCAGGCCCTTGCCCTGCCCGAGCGGGCTCCAGGCCTCGGTCAGGATGCCGTGCTGGGCGTTGAACGCACGCAGTTCTTCCTGGGGGAAGCCGGGGTGCAGCTCGATCTGGTTGACCGCCGGGACCACGTCGGTGTTCTCGAGCAGCTTCTCCAGGTGCGGCTGGTGGAAGTTCGAGACGCCGATCGCGCGCGCCCGGCCCTCCGACAGCTTCTTCTCCATCGCCCGATACGCCTCGACGTACCGGTCCTGATCGGGCCGGGGCCAGTGGATCAGGTACAGGTCGACGTAGTCCAGGCCGAGCTTGCGCAGGCTGACGTCGAACGCCTCACCGGCGCGCCCGTGGTCGGCGTTCCAGAGCTTCGTCGTGACGAAGACGTCTTCCCGCGCGACGCCGGAGTCCCGGATGGCCTGGCCGACGCCCTCTTCGTTGCCGTACGCGGCCGCGGTGTCGATGTGCCGGTAGCCGGCGTCCAGCGCGAGCCGGACCGACTCCGCGGCCTGGTCCGGCGGGACCTGCCACACACCGAAGCCGAGCTGCGGGATCTGAACGCCGTTGTTCAGCGTCAGGTGGGGCACGTCGCTCATCAGCGGTCCTTCCATTGATCGTTTCAGGATCAAGGATCTCCCGGACGGGCGGGCCGAAACCTAGCGGGTGGGCGTCTGACCAGCGATCGCCGCCCGGATCGCGGCGGTCTCGGCCTCTTCGGGGCCGTAGGCCGCGACCAGATCACCGTTGCCGCGGTCGAACTGGGCCACGAACGGGCGTCCCTTGGCCGTGCCGAGGTAGGCGACCGTCGGTTTGCCGTCCGCCGACCACGGCACCCGCTCCGTGCTGGCCGCCGCGGCACGGATCATCTCGCGCCACTCCGACAGGTCCCGGTCGGACGGCGTCCGCTCGTACCAGCCGGGACCGCTCGCGTCGAGCGTCGCGGTGACCTCGGACTCGGTCATCTTCGGGTTGTCGCAACCGACCGCGCCCGGCAGGCAGGCGACCGCCTCCGGCGCCGGCGCCACCGCGCTCGCATTGGCACTGACCTGGTACGACGTCGTCGAGCTCCCGGCGCCCGGTGCGGTGGCGGTCGCGTAGAACGACTGCCACGCCTTGGAGATGATCCGGCAGCTGACCATCGCGGCTCCGGCGGCGGCGACCGGCGCTGGGCCGGACCGGCACCGACCGAGCACCTTCCGCCCGCCCGTGACCTTGCCGTTCAGGACGGCCGTCACCGGTGAGTCGTCGGACGAGTTCAGGATCTTGCCGGTGACGATGCAGTTCTGCGCGGTGCAGGTGCTCTTCAGCGGCCCGTCGAACTTCAGGCTCCGGTAGGAGTCGAAACTTCCGGCGCGCAACGCGGGCAGCGTCAGCGCGACGTCCCGGGAGATCTCCGCGGTGGCCTGGTTCGGTGTGAGCGCGATGTTCAGCGCCGACTTCCGTTCACCACCGGTGATCAGGTCACCCTCGACCCGCACGATCTGGTACGGCTTGGTGACCGTCACCCAGGCCGACCCGGCGTCCGCCTCCACCCGGCGCGCCTGCACGCCGTTGACCTCGCTCGGCGTCGGCATGCCGTCGAGCTGCAACGAGCCGAAGCCGGAGTCCAGGAGCTCGCCCAGTGGCTTCGGCCGCAGCTTCCCGGAGAGATCGAGGCCGATCGTGTCGTCGTCGACCGCCACCCAGGCCAGGTCGTAGGTCTCGGCCCGGTTGTCGGTGCCCCACCAGGGCGCACGGGCCCGCACGTAGGTCGTCGAGTCGACCACGAGCACGTCCCCGACCGTGCCGTTGCGCTTGACCTTTCCCGCCCCGTCGCCGGCGCCGTTGAGCCGGACGTCGATCGAGACGTTCTGGCCCTTGGCGTCCTCCACCGTGCCGGTCACACGGACGCCAGGTGCGCTCTCGAGCGATGACGCCGCCGTCCGCAGGTGGTTGGCCACCGAGTCGTAGGTGACCATCTTCCCGTCGATCGGGCTGCAGCCGGTCAGAGCCAGCGCGCCGATCGTCAGGCTCGCGAACAGGACGGACCCCCGGTACCGCAAGCGGTCACTCCTCCCGGGTCGCTGCCGGCTTCTCGTCCGATGCGTCAGTTTACGGACGCCAAGAATCGGACTCACCGTAGCTACCCCCCGCACCCGTTCACGTAGTAGCCGGGACATTACGGGCTACTGCTGGATTCCCTCTTCAATGATCCGAAGCGAACCGGACTTCGGATGGGTTCGTCGGGTAACTGACGCGGTAACCACCACGTAACAGTCGGTCGCCGGAGGACCCCTGCGGCGCGCATTGGCGCGGGTTGGCAGACTGCCTCCATGGCGATGTTCGAACGACGGCCTCGCGACCCGCGGGAGAGCATTGCCGCGTTCTGGACGTGGTGGGCGCGGGCCCGGGACCAGGTCGGTGCCGGCCTCGACCGTGACGATCTCGGCAAGCTGCACCGTGACCTCACCGGGCGGGTACGCGCCATCCACCCCGAGCTGGCCTGGGAGCTGACGTCCGGCCGGCAGGCGAAGCACGCGCTGGTCGTGAGCCCCGAAGGTTCGCCGGCCCTGCGCCCGGTGACCGAGCGGTGGCTGCGTGCCGGCCCCGGCCCCGACGCCGACTGGGAGTACTACGCGTCCCGCCAGCCCGACCCGGCCGCCTACACCGGTTCCGTGCAGCTCGGCGGCCGGCCGTTCCACCCCGGGTCGGCCCGCTTCGGCTTCGAGATCGACCTCGACCGGGCCCGCGTGCACGTGTCGGTCTGGCATCCCGACTTCCCCCGGTTGGACGAGGCGATCCGCCTGCAGGCCTCGTTCCTGCTGCTCGACTGGGCCCTGGGGGAGGACGACGTCGAACGCTGGCTGGGCGAGGTCAAGGTCACCGGCGAAGACCAGCCCTACGGAGTCGACGCCCTGCGCTCGGCCGTCGTCGAGCTGTCCACGCACTACCAGCACGGCGAGTGGGTCACGGTCGACGGCTTCGACGACCGCGACCGGCCGGTGGCGGTACGCGTGCGGGTGCCGTTCGCCCGGCTCGACTACCCGCTCTACGACCTGCACGGCCGGGTACGTATCCCGTTCGAGCCCGGCTCGGCCGACGAAGCCGCGCTCGACGGCGTCCAGGCGGGCCTGCTCGGGCGGCTCGGCGACTCGGCGGTGCTCGTCGCCGTGGTGACCGTCGCGAGCGTGCGCACGCTGCACCTCTACGCCGACAGCAGCGGGGTCGTACCCGACCAGGTGGCCGCCTGGGCGACCCAGCAGGCTTCGAACGTGAGCCAGGAATGGCGCCCGGATCCCGGTTGGGAAGCGGTACGAGGCCTGTACTGAGCAAAAAACAGCTGGGTCAGCTGCTAAATGTCGCTTAAGGAATGGCTGAGAGTACGGCAGGGTAAGGGGCCTGAACTCGGCATTCTCGGCAGAGAGGAACGGCATGAGCTACGACCCACCCCCGCCGTACGCGGCACCGCCGCCGCTACCCGGTCAGGCGCCGAAGGGTCCGCGCCCCGTCACCGTCACCGCGGCGGCCGGTCTACTGGTCGGGGAGGCGGTGTTACTGCTGGTCGGAGTGATCTACGGGCTCATCAGCCGCGACACCCTCCAGGACGCCGTCGACAAGTACCTGGACGCTCAGAACGTCTCCAGCACCGGCACCGGTGGTCAGACGTTCGGCTCGGCGATCTCCATCGTCTTCAGCCTGCTGTTCGCGGCGGCGTTCATCGGGCTCGCGCTCGGCGTGCTCCGCGGAGCCAACGTCGCCCGGATCATTTCCTGGGTGGTGTCCGGCCTCGCGCTCTGCTGCGTCGGTGTCGGCAGCATCGGCACCGCGGTGATCTACGCCGACTACCTGCCTGGCGGCTACCTCGCGGTGACGTACCTGCTCACCTTCCTCGAGCTGGCCGGGTTCATCGGCATCATCGTGCTGCTGGCCCTCCCGGCGTCGAACGCCTATTTCCGTAAGCCGGTCGCCGGGTTCTGATCGGTCGGTCGACGCGGGGCCGGCGGCCTTCCCGCCGGCCCCGCTGCCATTCTCGGGGGACACGTGACGACTGCACTGGTGACCGGAGCCACCGCCGGGCTGGGCGCGGCTTTCGCGCGGGCGCTCGCGGCCGAACGCCGGGATCTGATCCTGGTCGCGCGCGACGGCGACCGGCTGGCCGCCACCGCGAAGGAGCTCACCGAGAAGTACTCGGTGCAGGTCGAGATCCTGCCGGCCGATCTGGCGTCCGACGACGGGTGCGCGCGGGTGGAGGCCCGCCTGGCCGACGCCGACCGCCCGGTCGAGTTGCTGGTGAACAACGCGGGCATCGGGCTGCGGTCGGGGTTCGTCGAGAATTCGATCGCCGACGAGGAGCGCATGCTGGCGCTCAACGTCCGGGCCGTGATGCGGCTGACGCACGCCGCGGTACGGAGCATGCTCCCGCGCGGACACGGCGACGTTCTGAACGTGTCGTCGGTGGCCGGGTTCGGGCCCACGGCGCCCGGGTCGACCTACTCGGCGACGAAGGCCTGGGTCATCACGTTCAGCGAATCGGTGCACCTCACACTGAAACACCGGGGAGTGCGGGTGATCGCGCTCTGCCCCGGTTTCGTCCGCACCGAATTCCACCAGCGGGCGGAGATCCCCACCGCCGACATCCCCGACGCGCTCTGGCTGGACGCCGACGACGTGGTGCGCGACGCGCTCGCCGACCTGCGTCGGGGGCGGCCCACCAGCGTGCCGAGCGTCCGCTACAAGGTGCTCGGCGGGATCGTGCGCTACGCACCCCGCCCGATTTTCCTCCGGGTGATCGGCCGAGCCGCCAAAGCCGTCGGCCGGGGCCGCCAAAACTAACTTGTCCGACGTCGGGAGCCGCACGATCGTGGACGGATGCTGACGATCGAGACGGTGGACGCGTCCGACGAGGAAGCATTCGGACGTTGGTGCACCGTCTTGAGCGCCGCGCTGCCGGTCGATGAACCGCACCGGGTGCCGCTCGACCCCGAGTTGGAGCGGGGCATCGTCCCGCTGCCCGGCGACCCGTACGAGCGGTGGCAGCATCTGGTGGCCATGGACGGGGACGAGCCGGTCGCCGCCGCTCGCGTCGAGCTGAGCGCGGACAGCCCCGACCTCGCGTTCTTTCATCTGGTGGTCCGGCCGGACCGGCGTCGCCGAGGCATCGGTGGAACCCTGCTCCGGACGGTGGAGAGGGCAGCGCTGGCCGCCGGGTGCACGACCGCGATGACCGAGACGATGCAGCCGGCCGCCGCCCCGCCGATTCCCGCGATGACGTTCGCGCGGGCCGTCGGCTACCGGGCCGGCGTGCGGTCGGTGTACCGGGAGCTCGACGTGCCGGTGCCCCGGTTGGACGAGCTCGACCCCGGACCGGTGCCCGGGTACCGGATCGTCACCTGGTCGCGGCGTGGCCGTCGGCGCGGAGAGTCTCGTCGTGGAACGGGGACCAGAACGCGGTGATGGTCGCGATCAACCAAGCCCTCGGCTACCGGGTCGTCGGTGACGGGCTCGACTGGGACAAGCAGCTTCGCTCGTAGCCGAACGCGGGAGAATTCGTCCGGGCGGGGACCAGGGTTGGTGCATGCGACTTCTCGTGCTCGGCGGAACGCAACTACTCGGGAGCGCGGTCGTACGAACCGCGCTGGATTCGGGGTGGGAGGTCACCACCCTCACCCGCGGCCGCCACGGAACACCGCCACCACCGGTCGACGCCCGCTTCGGTGACCGGACCACCGCCGCCGGCCTGGACGAACTGGGCGACGACGAGTGGGACGTGTGCATCGACACCTCGGGGTTCGTGCCCACGTACGTGCGGCTCGGGGCGCAACGCCTGGCCGGCCGGGTCGGGCGGTACGTGTTCGTCTCGACCGTGAACGTCTACCCGGACTGGCCCGAGAAACCGCTCGGGCCGGACTCACCGGTCAGTGACTGCCCGCCCGACGCCGGGCCCGACGACGGGGACTACGGCTACCTGAAGTCGGGGTGCGAACGCGCGGTGCTCGAGTCGTTCCCGGACAGCACGACGATCAACCGGTCCGGGCTGATCTTCGGACCGCAGGACAACATCGCGCGGGTGTCCTGGTGGGTGGATCGGGTGGCCGCGGGCGGCGAGGTGCTGGCACCGGGCCGCCCGGACCAACCGCTGGCGCTCATCGACTCCCGCGACATGGCGACCTGGATGCTCACCGCGCCACCGGGCGCGTTCAACGTCAACTCCCGCGCCGGGACGCAGACGTTCGATTCGCTGCTGACGACCGCCCGCGACGTGACCGGCTCGGACGCGCGGTTCACCTGGGTCGACGACGGCGTTCTGCGCGATGCCGGCGTCGAACCGTGGACCGAGATGCCGCTGTGGCTCCCGGAGGCCGGGCACGCGTGGGACATGGGGGTCGCCGGGGCCTACGAGACCGGGCTGCGGATCCGTCCGCTGGCCGAGTCGCTGGCCGACGTGTGGGAGTGGGTGCGCGAGCACGGCCTGCCGACCGGAGAGGGCGCCGAGCGGGCCACCGAGCAGGAGAAGCGTCTCACTCGCGCACGTGAACGGGAGATCCTGGACAACCTCTAGGCTGACGACGTGGCCGACCGTGATGAGCTCCTCGCCCTGATCCGTGATCTCGCCGTCGTGCACGGCAAAGTGACCCTCAGCAGCGGCCGGGAGGCCGACTACTACGTCGACCTCCGGCGGGTGACGCTGCACCACGCGGCCGCACCGCTGATCGGCGGGGTGTTGCTCGACACGACCGAGGACTGGTCGTACGACGCGGTCGGCGGGCTGACGCTCGGCGCGGACCCGGTCGCCACCGCGATGCTGCACGCCGCGGCCGCCCGTGGCCGGAAGCTCGACGCGTTCGTCGTCCGCAAGGGCGAGAAGGCCCACGGGCTCCAGCGGCGGATCGAAGGCCCGGACGTCGCCGGGCGCCGGGTGCTCGCCGTCGAGGACACGTCGACGACCGGCGGCAGCGTGCTGACGGCCGTCGAAGCGCTCCGGGCAGCCGGTGCCGAGGTGGTCGGCGTCGCGGTCGTCGTCGACCGCGGCGCCGGTCCGGCCGTGGAATCGGCCGGCCTGCCCTACCGCGCCGCCTACTCCCTGGCCGAACTCGGCCTGGAGTGAGCCCGGTACGTCAGGCCGGCTGCGGGGCCTGCGTACGGACGTCGTTGAGGCCCTTCTGCATCTCGTCCTTGTACTTGTCGGGCGACTGGAACCACACGCCGACCTGGTAAGTCAGCTCGCCACCGGGCTTCTCGGCGAAGAAGTGGCTGATCGTCAGCGCGTAGAAGCCGTCGTCGTTCTTGGCCGTCTCGGCGTAGGTCGTGGTGGCGTCCGCTTTCTTCTGGATCGCCTCCTCGTCGTCGTCGAACCAGGCCTCGGTCATCGTCGTCTGCTCGGTCGCGATGCACCCGGTGGCGCAGCGCCGCAGCATGATGTTGAACCGCTGCTGGTGGCTCGTGCCCTCGGTCTTGACGCAACCCCACGCGCTGGCGTCGGGGAGCTCGTCGATCGAGCCGCGCAGGCAGCTCCAGCCCTGGGGGAGCCGGAACGCGAACGGCCAGCCGTTGAGGGCGAGCAGCTGGACCTTGTCGTCGTTCTGCCAGGTCGGTCCGACGACGCTCACGGTCTCCGCGTCGGGGCGGATGGTCGGCGTGGTGTCGGGCAGCGGTGACCGGCTCGGCGTCGGAGTCGGCTTGGCGGTCTTCGCGGGCAGCGGGCTGGTCGACGTCGACGGGGACTTGTCCGCGACCGACTTGACCGGCTTCTTCTCGTCACCGCTGTTGATGAACACGACCGCGAAGCCGGCCGCGACGATCACCAGGGCCGTGACCGCGGTGATCAAGCCGATCAGCATGCCGGCGCCGCGTCGGTTGGAGCTGTCCGGGGGGACCGATGCGTAGGAGACATCGGGTTTGTTGGGGTCGTACGGGGCGGCCTGGTCGCCGTACGAGTCCGTGTAGTAGCCGGCGGGCTGCTGGTTGGGGTAGCCGCCGGGCGAGTAACCGCCCGGCTGGGGGCCGCCGGGCTGGGGGCCGCCGGAGATCGGGGCGTACTGGTCCGGGATGCCGGACGGCTGGCCCATCGGGGTGGAGAAGGGGTCGGACATCGGCGGTGCCGACGCCGGGGGTGCCGATGCCGGGGGTGCTGACGCCGGGGGTGCTGACGCCGGGCTCTGGCTCAGGGGGGAGGAGAACGGGTCGGAGAAGGGGGATGGCGCCGGCTGGGGTGGGCCTGACATCGGCATTGCCGACATCGGAGGGGCCGACATCGGCGGGCCTGACATCGGCGGCGCGGACATCGGGGGCGCGGATTGGGGCGCGTTGGGCTGGGCCGGCATCGGCGGGGCGTACGCCTGCGGCGGCGCCCACTGCTGGGCCTGCAGACCGGCGACCGCGGACCCGATCATCGCGGTGGGGTCGACACCGGGCGGAAGGGCCTGCGGGATCACGTGGAGGATCCGCTCGACACCCCGGCGTCCGGGCTCGAACCGACTGGCCACCCACGGCCGCCCACCCTGCACATCGCCCGCGTGCGCCGGGACGAACTGGGGATCAGCCGGGTTGACCGAGGCGCGGTCCCGGTTGACCAGGTCGCTGAACGCGCTCCGCCAAGCCGGATCGACGCCGGCCTCGGGAGTGAGCGCGACCATCACGATCGGCCGGCCGGACTGGTCGAGGCCGCTGAACAGGTCGGCCACCGCCGCATGGTGCACCAGACGGACTTGGGTGAACGCGCCTAACTCGTCGCCGGGTTGGGTCATCGAACTTCTCGCTCCGCTCGCTTCCGTACGTGACCCGCCCGCCGGGACCAGCCGTTTTGGCCTTCGGTAGAGGTCAGCCCGGCCGAGGCTACACGGCTATCGCATCTCGGGAGCCAGTTGCGTCCCGGCAGTCAGCCCGGTAACAGACCAGAAACGGACCTAGGTGTGCTGTGCAGGGACGTTGGCACAGTTGT
>NZ_BAAAGX010000033.1:0-31448 GCF_039524755.1 Cryptosporangium japonicum
CTGCGCTTCTTACTGTACCCGATCCGATTTCCAGAACCAAATTCGCTCTGTCTCCTTATCGGGGCCCTACCACCGCCTTAATAAGCGCGGCGCCTTTCGTTTTCCAGCCTACCTGGTCGAATTCCAACCGCCAAATTCGCGGTATTCGTTCTTCCTGGCTGGGACCGTCACGAACCTGCGCTGTTTAGGCGCCGTTTCGATCGGGCTTCCTACGGTATCCGGTCGAGTTCGTAGTGCCAAATCGGCTCTACCTCGCCCGGACGCAACACAGTCGACCGGTTCGCACCGGTCGGTTCGGCTGCTTTCCCGCGGGCCGTCCACTGCGGCGCTTGCGCGACCGGCTCGTGTCCGTCTCCCCTGCGGGCCCGATGAAATCTACGCGGCTCCGGCCGGATCCGCAAACCCGTGCGAACGTGGTCCGCGCCACACTCTCCCGCCGGCTCCGCGAGCGCGCATCGCGATCCCTTGCACGCTCACACCGCCGTGCCGCACAAGCCCGCCCAGCCATCCCGCGCAGGCCCGCACCGCTGTCTTGCACCAGCCCGCATCGTTGTCCCGCACTAGCCCGCATCGTTGTCCCGCGCGGGCCCGCATCGTTGTCCCGCGCAGGCGCGCGCACCGCTGTCTTGCGCAGGCGCGCACCGCCGTGCCGTACGGGCTCGCGCCGTCATCGCTCAGAGGGGCCCCCGTAGGCACGCCATCCTCCGTGGGCCGGTGCCGCGTCGCGGCAGACTCCCGCATGGATGGCGCCGCTGGCTCCTCGGCAGGGCGCCCCACTTACTCGCAGGGCGGCCTGCTCTTCCCTGGGTGTCCGGGACGCCGTGCTCCTCCGTCGGGGCCGCGCCTAGCGGAGCCGACCGTGGATTCCTGCAGACCGCGCCTACGTCCTCCCGAAGCTCGGGTGGCCGCGCTCAGGGGGGCCGGAGGAGCTTGGGCAGGTCGGCTTCGGGTTGGGGCGAGGCATTACCGGCCCCATGGCGATGGCGGCGATGCCGCGCGCGGGTGACTGCTGCGGTCCCGTTCCGGCAAGTGCTGATCGGAGTAAGGACCCCTCCGCTACCGATCGAGTAGCGCCGGCGCACGGGAGGGTGATGGACGACCTCCGCTACCCGTCACGCGGCGGCGCCGCGTGGCGGTAGTGAGCGGAGTGAGGACCCCTCCGGTACCGGCTGGGGCGTGCCGCGCGTTGCGCGGGTGGCCGGGGCGCGTCGGAGGCGGAAGGCACCGGCGCGCGCCCGGCAGGCGTAATCGACTTACGCCGTGACCTCGACCCCGGCGATGGTGCGCTTACCGCGGCGCAGTACCAACCACCGGCCGTGGAGCAGTTCCTCCCGGGAGGGAGGGGCCTCACCGTCGGTGACCTTCGTGTTGTTCACGTACGCGCCGCCCTCGCGGACCGTGCGACGCGCGTCGGAGAGGCTCGAGCACAGGCCGGAGGCCTGGAACAGGGCCGCCACCGACGGGAGCTCGCCGCTGACCTCGTGCAGGCCGGCTTCGGCGAGGGCGGCGCGGAGCGTGTCGGCGGGGAGGCCGCCGAGTTCGCCGCGGCCGAACAGCGCGCCGCTCGCGGTGGTGACGGCGGCGGTCTCGTCGGCGCCGTGGACCAGCGTGGTCATCTCCTCGGCGAGGCGCCGCTGGGCCAGGCGGGCCGCGGGACGTTCGGTGACCGCGATCTCGAGCTCCTCGATCTCTTTGCGGTCGAGGAACGTGAACGTCTTGAGGCGGCTGACGACGTCACGGTCGTCGGTGTTGAACCAGAACTGGTACCAGGCGTAGGGGCTGGTGAGTTCGGGGTCGAGCCAGACCGAGCCGCCGCCGGTACTCTTGCCGAACTTCTCGCCGGTGGCGTTGGTGAGCAGCGGGACCGTGAGCGCGTGCGCGGGGCCGCCGTCGTTCGCGGTGACCCGGCGGATGTAGTCGAGGCCCGCGGTGATGTTGCCCCACTGGTCGTTGCCGCCGATCTGCAGGCGGCAGCCGTGGTCGCGGTAGAGCTGGAGGTAGTCGTTGGCCTGCAGGAGCTGGTAGCTGAACTCGGTGTAGCTCAGGCCGCCGGAGTTGATGCGCGCGGACACGGACTCGCGCGCCATCATCTGGGTGACCGGGAAGTGTTTGCCGACGTCACGCAGGAAGTCGAGGGCGGAGATGTTGGCGGTCCAGTCGAGGTTGTTCGCGAGGATCGCGCCCTCGTCGAAGTCGACGAACTTGGCGAGCTGCGGGCGCAGTTTCTCGACCAGTTCGCGGACCTTGTCCGGCGTGTTGAGGACACGCTCGGAGGAGCGGCCGCTGGGGTCGCCGATGAGGCCGGTGGCGCCGCCGGCGAGGACGATCGGGCGGTGCCCGGCCTGCTGGAAACGGCGGAGCGTGAGCATCGGAACGAGGTGGCCGGCGTGCAGGCTCGCCGCAGTGGGGTCGAACCCGGCATAAACCGTGAGCGGGCCGTTGTCGAGGGCCGTGCTCAGGGCCTGTTCGTCGGTGGTCTGTGCGATCAGACCGCGCCAGCGCAGTTCGTCGAGGAATTCACTCACGGAGAGCATCATTCCGTATCGGCGCGGCCCCGGGCGAACGGCTATCCGTTCGCCGCGGGCGCGCGGGGCGATCGCCGGTACGGGCTGACCGTCGGGTCGCCGTCGATCCAGAAGCGCCACGGGATGTCGGCGCCTTGCGAGACACCGGTCCGTGGGCCGGTTCGAATCACGCCGACGGATTGCGGCTCGTCCGGTTCGACCAGCACGAGCGGGCCATCACCGTCGAGAAGGTTCGTGCCGTCGGCTGCGCGGTCGATGCCCAGCGTCTTGCAGAGGCGCGCGGGGCCGCGGGCGAGGTCCCGGTCTTTGACGGGTCGGCCCCTGCGGGCTTCATCGAGGCCGTCCACGACCTGGCCGGCGCGCAGGAGCACCGCGGCCGCGACGCCGACCGGGCTGCAGGTGATGTTGACGCACCAGTGCATGCCGTAGCTGAAGTAGACGTACAGCGTGCCGGGGCCTTCGAACATGCTCGCGTTCCGGGCCGTGCGCCGGCGGTACGCGTGGGACGCGGGGTCACCGGCGGTGCCGGCGTAGGCCTCGGTCTCGGTGATGCGCAGCGTGACGCCGTTGGCGCGGACGTACCGCCCGAGGAGGGCCGGGGCGGCGTCCTCGGGCGGTCCGTTGAGGATCTCAGCGAGGGACAACCTGCTCCTGAGCCCAGTCGGTGAACCCGGCGATCGCGGACCTGGCGTTGGCCAGCTGGACCGCGACCGCGTCGGGGCCGGTGGAGCCGGGCGTGGTGCGGGCGCGCAGGGCACCTTCCACGGACAACACGTCGCGGACCGACGGGTCGAGGTGCGGGCTGACCTGGGCGAGGTCGTCGTCGGTGAGGTCGTCGAGCTCCTCGTTGCGCTGGGCGGCCTTCGCCACCAGCGCGCCGACGATCTCGTGCGCGTCGCGGAACGCCACCCCCTTGCGGACGAGCCACTCGGCGACGTCGGTCGCGAGCGCGAACCCGGTGGGGGTGGATTTGGTCAGGACGTCCGCGTGGACCTGCATGGTGGCGATCATGCCGGTGAGAGCGGGCAGGAGCAGGTTGAGCGTCTCGACCGCGTCGAACACCGGCTCCTTGTCTTCCTGCAGGTCACGGTCGTAGGCGAGCGGGAGCGCCTTGAGCGTGGCGAGCAGGCCGGTGAGGTTGCCGATCAGGCGCCCGGACTTGCCGCGGGAGAGCTCGGCGATGTCGGAGTTCTTCTTCTGCGGCATGATCGAGCTGCCGGTGGCGTAGGCGTCGTCGAGCGTGACCCAGCCGAACTCCTGCGACGTCCACAGCACGACCTCCTCGCCCAGGCGGGAGAGGTGCACGCCGATCAGCGCGGCGACGAACAGGAACTCCGCCGCGAAGTCGCGGTCGCTGACCGCGTCGATGGAGTTCTCCGCGCTCGCGGTGAAGCCGAGCTCTTTCGCGACGGCCACCGGGTCGAGGGGAAGGCTGCTCCCGGCCAGTGCGCCGGCGCCGAGCGGGCTGACCGCGGCGCGCTTGTCCCAGTCGACGAGCCGGTCGAGGTCGCGGAGCAGCGACTGCACGTGCGCGAGCAGCTGGTGGCTGAACAGGATCGGCTGCGCGTGCTGGAGGTGGGTCATGCCGGGCGCGGGGACGGTCTTGTGCTCGTCGGCCTTCTCCTGCAGGGCCGTGGCCAGCTCCGTCAGGCCCTGGGCGACGCCACGCGCGTGATCGCGCAGATAGAGGCGCAGGTCGGTGGCGACCTGGTCGTTGCGGCTGCGACCGGCGCGGAGCTTGCCGCCGAGGGCGCCGAGCCGCTCGAGGAGACCGCGTTCGAGCGCGGTGTGCACGTCCTCGTCGTCGATCGTCGGGGTGAACGCGCCGTCGGCGCAGTCCTTCTCGAGCTCGTCGAGCGCCTTGATCATCAGGTGCAGTTCGTCGGCGGTGAGCAGGCCGGCGCGGTTGAGCACCCGCGCGTGGGCCCGCGAGCCGGCCAGGTCGTACGGGGCCAGCCGCCAGTCGAAGTGGACGCTGACGGAAAGCCGGGCCAGGGCCTCGGCGGGGCCGCCGGAGAAGCGGCCGCCCCAGAGGCGGGTGGTTTCGGTGTCGGTCACTGGGTTTCCTTGAGAAGTGTCGCGGCGTGGTGGTGGCCCGAGGTGTCGACCTCGACCGGGACGCTGTTGCGCTGGTCCGCCCAGTCGAGGACCTTGGCCGCGAACGCGTCGCCGCCGTCGGTCTCGCGGGTGATGACGAGGATGGTGTCGTCACCGGCGATCGTTCCGATGATGTCAGGCAGGCCGGACCGGTCGAGCCCCGAGGCGAGGAACTGCGCGGCGCCCGGTGGGGTGCGGAGCACGACGAGGTTGCCGCTGGCCTCGGCGCCGGTGAGCAGTTCCTGGACCCGGCGGATGAGCTGGTCGGGTGGGCTGACCGAGGGGCGCATCGGAGCGGCTCCCTCCTCCGGCAGGACGTAGGCGGCCGGTGACCCGTCGGCGCCGCGGAGTTTCACCGCGCCGAGCTCCTCCAGATCGCGGGAGAGCGTGGCCTGGGTGACGGCCATCCCCTCGTCGGCCAGCAACCGGGCCAGCACGGTCTGGGAGGGGATGGGCGTCGAGCGGACCAGTTCGCTGATCCGGGCGTGGCGCGCCGCCTTGGTCACCGGGTTGCTCATCGTCGTTGTTCAACCAGCCATGTGAGGAGGGCCTTCTGGGCGTGCAACCGGTTCTCGGCCTGGTCCCAGACCACCGAGCGCGGCCCGTCGAGGACGTCGGCACTGATTTCGTTGCCACGATAGGCGGGGAGGCAATGCAGGACGATCGCCGTGTCCTTGGCGGTCTCGACCGCTTTCTGGTCGATCCGGTAGGGGGCCAGCGTCGCGAGGCGTTCGGCGCTGCTCGCGGTCTCCTGGCCCATCGAGACCCAGGTGTCGGTGGCGAGCACGTCGGCGTCTTTCGCCGCCGCTTCGGGGTCGTCGGTGATCGTGATCGTGCTACCGGTGTGTTCGGCGATCTTCCTCGCGCGCTCGACGATCTTCTCGTCCGGCAGGGCGTTCTTCGGGCCGCCGACGCGGACGTGCATTCCGGCGACGGCCCCGCCGACGAGGTAGGAGTGCGCCATGTTGTTGGCGGCGTCACCGAGGTAGGTGAGCGTCCGGCCTCGGACCGTGCCGAACCGTTCCTTGATCGTCAGGAGGTCGGCGAGGATCTGGCACGGGTGGAACTGGTCGGTCAGCGCGTTGACGACCGGCACCGCGCTGACGCTCGCCATCGCCTCGACGCGCTCCTGGCCGAACGTGCGCCAGACGATCGCCTCGACCTGCCGATCGAGCACGCGGGTGGTGTCCTCGATGGTCTCGCCGCGGCCGAGCTGGCTGGTGCCGGCGTCGAGCACGAGCGGGTAGCCGCCGAGCTCGGCGATGCCGACCGCGAACGACACCCGGGTGCGGGTGGACGGCTTGTCGAAGATGACCGCGACGCTCTTGGGGCCCGCGAACGGGGTGAACTTGTGCCGGTCGGCCTTCATGGTCTGCGCGAGGCCCAGGACTTCGAGCTGCTCGTCGGAACTCAGGTCGTCGTCGGCGAGGAAGTGGCGGGTCATGTGTCTTTTCCGGTGGCTTGATCGAGGGCGGCGGGGAGGGCCGCGAGGAACGCGTCGACCTGGTCGTCGGTGAGGATCAGCGGCGGGGCCAGGCGGAGCACGCCGGGGGCGATCGTGTTGACGAGGAAGCCGGCTTCGGCGAGAGCGGCTTCGGCGGCCTTGGCGACGTCGTCGGTGAGGACGATGCCGAGGAGGGCGCCGGAGCCGCGGACCTCTTTCACGGTCGGGTGGGTGATCCCGTTGCGGAGGCGTTCGCCGAGGTGTTTGGCCCGCGCCAGCAGGTCGTCCTGGACGATCGTGTCGAGCACGGCCAGCGCCGCGGCGCAGCACACCGGGTTGCCGCCGAACGTGGAGCCGTGACTGCCGGGACCGAACAGGGCCGCGGCCTCGCCGAACGCCAGCGTGGCGCCGAGCGGCAGGCCGCCACCGAGCCCCTTGGCGAGCGTGACGACGTCGGGCTGGACGCCTTCGGCCTGGTGGGCGAACCAGAAGCCGGTGCGGCCGATGCCGGTCTGCACCTCGTCGACGGTGAGCAGGGCGTTGTTGTTCGTGGTGATCTCGCGCGCGGCGGCGAGGTAGCCGGGCGGGGCGGGCACGACGCCGCCTTCACCGAGCGTCGGCTCGAGGATGACCATGGCGGTCTGGTCGGTGACCGCGTTCGCGAGCGCCTCGGTGTCACCGAACGGGACGTGGGTGACGTCGCCGGGCAGGGGGCGGAACGGGTCCTGTTTGGCGGGCTGGCCGGTGAGCGCGAGGGCACCCATCGTCCGGCCGTGGAAACCGCCCTGCGTCGCGACGATGTGCGTCTTGCCGGTGCGCCGGGACAGTTTGAACGCGGCTTCGTTGGCCTCCGCGCCAGAGTTGCAGAAGTAGACGCGCCCGTCGCGCCCGGAGATCCCCAGCAGGCGTTCGGCCAGCGTGATCGCCGGGACGTTCGCGAAGAGGTTCGACACGTGGCCGAGCGTGGCGATCTGCGCCGAGACGGCCTCGACGATCGCGGGGTGGGCGTGCCCGAGCACGTTGACCGCGATGCCGGCGTACAGGTCGACGTACTGGTTGCCCTGGTCGTCCCAGACCACGGCACCCTCACCCTTGACCAGGGCGGTGGCCGGCGTGCCGTAGTTGTCCATGAGGGCGGCGCGCCACCGGGCGGACATGTCGCTCATGAGGACACCACCATCGTGCCGAATCCTTCCTCGGTGAAGATCTCCAGGAGCAGGGAGTGCGCGACCCGGCCGTCGATGACGGTGGCCTGCGGCACTCCCCCGCGGACCGCGCGCAGGCAGGCCTCCATCTTCGGGATCATGCCCGCCGACAGGGACGGCAGCAGCTCGGCCAGTTCCTCGGTGCCGATCTGGCTGACCAGCGAATCCGGCTCCGGCCAGCGGGTGTAGAGCCCCTCGACGTCGGTGAGGACCACGAGTTTCTGGGCGCCGAGCGCGACGGCGATCGCGGAGGCCGCGGTGTCGGCGTTGAGGTTGTGGACCTGGCCGTCGGCGTCGGGCGCGACGGTGGAGATGACCGGGATCCGGCCGGACTCGATCAGGTCCCAGACCGCGGCCGGGTTGACCGTGGCGACGTCGCCCACGAGGCCGACGTCGACCTCCTCACCGTCGACCGTGGCCGATCGGCGGGTGGCGGTGAGCAGGTGCGCGTCTTCACCGGACATGCCGACGGCGAACGGCCCGTGCTCGTTGATCAGGCCGACGAGTTCGCGCCCCACCTGCCCCACGAGCACCATGCGGACGACGTCCATCGTCTCGGGCGTGGTGACGCGGAAGCCGCCGCGGAATTCGCTGTCGATGCCGAGCCGGTGGAGCATGCTCGAGATCTGCGGGCCGCCGCCGTGCACGACGACCGGCCGCGCGCCGGCGTACCGCAGGAAGACCATGTCTTCGGCGAAAGCACGCTTGAGTGACTCGTCGGTCATGGCGTGGCCGCCGTACTTCACGACGACGACCGCGCCGTTGAAGCGCTTGAGCCACGGCAGGGCCTCGATCAGCACGCTGGCCTTGCGCTGGGCGGTCTCGATGTCGCGAGCGGAGAGCATGTCCGTGCTCACGAGGTGTAGGCCGAGTTCTCGTGGACGTACGCCAATGTCAGGTCGTTCGTATGGACGGTGGCGGTCTTGTCCCCGGCGTGGAGGTCTACTTCGACGCTGAGATGGCGGGGGGTGATGTCCGCGGCCTCGGCGTCGGGATTCCGGGTGCCGTTGACGCAGACCTTGACGCCGTTGAAGCTCACGTCGACGCGGTCGGGGTCGAAGGTGGCGTCGGTGGTGCCGATCGCGGCCAGGACCCGGCCCCAGTAGGGGTCGTTGCCGAACAGCGCGCACATGAGCAGGTTGTTGCGGGAGATGCTGCGCGCGACGGTGACCGCTTCCTGCTCGCTGGCCGCGCCGGTGATCGTGATCGCGACCTCCTTGGAGGCACCCTCGGCGTCGCCGATGAGCTGGCGGGCGAGGTCGGCGCAGGCTTTCTCGACGGCCTGGTTCAGCTCCGGTTGAGTGGGGCTGATGCCGGAGGCACCGCTGGCCAGCAGGAGGACCGTGTCGTTTGTGGACATGCAGCCGTCCGAGTCGATGCGGTCGAACGTGGTGCTGGTGGCGGCGCGCAGGGCGGTGTCGAGTGCGTCGGCGTCGGCGACCGCGTCGGTGGTGAGGACGCAGAGCATGGTGGCCAGCGCGGGGGCGAGCATGCCCGCGCCCTTGGCCATGCCGCCGACGACCCAGCCGTCGTTGCTGATCGTGACGGTTTTGGGGTGGGTGTCGGTGGTCATGATGGCGCGGGCCGCGTCGTCGCCGCCGTCGCTGTTCGTTTCGGTGGTGGTGGCTGTGGCCGCCGTGGGGGCTGTGGCCGCCGTGGGGGCTGTGGCCGCCGTGGGGGCTGTGGCCGCCGTGGCAGCGGTGGCGGCGTCGACGCCGGCGAGGAGGGCGGGCATGTTCAGGCGGTCGCCGATGACGCCGGTGGAGCAGACGGCGACGTCGGCCGCGCCGCAGCCGAGGCGTTCCGCGACGTGCTCGGCGGTGGCGTGGGTGTCCTGGAAGCCCTCGGGGCCGGTGCAGGCGTTGGCGCCGCCGGAGTTGAGCACCACGGCGGTGAGCCGACCGGATTTGAGCACCTGCTCGCTCCAGAGCACCGGCGCGGCCTTGACGCGGTTGGTCGTGAACACGCCGGCCGCGGCGTCGAGCGGACCGTGGTTGACGACGAGCGCCACGTCGCGGTCACCGCTGGTCTTGAGACCGGCCGCGACACCCGCGGCTCCGAATCCCTGCGCGCTCGTGACGCTCACGGTGCTACTCCCGTCATCGGCAGACCGGTGGTCTCGGGCAGCCCGAGAGCCAGGTTCAGGCACTGCACCGCGGCGCCCGCGGTGCCCTTCGTCAAGTTGTCGATCGCGGCGACGACGACGATCCGGCCGGCGTCCTCGTCGAGGGCGACCTGGATCTGGGCGGTGTTCGCGCCGAGCGTCGCCGCGGTGGTGGGCCAGCGGTTCTCCGGCAAGAGGTGCACGAACGGCTCGTGGTCGTAGGCGGCCCCGTAGGCCTCGCGGAGCGCCGGCAGGGTGACGCCCGGCTTCGCCGCCGCCGTGCAGGTCGCGAGGATGCCGCGCGGGAGCGGGGCGAGAACCGGGGTGAACGAGACCGTGACCGGCTCGCCGGCCGCCGCGCTCAGATTCTGGATCATCTCGGGCGTATGGCGGTGCGCGCCGCCGACGCCGTACGCGGAGAGCGAGCCCATGACCTCGGCACCCAGCAGGTGGGGCTTGAGCGACTTGCCCGCCCCCGACGTGCCGGAGGCGGCCACGATCACCGCATCGGGCTCGGCGAGACCGGCGCGGTACGCCGGGGCGAGGGCCAGGCTGGCCGCCGTGGGGTAACAGCCGGGAACCGCGATGCGCGTGGCCTGCTGGAGCTTCTCGCGGGCTCCGGGCAGTTCCGGGAGGCCGTAGGGCCAGGTGCCGGCGTGGTCCGACTGGTACCAGCGCTTCCAGGCGACCGGGTCGGCCAGGCGGAAGTCGGCACCGCAGTCGATGACGATGGTTTCGGCCGGGAGCGCGTTGGCGATCTCACCGGAGTGGCCGTGCGGCAGCGCGAGGAAGACGACGTCGTGGTTCTCGAGGGTTTCGAGGTTCGTCGGCTGGAGGACGTGATTGGCGATGGGGGTCAGGTGGGGGTGGTGCTCGCCGACGGTGGTGCCGGCGCTGGAGGCGGCGGTGAGGGCGCCGAGCTCGATGTGGGGGTGGGAGAGGAGGAGGCGGAGGAGTTCGCCTCCGGCATAGCCGCTGGCCCCGGCGATGGCCGCCCGCACGCTCACTACGTCCTCCGCTCGTTGGGTCTCGTATGAGTATGCACGAGGTCGGATTGCTATGCAACAGAGTGTGTCGGTGGGACGAGACGTCAGTCGATACCCTGTGGTGCGATCCCAAGTGGGCAAGCGATCGAGGCATTCATGACACCCCAGCCCCCCGAAGCCAATTCCTCAGGTAGACCACGCAATCGGCGGCTAAATAAGCCTCTGATAGTCGTAGTTATCTCAACGGCGACTATATTTTTGGCTATCATGTGCGCCGTGATAGGGGTTTTCGTTTCCCGTTTTTGGGACGGAATGGCGTCAACGCCAGCCGAGGCAGCCGACAAGCTTATGTCAGCAATCGAATCAGAAGATAAAAACGCCGCAGAGTCGTCGATTTGCGACGGCTCATCAATGAACTATGAGGATGCTAAAAATCAGGTGCTAGGAGCAGCAGAGGCAAGCGGTGGAACAATTACGGATGTGCGCTGGACTGTATCTGAGAGCTCGAAGGAAGAAGATTCGGCAAGAATCAGCATCTCACTGGAGGTAGTCGCCGAGGTCAATGACGCCCGTCAAGTGGATCGTCGGGTTTTGACTGCGGACCTTCGCAAAGGCCGGGAGTGGAAGGTGTGCAGCCTCCACCCTTGACGACTTTAGTGTGGTCCACTTAGGTGGACCACACTAAAGTCGCTTCGCCTCGCTTAACTCAACGACTACGCCCGCAAGGAGGCGCCGTGGGTTTTGGTGGCTTGGGTTATAGCGGCGTCTCGGGAAGTGGTGGCTTCTTCTACGGTTAGGGTTCGGTCGGAGGCTCGGAAGGTCAGGGCGAACGCCAGCGACTTTCGGCCCTCCCCTACCTGCGCCCCCGTGTAGACGTCGAACAACCGCACCGACTCCAGCAACTCCCCTGCCCCCTCGACCAGGGCCTTCTCCACCTCCGCCGACGGCACCGACTCATCCACGACCAAGGCCACATCCAGCAGCGCCGGCGGGAACGGGGAGATCACCGGCGCGGTGGCTATCCGGGGAGCCGGCAGGGCGGACAAGTCCAGTTCCATCGCCGCCGTGCGGGCCGGAAGCTCCAGCGCCGTCACGACCCGGGGGTGCAGCTCACCTGCGTGCCCGACCACTCGGCCGTCTACGACCAGCTCGGCGCAGCGGCCCGGGTGCCACGGCGCCAGATCGCCGCGACGCACCGACAGCTCGATGCCGGCTGCGGCCGCTACCACCCGCGCGGACTCGATCGCGTCCGCCCACGAGGCGGCGCGGCCGGGGCCCCACCAACCGGCGGGATCGCGGTCGCCGGAGAGCACCACCGCGACGTGACGGGGCTGGGACGGGACGGCGGCGTAGAGCGCGGCCAGTTCCTCGTCGGTCGGGCGCCGGTCGACGCCCAGGCGCGGCGCCGGGCCCGCACCGGACGCCGAGAAGACCAGGCCCAGTTCGTAGAGCGCCACGTCGCGCTGGCCGCGGCCGATGTTGCGCTGCGCGGCCTTGAGCAGGCCCGGGAGCAGGCTGGTGCGCATCTCCGGCTCGGCGTCGGACAGGGGGTTGGCCAGCCGCACCGCGGAGCGGCGGGGGTCGTCGGCCTCCAGGCCGAACGCGTCGTGGATCGACGGGGACACGAACGGGTAGCTGAGCACCTCGACGAAACCGGCCTCGGCCAGGGCCCGCGCCACCGTGCGGCGGCGCCGCTGGTCGTCGGTCAGGCCCG
The DNA here is from genome assembly GCF_039524755.1 of Cryptosporangium japonicum. Taxonomy (NCBI): domain Bacteria; kingdom Bacillati; phylum Actinomycetota; class Actinomycetes; order Cryptosporangiales; family Cryptosporangiaceae; genus Cryptosporangium; species Cryptosporangium japonicum. The sequence goes on from NZ_BAAAGX010000033.1 coordinate 12,076, forward strand.
AGCTGGACGGCGTCGGGGGCAGGATCGACGGGATGTTGTCGTACCCCTCGAGCCGCGCGACCTCTTCGACCAGGTCGATCGGGTCGGTCAGGTCGGGCCGCCAGGAGGCCGGCAGCACCCACAGCTCGTCCTCGCCGGCCGTGGTGACCGTGCAGCCCACGTCACGCAGGCGACGCTCCACCACCGAGCGCGGGTACTCGACGCCGACGACGCGCGACGCCAGCCCCACCGGCAGCCGGATCGGCTCGACGGCGGCGCGGGCGTCCAGGTCGAGCACGCCGGGCTCGGCCACCGCGCCGCCGTACTCGACGAGCAGGCGCACCGCGGCTTCGGCCGCGACCGCGGTCATCTCGGGGTCGACGCCCCGCTCGAAGCGCTTCGACGCCTCGCTGGGCAGCTTCTGCCGCCGGGCGGTGCGGGCGACCGTGACCGGGTCCCAGTGGGCGGCCTCGATCAGCACCTCGGTGGTGTCGGGACCGATCTCGGTGGTCTCGCCACCCATCACCGCGGCCAGGCCGATCGGCCCGGTGTCGTCGGTGATCAGCAGATCCTCGGTGGAGACGGCACGGTCGGCGCCGTCCAGCGTGGTCACCCGTTCGCCGGGCCGCGCACGGCGCACCACGATCGGGCCGGTCACCCGCGACCGGTCGAACGCGTGCATCGGCTGCCCGAGCTCGAGCATCAGGTAGTTCGTGACGTCGACGGCGAGCGAGATCGACCGCACGCCGGCCGCCTGCAGCCGCCGCTTCATCCACAGCGGCGACGGCGCCGCGGGGTTCAGACCCCGGACGGCACGGGCGTAGAACCGGTCGCAGCCGGCCGTGTCCTCCACGACCACCGGGTGCGGCACCTCGCCGGACGCGGCGGGCACGGTCACCAGCGACGCCGGATCGCGGAACGGCACGTCCAGCGAGGACGCCAGCTCGCGCGCCAGACCGCGCACCGAGAAGCAGTAGCCCCGGTCGGGGGTGATCGCCAGCTCGAAGATCACGTCGTCGAGCCCGAGCACGGGAACGGCGTCCGACCCCGGGCCGACGCCGGCCGGCAGCTCGGCCGCGGAGAGCGCGATGATCCCGCTGTGGTCGTCGCTGATCCCCAGCTCGCGGCCGGAGCAGATCATCCCGTCGGAGACCTGGCCGTACGTCTTGCGCGCGGCGATCGCGAACCCGCCCGGCAGCACCGCACCGGGCAGCGAGGCCACGACGTATTCGGCGGTCGCCACGTTCGGCGCGCCGCAGACGATCCCGCGGCTGCCCGACTCGTCGTTGTGGTCGGGACCGACGTCGACGCGGCAGTACCAGATCGGCTTCTTGAAGCCGGTCAGTTCCTCGGCCGAGAGCACGCGGCCGATGACCAGCGGACCGGAGACGCCCTCTCCGGGGCGGTGCACGGCTTCCACCTCGAGCCCGGCACGCACGAAGGCGGTGTCGATCTCCTCGGCCGAACGGCCCGAGAGGTCGAGGTACTCGCCGAGCCAGGACACGGCGACGCGCATCAGATCTCCATCCCGAAAGCGGTCGAGAAGCGCACGTCGCCCTCGACCATGTCACGCATGTCGGTGGCCTCGTGCCGGAACTGCAGGGCGCGCTCGAGCCCCATGCCGAACGCGAAACCGGTGTAGACGTCGGGGTCGATGCCGCACGCGACCAGCACGCGCGGGTTGACCATGCCGCAGCCGCCCCACTCGATCCACCGTGGACCGCCCTTGGCCTGGGGGAACCAGACGTCGAACTCGGCGGACGGCTCGGTGAACGGGAAGTAGGACGGGCGCCAGCGGGTGACCGCCTCCGGACCGAACATCGCCTTGGAGAAGTGGTCGAGCGTGCCGCGCAGGTGCGCCATCGTGATGCCCTTGTCGATGACGAGGCCCTCGACCTGGCTGAACACCGGCGTGTGGGTGGCGTCGAGCTCGTCGGTGCGGAACACGCGACCGGGCGCGGCGATGTAGATGGGGGGTTCGCGCCGGTCGAGCATCGTGCGTGCCTGCACCGGGGAGGTGTGCGTCCGCAGCACCAGGCCACCCTCGGGCGGCTCGACGAAGAACGTGTCCATCATGGAGCGCGCCGGGTGGTCCGGCGCGATGTTCAGCGCGTCGAAGTTCAGCCACTCGGCCTCGATCTCCGGGCCCTCGGCGATCTCGTAGCCCATGCCGATGAACAGGTCACTGACCCGGTCGAACATCGCGGCGACGGGGTGCCGGGCGCCGCGCGGACGCCGGTCGAACGGCAGCGTGACGTCGACGGCCTCGTCGCGCAGCACCCGCTCGTCACGCTCGGCGATCAGGATGAGCTCGCGGGCGTCGTACGCGGCTTGAATGGCCTTACGGGCCTCGTTGACGCGGCGGCCAGCGTCCGCCCGGGCCTGTGGCGGCAGCGCGCCGAGCTCACGGCGAGCCAGCGACACCGGGGCGCGGTCGCCGAGGTGTGCGGTCTTCGCCTCACGCAACGCATCAAGAGAAGCAGCGTCCGCGAACGCCTTCTCGGCGTTGAGCGTGGCGTCGCCGAGCGCCTCGGCGCTCAGCAGGGCGACCTGCTTGGGGTCATAAGGGTCGTTGGGTCCAGACATGCGGGTGGGGTTCCGTCCTCCGACTGAGCGCACGCGAGGGCAACGCCACTACAGCGCGCGGAATGACAAGGATCGGGCGGCTCAGCCGCAGCCCGCCGGGGTTCGGAGCGTCAGGCCCGACCGGCGGGCCGGCGAAACTCGTGCCGGTAGCGCACCGCTCGCCCCTCCTCGTACGTCGTCATTGCCTGGAACTCTAGCGGATCCGGCCGACCCGATTCGCCGCGCTACGCGGGGCTGTGGAAACGCAGCGCCCGCGCCGACGTGTAGAGGCACACCGCCGCGGCGGCGGCCAGATTCAGGCTCTCCGCACGCCCGTGGATCGGGATCCGCACCCGCCGGTCGGCCAGCGAAGACAACTCAGCCGGCAACCCGCGTGCCTCGTTACCGAACAGCCACGCGGTCGGCCGGGACAGCTCCCCCGCGTCGGCCAGGTCGTCGAGGTCGTCCTCGCCGTACCCGTCGGCCGCCAGCACCTGCAAACCCCGGGAGCGCAGGTCGGAGATCGCCGACGAGGCCGACACCCCACGCACCACCGGCGGATGGAACAGACTCCCCGCCGACGCGCGGACACACTTGCCGTTGTACGGATCCACACTGCCGTCGGTGAACACGACGCCACCCGCGCCGGCCGCGTCCGCGGTGCGCAGCACGGTTCCGGCGTTCCCGGGGTCCTGTATCTCGGCCAGCACGGCCACGAGCGGCCCGGACACCGCGGAGAGCGGCACGTCCAGGAACGAACAGACCGCCACCAGACCCTGCGGCGACACGGTCTCCGAGAGCCCGGCCATGCCCGCCTCGTCGACCGGGATCACCGGTACCGACGCGCCGGCAACGAGCTGCTCATAGCGTCGCAGAGCCGCGGTTGTGCCGAAGACCAACGACGGTGCACCCGGTGCACCCGGCGGAAGTGCCAATGCCTCTCGGACCGCTTGCGGTCCCTCGGCCAGGAACTGGCCGGAGGCGTCCCGCCGGGAACGGCGGGTCAGCTGCCGAGAAGCAGCGACCCGAGGAGTCCGACCGCTCGCGAGCGGCAGATCCTCGGGTCGCGTCGAACGAGTCAGGCCGCGTCCTCACGCGGCGCCGACGTGTCCTCCGGCAGCGCGGCCTTGGCCACGGCCACCAGTGCCGCGAACGCGGCGGCGTCGTTGACGGCCAGGTCGGCGAGGACCTTGCGGTCGACCTCGATCTCGGCGAGACGCAGGCCCTGGATGAAGCGGTTGTACGTCAGGCCCTCGGCCCGAGCCGCCGCGTTGATGCGGGTGATCCAGAGCTGGCGGAAGTCACCCTTGCGCGCCTTGCGGTCGCGGTAGGAGTACGTCGCGGAGTGGAGGATCTGCTCCTTGGCCTTGCGGTAGAGCCGCGAGCGCTGGCCGCGGTAACCCTTCGCGGCCTCAAGGGTGGACCGACGCTTCTTCTGGGCATTGACCGCCCGCTTCACGCGTGCCACGGGTACACCTGTCCTTCTTGCGGTCGTCGTCCGGTCCCCGTTGTCGGGCGGCGACGATCAATGGTCAAGGGAAGTAAAGAGACTCAGATACCGAGCAGGCGCTTGATGCGCTTCGTCTCGGTCGGCGCGAAGTCGGTCGTGCCGTCCAGGCGACGCGTGCGGGTGCTGGACTTGTGCTCCAGCAGGTGGCGACGGTTCGCCTTCTGGCGACGCAGCTTGCCGGTACCGGTCAGCTTCACTCGCTTGGCGGTGCCCTTGTGGGTCTTGTTCTTCGGCATCAGTTTTCCTTGTTCGATTACCTACTCAGGGCGTACCGGGGCGCGGCGCCCGCTGTCCGTGCGCCGCGCCTCCCGTTACGCGTCAGACGTCCGCTGGGGCGCCCGATTCTGCTTCTGGCTCTTCTCCCGAACCACGCTGACCGACGGTCTTCAACGCGCGGTGCGGTGCCATCACCATGATCATGTTGCGGCCGTCCTGACGCGGCGACGACTCGACGAAACCGAGTTCGGTCACCTCGTCGGCGAGCCGCTTCAACAGCCGGAAACCCAGCTCGGGGCGGCTCTGCTCACGCCCACGGAACATGATCGTGATCTTGACCTTGTCGCCGGCCTTGAGGAAGCGCACGACGTGACCCTTTTTGGTCTCGTAGTCGTGCGGGTCGATCTTCGGCCGGAGCTTCATTTCCTTGATCACGGTGAGGCTCTGGTTACGCCGCGCCTCCCGTGCTTTCTGCGCGCTCTCGTACTTGAACTTTCCGTAGTCCATGAGCTTGCAGACGGGCGGCCGCGCGGTCGGCGCGACCTCGACCAGATCCAAGTCGGTGTCCTGGGCGAGGCGCAGGGCCTCGGCAACCGGAACGATGCCGACCTGCTCTCCTTCAGGACCGACGAGACGCACCTCGCGGGCGCGGATCTGGTCGTTCACACGCAGCTCTACGCTGATGGGACCTCCTCGGACGTACTTCTAGTCTTTGACCTGCCAGTCCGGAGCCCCACAACACGTGAAGGCCCCAGCGCATGCTGGGGCCCACTCGACCGGTCTTTTGACATGTTTCACCACGTCAAACCGTGACCGGACCCTGCTGCCTTGCGGCTGCGAGGGTGGGAGCGGGGCTCCTCTTGGCTGCCACCCGCTGCGCGGACGGCTGGTCGTTCTGCCAGGGTACCAGGCATGAGTTCCGAACACCCAGCCAGCGATGTGCATTCCCTCGAACCGGACATCCGCGACCTCGCGGAGATCCCGTCGGTCGAGGTGATCAGCCGCGCCGCCGTCATGCTGATGAGTGCCGCCGCCGAACGTCTCGGCCTCGCGTCCGACGACCCGGACTCCTCGCCGCACCGCGACCTCGACGAGGCCCGGCGCCTGATCACGGCGCTCGCCGGCCTGATCACCTCGTCGGTGGAGTACCTCGGCGCGCACGCCGCGCCGCTGCGTGACGGGTTGTCCAGCCTGCAGCGGGCGTTCCGTGAATCGTCGGTGATCCCCGACCCGCCGGGACAGGGTCCGGGCGAGAAGCTGACCGGTCCCGTGTATTAGCGCTGGGACTCCCCCAGTGGGGCTCCGCGGGCGGACATGAAGGCGATCGGGTTGACGGCCTCGCCGTTGACCCGCGTCTCGAAGTGCAGGTGCGGCCCGGACGAGTTGCCCGACGAGCCGACCTTTCCGAGCGGCTGACCAGCCTCCACCGATTGGCCGACGACGACCGCGGGCCGTTCGACCATGTGGCAGTAGCGGGTGGTGAGCCCGGTGGTGTGTGCGATCTCCACGTACCAGCCGCACCCCTTGACCGCCGGGCTGCCGTCGACGTCGCAGTTGCCCGTCGACGCGTTGCACTTCGACGTCACGACGATCCCGGCGCTCGCCGCGTGGATCACCGTGTACCGCGGCACGATGATGTCCACGCCGGCGTGGCCGGGGCGGTCCGGCGTCCGGAAGCCGCTACCGACGTGGCCGAGCGCGGGCACCGTCCAGCCCGCGCCGCTGACCTGGCCCGGCGTGGCGCACCGGATGGGGTCGCCCTGGCTCGCGACCACCCCGTTCGCGGCGCCCTGCGTGATGCGGTTGACCAGCAGTGTCGCGAACCCCTCCCAGCGGGCGTACGCCTCCGGGAAGGCCGAGATCTGCACGGCCTGGGCCACGTCGGCCAACCGGCGGGAGTTCCAGTTCGGCGTCCGCAACAGCTTTTCGTAGAACTTCGCCGACGAGTAAGCCGGGTCGGTGAGCCGCTGGACCGGTGTGCGTGCGTCGCTCGCGTTCGCGGGCGCGTTGCCCCAGCCGCTGCTCGGACGTTGCTGGAACAACCCGACCGAGTCGTGGTCGGTCGCCACCGTGTAGTTGTGCAGAAGGCTCTCCTGCAACGCCGTGGCCAGCGCGATGACCCATCCGCGCGGCGGCACCTTCATCGTCTGCCCGACGCCGATGACCGTGGCCGCGTTCTGCAGCTGGTCAGCGGCCAGCCCGTCGATCTTCACGTTGTCGTCGACGCTGAAGCCCAGCGATCCGCACCCCTGCTGGGCGTTCTCGGCCGAGTCGCGCATGCTCTGCACGACCGAGTTGAAGACCATCGGCGTGAACCCCAGACAGAGCAGCGCGCTGACGGCCGCGAGCGCGATACCGATGACCACGAACTTGCGAAGCCGTGACTTCTCCGGCGGAGGAGGGGTCTCCGCGGCGTCCGGACGCAGGTCGACAGCCATGCGTCACTTCCCCAGGTCGATCGTCGCGACACGCCAGCCGTCGTCGGTCAGCACGCAGAGCGTCGTCGCTTTTCCGGCGTCGGTCGGCACGACGACCTGGGCGCTGGTCTCGCTGACCACGGTCGTGGTCGGGTCACCGGTGATCGATTTGGCCGGGTTCGTCGTCGGATCGGCGTCCTTGAGCTGGGCCGCGAGGTCGGGGAGGGCGTAGCGGGCCAGGCCCGCGTACCACTGGTCCTGCGAGCGGCCGTCGGTCGGCTGCAGCCAGGCGCGCACGAACGCCTCACCGACCCCGGCCGCGGGATCGGTCGACGGGCTCTTCTCCGCGTAGACGCTGTCGTCGCCCTCGGTGGGCGAGATGGTCCGCGACGGAACCGGGGCGGGGGCCGCCTCCGTGCCGTCCGGAGCGACCGACCCGAACAGCCGAGCCAGCAGGACGACGCCGGCCACGATCACGGCCAGCACGAGCGCGGAGAGGATCCGGTAACCCGGCCGGCGTAGGTAGATTCCCGCCGGCAGCCGCGCCATTGACGATCTCCTTTCGCTGGCTCGGGGCCGGTGCCTGTGCCTTACTCAGGGCGGAAGCCTTTGTTCTACTCAGGGCGGGTGCCCGCGGTGGCGTCGGCGTTCTGGCGGGGGGTCGGGCGGGACTCGGGGCGGACGTCGGGCTCCACCGTGCGATAACCGCTGTCGGGCCGGTAGACGACGAACCGCTCCTCCGACTCGACCGGCACGGACTCGCCGCGGGTGGCCACCGAGTACGACGGATCGCGGTAGTCGAGACCGGAGCCGTTCTCCGGGCGGACCGGGCCGGCCGGAACGCGCATGGGTGGGCGACTGATCAGGTCGTCGTCCGCGCTCCTGGCGCCACCCGAGTACGAGCCGGTGGGCGTGTAGGTGCCGGTGGCGCCGTTCTCGGGACGTGCGCCACTGCCGGCCATGACGACCGGGGATTCGTCGGCGAGCCGCGCGCCGCCGGCGCGCGTGAAAGTGGTGGCCGGTTCGGCGTCGGCCGGGCTGTCGGCAACCCGGACGAACGAACGGTCCCGACTCCACGATTCCGGCCGGGCGTCGCTGCGTTTGTCGTCGTCCTCGGCGGCCTTGTTGCCGATGAACACCCCCGCGGCGGCGATCCCGGCCGCGCGGGCATCGCCGAAGGCACGGCGACGAACCGCGCCGAGCCCGCCGACGAGGTCATGGAACGGGTTGCCGCCGGCCAGGCTGGTGAGGCGGCGGAAGGGACGGAGCAGTAACCACATGACGAGGCCGGTGAGGAAGATGAGCAGGATCTGTTGCCAGCCGGCTAGGGAGGCTGTGCTGGTTATTAGATCGAGCGCCAAAAGATACACGCTTGCACCCACGCCGAATATAATGCAATTTATCATTGCGGCCATGACGGTTCGGAACAGGCCCCGCAGCGGTCCGGATGCAGGGCGCATAATTCCAATAGTCGCAATTGCAGGCAGAAAAACAACCGCCAATCGAATTATCAAAAAAGCGATAATGATTAGGATCGAGGAGACCAGGTCAAACGGAGCCGCAACAGCTGCAGAGATCAGAGCAGTGAAGGCAGATCCAATTCGATCAGTGCCTTGCTTACCTGTCAAATACTCGTACGCATCCTGATCTGACTTTTTAATATCGGCCGCAGTGTCTTTCCATTCCTGGTTCTTGCGCTTGACAATCTCTTCGCGCCGCGCAGGGTCTCGACGCACTTCTGAAGCCTCTTGCCACGTGAAGGCGGAGGCAGCATAGAGCCGCTCGCCGTATTTTTTGGCAGTCTGACTATCCGCCGACCCCAACTCGCCGCTTAGCCACTGCCGATAAAGAACAACCTCTGAAATCACTCCACTGGCCTGACGCTGAGGAGTCCTGTCGTCCACGCAACGAGTGGTGCCGCAGACCTCGTCTTTGTTTGGGTGGAGGGCACTATTGACCGCGCCCAGCGACCCAGTTAGAGCACCATCAGCGACCGAAGCGGCTCTGACTGGCCAAGCAGCTATGGCGGTAGTCACGACCATTACCAAAATTGCCCAACCAGCGGTTGTCGCCGCGTTCGACATATCGCCCCGGCGGGCGCTCCAGAGTAGCCACCCACCAACAAGAACTACAGAAACCACCCCTAGAACCGTAAAAAGACGTTCATACAGAGCGCCACTTGCGGAACCGACTAGATCATCAGTCCAGCCCCACATTTCCTGCGGATCGTAGGCATGTTCTCTTACAGAGTTAGTGAGCCCAACGACGAAAGTGGCAACGCCGAGCATCATATTGGCGATTGAGTTATTGACGAGAGCGTCAGGCGCTACAGCGCCGTCCGGGCCGCAGCCGAGATCGTAGGTATGGAATTGCAAACCAGCATAGCCATAGTCATCGTATCGCGAGGTGGCATGCAAACGCCCATCGCTTGGCGCGTCGCTGGGTGCCGTAAGAAAGAATCGAGAAACACCAGTGTCTGGCATGGCCGGCGTGGGGGGATCTAGGCAATCGACGACGCTTGTGCTTGGTAGGCAGGCGGCTGGATCCGACGGGCCGCACGCTGCCTGCGCCGGCCTCACTCCAGGGGACGCGAAAAGCGTTGCTACTGCCACCACCAGAACCGTCAAAACCCAAGCCACCAACCGCCCGGCCGGCGCCACCCGCCGGACCGGACCAGCACACTCCACCGCTTCCTGGGGAACGCTGCCCCCAGGCACCGAAGGTAGGGTCACCGGGCATCACCCTCCTGGCCGGAGTTCCGGCCCACATCGCCGAGCGGATCGGCGGTGGTGTCAAGGTGTTCGAGCAGCCCGGCCACGTACGCCAGGTCCGCCCGGAATTTCTGGACCCGGCCGTCAACGTCACGCATGACGAATTCCCGGTAGCCGAGCCGCTGATCATTCTGTGTATCCGCAACCGACAACTGCGCCAGCGTGTTCTCGTAGCCGATTCCACGCTGTACACCGAGCATACGAAGGGCCTGCGCCGCGATCTCGGGATCCTCGGCGATACGCCCCACGAACACCGTCGACACTAGATTTTGGACGTCCAGCCCCAAAATGTCCACGGGGTTCTGCGACGCGGCCAGGGCGGCGATGTTCCACTTACGGGAGTCGCGGGCCAGGCGGGTGAAGAGCGCCCGGCCCGAGCCCCAGCCGGCCAGGAAGTGGGTCTCGTCGAGCGCCACGAGCTTGCGCTCGCTCATCGCCCGGCCGTAGGCCCGCCGGGTGGTGAAGGCCGTGGCCAGGTGCAGCATCGGCAGGGCCATGCGCTCCTCGAGCTGCCAGAACTCCCGGTCGATCGAGAGGTCGGGCAGCGCCAGGCCGGCCATCGTGATGATCGTCAGCACGGCTTCGTCCTGACCGTATTGCGCCGTTGACCGCCCGAAGAACAACCGCGAGAGCGGCATGTCCCGGACGTCCCCGAGCGTCTCGGCCAGTTCGGCACCTTCCTCGCCGAACGTGGCGACGGCGGCGACCAGGTCGTCGAGCGTCGCGGACTCCTCCGGCTCCACCTGACGCGCGGCGCGCTGCAGCAGAATCGGGGACGACCGTTCCCGCTGGATCTGCGGCGGCAGCAGCATCATGCAGATGTCGGTGGCCAGCGCTTTGCGCTCCGCCCGGGCCGCGGCGACCGCGGAGTTCCATTCGGCCGTGCCCGACTCGTCGGACGCGAAGTGCTCGCGTCGGGGCGTCGGAATCAGGCCGTAGGGGGCCAGCGTGCCCGGTTCGCCCCGCGTGAGGTTGTAGACCTTGGAGTACGGCGCCAACTCCGGCATCGTCGCGAGCCGGGCCAGCGGGCCGGACGGGTCGAGGATCGTGCACTGCACGCCTCGTCGCGCGGCCAGGTAGGCGATACCGCCCATCAGGGTCGACTTACCACCGCCGGGCTCGGCGACGAACACCGTCAGGCCGGACCGCTCACGCACCTCGGTGGCGTAGTGCGGATCCCACATGACCGGACGGTGCGACGTCCCGCACGTCTCCCCGATGATCGGCCCGCGCCGGTCACCGATCGCGGCCGCCGCCTGCGGAATCGCGGCCGCGAAGTACTTGGCCGGCATCCGACGCAGGTAACCGGTGTTCGCGACCGGCTGGCCCGGGATGAACTCGTCGAGCAGTCGCAGCTGGTCACGCGGGTGGTTGAGGGTGATGCGCATCGAGCGGTAGTGGTCGGTCAGTGCCCGCACGCGCTTGAGGCACTCCTCCTCGGTGCGCCCCGACACCGCGATCCGGTGCCAGCCGTGCACCCGGGCGGCGTCCAGGTCCAGACCCGTCGACATCTCGTCGGAGATGTCCAGGGCCCGCTGCGCGAGCCGCTCCAGCTCGGGCGGAGCGTCCATCTCGTGTTCGTGGTAGTCGCGCTGCTGCGACCGGATCGTCAGCAGCTTGTGCTCCAGCGAACGCAGGGCGTCGCCCTGGCCGAGCACGTCGACGCGGCTGGAGAGCTCCATCGGCCACGGCAACTGCTCGTGGAAGTGCAGCCACGGCTCGTGCCGCTCGGGGATGGAGAGCTCCTCCATCCGGCCGAACGTCAGCACCGCGACGTGCCGCTCGACGTGCTCGTCGCCGATCCGCGAGAGCAGCTTCACCGTGCTCCCGTACGGCGACCGGTAACGCATCGTGTGCTCGGTGAACGCCAGCAGGTCGCCGGTCTCCCAGCCACCGGCCTCGGCCGGCGACAGCGCGGGCGGCGGGGGCATGCACAGCGCCACCGACCGGTGGATGAGCCACTCCACCTGCTTGGACGTCGCCGGCCTCGCCTGCATGCCGAACGCGCCGAGCACCTCGTCGAACCGTCCGACGAGCTGTTCCAGACGCGCCCGCTCGGCGTTGCCGGAGCCGCGTTTGCGCAGCGAGTTGAGCGTCTCGACCATCTGCTCACGCATCGTGCGCCGCTGGAACACGACACCGAGGTACACCTCACCCTCGGCGAGGCTGGTGGCGTGCAGCCGGCGCTGCCCGGCCTCGAGGTGGTCCGACCAGCTCGGCGCACCCCGGACGTCGGGCACCGGGTGCGGCGTCAGCGCGGCCATCCGGCGCGCCCACCCCACGGCCGGGTACGGCCGGTTGGTGCGACGCAGGTGCAGCCGGTATCCGCCCAGCGCCGCGTACTGCGCCGCGATGCCGAGCAGGATCGACGTCCGCTCCTTGTCGGCCCGGAACGCCCACTGGATGTCGGGGAGGTGGTACCAGGCCGTCACGTCGTTGCGCGTGAAGGTCAGGTGCCCGGCGATCTCGCGCAGCTCGAGTTCATGAACCGCCTGCCGGTCCTTCTGCTCCTTCGGCGGACGGCTCCGCACCCGTCGTGGCTTGCGTTTCTTCTGTCGACGCTCATCGCGCGCGGTTGTGGCGTCGTCGGGCTCGGGGGGGTCGAGCGCGGGGTAACGCTCGGGCGCCGGCACGTACAGCGGGGCCGGGGGTGCCGACTGCGGCGGCGCGGACGTGGGGATGCCGGTGACCGGGCGGCTCGGCATCCGCGCGGGCGGCGCGACCGCTACCGACGCGGGGTGCGTGGGCAGCGTCGAGGGCGGAGCGGCGTTCCGCGGCGCGGCGTTCATCGGGTGCTGCACGGGCCAGGGCGCCGGGCCGGGGCCTTGTTCGAGGCCGTCCGCGCCGAGCGTGTGTTCGACGGGGTGCCCGACCGGCGCGGAGATGGGGTGGGACGCCGGGCCCGAGACCGGGTGGGCGGCCGGGCCGGACACGGGGTGGGAGGCGGGGCCGGAGACCGGGTGGGCGGCTGGACCCGAGACCGGGTGGGCCGCCGGACCGGAGACCGGGCGGGTAGACGGGCCCGAGACGGGATGGATGGACGGGCCCGAGACCGGGTGGGCCGCGGGGCCGGAGATCGGGGCGCCGGGGGTGGGGTAGCCGCCACCGCGTGGGACGCCTGAGCGTGGGGGGGCGGAGTTCGGTGCGGGCTGGCCGCCGCCGGGGCGCCCACCGCCTGGGCCTCGCTGACCGGCGCCGGGCCGTCCTTGCGGGCCGGTCGCCTCGGGTCCGCGGGACTGCGGCCCCGGGCCCTGAGAATGCGGGCCAGCGCCCTGGGTTTGCGGGCCGGAGCCGGGGCCGGGTGACTGCGAACCGGGACCGTACGACGGCGAGGCAAGCCCCTGAGACGGTGAGGCAGGGCCGTGTGACTGCGGCCGGGGGCCTTGTGGACCGTGTGCTCCCTGGCTCTGGTGTCCGCCGGTCTGCGGGCCGTGCGGTGCGTTCCCCTGTGGTCCGGCGCCGTGGGGTGCCGGAGCCTGGGTGGCCGCGTTGTGAGTGCCCGTGCCGTGCGGTGCCTGGCCCTGCGGTGCCTGGCCGTGAGGACCTTGCCCGTGCGGAGGTTGGCCTTGGCCCGGGGCGTGGCCGTGGGACGGCTGGCCTTGCGGGCCGTGGCCTGGGTAGGCCGGGCCCGAGCCGGGTCCGGTCCCCTGTGGGCCCGAACCCTGTCCAGCACCTTGCGAGGCCGGGCCGCGTCCACCCGGACGCTGACCGGGGCCACTGGAGCCGGCCGAGCGGCCGGGATGGCCCTGTGCCGGGCCGGATTGTGGGAGCACGGGATGAGCGCCCGACTGCTGAGCGACACCCGGCGGGACGTTGCCCGGGGGCGTTCCGTTCGGCGGCAGGACGCGGTGCGCCCCGGAGTGCTGGCCGACGCCGGGCGGAACGTTGCCCGGACCCACATGGCCGGGTCCCATGGGGCCGGGACCGGCGTTGCCCGGGCCGGCGTTGCGCGGACCCACATTGCCCGGACCCACATTGCCCGGACCGACATTGCCCGGACCGACGTTGCCAGGAGGCACATTGCCCGGACCGACACCGCCCGGAGGCACGTTGCCTGGACCAGCGTTGCCCGGAGGCACGTTGCCCGGAGGTCCGTAGCCGGGAGGCATGGTGCCGGGGCCGGTCTGGCCGTGGGGGGCGTTGCCGGGCGGAACGGGGCCTGGAGTGGCGCCGGGTGGTGGGGTATTGGGTGGCAGGACCCGGTGCGCTCCCGAGGGCTGGCCGACACCCGGGGGCACCGGGTTCGGCGGGAGCACGGGGTAGGCGCCGGACGGCTGGTTGATGATGCGGTGGGCGCCGGAAGGTCCGCTGACCGCTCGCGGGTCGACGGGCGGTTGGCCGTAGTTCGGCCGGGCTCCGGGGGGCATGATCCGCGGAGGGAAGGGGCCGGGGCGGCTCGGCGGCGCTGACTGCGGGCCCACCGGCCCGCTGTCCTCCGCAGGGCCGGACTCGCCTGCCGGGGTCGGCGCCCCGCCCTGACGTTCCGTCCCGTAGTACGGCGCCTCGGGGTGCGCCGGCTCGGCCTGAGGCACACCGGACTGAGACGCGCCCGGCTGTGCGCCCATCTCGGACGCATCCTGCTGGTCACCGCCGTGCGGGGACCGACCAGGACGGCTCATGCCCGGACCGCCGCCGCCGTCTTGAACGGCACCATTCTGGACCCCATCCGGCTGGGCTCCACTCCGGCTGGCTCCACCCTGCTGGGACGGACCCTGCTGAGACGGACCCTGCTGAGACGGACCCTGCTGAGACGGACCCTGCTGAGACGGCCCCTGCTGGGACGGACCAGGACGGCTCTCGGGCGGCTGGGGCGCACCCTGCTGGGGCCCACCGGGCTGGAACTCGCCCGTCTGGACGACGCCCGGCTGGGATGGCCCCGCAGGCTGGGTGCCGTACTGCGGCGGGGCCGATCGGGGGGCTCCGGAGGAGTACTGGCCCGTGAAAGGCGCCTCGGAGTACTGGTGCTCGGAGTACAGCGGTTCGGGCGCGGAGTGGGCGCCTGAGGGCGACGGCGGGGCCGAGGGTGCGGCGGGCCGTGCCCGGTCCGACGGCGTGGTCGGTTCGCCCGGCCACGGTTGGACGGGGCCGGCGTACGGGGCGCCGGTGCCGGGAGGGCCGCTGGCGGGGACCGGGCGGCCCTGGTGCGGCGGAGCGGGCTCCTGCGTGCTCGAGGGATCCGGCCTGGACGGCTCCGGAGACGATGTGGTCGGTGGCACGAGTTGGAGCGCGTCGGAGATCGCCGACTCGAGATCGGCGTCGTAGGGGTCGGCCGCGCTCGGGCTTCCCTTCCGGCCTGTCGCCGCACCGTTCGTCACCGGCTTCGCGCCCGCTTCCGGCTCCCCACCCGACGACGCCCCGCCGGACGACGAATCGCCCGAGGACGGCTCTCCCGAGGACGGCTCTCCCGAAGAAGCCCCGCCAGAGGAAGGCCCCGCCGGAGACGGCGCATCCGGGGACGGCGCATCCGAAGGAGACACGTCCGACGGAGAAACCTCACCCGACGAACCCGGCGATGCACCCGCCGACGAGCCCGAGCGCTGGCGCGCTCCGGCCGGGCGGAACACCGGGAAGCCGCCTCGGCGTGCTCCGGGCCGACCCGCTCCCGCCGACACGCTCTCCCGCTCCTCGGCGCCGTGGCCGGCCGACTCCTCGGCCGGCTCCTCCGCGCTGCTCTGTGCGCCCCGGGTGGCCGCCGCGTCGGCGTCCCTCGGGGCGTGACGTCCGCTCATCGAATGGTCTCCCGAACGACGATCCTCGACCGGGCCCGGCCGCCGCGTTCGCCGGCGGTGCGGTCCCGGCGCCAGTCGGTCGCCGCGGTACGCAGCACCGCGCGGACCGGGCGGTCCGGACTGACCTGGCGCAGGATCACTGAGGTCAGGACGATCGACAGGGCGATCTCGATCGCGGGGAAGTAGTCGACTTCCTGGGTCAACAGGTACCGGATGAAGATGATGACGGCGAGCACCACCGCGAACAGTGGATACGCCACATAGGGCAGGTGTACCGGCAGCGTGAAGCCCTTCGGACCCAGGAAGAGCAGTTTCGCGCGGTAGATGTCGTCGTCCGGGCGCAGCCGCATCCGGGTCAGCCTCCGAGTACGAGCTCGGCGAAGCTCTGCCCGAAGGCGAACAGCAGCCCGGCGCCGGCGATGAAGACGATGCCGAGCAGGGCGATGCCGCCGGTGGTCAGCGCCGCCGACCACTGGCCCTTGCCCGACCGGCTCAGGATGATGACGCCCACGACTGCCAGCAGGATCGGCACGATCTTGGACACGATGAAGCCGACGATGCCGTCGGTGTTCAGCGTGGTGCCGCCCGGGTCAGCCGCGGCAAGGATCTCGTCAGGAATCCCTGCGGTCGCCTGGATCACGTGGGTCAGCATTTGTACCTCCCGCATTGGTACGCCGACTCCTCGGCCCTTACACGGCCACGGACACTACTGGGTTCCCGCATCCGTCGATCGGCATGCCGACGTACCACCACCTCTCTGGTGACGCTAAGACACGCTACCGCTACGTCCCGAGAGTTGGTAATAACAGCGTTCACCTGTTGAGCCCGGTGAATCACCCCATCCGGCCCTGCGCTGCTCGTCGGTACGGACGATCACCGCCACCATCAGTCACGAGCGTCCGGTGTGCGACCCGTTACCCTGTTTTCCACGCGGCACGGCGACCGTCGGCGGCGCGGGATGCGCAGGATGCGCGGAGGAACCGGTGGACAGGACGACTCTGGTCGCAGCCGTCGCGCTCGGCTTGGGGTTATTGCTCGCCTGTGGCGGATCGGTGATCCTCGCCCACGCGCGGGCCGCGGTGCGCGCCGACAGCCCGCGTCACGGTTCGATCACGCAGTTCCCGGCCGCGCTCTCGGCTCTGCTGGGGTTTCTGCTCACCAGTGTGTCCGGTGCGGTGTTGTGCTGGCGGCTCGTGCCGGAGCGGGGCGCTACCGCCCTGTTGGCGGCGATCGTCGCGGGGGTGATCCTGTTCGCGCTGGTGGGAGCGGGTTTCGCGCGGGTCGCGGACCGGGTCGAGGAGCGGCGGCTCTTGAAGGTGCCGGACGAAGTGCATCGTCCGATCTCGCCGCCGCCGCGCCGTGCGGCCCTGACGGCGGCCTCGTCCACCCGCGAACAGCGCGCCCCGGACCAACGCGCCCTCGAACAACGCCCCCTCGAACAACGCACCCCCGAACAACGCACCCCCACACAGCCGACCCCCGAGCAACCCCGGCCGGTGCGGGCGCTTCCGCGGCCCCGGCCGACGGCCGAGTCCGCACCGCACGGATACGCCACGCCGCTGGTCCCGGTGCCGCCCCGCCCCACCGCTCCGGCCTTTCCGGACGCCCCGCCGCCGGCCGACGCCGCACCCGAACCCGCGGCCCCCGACCGACCAGCACCCGACCGACCAGCACCCGACCCCTCCTCCCCTGACCAGGAGAAACCCGTCCACGCCACCCCCGCGCTCGATCCGGCGACGTCCGACCGGAGACCACCGGACCAGCCCGCACCCGAGGAGCCGGCGACCGACCTCGAGGCCCCCGACACCGCCGGAGAGCCGGCACCCACAGTGGAGGCGGCCGGGACGGCCAGCGGCGACCCGCGCTGGGGTGACCTGGACGCCGGCTGGATGTACCACGACGAAGCCGACGGCTGGTTCCTGGCGGTCGGCACCGCGGACGGCTCCTGCACCCTGTTAGGACTGCCGTCCTTCGCCCTGATCACCCCGGACGGCCCCGAGGCCCCCCGGGGCACCCTCACCCGGGCCGGCGCCGCCGAACTCACCGTCCTACCGGACGACGAGGACGTTCCAGACACGCCTCTCACTGAAGAGAACAGTGTCAACGAACCGTCTTCCGACCCCGCGTGTAATCCGCCCCAAACGTGAGCATGAGTGAATCCAAGGGCGACTACACGCCGCGCTTCGTCATCCGACACAATGAAGCTCGAGAGTCTCTGCGTCACAACTGCGTGTTAGATTCTAACTGTTGGTATATGGGCTGTGACTCTGCGGCAAGCGTGCACGTAGGCGCCAACCCCCGCAATGAGGAGGCGTGGCATGTTGAAGAAGGTCCTCAAATGGGGAGCGATTGCCCTGCTGGTGTTCTTCGTCGTCACCCAGCCCGCGGATGCCGCCGGCGTCGTCCGCTCACTCGGTGACGGTTTGGTGAACATCGCTAGCGGAATGAGCGCATTCGTCACCAACGTGGTGTAGCCCGGCACATCTCTCGTACACGTCAACGCCGCTCGGCCAGCAGCCGAGCGGCGTTGGTAGCTGCGTGTCAGGCCGGCGGGGGCTCCTTGCCCTCCCAGGCCGCGGCGTGCAGGCGGCGCAGGCCGCGCACGGCGTCGACCGCGCGTTGTTTGTCGGCGGCCTGTACCGCGAGCACCGAGACGAGTTCGTCGTCGAGGAGCTCCAACGCCGCCCACGGGGAGTGGCGGTCGAAGCGCACGCCCCGGACCAGCGTCCACGGCACGGTGATGCCACCGATCACGTTGCGCACCGCCACCTGCTCGGCGTCGGCGACGACCCGGGGCCGGGTCAGCGACAGCACTCCCCCGGCCAGCAGCAGTCCGAGGAACACCATGCCGATCTGGTCGCCGACGCCGAACGGCGGCCCGACCTCGGGGTCCACCGTCGTCGTCGGCCGCCCCAGCAGCACGGCGACGACACCGAAGATCACGACGACGGCCACCGCCAGGATCCAGCAGACGATCGTCAGCCGGTGGGGGCGGGCCCGCACGACCGTCTCGGTCACGGTCACAGCCGGCAGGCGTGGATCGACGTGACGATGATGGCCCGCGCGCCGAGGTCGTAGAGCGAGTCCATGATCCGGTTGGTGTCGTCGCGCGGCACCATGGCCTGCACGGCCACCCAGCCGTCCTTGTGCAGCGGCGAGATCGTCGGGCCCTCGATGCCCGGGGTGAGCGACACGGCCTCGTCCAGCCGGGCCAGCTCCACGTCGTACGCGAGCATGACGTACCGGCGCGCGACCAGGACGCCGTTGAGGCGCCGGGTGAGCTGGTCGATGCGGTGGTCGGCGCCGGTCTCGGCCCGGCCCTTGCCGCGGATCACCACGGCCTCGGACCGCAGGATCGGCTCGGCGACGATCTCCAGCCCCTGCTGGCGCAGCGTCGCCCCGGTCTCGACGACGTCGGCGATGACGTCGGCGACGCCCAGGCGGATCGCGGTCTCGACCGCCCCGTCCAGGCGGATGACCTCGGCGGTGATGCCGTGCTCGGCCAGGTGCGCACGCACCAGCCCGGCGTAGGACGTCGCGATCCGGCGGCCGGCCAGGTCGGCGACCGACCCGACGGTCCCGGGGCGGGCGGCGAACCGGAACGTGGACCGGCCGAAGCCGAGCGCCAGCATCTCGACGGCGTCGGCGCCCGAGTCGAGCAGCAGGTCACGGCCGGTCACGCCGAGATCGAGGTCGCCCGAGCCCACGTAGACCGCGATGTCGCGGGGGCGGAGGTAGAAGAACTCCACCTCGTTCTCGGCGTCGGTGAGTACCAGTTCCTTGGGGTCGCGACGCTGGCGGTAGCCGGCCTCGACGAGCATCTGGGTGGACCGCTCGGAGAGCGATCCCTTGTTGGGGACGGCGATGCGCAGCATGCCGGGTTCCTCCAGTGCGGGGGTGAACTACAGGTGGGCGTAGACGTCCTCGAGGCTCAGACCGCGAGCCAGCATGAGGACCTGCAGGTGGTAGAGCAGCTGGGAGATCTCCTCCGCGGTCCGCTCCGAGGACTCGTGCTCGGCGGCCATCCAGACCTCGGCCGCTTCCTCGACGACCTTCTTGCCCACGGTATGGACGCCGGCCCGCACCGCCTCCACCGTGCCGGAACCCTCGGTTCCGGCGGCCACCTTGGCCGACAGCTCGGCGAACAGCGCATCGAACGTTTTCACGACCGCAGTCTTTCACGGTC
>NZ_BAAAGX010000033.1:31487-269504 GCF_039524755.1 Cryptosporangium japonicum
CGTGGTACCCGGGCCGCCGTGCTCAGCTCACCCCGAAGCCCACCTGCGGCACCGGGGCGCGACGCAGATCACGCAGCGTCAGGGCGGCGTCGAGGGCGGCGAGCGTCGCCTCGCGGCCCTTGTCCTCGGCGCTGTCCTCGAACCCGGCCCGGTCGTGGGCCTGCGCCTCGGTGTCGCAGGTCAACACCCCGTTGCCGACCGGTGTCGCGGAGTCCAGCGCCACCCGGGTGAGCCCGGCCGTGACCGCGTCGCAGACGTACTCGAAGTGCGGTGTCCCGCCCCGGATGACGACGCCCAGCGCCACGACCGCGTCGCACCGCTGCGCCAGCTCCTGCGTCACCACCGGCAGTTCCA
Organism: Cryptosporangium japonicum; assembly: GCF_039524755.1. Lineage (NCBI taxonomy): Bacteria > Bacillati > Actinomycetota > Actinomycetes > Cryptosporangiales > Cryptosporangiaceae > Cryptosporangium > Cryptosporangium japonicum. Next base: position 31,842 of record NZ_BAAAGX010000033.1, read on the forward strand.
CCGCGCCGGCGACCCGCGCGGTGAGCACGTCGGTGACGCCGCTGAGCGCCGCCGTGGCCAGCGCGCGGTCGAGCAGCCGGTCGGTGATCTCCGCGTGCCAGCGCGTGGCCACCACCCCGAGCCGTACACCGCCCGCGTCGAGGGCGCCCAGGTCGGCCAGCCCGCCGCCGCTCATGCCAGCGCCGCCTGGTCGAGCACGGCCGAGGCCACCGCGATCTCGTCGGGCAGGCCGACGATCTCGTGCCCCATCCGGTCCCGTTTCGTGGTCAGGTACCGGACGTTCTCCGGGTGCGCGTGGGTGGGAAGCGCCACCCGGTCGGAGACCCGCAGGCCGTAGCGTTCGAGGCTCTCCCGCTTGGCCGGGTTGTTGGTCAGCAGCCGCGCGGACCGCACACCCAGGTCCAGCAGGATCTGCGCGCCGGTCGCGTAGTCGCGCGCGTCCACCGGCAACCCCAGCTCGAGGTTCGCGTCGACCGTGTCCGCGCCGCTGTCCTGCAGCTGGTACGCCCGGAGCTTCGGCAGCAGCCCGATCCCCCGGCCCTCGTGTCCACGCAGGTAGACCACCACGCCACGCCCCTCGGCGGCGACCGCGGCCAGCGCCGACTCCAGCTGCGGGCCGCAATCGCAGCGCAGGCTCCCGAACACGTCGCCGGTCAGACATTCGGAGTGGACGCGCACCAGCACGTCGTCGGCGCCGGCCACCTCGCCGAGCACGAACGCGACGTGCTCGGTGTCGTCGACCGTGCTGCGGTAGCCGACGGCACGGAACGCGCCGTGGCGGGTGGGCAGCCGGGCCTCGACCTCCCGGGCCACCTGGCGCTCGGTGCGCCGCCGGTAGGCCACCAGATCGGCGATCGTCACCAGCGTCAGGCCGTGTACGCGGGAGAACTCGATCAGCTCCGGCAGGCGGGCCATCGTCCCGTCGTCGTTGACGACCTCGCTCACCGCGCCGGCCGGGTGCAGGCCGGCCAGCCGGGCCAGGTCGACGGCCGCCTCGGTGTGGCCGGGACGGACGAGCACGCCGCCGTCCGCCGCACGCAGCGGGAACACGTGGCCGGGGCGGGTGAAGTCGGCCGCCGACGCACCCGGATCGCCGAGCGCGCGGATCGTCAGCGCGCGCTCGCCCGCCGAGATCCCGGTCGTGGTCTTGTCCCGCGCGTCCACCGAGACGGTGTAGGCGGTGCCTTTGCTGTCCTGATTGGTGTGGTGCATCGGGGGCAGGCCCAACCGGTCGGCGTCGGCGCCGGTGACCGGTGCGCACACCACCCCGGAGGTGTACCGGATCGTGAACGCGAGCAGCTCCGGGGTGGCCGCGGACGCCGCGAACACCAGGTCACCCTCGTTCTCGCGGTCCTCGTCGTCGACGACCACGACGGCCTTGCCCGCCGCGACGTCGGCGATCGCCTGCTCGATGCTTCCGAACGTCATGACTGCTCCTTCGTCGTCGGCAAGAGCTTCTCGACGTACTTCGCGACGACGTCCACCTCGAGGTTGACGCGTGAGCCGGGCTCACGGGCGCCCAGCGTGGTCGCGGCGAGCGTCGTCGGGATCAGGCTCACCTCGAACCACTCGCCGGTGACGGCGGTGACGGTGAGCGAGACGCCGTCGACGGCGATCGAGCCTTTCTCGACGACGTACCGGCCGAGCTCGGGGGGCAGGCCGATCCGGACCACCTCCCAGTGGGTGTCCGGTCGCCGTTCGAGCACGGTGCCGACGCCGTCGACGTGCCCCTGCACCAGGTGCCCGCCGAGCCGGGTGCTGAGCGTGGCGGCCCGTTCGAGGTTGACCGGGTCGCCGGGGGCGAGCCCGCCGAGGGCGGAGCGGGTGAGCGTCTCGGCCATGACGTCGGCGGTGAATTCGTCGCCGGTGTTCTCCACGACCGTCAGGCAGACGCCGTTGACCGCGATCGAGTCGCCGTGCGCGGCGTCCACGGCGACGCGTGGACCTTTCAGCCGGAGCCGGGCCGCCCGGTCGAGCTCCTCGACCGCGGCCAGCGTGCCGAGTTCTTCCACGATGCCGGTGAACATGTGCGCCGTGCGCCTCCTCGCCTCGAGCAGGCTCCGGAGCGCGGACATGGGCGTGCACGGGCGCGACGGCGCTGCCCGCGGACGGGCACGCCGGCCAGCCCGCGCGCTTCCTCCCATCCGGACTTTAACCGTCGGTCCCGGAGTTCCACCGGGTCAACCGCTCGCCCCGAGGGGCTAACGGGTCGCGGACTGTAACCGCCGGTTCGGAATTTCACCGACCCCGGAGCGCGCGTACTGCGTTGTGGTTGTCTGGTGCTCTTTCTCTGTCTTACGTCGTCCGACGGGAGATCGCCACCGAAGCCGCCGAAATCCCACCGTTACGCGCCAGTCTGACACGGTTACCGGCTGGTCTTCCGCCCGGTGCGACCTTGGTCACGCCGGCGGGGTCAGGGCGTGTCGGGGTCAGGGCGTGTCGGGGTCGGGCCGGGGCTTCAGGGCGGCCGGGTGGCGGGCCGCGGCCCCGCGCCCCGGCTCGGGATCGCGGCGCCGGTCCACCGCCACCATCGACCCCTCGGTGCGCTTGGCCACCGACTTCATCTCGCTGGCCGCGGCGACGACCTCCCGGTGGTCACCGAAGTGGCGCTGAGTCGAGACCGCGACGCCGATCGAGAGCGTCAGCAGGCCGTGGCGACGTAACCGGCCCTGCCGGTCGACCACCTCGAAGTAGCCCCGGGCCAGGTCCTCGGGGTCGTACAACACCCGGCTGGCCTGGTCGAACAGGGTGATCGCCCGGTCGGTGATCGGACGTACCTGCTCCGGCGTGCACACCACCAGGAAATCGTCGCCGCCGATGTGACCGAGGAACGGCGGCGAGCCGGCCACCCCGATCGTCGACGAGTGCAGCGCGCCGGCGGCGGCGGTGAGCATCTGATCGCCCCGGTAGAACCCGTAGACGTCGTTGACGGTCTTGAAGTTGTCGAGGTCGACGTAGCAGACCGCGTACTCCCAGCCGTGGTCCTGGCGGGCCACGATCCGCTCGGAGATGGCCTCGAGGATTCGTGTGTTGCCCGGCAGACCGGTCAGCGGGGAGACGTCGCGCATCTCCCGGTTGCGGCGCAGCGTCGACTTCACCCGCGCGACCAGCTCGGTGACGTCGAACGGCTTGACGATGTAGTCGTCGGCGCCCGCGGTGAGGCCCTGGATGCGGTCGGCCGACAGGTCCTTGGCCGTGAGCATGATGATCGGCAGCGCGGCGGTCAGCGGGGACGCCCGTAACTGCCGGCACAGCTCGAAGCCGTCGACACGCGGCATCATGACGTCGAGCAGCACCAGGTCGGGCCGGTGACGCTCGATCGCGGCGAGCGCACCGCGGGCGTCGCTCGCCGTCACCACGTCGAACCGCTCGAAGCGCAGGTTCATCGCCACCAGCGCCGCGACGTCGGCGTCGTCGTCAACGACCAGGATCAGCCCGTCGGAACCGCGGCCGGAACGGCCACCGGGGACCTCCCCGGCGTCGCCCGCCGCGTGCCCGGTCACCGGAGGGCGGAGTTCTCGGCCGCCGCGGCACGCAGGGCGGCGACCGCCCGGGCCGGGTCGTCGGCGTTGTAGACCGCGGAGCCGGCGACGAACGTGTCGGCGCCGGCCTCGGCCGCCGCGTGGATCGTGTCGGCGTTGATGCCGCCGTCGACCTCGATGCGCAGCTCCAGGTGCCCGGACTCGACGCGCTTACGGGCCTCGGTGACCTTGGGCAGCACCTCGGCCATGAACTCCTGGCCCCCGAAGCCCGGCTCCACGGTCATCACGAGCAGCGTGTCGAAATCCTTGAGGATCTCCAGGTAGGGCTCGAGCGGCGTGCCCGGCTTGAGCGCCAGCCCGGCCTTGGCCCCGGCCTTGCGCAGGTCACGGCCGACCGCCGCCGGGTCGTCCGTCGCCTCCGCGTGGAACGTGACGTTGTGCGCGCCCGCCTCGGCGTACCCCGGCGCCCAGCGCGCCGGGTCCTCGATCATCAGGTGGCAGTCGAGCGGGATGCCCGTCGCCGCTTTGATGCTCTTCACGACCGGGAGGCCGAGCGTGAGGTTCGGGACGAAGTGGTTGTCCATGACGTCGACGTGCAGCCAGTCCGCGCCCGGCGTGCCGGGGCGACCGGCGACCGATGCGGCCGCGTCCGCGAGGCGGGCGAAGTCGGCGGACAGGATGCTCGGTGCGACGAATAGCTCCACGTCCAGAAGCTTAGTCGTGGCGCCCGACCGGCTTGCGCAGCAGCGACAGGAACATCGCGTCGGTGCCGTGGCGGTGCGGCCAGAGCTGCAACGCGGCCGCGCGGGACGCGCTCACCCGCTCCGGCGTCGGGTTCAGCTCCGCGGCGGCCGCGGCTTCCGGCACGATGCGGACGTCGACCGGCTCGGCGCCGGTGCGACGGCACACGTCGGCCACCAGCACACGTGTCTCGGCCAGGTGCGGTGAGCAGGTGACGTACGCGACCAGGCCGCCGGGGCGCGCGGCACGCAACGCCGCGACGAGCAGTTCGCGCTGGAGTTTGGCCAGCGCGGGCACGTCGCCCGGCTCCTTGCGCCAGCGCGCCTCGGGGCGGCGGCGCAGGGCGCCGAGGCCGGTGCACGGCGCGTCGACGAGTACCCGGTCGAAGCCGCCCTCGGGCAGGTCGGGGTGGGTGCCGACGTCGCGCCCGTCGGCGGTCAGGACGGTCGCGGGCAGGCCTTCGACGGCTTGCTGGACGAGCACGGCGCGGTGCTCGGTGATCTCGACCGCGGTGAGGTGGGCGCCACGGTCGACGCCGATCGACGCCAGCAGGCCGGCCTTGCCGCCCGGGCCGGCGCAGAGGTCGAGCCACCGGGCGTCGGGGCCGTCGAGCGGGGCGGTGGCGAGGCTCCAGGCGCAGAGCTGACTGCCCTCGTCCTGGACGTGCGCGCGGCCGTCGGCGACCGCCGGGATGTTGCCGGGTGCGCCTTCGGGAAGCTTGACCGCGACCGGCGACCACCGGCCCAGGAGGCTGCTCGGGTCGTCGGCCGGGGGTGCGGGTTCGGTTCGTTCGGCGGCGGGGTTCTCGGGTTCGGGAGCCGCCGCGGGCCCGGAATCTTCTCCGGACGGGGCTTCCGGGCCGGTGAGCTCCGGGCCGGGCTCCGGGCCGGTGGGCTCCGGGCCGGGCTCCAGGCCGGGCTCCAGGCCGGTGGGCTCGGGGCCGGTGGGCTCGGGGCCGGGCTCCGGGCTGGTGGGCTCGGCGGGTTTTTCGGGGGCCGGTGGGCGGGTCCAGCGGGTCAGTTCGGTGCGGATCTCGGTGGCCAGTTCGAGCGGGTCGATGCGGCCGGGGCGGGCGGCCAGGTCGACGCCGGGGCGCTCGTTGTCGGCGGCGAGCGCCTTCGCGGTCTCGCTCTCCGGCTCGGCCAGGCGGGCGACGTCCTCGCCGAGCGCGTCGGCGAACGCACGGACCACCCACTCGGGGTGGCTGTAGCGGATCGCGAGGTGCGCGACCGGGTCGTCGCCCAGCGGCGGCACGACCTCGGTGAGCCAGTCGGCGAGATCCCGTTCGGCCACCCGGCGGAGCACCGCGTTCACGAACCGGGCCGGACCGTCGGTGAGCGCGACCCGGGCCACCTCGACGGTGCCCGCGACCGCCGCGTGGTCGGGGACGCGCGTGAAGAGCAGCTGGTAGGCGCCGAGCCGGAGCGCCTGGAGCACGCGCAGGTCGACCTTGTCGATCGGACGGCTGCTGCCCGCGGCGAGGATCGCGTCGAGCGTGCCCCGGTGACGCAGGGTGCCGTAGGTCAGCTCGGTGACGAAGGCCGCGTCGCGACCGGTGATACGGCGTTCGACGAGCATCGGGGGCAGGGTGAGGTTCGCGTAGGCGTCGCGGGCCGCTACGGCGACCAGGACGTCGAACGCCGCTCGGCGGGCCGGGTCCGGGGTGGCTTTCTGGTACGAGCCCCAGGCCCGCTTCTCGCCTTCGTGCCCGGCGGCGTTGCGCGGCCGCTCGCCGCCCGACCGCCCACGGTCCGGGCGCGATCCCGCCGCCCGGTCCCCCCGATCCGGACGGGGACCACGCGGTCCGGACGCCCGGTCGTCACGCGACCCGCCGGTCGGCCGGTCGCCCCGGGGCCCGAACCCTCGATCGTCACGCGACCCGCCCGTGGGGCGATCACCCCGGGGCGGACGTGACCCGAACGCCCGGTCCTCACGGCCGCCACTCGCGGGGCGATCGCCGCGGTCCGGTCGCGGGCCCCGTCCTCCGGCGGCGCGGTCGTCGCGCGGGCCCCCGGTCGGACGGTCGCCCCGGTACGGCCGGTCGCCGCGGCTCGGGCCGTCACCGCGGCTCGGACCGTCGCCTCGGTCCGGGCGGTCGCTACGGCCCGGGCCGTCACCGCGGTACGGGCGGTCGCCGCGGTCGCTCGGGGCGCCGCGATCGGCGTTGTACGGGCGATCACGATCCGGGCGGCCGAAGCCGCGATCGGGGCGGTCGCCGGAGGCCGGGCGGTCCCGATCCGGCCGGCCGAAGCTCCGGCCGCCCGAGGCGGGGCGCTCCCGGTCCGGACGGTCGGCCCCCCGGCCGTCCGCCGCCGGACGATCCCGATCGGAGCGGTTGAACCCACGCCCCTCCGAAGCCGAACGACCCCGATCGGGCCGTCCGAAGCGGTTGTCGCCACCACGTTCGGGCCGATCCGACCCGCGCGAAGGACGATCGCCGCCCGGGGCCGAACGATCGCCACCCCGGAAAGGACGATCGCCGCCTCGCGACGAACGATCACCACCCGGGAAGGAACGCTCGCCGCCCCGCGAAGGACGATCGCCGCCCCGCGAGGGACGATCGCCGCTCCGCGAAGGACGCTCGCCGCCCCGGGAGGAACGGTCGCCGCCCGGCGAAGAACGATCGCCGCCCCGGGAAGAACGGTCGGGGTCCGGGCGACCCGCCGTGCGGGAAGCATCGGGGTCACCGTCGGAGCGGCGTCCCTGGAATCGGCCCTGGCCCTCGGTCACCGCTGCACCTTCACTTCGGAGGAGATCGTCACTCGAACCGCTCGCCGGGTTCGGGGCGGGCGCCGCGCGCCCAGTCGGTGGCCGGCATCGCCTTCTTGCCCGGCGGCACGACCTCACCCAGCACCACCGGGTCGGTCGCGGTGCCGACAAGTATCCGCTTGCGCTCGACCCGGAGCTCCCCCGGTTCGAGCCGCTCCGCGTCCGGCGCCGTGCGCACGGCACCGATCTTCACCCGGTCGCCGCGGAACGTCGTCCACGCACCCGGCGCCGGCGTGCACGCCCGGATCCGCCGGTCCACCGCGAACGCGGGCACCGACCAGTCGAGATGGGCGTCCTCGGCGGTGAGTTTCGGCGCCAGCGAGACCCCGTCGGCCGGCTGCGGCACGGCCTGCAACGCTCCCGCGGCGATGCCGTCGACGACCTGCGCGAGCAGCTCCGCCCCGGCCTCCGACAGCCGCTCGAGCAGCGCCCCGGCGGTGTCGTCGGGGCGGATCACCTCGGTGAGCTGGCCGAACACCGGCCCGGTGTCGAGGCCCTTCTCGAGCTGGAACACCGCGGCGCCGGTGAGTTCGTCGCCGTGCAGGATCGCGTGCTGCACCGGCGCGGCACCCCGCCAGGCCGGCAGCAGCGAGAAGTGCAGGTTCACCCAGCCCAGCCGCGGCACCTCGAGTGCCGACGGGGGGATCAGGCCGCCGTACGCGACGACCGGCGCGAGGTCGGGCGCCAGCGCGGCCAGGCGGGCCAGGAACTCCGGGTCACCGGCTTTCGCCGGGGTGAGCACCTCGATGCCGTGCGCGTCCGCGACCTCACCCACCGGCGAGCGCTGCAGCTTGCGGCCGCGGCCGGCCGGCGCGTCGGGGCGGGTGACGACGGCGACGACCTCGTGGCCGCTGCGCAACAGCCGCTCCAGCGGTGGCACCGCGACCGACGGCGTCCCGGCGAAGACGAGCCTCATCGGATCTTCCCGAACAGCGGGTGCGGGCTCACCTTGACCGCCGGCGCGGGCTGGTTGGCCCACTCGGCCTGACGGATGGCTTTCATCGCCTCTTTTTTCGTGGCCGCGTCGAGCCGGTCGACGAACAGGACGCCGTCCAGGTGGTCGGTCTCGTGCTGGAGGCACCGCGACATCAGCTCGGTGCCGACGATCTGCACCGGCTCGCCGTGCATGTCGTACCCCTTGGCGACGACGTTCAGGCGGCGCTTGGTGTCGAAGTAGAGGCCGGGGATCGACAGGCAGCCCTCGGGGCCGTCCTGGTCCTGCTCGTCGGGGAACTCGAGCACCGGGTTGACGAGGTGGCCGACGACGTCGCCGACGTCGAACGTGAAAACCCGGAGCGAGACGCCGAGCTGCGGGGCGGCCAGGCCGGCGCCGCGCTCCTGGAGCATCGTCTCGGTGAGGTCCTTCACCAGGCTGCGCAGCTGACGGTCGAAGTCGACGACCGGGTCGGCGGGGGTGCGCAGGACCGGATCTCCGAAGAGCCGGACGGGACGGACGGACACGCAGTTCCTCTCGCGACGAGCGGCAGGCATGGCAGAACCGGCGCACGCAACGCGCCAGCCCTTGATTCTACGGGCGCCGCCGATCCGCCCTGTCCGCCAGCCAGCGGACGGCCTCACAGCAGCTCGAGCGGGTCGATCTCGACGCGGACCGGTTGGGGGGCCTTGTGGGCGCTTCGGACCGAGGCCGCGGCGTGCAGTGCCGTGGCGAGGGCCGGGCCGAGGGAGCGGGGTACGCGGATCAGGGCGCGTTCCAGGTCCTCGTCCTCGGCGCCCGCGCGGTGCGTGGGTGCGACCGGCACCGGGCCGAGTACCTCGGCCTCGGGTGGGAGTTCGGCGAGCCGGAGGAAGTCGGCGACCGCATCCGGGGTGCCGGTGGCGCTGGCCATCTTCACCGCGGGCGGGAAGCCGAGCTCGGCCCGGTCGGCCAGCTCGCGCGCGGCGTGCCAGGCCGGATCCCACCGCAGCAGCGCCTGGATGACCGGGATCGCGCCGTCGGCGGCGACGACGACGCGACCGCCCGCGCGGGCCGGGCGCACCAGCGCGACCGCGTTGGCCCAGCGGCGCAGCGCCTCCTCGGAGGCCCGCAGATCGGCCCGGGTGAGCAGGGCCCAGGTGTCGAGCAGCAGCGCCGCGCCGTAGCCGCCCTCGGCGACCGGTTCGGCGCCCGGCGTGGCGATGACCAGCGCGGCGCCCGGGCCGACCGAACCGAGGACGCCGTCGCGGCCGGACGTGCGGACGGTGACACCGGGGAACGCGCGACCCAGCTCCTCGGCGGTGCGACGCGCACCGAGGATCGACGCGCGCAGGCCGCGGTGGCCGCACTCGGGACAGGCCCAGGTGCCGGCGAGGTGCCCGCACCACCGGCAGGCCGGCACGTCGTCGGTGCCGCTGCCCCGCAGTTCCAGGGGCCCGGAGCAGGCCGTGCACCGGGCCGGACGGCGGCACCGGCCGCAGGCCACCGAGGGCACGTAGCCGCGGCGGGGCACCTGGACCAGCACCGGTGCGTCGGCGGCGAGTGCCTCGCGGGCGGCGCGCCAGGCCACGGTGGGCAGCCGGGCGGCCGACGCGGTGGGGTCGGCGGCGAGATCGCGGTCGTCACCGACCGGGACGACGCGGGGCGCGGCGGCGCGAACGACCTCGCGGTCGGCCTCGAGCGGCTTGGCCCAGCCGGTCTCCAGCAGCAGCTGCGCTTCGGCCGTGCGCGCGTACCCGCCGAGCAGCAGCCCGGCGCCGGCCAGCTGGCTGCGGACGAGGAGCACGTCACGGGCGTGGCAGTAGGGCGCGCGCGGTTCGGCGTGCAGGTCGTCGCCGTCGTCCCAGAGGATCGCCAGCCCGAGGTCGTGGACGGGGGCGAACGCGGTGGCGCGGGTGCCGGCGACCGCGAGCACTTCACCGCGGCGCACGGCCAGCCAGCGCCGGTACCGCTCCTCGGGGCCGAGCGAGGCGGCCAGCGTGGTGTGGCGCCCGGAGCCGAGGACGTCGCCGAGGGCGCCGTCGAGCCGGTCGAGATCGCGGGCGTCGGGCACCACCGCGACGGCTCCACGCCCGGACGCCAGGGTGGCGGCGACCGCTTCGGCGACGCGACGCGGCCAGTCCTCGCCGGGGAGCGCGGAGAGCACCGCGCGCGGTGACCCGCCCTCGGCGAGCAGCCGCAGGTAGGCGGCGCCGCCGCGGTACCGCGCGAACCCCTCGGACGGCGGGCGGTGGCGGCCCTGCTCGTCGACCGGGAGCACCCCGTCGCCGCGCCGGGCCGCCTCGGCGCGGGCGTGCCGGGGCGGGATCGCCAGGCGCAGCACGTCGGCGAGCGTGCCGGCGGAGCGGTCGGCGACCGCGCGGGCCAGGCGGGCGATCTCGGGGCTGACGACCGGCTCGGCCGAGAGCGCCTTCTCGAGGTAGGCGAGTTTGCCGGTGTGCTCGGTGGTGGCGACGCGATCGAGCACGTAGCCGTCGACGAGCTGCCCGGCGAAGCGGACCCGGACACGGCCGCCGACGACCGCGGTGTCGGCGAGGTCCGACGGGACCAGGTAGTCGAACGGGCGGTCCAGATGCGGGAGCGGCAGGTCGACGCAGATGCGGGCGACCGGGAGCTCCGCCGCGGGCTCGCGCGCGCCCTTCGGCTTGGCCGCCCGCTTCTTCTTCGCCGCGGGCTTCCCCGCGGCCGGCTCGGCCCCGGCGGGCGGCTCGGGCACCGCCGGGTCGGGCACCCCCGGTTCCGGCGCGGCCGGTTCCGGCGCGGGCGGCGGATCGGGCGCGAGGTCGAACGGGAGCGCCGCGTCCTCGGTGCGTGCCGCCGTGCGGCGCGGGGTGGACGGTTTCGCCCGGCGGCCCTCCGGGGCGGAGGGTGCGGCCTCGGGGAGGTCGAGCGGCAGGGCCGCCGGACGCGCGGAGCCCGCCGTGCCTTCCGGCTCGGCGGGCTCCCTGTCCAGCAGCGTCATGCCTCTGGTCTACCAGCACCCTCCGACAGACGCGGGGGATCAGGCGCCGGCGGCGTCCTTCAGCGCCGCGGCACGGTCGGTCTTCTCCCAGGTGAAGTCGGGGAGTTCGCGGCCGAAGTGGCCGTAGGCCGACGTCTGGCGGTAGATCGGGCGCAGCAGGTCCAGGTCGCGGATGATCGCGGCCGGGCGGAGGTCGAACACCTCGTTGACGGCCTTGGTGATCCGGTCCGGGTCGACGGTCTCGGTGCCGAACGTCTCCAGGAACAGGCCCACCGGGTGCGCCTTGCCGATCGCGTAGGCGACCTGCACCTCGGCCCGGTCGGCCAGGCCGGCCGCGACGATGTTCTTCGCGACCCAGCGCATCGCGTAGGCGGCGGACCGGTCGACCTTGGACGGGTCCTTGCCGGAGAACGCGCCGCCGCCGTGGCGGGCGAAACCGCCGTAGGTGTCGACGATGATCTTGCGGCCGGTGAGACCGGCGTCGCCCATCGGGCCACCGATCTCGAAGCGGCCGGTGGGGTTGACCAGCAGGCGGTAGCCCTCGGTCTCCAGGCCCAGCTCGGCGAGCTCGGGCGCGACGACGTACTCGGCGATGTCGGGCGCGAGCAGCGTCTCCAGCGAGATGTCGGAGGCGTGCTGCGACGAGACGACGACGGTGTCGAGACGGACCGCCTTCGGGCCGTCGTACTCGATCGTGACCTGGGTCTTGCCGTCGGGACGCAGGTACGGGATCAGCCCGTCCTTGCGGACCTGCGCGAGGCGGCGCGCGAGGCGGTGGGCGAGCGCGATCGGCAGCGGCAGCAGCTCGGGGGTGTCGTTGTTGGCGTACCCGAACATCAGGCCCTGGTCGCCGGCGCCCTGGCGGTCGAGCGCGTCGTCCTCGGACTCCTCGACACGGGCCTCGTAGGCGGTGTCGACGCCCTGCGCGATGTCGGGCGACTGCGACCCGATCGAGACGCTGACCCCGCAGGACGCGCCGTCGAAGCCCTTCTTCGACGAGTCGTAGCCGATGCCGAGGATCGTCTCCCGGACGATGCTCGGGATGTCGGCGTACGCGTCGGTGGTGACCTCACCGGCGACGTGGACCTGGCCGGTGGTGATCAGGGTCTCCACCGCGACCCGGCTGCGCGGGTCCTGGGCCAGCAGCGCGTCGAGGATGCCGTCACTGATCGCGTCGGCGATCTTGTCGGGGTGACCCTCGGTCACGGATTCGGAGGTGAACAAACGGCGGGCCACGGTGCTCCCAGGGTCGAGGGTGGGTTCGTATCGGCGCGAGTCTACCGATCCGGTGGGTGAGCCCCGGAAAGAGCGGGGCCCTCGACGGCAAGTTGTCGACCTCCGGAAACATCTAGCGCAGCCGGGGCGCGACCAGATCCCAGATCGTGTCCGCCAGCACCTCTTTCGGGCCGTGCGGCACCTCGGTCGACGTGCCGTCGTCGGCCAGCACGACGGCTGCGTTCTCGGTCGATTCGAAGGCTTTGCCGTCGGACACGTCGTTGACGACGAGCAGGTCGCAGCCTTTGCGGGCGAGTTTGGCCCGGCCGAGTTCGAGCACCGAGCCGGTGTGGTCTCCGGTCTCGGCCGCGAAGCCGACGATCACCGGCCCTCCACCGGCTTCCGACCGGCGCCGGACCAGCCCCGCGAGGATGTCCGGGTTCTGCACCAGCGAAACCGTGGGCGCGCTGGTGTCGTCGGTCTTCTTGATCTTGTTGTCGACGTAGGAGGCCGGGCGGAAGTCGGCCGGCGCGGCGGCCATCACGACCGCGTCCGCGTCGGCGCTGGCCTCGAAGACGGCTTCCTGCAGGTCACGCGTGCTGACGACACGGACGACGTCGACGCCGGCCGGGTCGGGCAGCGCGGTGTTCGCTGCGATCAACGTCACCTTCGCTCCGCGCGCGGCCGCGGTGCGGGCCAGCGCGTACCCCTGGCGCCCGGACGAGCGGTTGCCGATGAAGCGCACCGGATCGAGGTATTCGCGGGTTCCGCCGGCGGAGACGACGAGCCGGCGGCCGGCCAGATCCGGCGCGGCCGCACCCCGGCGGAGCAGCGCGACCGCCGCCTCGAAGATCTCGGCCGGCTCGGGCAGCCGCCCCTTGCCGGTGTCGGCCCCGGTCAGCCGCCCCACCGCCGGCTCCAGCACGACGACGCCCCGGGAGCGCAGCGTGGCCACGTTGGCCCGGGTGGCGGGGTGCTCCCACATCTCGGTGTGCATCGCGGGCGCGAACAGGATCGGGCACCGGGCGGTGAGCAGCGTGTTGGTGAGCAGGTCGTTCGCCAGCCCGTGAGCGGCGCGGGCCAGCACGTCGGCGGTGGCGGGCGCCACGACCACGAGGTCGGCCCGCCGGCCCAGCGCGACGTGCGGCACCTCGTGCACGGACGTCCAGACGTCGCTGGCGACCGGGCGCCCGGAGAGCGCGGCCCAGGTCGGCGCGCCGACGAACTCCAGCGCGCTCTCGGTGGGCACGACGGTCACCGCGTGCCCTGACTCCTTGAGTCGCCGCAACAACTCGCAGGCCTTGTACGCCGCGATACCGCCCGCCACACCCAGCACGACTTCGGTCACGCTCGAAACCTAACGCGCCCGCGGTACCCCGCACACACCGAGACGGACGCCCGGCGGTTGCCGAGCGTCCGTCCGAGTGTGAAGTACTTAGTTCGTCGCGCCCTCTTCGGCGATTGCTTCATGGGTGAGCATGTCGCTGTTGATCTCGCGGAGCGCGATCGAGAGCGGCTTCTCCTGCGGGGAGGTCTCCACCAGGGGGCCGACGTACTCGAGCAGGCCCTCGCCGAGCTGCGAGTAGTAGGCGTTGATCTGACGCGCGCGCTTCGCCGCGTAGATGACGAGTGCGTACTTGGAGGAGGTCTTCTCCAGCAACTCGTCGATCGGCGGGTTGGTGATGCCCTCGGGAGCGGCGACGGTTCCAGCCAAGACTGATCAGCCTCAAAAAGTAAGCGGGAATTTGTGGTTTCTCGTGGAGAGCGAGCTCCACATCAGCGCCCGACCGTCCCTCAGCGGACCGGCACGGAGAGCAACTCTACCAACTCCGTGGCAGCCTGGCCGACATTGTCGTTGACGATCGTCACGTCGAACTCTTTTTCCGCGGCGAGCTCGACGACCGCGGCGTCCAGACGCCGGCGGATCGTGTCCTCGTCCTCGGTGCCCCGCCCCACGAGCCGGCGGACCAGCTCGTCCCAGGACGGGGGCGCCAGGAAGACGAATTGCGCTTCGGGCATCGCGGCCCGAACCTGCCTGGCCCCCTGCAGCTCGATCTCGAGCAGCGCGGGACGACCGGCAGCGAGGCGCTCCTCGACCGCATGCCGAGGAGTGCCGTAGCCGTTGCCGGCGAACTCCGCATGTTCCAGGAGCTCGCCGGCGGCCACCATCGCGTCGTACTCGTCCCGGCTGACGAAGTAGTACTGCTTGCCGTGCTCTTCGCCAGGCCGGGGCGCGCGCGTCGTCACCGAGACCGAGAGCCACACCGAGGGGTGGTGGCGCCGGATCTCGGCCACGACGCTGCCCTTGCCGACTCCGGACGGACCGGAGAGCACCGTCAGCCGCGCCGCGTCAGCGGCGCGGGACGGGAGGCCGGGAAATTCAGCGTCCACCGGAGGGGGAGCCGAACTCCGTGAGCAGCGCGCGCTTCTGGTTGTCACCCAGGCCACGCACCCGCCGGCTCTCGGCGATCTTGAACTTCTCCATGATCTGGACGGCACGGACCTTGCCGATGCCGGGCAGCGCCTCGAGGACGGCCGAGACCTTCATCTTGCCGATGACGTCGTCCTGTTCGGCCGATTCGAGGACCTCCGACAGGGACAGCCCACCGTGCTTGAGCTTGTCCTTGACCGCGGCACGCTGCTTGCGCGCCTCGGCAGCCTTCTGCAGAGCAGCAGCGCGCTGCTCGGGGCTCAACGACGGAAGAGCCACAGGTCACCTCGGGTGTTCGTTGGGGAAGCGGACGATTCCAGCGCGTGAACCTAGCGAGGAAGTGCGACAGGAATCAATGCGGCCCGGTGTTGGTCCCCGACTAATCGTTGCATGAAACCGCAGAAAACTCCGATTTGTCTGCGCATGCCCGACTTTGTCGACCTCCACCGGAACAAAGCAGTGATCGATGACACACTCCACACTGACAGCAACGAGGGTTCGCCGCGAGGGGTTCATGCAGGTCGGGGAGTACCCATCGTGGCGTAGGCAACACCTACGCCCCGATCGGGCGCTCGAACCGGCCCTTCTCTAGGCAAGCACAGCCCGGAAATCGTCCGCTGCCCGGGATGCCGCCGAACGCAAACTCGACACGTCCGGGCCCGCGCGGAGCACCTCCCGCGAGACCGACGGGAGCACCGCACGGCGGGCGTCGCCGAACACCGTCCGGAGGTCCTCGGCGCCCGCGCCCTGCGCCCCCAGACCGGGCGCGAGGAACGGCCCGCCGACCCGGCTGAGGTCGTGCCCGGTCTCCCCCACGGTCGCGCCGACGACGACGCCGACCGGCCCGTAGGGCTCGTACCCGGCGTTGGCCTCGCCGACCGAGTCCAGTACGGTCTGCGCGACGGTCCGCCCGTCGGCGGCCACCGCGTGCTGCACCTGGGGTCCTTCGGGGTTGGACGTCAGGCCGAGCACGAAGACGCCGTTGCCGTTGGCCTTCGCGGTCTCGATCAGCGGAGCGAGCGACCCGAAGCCCAGGTAGGGGCTCGCGGTCATCGCGTCACCGCACAGCGGCGACTCCGGGTGCAGGTACGCCCCCGCGTAGGCGTCGACGGTGCTGCCGATGTCGCCGCGCTTGACGTCGTTCAGGATCAGGGCGCCGGCCGCGCGGGCCTCGCGGATCACGGTCTCCAGCACCGCGATGCCCCGGCTGCCGTGGCGCTCGAAGAACGCCGACTGCGGCTTGAGGACCGCGACCCGGTCGGCGAGCGCCTCGACGAGCGTGCGGGCGAAGCGCTCGACCCCGTCGACGGTCCTGGTGAGCCCCCACGCGTCGAGCAGACCGGGGTGCGGATCGATGCCCACGCAGAGTGGCCCCCGGGCTTCGACCGCGCGGGCGAGCCGGGCCCCGAAGTGATCCGTGGTCGGTGCGACCTGCGGCGCTGTCGCCGTGTTAACGGTCACTCGGACCCCTCCCTCGCTACGGGGCCGCTGAGCGTCGGTGAACCCTCCATGGTCACCGATCCCTGCGTCGACCCCGGAAAATCGCTCTGGGGCGCTCTCAGCGGGCTGGAAACGCCCTCGTCGGAGCCAAGGCGCCCGACACCACGCTGAGTGACGGATTTGTTGATCGCCCGGACCAGGCCGGGACCCCGGTAGACCAGGCCCGTGTACACCTGCACGAGCGCGGCGCCGACGTCGAACAGCGCGGTGGCGTCGGCGGCGGTGAGCACTCCCCCGACGCCGATCACCGGCAGGCGCCCGTCGGTCTCCCGGACGACGAACGCGACCAGCTCCCGGGCCCGGCGGGTCAGCGGCGCGCCCGAGAGCCCGCCGGCCTCGGGCGTCTCGACCCCGGTGCGGCTCAGCGTGGTGTTCGAGACGATCACCCCCGCGACGCCGTGCGCCGCGCACACCTCGAGCACCTCGCCGACCGCGGCGTCGGTGAGGTCGGGCGCGATCTTGACGACGAGCGGCACCGGCTGCCCGGCCGGGCGGCGCGGGCCGGGGATGCCCGCCTCGGCGGTGAGCGCGGCCAGCAGCTCGTCGAGCGCGGCCCGGTCCTGCAGCGCGCGCAGGCCCGGGGTGTTCGGGGAGCTGACGTTGACCGCCACGTAGTCGGCGTAGCGGCCGAGGTGACGCAGCGACGTCACGTAGTCGGCGACCGCGTCCTCGAGCGGCGTCACCTTGGACTTGCCGAGGCTGACCCCGACCGGGATCGGCAGCGGGGGCTTGCCACCGGCGCTCAGGTCCGCGAGGCGGGCCGCCAGCGCGGCCGCGCCCCGGTTGTTGAAGCCCATCCGGTTGACGATCGCCTCGGACTCGGGCAGCCGGAACAGCCGCGGCCGCGGGTTGCCCGGCTGGGCGTGCGCGGTGACGGTGCCGACCTCGACGAACCCGAAGCCGAGCCCGGCCCAGGCCGGCAGCGCGACCCCGTTCTTGTCCATGCCCGCGGCCAGGCCGACCGGCCCGGGGAACCGCACGCCGAACAGCGTGCGGGCCAGGCCGGGTGCGTCGCCGTGGGCCCAGCGGCGGGCGGCGGGGGGGGNNNCGCCGCCCGCCGGTGAGCGCCCGAACCGGGTCAGCGCCGCCAGCGTGCGCTCGTGTGCGGTCTCCGCGTCGCCGAGGCGGAACAGCACCTGCTTGCGCAGGACGTCGTACGCGTTCACGAACGCAGCGCCCGGTGCAGCTCCTGCAGCGGCCGCACGGAGAGCTCCCCGCGCAGCTGCGCCTCGATGCCGAACACGGCCGCGGCGGCGGCCTGCACGGTCGTGATGCAGGGCACGTCGGCCGCCACCGCGGCCGACCGGATCTCGTAGCCGTCGACCCGCGGCCCGGAATTTCCGTAGGGCGTGTTGACGACCAGTTGAACCTCTCCGGCCCGGATCAACGTGACCACGTCGTGATCGTCCTCGCCCCCGGCCGGCTCGAAGTGCTTGCGCACGACGCGCGCCGGGATGCCGTGCCGCCAGAGCACCTCGGCGGTGCCGTGCGTCGCGATCACCTCGAAGCCCAGGTCGGTCAGGCGCTTGACCGGGAACACGATCGAGCGCTTGTCCTTGTTGGCGACCGAGACGAAGACCCGCCCCGACGTCGGGAGCGACCCGTACGCACCGGCCTGGCTCTTGGCGAACGCCGCGCCGAACGCGGTGTCGATGCCCATCACCTCGCCGGTGGACTTCATCTCCGGGCCGAGCAGGCTGTCGACGCCGGCGCCGGTGATCGTGCGGAACCGCTTGAACGGCAGCACGGCCTCCTTGACCGCGATCGGCGTCTGCTCGAGCGCCAGCGACCCGCCGTCGCCGGTGGGCGGGAGCAGGCCCTCGGCGCGCAGCTCGGCGATCGTCGCGCCGAGCATGATGCGGGCCGCGGCCTTGGCCAGCGGCACCGCCGTGGCCTTGGAGACGAACGGCACCGTCCGCGACGCGCGCGGGTTGGCCTCCAGCACGTAGAGCGTGTCGTCCTTGAGCGCGTACTGGACGTTCAGCAGGCCCTTGACGCCCACCCCGGCCGCGATCGCCGCGGTGGAACGGCGCACGTTCTCGATGTCGGCCGAGCCGAGCGTGATCGGCGGGAGCGCGCACGCCGAGTCGCCGGAGTGGATGCCGGCCTCCTCGATGTGCTCCATGACGCCGCCCAGGTAGACCTCGCCGGTGCCGTCGGCCAGCGCGTCCACGTCGATCTCGATCGCGTCGTCGAGGAAGCGGTCCACCAGCACCGGATGTTCCGGACTGACCTGGGTGGCCCGGCCGATGTAGGACTCCAGCGTGGCGTCGTCGTAGACGATCTCCATGCCGCGCCCGCCGAGCACGTAGGACGGGCGGACCAGGACCGGGTAGCCGATCTCCGCGGCGATCTTGTGCGCCTCGGCGTACGAGGTGGCCAGGCCGTGCTTGGGCGCGGGCAGGTCGGCGGCTTCCAGCACCCGGCCGAACGCGCCCCGCTCCTCGGCGAGGTGGATGCTCTCCGGCGGCGTACCGACGATCGGGACGCCGGCCGCGGCCAGGCGACGGGCCAGGCCCAGCGGCGTCTGGCCACCGAGCTGGACGATGACGCCGACGACGCCGGGCCCACCGGCGGCCTTGCCCGACGAGTCCTCGGCGTGCCAGACCTCGAGCACGTCCTCGAACGTCAGCGGTTCGAAGTAGAGGCGGTCGGACGTGTCGTAGTCGGTCGACACCGTCTCCGGGTTGCAGTTGACCATCACGGTCTCGTAGCCGGCGTCGCGCAGGGACATCGCGGCGTGCACACAGGAGTAGTCGAACTCGATGCCCTGGCCGATGCGGTTGGGGCCGGAGCCGAGGATCAGCACCTTCGCCCCGGTGCTCGGCGCGACCTCGGTCTCGGCCTCGGGGTCGGTCTCGTACGCGCTGTAGTGGTACGGGGTGGACGCGGCGAACTCGGCCGCGCAGGTGTCGACGGTCTTGTAGACCGGCCGGACGCCCAGCCGGTGGCGCAGCGTGCGGACGCCGTCCTCACCGGCGAACTCCGGACGCAGCGACGCCACCTGCCGGTCGGAGAGGCCGGCGCGCTTGGCCCGGCCGAGCAGGTCGGCGTCGAGCACCGGCGCGTCGACGAGCTCGGCCCGCAGCTCCACCAGCGAGGCGATCTGGTCGACGAACCACGGGTCGTAGCCACTCACCGCCGAGACCTCGGCCACCGAGTGCCCGAGGCGCAGCGCCCGCTCGGCGTCGTAGAGGCGCCCGTCGTGGGGCGTCTTGAGGGCTTCGAGCGGGTCGTCGTCCGGGTCGGGCGTCGTCCAGAAACCACCGGCGGTGGTCTCGGCCGAGCGCAGCGCCTTGTTCAGCGCCTCCGGGAACGACCGGCCCAGCGCCATGCCCTCGCCGACCGACTTCATCGTCGTGGTGAGCTCCGGGTCGGCGCCGGGGAACTTCTCGAACGCGAACCGCGGCACCTTCACCACCACGTAGTCCAGCGCCGGCTCGAAGCTCGCCGGGGTCTGCTTCGTGATGTCGTTGCGGATCTCGTCGAGCGTGTAGCCGACCGCGAGCTTCGCGGCGATCTTCGCGATCGGGAACCCGGTGGCCTTGGAGGCCAGCGCGGACGAGCGGGACACCCGCGGGTTCATCTCGATGACGACCAGACGACCGGTCTCGGGGTTGATCGCGAACTGGATGTTGCAGCCGCCGGTGTCGACGCCGACCGCGCGCAGCACCGCGATGCCGACGTCACGCAGGCGCTGGTACTCGCGGTCGGTGAGCGTCATCGCCGGGGCGACGGTCACCGAGTCGCCGGTGTGCACGCCCATCGCGTCGACGTTCTCGATCGAGCAGACCACGACGACGTTGTCGTTGCGGTCACGCATGAGCTCGAGCTCGTACTCCTTCCAGCCGAGCACGCTCTCCTCGATGAGCACCTCGGTGGTGGGGCTGGCGGCGAGGCCGGCCGACGCGATGCGCTCCAGGTCCTCGGACGTGTGGGCCATGCCGGAGCCGAGGCCGCCCATCGTGAACGAGGGCCGGATGACGACCGGCAGGCCGAGCTCGGCGACGGTGGCGCGGACCTCGTCCATCGAGTGGCAGACCGCCGAGCGCGGGGTCTCGGCGCCGACCGACGCGCAGATGTCCTTGAAGCGCTGCCGGTCCTCGCCGCGCTGGATCGCGTCGATGTCGGCGCCGATCAGCTCGACGTTGTACTTCTCCAGCACGCCGCGCTCGTGCAGCGCGACCGCGGTGTTGAGCGCGGTCTGGCCGCCGAGGGTGGCCAGGAGCGCGTCGGGGCGCTCCTTCGCGATGATCTGCTCGACGTACTCCGGGGTGATCGGCTCGATGTAGGTCGAGTCGGCGAACTCCGGGTCGGTCATGATCGTCGCCGGGTTGGAGTTGACGAGGCTGACCCGCAGGCCCTCCTCGCGCAGGACGCGGCAGGCCTGGGTGCCGGAGTAGTCGAACTCGGCGGCCTGACCGATCAGGATCGGCCCGGAACCGATGACCAGCACGTGCCGGATGTCGTCGCGCTTGGGCATCAGTTCTTACCTTCCATCAGCTTCACGAAGCGGTCGAACAGGTAGTCGGCGTCGTGCGGGCCGGCCGCCGCTTCGGGGTGGTACTGGACGCTGAACGCGGGCTTGTCGAGGCAGTTCAGGCCCTCGACGACGTCGTCGTTGAGGCAGACGTGGCTGACCTCGGCCCGGCCGAACTCGGTCTCGGCGGTGCCCTCGCGCGGCGCGTCCACGGCGAACCCGTGGTTGTGCGCGGTGACCTCGACCTTGCCCGTCTCCCGGTCCAGGACCGGCTGGTTGATGCCGCGGTGGCCGTAGCGCAGCTTGTAGGTGCCGAAGCCCAGCGCGCGGCCGAGCACCTGGTTGCCGAAGCAGATGCCGAACGTCGGGAGATCGGCGCCCAGGCTGGTGCGGGCCAGCGCGACCGGCCCGTCGGCGGTGGCCGGGTCGCCGGGGCCGTTGGAGAAGAAGACACCGTCGGGGTCGAGCTCCAGCAGCGCCTCCGGCGAGGTCGTCGCCGGGAGCACGTGCACCTCGATGCCCCTGGCCGCCATCCGGCGCGGGGTGTTGCGCTTGATGCCGAGGTCGATCGCCGCGACCCGGAAGCGCGCCGGGC
Organism: Cryptosporangium japonicum; assembly: GCF_039524755.1. Taxonomy (NCBI): domain Bacteria; kingdom Bacillati; phylum Actinomycetota; class Actinomycetes; order Cryptosporangiales; family Cryptosporangiaceae; genus Cryptosporangium; species Cryptosporangium japonicum. The sequence continues at coordinate 52,951 of NZ_BAAAGX010000033.1, forward strand.
CCTCGGCGTTCACCACGTAGGGCTCCGGCGTCGTGACGGCGCCGACCAGGTCGGCGCCGGCCATCGACGGGCTGGCCAGCACCTTCTCCAGGACCGCTTCCCGGTCCTCGATGCTCGAGATCGCGGCACGCATGGCGCCGCGCTCGCGCAGGTGGCGGGTGAGCGCCCGGGTGTCGACGCCGGCGATGCCGACGACGCCCTCCTCGGCCAGGCGGTCGCCCAGCGCGCCGGTGGCGCGCCAGTTCGACGAGATCCGGGCCGGGTCGCGCACGACGTACCCGGCCACCCAGATCTTCGCGGACTCGTCGTCCTCGCCGTTGACGCCGGTGTTACCGACGTGCGGCGCGGTCATCGCGACGATCTGGCGGTGGTACGAGGGGTCGGTGAGCGTCTCCTGGTAACCGGTCATACCGGTGGTGAACACGGCTTCGCCGAACGTCTCGCCGATCGCGCCGAACGCCTCGCCGCGGAACGTTCGGCCGTCTTCCAGGACCAGCAGTGCGGGAGTGGTGCTCATGCGGTCTTCTCCAGGATCACTTTCTCGATCTCACGCAGATGGGTGGCGTTGTCGATGCGGTGGTCGGCGCGGAACCCGGTGTCGAGCAGGAAGGCGTTCTGCTCCCAGGTGATCACCAGCATTCCGGCCCCGCCGACGACCTTGTTCGCGTGCCCGGCGTCGAGGCGGGCTTCTCTGATGGCCGCGGCCGGGATGAAGAGCGGCTCCGAGCCGTCGCGCTCGATCCGGACGCCCTCGGGGCCGGTGTGCAGCGTCGCGGCGGCCCGGTTGGCCAGGCCGCCCGCGTAGACGCGGGCCTGCCACTCGCCGGCCTGGGTGGTGCCGACGTACAACCCGTCGGCGGCCTCCACAGCGTCGGTGACGGTTCCCGTGGGCAGCGGCAGCAGCTCGGCGTGGGCGGCCACGCGGCGCTTCCACGCCCGGCGGGCACCCCACACGATCAGCGCGAACAGCGCCAGCACGACGGCGGTGAACAGGATCCGCCCGGTCCAGTTGTCGGGCGGGCGCTCGTAGGCGGCGGCGATCATGCCTGAGCCTTCCCGTCCAGCACCGTGGCACGCCCGCGCAGGAACGTGGCGACGATCGCACCGGGCAGCTCCAGCCCGGCGTACGGGGTGTTGCGGCTGATGCTGGCCAGCCCGTCGGGGGTGACCGTCCAGCGCTGCGACGGGTCCACCAGGGTCAGGTTGGCGGGCTCACCGGGCGTGAGCGGACGGCCGTGGCGGCTCTCCAGGTTCGCGATGCGTGCCGGGGCGTGGCTGAGCCGCTCGGCGACCCCCGCCCAGTCGAGCAGGCCGGTCTCCACCATCGTCTTGACGACGATCGGGAGCGCGGTCTCCAGCCCGAGCATGCCGGGCCGGGCCGCGGCCCACTCGCATTCCTTGTCCTCACGGGCGTGCGGCGCGTGGTCGGTGGCGACCGCGTCGATCGTGCCGTCGGCCAGGGCCTCGCGCAGCGCGGTGACGTCCTCGGTGGTGCGCAGCGGCGGGTTGACCTTGTACACCGGGTCGTAGGTGGCGGCCAGTTCGTCGGTGAGCAGCAGGTGGTGCGGCGTCACCTCGGCGGTGACCCGGACGCCGCGGCTCTTGGCCCAGCGCAGCACCTCGACCGAGCCGGCCGTGGACACGTGACAGACGTGCAGCCGGGAGCCGACGTGCGCGGCCAGCAGCGCGTCCCGCGCGATGATCGCCTCCTCGGCGACCGCGGGCCAGCCGGCCAGCCCGAGCCGGGCCGACTGCTCCCCCTCGTTCATCTGCGCGCCGACCGTGAGCTTCGGGTCCTCCGCGTGCTGGGCGATGACGCCGTCGAACGCCTTGACGTACTCCAGCGCCCGGCGCATCACCGCGGCGTCGTGCACGCAGTGCCCGTCGTCGGAGAACACCCGCACCTGCGCGGCCGACTCGGCCATCGCGCCGAGCTCGGCCAGCCGCTCGCCCTTGAGGCCCAGCGTCACCGCGCCGACCGGCTGGACGTCGACCAGCCCGACCTCGCGGCCCAGGCGCCAGACCTGCTCGACGATGCCGGCCGCGTCGGCGACCGGATCGGTGTTGGCCATCGCACAGACCGCGGTGTACCCGCCGAGCGCGGCGGCCCGGCTGCCGGTCTCGATCGTCTCCGCGTCCTCCCGGCCGGGCTGGCGCAGGTGGGTGTGGATGTCGACGAGGCCGGGCAGCACCCGGAGCCCGCTGGCGTCGACGACCTCGCCGTCGGTGCCCTCCGCGATCAGCCCGTCGCGGATCGCGAAGTCCCGCACGGTGCCGTCGGGGAACGTGGCCCCGCGGATCAGGTAGTTCACTGCGAGCCTCCGAGCAACAGGTATAGGACGGCCATCCGGACGTTCACGCCGTTGGTGACCTGTTCGACGATCGTGGAACGAGGGGAATCCGCTACTTCCGGAGTGATTTCCATGCCGCGGTTCATCGGCCCGGGGTGCATGACGATCGCGTGCTCGGGCAGCGCGGCCAGGCGCTTGGCATCGAGGCCGTAGCGGCGGGCGTACTCGCGCTCGGTGGGGAAGAACGAGGCGTTCATCCGTTCCCGTTGCACGCGCAGCGCCATCACCACGTCCAGCTTCGGCAGGACCGTATCGAGGTCGTACGACACTTCCACCGGCCAGGCGCCGACGCCCACCGGCACCAGCGTCGGCGGCGCCACGAGCGTCACCTCGGCGCCGAGCGTCGCGAGCAGCAGCACGTTGGACCGGGCCACCCGGCTGTGCAGCACGTCCCCGACGATGCCGACACGCAGCCCTTCGAGGCGGCCGAGCCGGCTGCGCATCGTGTACGCGTCGAGCAGGGCCTGGGTGGGGTGCTCGTGCGTGCCGTCGCCGGCGTTGACCACCGCGCCGTCGACCCACTTCGCCAGGTTGTGCGGAGCACCCGACGCCTGGTGGCGGATCACCACGGCGTCCGCGCCCATCGCCTGCAGCGTGAGCGCGGTGTCCTTGAGCGATTCGCCCTTGCTGACGCTCGAGCCCTTGGCCGAGAAGTTGATGACGTCGGCGGAGAGGCGCTTGGCCGCGGCCTCGAACGAGATCCGGGTGCGGGTGGAGTCCTCGTAGAAGAGGTTGACGACCGTGCGGCCACGCAGCGTCGGGAACTTCTTGACGCTGCGCCCGGCGGCCGCCGCCAGTTCGGTGGCCGTGTCGAGCACCAGGGTGGCGGTGTCGGCGTCCAGGTCGGCGGCGGAGAGCAGGTGGGGGATCATGCGTCCGCCTTCGCGATCACGACCGCGTCCCGGCCGTCGACCTCGCGCAGTTGCACCCGCACGTTCTCGGTGCGCGAGGTCGGCAGGTTCTTGCCCACGTAGTCGGCCCGGATCGGCAGTTCGCGGTGCCCGCGGTCGACCAGCACCGCGAGCTGGACGCTCTGCGGGCGGCCGAGGTCGGACAGCGCGTCGAGCGCGGCCCGGATCGTGCGGCCGGAGAACAGGACGTCGTCGACCAGGACCACCCGGCGGCCGTCGATGCCCTCGCTGGGCAGGTCGGTCTTCTCCAGCGCGCGGGGACCGCGCAGCCGGAGGTCGTCGCGGTAGAGGGTGACGTCCAGCGCGCCGACCGGGAGGGCCACGCCGGTGAACGTCTCGATGCGCTCGGCCAGCCGGCGGGCGAGCGGGGTGCCGCGGGTGGGGATACCCATCAGCACGGTGTCGGCGCCGCCGTCGGTCTTCTCCAGGATCTGGTGAGCGATCCGGTCGATGGTGCGCGCGACCGCGGATTCGTCGAGGATCTCGCGGACTTCGTCAAGGGCAGGCGTCACCGCCGGCCACCTCCTTCCCCGCCTCACGGGACGGGTCGTTAAAGGATGGGCTGTCGGGAGCAAACCTATCAGCGCCGGTACGGTGCGCGACGATTCGCCGCAGCGCCCTCACGAGGCCCGCGCGACCCACGTCACATGTGCTTTCCCGGCGCTCACACCTCAGCCTTTCGGCCCGTTTCGTACGGGAGATAGCGCGACTTCCGGTACCGATGTGAACCATGTGACGAGAGGATGATGAACTGTTCCGGTCACACTTCGCAGCGAGAACGGGCACGGTTGCTCACCGCGTGGAATCGACTGGGGCGTTCAACGTCACATCGCCGGGCGGCTACGGTTTCGTCATTCCCCTTGACCGGATTGCCCTTTCGGCTCTACGGTCACTCTCCGTAGCGACCGGGCGCAGTGACAAGGTCCGGCATGTCGCTGCTCGTCCGCCCGCATGCTTTCCCCGGGCATGCGCTTTACCCCTCGGAGTACGAATGTCCGATTACGCCAAGGCCCTCGGTGCCCGGCTGCGAGCCATCCGGCAGCAGCAGGGTCTGTCTCTACAGGGGGTGGAGGAGAAGTCCGGCGGCCGCTGGAAGGCCGTAGTCGTCGGGTCGTACGAGCGCGGCGACCGTGCCGTGACCGTCGCCCGCCTCAACGAGCTGGCCGAGTTCTACCGGGTCCCGATCGCGGAGCTCCTCCCCGGCGACGGCCCCGGCCGTCACGAGGGTGCGAGCAAGGTCGTCATCGACCTCGAGCGTCTCGAGCAGCTGCCCGGTGACGAGCTCGGCGCGGTGCAGCGGTTCGCCCGCAGCATCCAGCAGCAGCGCGGCGACTACAACGGCCGGGTGCTCTCCATCCGCGCCGACGACCTGCGCACGCTCGCGATCGTGTTCGACCTCTCGCCGGCCGGCCTGATCGAGAAGCTCACCGAGTGGAACGTGCTGGTCGCGACGCCGATCCGTCCGTAACACCCCTGGTTCCAGCCGGGGGTGTCGGCTGGAACACGACGAAGCCCCCCGCGCCGTTGGCGCGGGGGGCTTCGTTTCGTTCACAGTTCAGCTTTGACCAGTTGCAGCCGGCCCAGGAGGCCGTTGACGAAGCGGGGGCTCTCGTCGGTGGAGAGTTCGCGGGCCAGGTCGACGGCCTCGTCGATCGCCACGACGTCCGGGATGTCGTCGCGGAACAGCAGCTCGTAGATACCGAGCCGGAGCAGGTTCCGGTCGACCGCGGGCATGCGGTCGATCGTCCACCCCTCGGCGTACGTCGCGATCAGCTCGTCGAGCCGCGCCCGGTTCTGGGTCACGCCCTCGATGAGCGTGACCGCGTACTGCGGCACCGGCGGGTCGGACTGCGCGAGCCGGTCGCGAGCGGTCGCGAGCGGCTCGGTGCCGCGGACGTCGGCCTCGAACAGGATGTCGAGGGCACGCTTGCGTGCTTTCCGCCGCGCCGAGCGCTTCTCCGGGTCCTTCGAGGTGGGGCTGGTCACCCGGTGACCCGGCCGATGTACCGCCCGTCGCGGGTGTCGACCTTCAGCTTGTCGCCGGTGTTGACGAACAGCGGCACCTGGATCGTGGCGCCGGTCTCCAGCTCGGCCGGCTTCGTGCCACCGGTGGACCGGTCGCCCTGCAGGCCCGGGTCGGTGTGCGCGACGACGAGCTCGACCGAGGCCGGGAGCTCGACGTAGAGCGGGGTCGCGTCGTGCAGCGCGACCGTGACCTCGGCGTTCTCCAGCAGGTAGTCGGCGTTGCCGCCGACCGTCGCGGCCGGAACCGTGATCTGGTCGTAGGTGTCCGAGTCCATGAAGACGAAGTCGCCGCCGTCCTTGTACAGGTACGACATCGCGGCCTTGTGCACGTTCGCGGTGTCGACCTTGACGCCGGCGTTGAACGTCTTGTCGACGACCTTGCCGGTCAGCACGTTCTTCAGCGTCGTCCGCACGAACGCGCCGCCCTTGCCGGGCTTCACGTGCTGGAACTCGACGACGTTCCAGAGCTGACCGTCGAGGTTCAGCGTCATGCCGTTCTTCAGGTCGTTCGTGGTGGCCATGCGGAAGCTCTTCGTCTCCTGGTCGGCCGGCCTGCCCAGCGCGGGGCGCAGTGGGGACCGGTGCGCAAGTCGTAGGGATTCTCTGAGAAGCGGGGCGGCGGCTGCCACCCGCTTGTCAGGTCACCAGATACTACCTGTATCCGAAAGCCGACCCTACCGGCTCCACGTCTACCGGAAGGTGGTCGGCTGACGGGCGCAGGTCCGTCCACCGGCTGGCCGGCACCGAACGACCCGACCGGGTCGAACCGAAACGGCAGGAAGGGAACTCGTGCATAACCGCCGCCCAGCGGTCCTATCCCGGCTACTCGTGGGAGCAGCCGCTGTCCTGACCACACTGGCACTGGTCGCCGGCTGCACGGGCGATGATCCCGACAACGAGACCCCCGACCAGGACGCGCCGGTGGGCAGCTGGGAGCCGGTGGGCCCCACCGACGCCGTCGTCCGCACCGACCAGGTCGGTTACGGCACCACCGAGACGAAGGTCGCGGTGCTGCTGGCTCCGCGCGCGGCCGACGACGCCGCGTTCCTCGTCGAACGTCAGGACGGCTCGGTCGCGCTGAAGGGCACGGTCGGCGAGAACCGCGGCGCCTGGAGCAGCCGGTACCCGGCCACCTACCCGATCGACGTCTCGGAGTTACGGACCGCGGGCACCTACCGCATCCGGGTGAGCGGTGGCGTCACCGCCGCGTCGCAGGTGTTCGTCGTGGGGGCGAGCAAGGAGCTGTTCGGGCAGGTCGCGGCCGACACCGTGAAGTTCTTCGGGGTCCAGCGCGACGGCTCGGACGTGCTGTCCGAGCCGATCCCCCGGAAACCGTCGCACCTGCACGACGACGCCGCGACGGTCTACCAGCCGCCCGAGTTCTCCGACGGCGACGACCTCGGCGCCGGGCTGAGCACGGTCGACGGCGCGCCCGACGTCGACGTCAGCGGCGGGTGGTTCGACGCCGGCGACTACCTCAAGTTCACCCACACCACCGCGTACGCGCTGACGCTGATGCAGCTGGCCCAGCGGGGCGGCGACGCGAGCATCGGCAACGGCAAGGCGATCGAGGGCCTGTCCGACGAGACCGCGTTCGGCATGGACTGGCTCGACAAGATGTGGGACGAGAAGACCGGCACGCTGTACCTGCAGGTCGGGCTGGGCAGCGGCGGCGTCGACGGGATCGTCGGCGACCACGACGTCTGGCGGCTCCCGCAGGACGACGACAGCGCGTCCGGCGACGGGAAGCGCTACCTGCGCGACCGGCCGGTGTTCCGGGCCAACTCCCCCGGCGAACTGATCAGCCCCAACGTGGCCGGCCGGGTCGCGGCGGCGTTCGCGCTGGCCGCGCAGGTCGAGGCCGGGGACGACCCGACACGCGCGCGGGCGCACCTGGACGCGGCCGCGACGATCCTGAGCCTGGCCGACACCGACGACCCCGGCACGCTGCTGACGACGTACCCGCGCTCGTACTACGCGGAGAGCACCTGGACCGACGACATGACGCTGGCCGCGACCGAGGTCGCGCGGGCCGGGTTCGTGCTCGGTGACGACCGCTGGTCGACCTGGGCCGGGCAGGCCGCCCAGTGGGCCGGTCAGATGGTGGGTGCGGCCAGCAAGCAGCCGCTGAACCTGTACGACGTGGGGCCGGTGGCCGACGCCGAGCTCTACGGGCTGATGGCCGAGACCGGCAACAAACCGGCCGGGGTGACGCCGGAAGCGCTGGTCGCCGACCTCAAGACGCGCCTGGACGCCGGGGTCACGGCGGCGAACAAGAGCCCGATCGGGGCGGCGGCGCCGATGACCCAGTCGGACTTCACGACGAAGACGTTCGGCTGGAGCGCGGTCGCGGCGCTGTACCGGCGGGCCGCCGAGGACGACTCGTACGACGCGTTCGGCACCGAGCAGCGCAACATCGCGCTCGGCACCAACGGGTGGGGGTTGTCGCTGGTGGTCGGAGTCGGGAACACGTACCCGAAGTGCATCCACCACCAGATCGCGAACCTGGCCGGCGACCTGAGCGGCAAGGGGAAGATCGCGACCGGGGCGGTGCTGAACGGGCCGAACGCGGCGAGCGCGTTCAAGTCGCTGACGAAGTCGTCGACCGCGAAGAACTGCACCGGGGTCGACGTGAGCCGGTTCGACGGGCAGAACGCCCGCTTCGTCGACCAGCCGCACGCCTACTCCAGCGTCGAGCCGGCGATCGACTTCACCGCCACCGCCCTGATCGCGGTGACGCTCCAGTCACGGCTGTGAACCGACCGGGGTGGGGGCGACCCCACCCCGGTTCAGGCGGCCGCGATGTGGCGCAACGCGAGCGTGTAACCGGTGAGGCCGAGGCCGATGACGGCGCCGGTGGCCACCGGGGAGATCACCGAGTGGTGGCGGAACTCCTCACGCTTGTGGACGTTGCTGATGTGCACCTCGATGAGCGGCGCCACCAGCATCGCGCAGGCGTCGCGCACCGCGATGTTGTAGTGCGTCCACGCGCCGGGGTTGAGCACGACCGGCGCACGCTCGTCGGCCGCCGCGTGCAACCACCCGAGCATCTCGTGCTCGGCGTCGGTCTGGCGCACGACGACGTCCAGGCCCAGCTCCTCGCCGGTCTTCACGCACAGCGCCGCGAGGTCGTCGTGGGTGTCGGCGCCGTAGATCTCCGGCTCGCGGGTGCCCAGCCGGCCGATGTTCGGCCCGTTCAGCACGTACACGCGGGTCACAGCCGCACCGCCGAACCGGGGCTGCTCTCGGTGCCCACGGCCGAGTACGCCGCCACCAGCACCCCCGGATCCGGGTCCTCCAGCACTGTCGGTTTCCCCAGCCCGTCGAGGACGATGAAGCGCAGCCGGTTGCCGCGTGACTTCTTGTCCACGCGCATCGAGTCGAGCAGCTTCGGCCAGGCCGCGGCCGAGTAGGTCAGCGGCAACCCGAGCAGCTTCAACACCGACGCGTGCCGGTCCGCGGTGGCGTCGTCGAGGCGGCCGGCCAAGCGGCCGAGCTCGGCCGCGAACACCAGCCCGACGCTCACCGCGGCACCGTGGCGCCACCGGTAGCGCTCGTTCTTCTCGATCGCGTGCCCGAGCGTGTGCCCGTAGTTGAGCGTCTCGCGCAGCCCGGACTCGCGCAGGTCGGCCGAGACCACGTCGGCCTTCACCCGGATCGAGCGCTCCACCAGCTCACGCAGCACCGGCGACGCCGGGTCGGTGGCCGCGGCCGGGTCGGCCTCGATCAGCTCGAGGATGCGCGGGTCGGCGATGAAGCCGGTCTTCACGACCTCGGCCATGCCCGCGACCAGCTCGTGCCGCGGGAGCGTCTCGAGCGTCGCCAGGTCGACCAGGACGCCGGCCGGCGGGTGGAACGCGCCGACCAGGTTCTTGCCGGCCGCGGTGTTGATGCCGGTCTTGCCGCCGACCGCGGCGTCGACCATGCCGAGCAACGTCGTCGGCACCTGCACCACGCGGACGCCACGCAGCCAGCAGGCCGCGACGAACCCGGCGAGGTCGGTGACGGCGCCGCCGCCGAGGCCGACGATCGCGTCGGTGCGGGTGAAGCCGGCCTGGCCGAGCACGTCCCAGCAGAAGCCGGCGACCTCGAGCGTCTTGCCGTCCTCGGCGTCGGGGATCTCCAGCGAGTGGGCCTCGAAGCCGACCGTGCGCAGGTCGTCGCGGACCGCCTCGCCGGTGGTGCGCAACGCACCCGGGTGGATCACGGCGACGCGCTGGGCGCCCTGCAGCAGCGGGGCGAGCTCGCCGAGCAGGCCGTGCCCGACCAGCACGTCGTACGGCTGGTCGCCGCCCACGTGGATCGTCGTCACGTCGCTCATGCGTTCACCTGCTTCAGCACGTCGGCGGCGATGTCCTCCGGGGTGCGGCCGTCGGTGTCGACGGTGATCGTGGCCACCTCCGCGTAGATCGGGGCCCGCTCGGCCAGCAGCGTGCGCAGCGTCGCGCGGGGATTCAGCGAGAGCAGCGGGCGGGCGGTGTTCAGCCCGACCCGCTCGGCCGCGTCGGACAGCCCCACGTTCAGGTGCACGACGCGGTGACCACGCAGCGCGGCGCGGGTGGCGTCGGCCAGCACCGCGCCGCCGCCCAGGGCCAGCACGCCGTCGTGCGACTCGAGCGCGGCCGCGACGGCGTCCACTTCGAGCGCGCGGAACGCCGGCTCCCCGTCGTCGACGAAGATCTCGCTGATCGGCTTGCCCGCGGTGGCCTCGATGTCGTGGTCGACGTCCCGGAACTCGACCCCGAGCTCGGCGGCGAGCAGGCCGCCGATCGTCGTCTTGCCCGCTCCCGGCGGCCCCACCAGCACGACGGTCGGGCTCATTCGATCACCAGCGCGGCCTTGTACCCGGCCAGGTTGCGGCGGATCTCCTCGACCGAGTCGCCGCCGAACTTCTCCATCGCGGCGTCGGCGAGCACCAGCGCGACCATCGCCTCGGCCACGATCGCCGCGGCCGGCACCGCACACACGTCGCTGCGCTGGGCGATCGCCTTGGCGGCCGCACCGGTCGTGACGTCGACGGTCTGCAGCGCGCGCGAGATCGTCGCGATCGGCTTCATCGCGCCCTTGATGCGCAGCACCTCACCGGTGGTGATGCCGCCCTCGAGGCCACCGGCGCGGCCGGAGAGCCGCCGGACCCCGTCGGGGGTGTTGACGATCTCGTCGTGGGCCTTGGAGCCGCGCGAACGCGCCTGGGTGAACGCGTCGCCGATCTCGACGCCCTTGAACGCCTGGATGCTCACCAGCGCGGCGGCCAGCCGCGAGTCGAGCTTGCGGTCCCACTGGACGTGGCTGCCCAGGCCCGGCGGCAGCCCGTAGGCGAGCACCTCGACGATGCCGCCGAGCGTGTCGGCGTCGGCCTTCGCGGCGTCGACCTCGGCGACCATCCGGGCCGACGCGTCCGGGTCGGCGCAGCGCAGCGGGTCGGCGTCGATGCGCTCCCGGTCGGCCGGGGTGGGGGGCTCGGTGCCGTCCTTGACCGCGACCGAGCCGAGCTCGACGACGTGGCTGACGATCTCGACGCCGAGCGCCTGGCGGAGCAGCGACTGCGCCACGGTGCCGAGCGCCACCCGCGCGGCGGTCTCCCGGGCGCTGGCGCGCTCCAGGATCGGACGGGCGTCGGTGAAGCCGTACTTCTGCATCCCGGCGAGGTCGGCGTGGCCGGGGCGGGGCCGGGTGAGCGGCGCGTTGCGGGCCAGCCCGGCGAGGATCTCCTCGTCCACCGGGTCGGCCGCCATGACCTCTTCCCACTTGGGCCACTCGGTGTTGCCGATCCGGATCGCGACCGGGCTGCCGAGCGTGGAGCCGTGGCGGACACCGCCGAGGATCTCCACCTGGTCCTGCTCGAACTTCATCCGGGCGCCGCGGCCGTAACCCAGGCGGCGGCGGGCGAGCTGTTCGGAGATCTCGGTCGTGGTCACCGAGATGCCGGCGGGCAGGCCCTCCAGCATCGCGACGAGGGCGGGCCCGTGGGACTCACCGGCGGTCATCCAGCGCAACATAACGTGCAGTGTTCCACGTACGCGACGCCCGCCGCCGCGCCGCAAGGCCCTGTCCCGCAGTGTGACCACCGGATCCACCGCGTCCGGCCCGCCGTCAGCTCGACGTGCACAGGGCGGTGAGCGCTCCCGCCAGCAGGAAAGGGCCGAAGGCCAGGCGGTCGGTACGAGACAGACGGCGGGTGACCAGCAGGGCGGTGGCGGCGAGGCCGCCGTAGACGAAGCCGTAGGTGAGGCCGGCGCCCAGTTCCGGCCAGCCGTACCAGCCGAGGGCCGCGCCCAGCAGGCCGGTGAGCTTCACGTCGCCGTAGCCGAAGCCGGCCGGGACCACCACCGCGAGCAGGTACAGGACGCCGAACGCGACCGCGCCGGCCGCGGCCGCGCGCACCAGCGCTGCGGTGCCGGTGGCGCCGAGCAGCCCACCCGCGGCCAGCAGCGCGGCGAGGACGGGATAGGCCGGCAGGACGAGCGCGTCGGGCAGGCGGTGGGCCCGGACGTCGACCGCGGCCAGGACGAGGCCGAGCCCGGCCAGGAACACCAGGCCGACCAGCACCGGAGGCTCCGCCACCCACGCGAGCACCGCACCCAGCGCGGCCGCGCACACCCCCACCGCCGCGGACCCGGCCGCGAGGCGCACCGGGCCCGAACGCGCCCGGACGATCGGCACGGCCGCGGCGGCGGCCCGGGCCAGCGCGGGCTCACCGGCCACCGGACCGGTGGCCACCGTCGCCGTGCGTTCCAGCAGGTCGGCCAGCCACGGCCCGGCCGCTGCCGCCGCCGGCGCGACGAGCAGCACGCTGAGCAGCGGCTCCACCGGGTGCTACCGGGCCAGCGCCAGCGCGGCTCGCATCGCCTCGATGGGAGCCGGGCAGCCGGTCATCAGGCGGACCTGGTGGCCAGCCTGGTGCAGCAGCAGATCGAGCCCGGACACCACCCGGCAGCCGGCCGCGACCGCCGCGGTGGCCAGCGCGGTGGGCCACGGGTCGTAGACGACGTCGAACACCACCGCGGACGGGCGCAGGGCCGCGTGCGCGAGCGGGTCGGCCGCGCCCTTCGGGAGCGTGGAGATCACCAGGTCGGCGGCGGCCAGCCGGGCCGGGGCCTGGTCGAGCGGGCGGACGTCGAGCGGGAGGCCGAGCCGCTCGGCGGTGGTGCGCAGCTCCGCCGCGCGGTGGGGTGAGCGTACGAGCGCGGTGACCGGGCCGGTGGCCAGCGGGACGGGGCCGGCCAGGGCGGCCAGCGCGGCCTGGGCGGTGCCGCCCGCGCCGAGCAGCAGCGGGGCCGCCGCCGACCGCAGGCCGGCCTCGCGCAGCGCATCGGCCATGCCGGGCGCGTCGGTGTTCTCCGCGCGGCGCCGGCCGGGGGCCAGCAGCAGCGTGTTCGCCGCCCCGATGGCCGCCGCTTCCGGGCTGACCTCGGTGGCGACGTCGAGCGCGACCCGCTTCAGCGGCATCGTGAGCGACAGCCCGGCCCACTCCGGGCCGAGAGCGCCGACGAAGCCCGCCAGCCCGTCCTCGGCGCACTCGACCCGCGTGTACGTCCACGCCTCGAGGCCGAGCGCCGCGTACGCCGCACCGTGCAGCACCGGCGAGAGCGAATGCGCGATCGGCGACCCGAGCACCGCGGCCCGCCGCACCACCGCCGCTACCGGCTCGACCGAAGCCCCCGCCGAGGGCGCTGAAGAGAACGTAGGCACGCGCTCACAGTAGGCGCTTCCCCGCGCACCCCGCCGACGCCGTCCACAGGCCTGCGGCACGCCGTCAGCAGCGACCGACCGCCCGGCACTTCTCGATGTTGGCCAGGTGCTGGTTGTAGTCGCTCGTGAACGACGAGTGCCCGTCCTTGGACGTCACCACGAAGTACGTCCAGTCGCCCGGCTCCGGGTTCGCGGCCGCCTTCAGCGCGGCGTCACCCGGGTTGCCGATCGGCGTCGGCGGCAGGCCCTGCACCCGGTCCACGTGGGTGCTGTAGTTGTTGTCCGGGTCCTTCAGTTCGGCGTCGGTGACGATCTTCTTCCGGCCCTTGCCGGTGATGATCAGCCAGTACTGGGTCGTCGAGTCGAACTGCAGGTAGGTCAGCGCGCCGGTCTTCTCGCTCAGCCGGTTGTAGATGACCCGCGAGACCTTGCCGAAGTCGTCGTCGATGCCTTCCTGCTCGATCAGCGACGCGATCGTCAGCATCTGCCACTCGGTGACGCCGAGCTCCTGCGCCTTCTGCGCGAGCTCGTCCTTGGTCGCGGCCTGCACGGCCAGCTTGACCATCTCCTGCAGCAGGCTCTGCGCGGTCTCCTTGCCGGTGAGCTCGTACGTCGACGGGAACAGGAAGCCCTCGAGCACCAGCTTGTCGGGGCTGGGGCCGCCCCACTCGGGCACGCCGAGCGCGGCCGGGTCCTTCACGGCCTCCTGGAAGTCCTCCAGCGGGATGCTGGTGGCCTTGGCCAGGATCGGCAGGATCTCCACCACGGCGAGACCCTCGGGGATCGTCACCTTCGGGCCGCTCTCCCGGTTGGCACGGTCCATCAAGATCGCGAGGGCGTCTTCCGCCTTCATCTGCTTCTTGAGCTTGTAGTTGCCCGGCTGCAACGCCGACGTGGAGTCGGGGTTGTCGGCCGCCGCGTTGACGAACGCCTTCGCGCTCGCCACGACGTCGTTCTCGAAGAGCGTGTTGGCGATGTCGGTGACGTTGTCACCCTGGTTGATGACGATCGTCACCGCGCCGCTGCCCGGACCCGGGTAGTCGTCGGCGGTGAAGAAGTCACGCACCTTGGTGATGCCGTACCAACCACCGAACGCGAGCCCGCCGAGCACCGCGACCACAACCGCCAGAGCCACTAACGTCCGGCCGCCACTGCGTTCCTTCTTGCGGCGGTGACGTCCGGGATTGCCCGGGCCGTAGCCGCCGGACTCATCCGTGAACGGCACGAGGTCGAGGTCGTTCACGGTTGATCCGCACTCCGCTCCGCGTCCAACCAGGCCTGGAGGATGAGTACCGCGGCGGCCTGGTCCACCACGGCTCGGTGCTTCTTCCCGCGTACGCCCCTCTGAGAGAGAGTACGTCCCGCGATGACCGTCGTCAGCCGTTCATCGGACAACTCGACCGGCACCGGGTGCGGAGAATCACCCAGCCGTTCGGCCAAAAGGGCAGCGTACTCGCGGGCGGCCACCGCGGCCGCGCCCTCGGCGCCGGAGAGCGAGCGGGGCAGGCCGACGACGACCTCGATCGCCTCGTACTCGGCGACCAGCGCCACGATCCGGTCCAGGTCGGTTCCGGAACGCTGATCCCGGCGGACCGTCTCGACCGGGGACGCGAGGATTCCGGACGGGTCGCTCGCCGCGACACCGACCCGCACCGAACCGACGTCGACGCCGATCCTGACACCACGTTTCACGGGTGTGAACCCCGAGAGCGCTTCCACATCACAGATTGTGCCCTATCGGCCATCCGGGCCTGGTTCGCAAGCGCGAACCAGGCCCGAATAAAAAACTCACGCAGACGCCACCAGCTCGGAAATCGACGCCAGCACGCTCGGCGCGGCGTCGGCCGGCACACCGCCGCCCTGCGCCAGGTCGTCGCTGCCGCCACCGCGGCCCGACAACGCGCCCTTGACCAGCGCGGACGCCGAGATCCCCCGGTCGCGCGCGGCCTGGTTGACCGCGACGACGAGCGACGCCTTGCCGTTCGCGCGGGCCGCGACCGCCACCACACCCGGCCGGTCGGCGCCGAGGCGGCCCCGGATCTCCTGCGCCAGCGAGCGCACGTCGTTCCCGGCCGTGCCCTCCGGCGCCTCGATGGCCGCCACCGCGACCCCGTTCACGTCCGCGGCGCGCGACGCGACGTCACCGGCGCCGCTCAGCACGGCCGCCGCACGCAGCTTCTCGAGCTCGCGCTCGGCGTCACGCAGCTGGGCGACGACCGACGCGACCCGGTCGGGCAGCTCGTCGGGCTTGGCCTTGAACTGCTCGGCCAGCTTGGAGACGAGCAGGTGCTCCTTCGCGAGGAACCGGAACGCGTCCAGGCCCACCAGCGCCTCGACCCGGCGCACGCCGGACCCGATCGACGCCTCGGAGAGCAGCTTGACGACGCCGAGCTGGCCGGAGCGCGCCGCGTGCGTGCCACCGCACAGCTCGCGGGCGTACTCGCCGACCTCGACGACCCGGACCTCGTCGCCGTACTTCTCGCCGAACAGCGCCATCGCGCCGATCCGCCGCGCCTCGGCCTGCGAGGTGATGAACGCGCGCACCTCGAGGTCGTCGAGCAGCACCGCGTTGACCTCGTCCTCGACGTCGGAGAGCACCGACTGCGGCACCGCGCCCGGCGTGTTGAAGTCGAAGCGCAGGCGCCCGGGCGCGTTCAGCGAACCGGCCTGGGTGGCCGACTCCCCGAGCGCGCCCCGGATCGCGGTGTGGATCAGGTGCGTCGCGGTGTGCGCGCGCGAGATCGCCCGGCGGCGGTCGACGTCGATCGTCGCCAGCACCGGGTCGTCGACCTTGATCTCCCCGTCGACGACCGTGCCGCGGTGCACGTACAGGCCCGGCAGCGGCTGCTGGACGTCGAACACGTCGAGCTTGCCGGCCGGCGTGACGATCACACCCTGGTCGGGCTGCTGGCCACCGCCCTCGGCGTAGAACGGAGTGGCGTCGAGGACGACCTCGACCTCCTCGCCCTGGCCGGCGCCGCTGCGCACCGCGCCGTCCTTGCCGACGATGCCGCCGATCCGCGCCTCGCGCTCCACCTCGAGGTAGCCGGTGAAGTTCGTCGGGCCGGTGCGGTCGAGGATCGAGCGCAGCACCGAGGTGTCGGCGTGGCCGGTCTTGCGCGCCTGCGCGTCGGCCTTGGCCCGCTGCCGCTGCTCGGTCATGAGCCGGCGGAAGCCCTCTTCGTCGACGGTGAGGCCCTGCTCGGCCGCCATCTCGAGGGTGAGGTCGATCGGGAAGCCGTACGTGTCGTGCAGCTGGAACGCCGACGCGCCGGAGAGCTGCGAGCCCCCGCTGGACTTGGTCGAGGCGACCGCGGTGTCCAAGATGGTGGTTCCCGAGCGCAGCGTCGTGCGGAACGCGTCCTCCTCGGCGTAGGCGTAGCCGGCGATGCGCGTGTAGTCGGTCTCGACCTCGGGATAGGACGCCTTCATCGCGTCCCGGGCCACCGGGAACAGCTCCGGGAACGACGGGTCCTCGTAGCCGAGCAGACGCATCGAGCGCACCGCGCGGCGCAGGATGCGGCGCAGCACGTAACCGCGGCCCTCGTTGCCGGGCGTGACCCCGTCGCCGATCAGCATCAGCGCGGTGCGCACGTGGTCGGCGACGACGCGCAGCCGGACGTCGTCCGGGTTGGGGTGACCGTCGTGCTGCTCGTGGGCCGGGTACTTCTTGCCCGACAGCGCCGCCGCGCGATCCAGGATCGGGCGGACCTCGTCGACCTCGTAGAAGTTGTCGACGCCCTGCAGCAGGAACGCGACGCGCTCCATGCCCATGCCGGTGTCGATGTTCTGGGCCGGCAGGTCACCGAGGATCGGGTAGTCGGTCTTGCCCTGACCCGGCCCCCGCTCGTACTGCATGAAAACGAGGTTCCAGAACTCCAGGTACCGGTCGCCGTCGGGCTCGACCCCGGGCGTGTTCACGTACTCGGGGCCGTACTCCGGGCCGCGGTCGATCAGGATCTCCGAGCACGGACCGCACGGCCCGGGCACACCCATCGACCAGAAGTTCGGGCCCTTGCCGAGCCGGATGATGCGCGACTCGGGGACGCCGACCTCGTTGTGCCAGAGCCGGTACGCCTCGTCGTCCTCCTCGTAGACCGAGACCCACAGCTTCGACTCGTCGAAGCCGTACCCACCGTCGGCGATCGAGTTGGTGACCAGCTCCCAGGCGTAGCGGATCGCTCCGTCCTTGAAGTAGTCCCCGAAGCTGAAGTTGCCGTTCATCTGGAAGAACGACCCGTGCCGGGTGGTCTTGCCGACCTCGTCGATGTCGAGCGTCCGGACGCACTTCTGGACGCTGGTGGCCCGCGGGTACGGGGGCGTCACCTGACCGAGGAAGTACGGCTTGAACGGCACCATGCCCGCGTTGACGAACAGCAGGTTGGGGTCGTCGGCGATCAGCCCCGCGCTCGGGACCACGGTGTGGCCGCGGTTCGCGAAGTGATCGAGGAAGCGTTGCCGGATCTCAGAGGTCTTCATCGCCAGGTGTCCGTCGGTTCCGATAGGGGGTACTCCGTCCCGACACTATCTCTCGCCGGGACGCGGAGGCGCTGCCCAATTAGGGCGCGCGGTGGGCTCCACCCTCGGTGGTGCCTTCCTGCAGTG
The DNA here is from genome assembly GCF_039524755.1 of Cryptosporangium japonicum. NCBI lineage: Bacteria > Bacillati > Actinomycetota > Actinomycetes > Cryptosporangiales > Cryptosporangiaceae > Cryptosporangium > Cryptosporangium japonicum. The sequence goes on from NZ_BAAAGX010000033.1 coordinate 70,535, forward strand.
CGCGGGTCAGCTCGACCTCGTGCTCGGCCATCGCGACGCGCGCGTCCTCGAGGAAGTCGCGCACCGAGTCGAGCAGGCCGATCGCCGAGCCGCGGGCGGAATTCGCCAGACCCTTCGGGCTGTAGGCCTCCGCGGTCCGGCTGATCTTCCGGACGACGAGGATGCCGACCGCGGCGCCGACGCCGATCCAGAACAGCCGCCGCATCAGGCGCCCCTCCGCCGCTTCTTGAGCTCGTCGCGGATCTCCCGCTCGACCTCGGTGGCCTTGCGCGCACGCAGCGCGGACCGCACGCCGTAGCTGAACGCCGCGGCCTTCACCAGCGGGCCGGAGACGGTGGCGCCGAACAGGGTCGTGACCTGGGCGATGCTGCCGGTCACGGCGCCGACGTGGTCGGTGAGCGTGTCGACCTTGTCGAGCTGGTGGTTCACACCGCCCAGCGTCTGGTTCACGCCTTCGACCGTCACGTGGGCGCTGGCCAGGATCGGCACCGCCTGCTCGGTGATGTCGGTGATGGCCTTGGTGGCCGCGTCGACCGTGCGGCCGAGCTTGATCAGCGGCACGGCGAGCGCACCGACCAGAAGGACGAACGCAACGGCGGCGATGATGGCCGCGATTCCGCCGAGAGACACCGGCGAGTCTCCTTGGATGAGTGGGCTCGGGGTGAACAGACCCTACCGCCTGCGGCGATCACGCTCAGCGCAGGACCCGGTGTGGCGCACGAGACGCCCCGGTCGTGAGTAAACCGTCCAACCCGGGGAACCCTTCGGCGCCGACGTCAGGACGCGTCGGGGGTGCCGCGGACCACGGCGCGGATGCGGTCGAGGCGTTCGGCGATCGGACGTTCGGCACCGCGCCGGGTGGGCCGGTAGTAGTCGCGCCCGATCAGCTCGTCCGGCACGTACTGCTGCGCCACGACGCCGGCCGGGTCGTCGTGCGGGTACTTGTAGCCCTTGCCGTGGCCCAGCGATTTCGCCCCGGGGTAGTGGGCGTCGCGCAGCGCGGGCGGCACGGTGCCGGTCTTACCGGCCGCGACGTCGCCCAGCGCGGCGCTGATCGCGGTGGTGACCGCGTTCGACTTCGGAGCGGTGGCGCAGTGCACCACCGCGTGCGCGAGCGTGAGCTGACCTTCGGGCAGGCCGATCAGCTGGACGGTCTGGGCGGCGGCGACCGCGGTCTGCAGCGCGGTGGGGTCGGCCATGCCGATGTCCTCGCTGGCGAAGATCATCAGCCGCCGGGCGATGAAGCGCGGGTCCTCCCCCGCGGTGAGCATCCGCGCCAGCCAGTGCAGCGCGGCGTCGACGTCGGAGCCGCGCATGCTCTTGATGAACGCGCTGGTGACGTCGTAGTGCGCGTCGCCGTCGCGGTCGTAGCGCACCGCCGCCTTGTCCACCGCGGCCTCGGCGGTGGCCAGGTCGATCTCCGCGCGCGCCGCGGCCAGTGCGGCGTCGGCGGCGGCCTCCAGCGCGGTGAGCGAGCGTCGCGCGTCGCCGGCGGCCAGCCGGACCAGGTGGTCCTCGGCCTCGGAAGCCAGCTGGACGCGACCGTCGAGGCCGCGGGGGTCGGTCACCGCGCGGCGGAGCAGTTCGCGGATGTCGGCCTCGTCGAGCGGCATCAGCGTGAGCAGCAGCGAGCGCGACAGCAGCGGCGCCACGACCGCGAACGACGGGTTCTCGGTGGTGGCCGCCACCAGCGTGACCGTGCGGTCCTCGACCGCGGCCAGCAGCGAGTCCTGCTGGGTCTTGGAGAACCGGTGCACCTCGTCGACGAACAACACCGTGTAGACGCCCCGGCGGCGTTCGAGCTTGGCCTGCTCGATCACCGCACGCACGTCCTTCACCCCGGCCGAGAGCGCGGAGAGCGCGACGAACCGGCGCGAGGTGGCCCGCGAGACCAGGTGCGCGATCGTGGTCTTCCCGGCACCCGGCGGCCCCCAGAGGATCACCGAGAGCGGTGCGTCGCCCTCGACCAGCCGGCGCAGCGGCGACCCCGGCGCGAGCAGGTGACGCTGCCCGACCAGCTCGTCGAGCGTCCGTGGCCGCATCCGCACGGCCAGCGGCGCGTGCGGGTCGACGCGGTCGGCGTCCACCGCGCCCGCGATCCGGGCCGGGCGCGGAGCGGGCGCCGGGTCCTCCGCGAGCCCGTCGAACAAACTTTCGGTCTCCACGGTCCCGACCTTATCCACGGTTGATTCCCCGGACGGCGACGCGGGGAACGGCTTACCCTGCTGTTCCACCAGTGAACGGTGGCAACGTCGCCGGGAGTCCCGATTTGTTCGCGCGTCTCGGGCGGTTCTGTTACCGCCGCCGCAAGCTCGTGGTCGTGCTCTGGCTGGTCGTGTTCGTCGCCGGCATCGCGAACACCGGCCGGGTCACCGACCGGCTCGGCGGCGGCCAGCAGGCGTCGGAGTCGATGGAGTCGGTCCTGGCCGCGCGGCTGCTCACCGACCACTCGGAGTTCGGCGGCCGGGTCTCCGCGGTCGTCGAGGGCACCGACCTGAGGGGCCGGATCGTCGGAGCCCGCGACGACCTGGGCCGCGTCGACGGCGTCGGCCGGGTGCTCGACCCGTTCTCCCCGCACCTGCCCGAGGCGGGCCGGGCCCTGTTCGTCGCCGACGACCGCGGCGCCGTCCTGGTCGTCGTCGACATGGAACGGAACCTGTCGGTCGACGAGCAGCACCGCACCGAAGAGGCGATCGCCGCTCGCCTGCACGCGGTCCCCGGCGCGCGGGTGACGGTCGGCGGACCCGCGCTGCTGCAGCGCGAGATCAACGAGCAGACCCGACGCGACACCGAGAAGGGCGAACTGATCGCGTTGCCGCTGACGCTGCTCGCGATGGTGGCGATCTTCGGGGGCGCGGTGGCGGCGGGCATCCCGATCGTCGGTGCGCTGGCGTCGATCGCGTGCGGCATGCTCGTGATGCTGGGACTGCAGCGGCTGATGGACCTGGACCCGAACGTGCTGTCGGTGAGCACGGTGCTGGCACTCGGCCTGTCGATCGACTACGCGCTGCTCATGGTCAACCGGTTCCGCGAGGAGCGGTACGCCGGGCGCACGGTGCCCGCGGCGATCGAGCGGACGGTCGCGTCGGCGGGGCGCACGATCACGTTCTCCGCGCTCACGGTCGCGCTCTCGCTGGCCGGGCTGTTCGTGTTCCCCAGCCCGATCTTCCGCGGCATCGGCTCGGCCGGCGTCGGCGTCGTGCTGTTCGCGCTGATCGCCGGCGTGACGCTCGTGCCGGCGCTGCTCGGGATGGCGTCCCGGCGCGTCGGCGTCGGGAGACACCGTCCGGAGCGGCCCAGCGACGACGGCACGTTCGCCCGCCTGGCCCGGCTCACGCGTCGCCGCCCGCTGGTCGCGACCGTGCTGCTCACCGCGGCGCTGCTGGCCACCGGCGCCCCGTTCGCGTCGGTGACGTTCGTGAACAGCAGCGCGAACCTGCTGCCCGAGGGCTTCGAGGCCCGACGCTTCGCCGAGCTCACCGCCGAGCGGTTCCCCGGCCAGGGCGCCCCGCCGATCACGATCGTGGCGAGCACGAGCCGCAGCGAGTTGGCGCTCTGGGCGGCGGAACTGGAGCGCGACGACGACGACATCGCCCGGGTTCTGCCGCCGACCCAGGTCACCGCGGGCCTGTCCAGCATCGACGTCGTGCCGGAGGCGAGCGAGCACGACCGGATCGGACGGCAGCTCGTCACCCGGATCCGGGCCGACCAGCCGTCGTTCCGGATCTGGGTCACCGGCGAGACCGCGGTGCTGGTGGACTTCCTCGACGAGGTGCGCCGGTACGCGCCGTGGGCGGTGACGCTGATGGTGGTGGCGACGTTCGTGCTGCTGTTCGCGATGACCGGTTCGCTGCTGGTGCCGGTCAAGGCGCTGGTGATGAACGTGCTGTCGCTGGCGGCGTCGTTCGGGGCGCTGAAGCTGATCTTCCAGGACGGGTACCTGCACGGGTACCTGGGTTTCACGCCCACCGGCGGGCTGGAGCCGTTCGTGCCGGTGCTGGTGTTCTGCTTCGCGTTCGGGCTCTCGATGGACTACGAGGTGTTCCTGCTCTCACGCATCACGGAACTGCGTGACGCCGGGATGGACAACGACCGCGCGGTCGAGATCGGACTGCAGCGGTCGGGCAAGATCATCACGTCCGCGGCGCTGCTGATGATCATCGTGTTCGCCGGGTTCGCGGTGGGGCGGATGCTCGCGATCAAGGAGCTGGGCGTCGCGATGGCGATCGCGGTGGCCGTCGACGCCACCGTCGTGCGGTGCCTGCTGGTACCGGCGACGATGGCGCTGCTCGGCGAGGCGAACTGGTGGGCGCCGAAGCCGTTGCGGCGCCTCCACGAGCGGTACGGGCTCCGGGAGGCGCCGCCGGCGGAACGTCAGGCCTTCGACGGCTTCCCGTCGACGCCGGCTTCCTTGCGCTGACGCGGGGAGATCGGCGCCGGCGCACCGGTCAGCGGGTCGCCACCGGAGCCCAGCTTCGGGAAGGCGATGACGTCACGGATCGACTCCACGCCGGCCAGCAGCGCGCAGAGCCGGTCCCAGCCGAGCGCGATACCGCCGTGCGGCGGCGCGCCGTACTTGAACGCCTCGAGCAGGAAGCCGAACTTGCCCTGCTGGTCCTCCTCGGTGAGGCCCAGGACCTCGAACACCCGCTCCTGGACCTTTCGGTCGTGGATACGGATCGAGCCGCCGCCGATCTCGTTGCCGTTGAGCACGATGTCGTAGGCCCAGGCCAGCGCTTCGCCGGGGGCCTCTTCGAACTTGTCGATCCACTCCGCGTTGGGCGAGGTGAACGGGTGGTGCACGGCTGTCCAGTTGCCCTGCGCGCCCTCGACGCCGATCTCGCCGCCGCCGACCGGCTCGAACATCGGCGCGTCGACGACCCAGAGGAACTCCCAGCGGGACTCGTCGATCAGCTTCCCGCGGCGGCCGATCTCCAGCCGGGCCGCGCCGAGCAGCTCCAGCGTTCCGGACCGCTCCCCCGCGCCGAAGAACACCGCGTCGCCGGGCTTCGCGCCGACGGCGTCGGCCAGCCCGGCCAGGTGCTCCTCGGACAGGTTCTTGGCCACCGGGCCGCGGGGCTCGCCGGTCTCGGCGTCGAACAGCACGTAGGCCAGGCCCTTCGCGCCGCGCGCGCGGGCCCACTCCTGCCAGCCGTCGAGCTCCTTGCGCGTCTGCGCCGCGCCGCCGGGCATCACGACCGCACCGACGTGCGCGGCCTGGAACACCCGGAAGCTGGTGCCGGCGAAGTACGACGTGAGGTCGACGAGCTCCTGACCGAATCGGACGTCGGGCTTGTCGGAGCCGTACCGGGTCATCGCCTCGGCGTAGGTGAGGCGCGGCAGCGGCAGCGGGATCTCGTACCCGGCCACCTCACGCCAGATCGCCGACACGACCGCCTCGCCGACCTCGATCACGTCGTCCTGGGTGACGAACGACATCTCGATGTCGAGCTGGGTGAACTCCGGCTGCCGGTCGGCGCGGAAGTCCTCGTCCCGGTAGCAGCGGGCGATCTGGTAGTACCGCTCCATCCCGGCCACCATGAGCAGCTGCTTGAACAGCTGCGGCGACTGGGGCAGCGCGTACCAGGAGCCCGGCTGCAGGCGCGCGGGCACCAGGAAGTCGCGGGCGCCCTCCGGCGTCGAGCGGGTCAGCGTCGGCGTCTCGATCTCGAAGAACTCCCGCTCGCCCAGTTCGCGCCGGGCGATGGCGCTCACCTTGCTGCGCAGCCGCAGCGCCGCGGCCTGCTGGGCGCGACGCAGGTCGAGGTAGCGGTACTTGAGGCGGGCCTCCTCGCCGACCTCGCCGGCGGACTGGCCGTCGATCGGGAACGGCAGCGGAGCGGCCTCGCTCAGCACGGTGAGCTCGTTCGCCACCACCTCGATCGCGCCGGTGGGCAGGTCGGGGTTCTCGTTGCCCTCCGGACGCGGGCGCACCTCGCCGGTGACGCGGATGCAGAACTCCGACCGGAGCGCGTGCCCCTCCTCCTCGCGCAGGACGACCTGGACGTAGCCGGAGGCGTCCCGGAGGTCGACGAAGATGACCCCACCGTGGTCACGGCGGCGGGCCACCCACCCGGAGAGGGTGACGGTCTGCCCCGCGTGCTCGGCACGCAGCGCGCCGGCCTTATGGGTGCGGTAGGTGGTCACGACAGGAGCTCCTTGACGGTGCGGGCGAGGTCGGTCAGCGGTACGGCCCGCTGCTCGGCGGTGGTCAGGTCTTTCAGCTGCGCGGTGCCCTCGGCGAGGTCGCGCTCCCCCAGGACGATCGCGTAGCGGGCGCCGGAACGGTCGGCGGCCTTCATGGCGCCCTTGAGGCTCTTGCCACCGAACGCGAAGTCGGCGGGGACGTCCTCGTCACGCAGCTCGGTGAGGAGCCGCATCCCCCGGCGTCGGGCCTCGTCGCCGAGCGGCACCACGAACGCCCGGACCTTGGCCGGCGGTTCGCCGATCAGGCCCTCGGCACGCAGCGCCAACAGCGTCCGGTCGATGCCGACCGCGTAGCCGATGCCGGACACGTCCGGGCCGCCGAGCTCCTTGGAGAGCCCGTCGTACCGGCCGCCGCCGCCGATCGCCGACTGCGCGCCGAGCCCGTTGTGGACGAACTCGTACGTCGTCTTCGTGTAGTAGTCGAGGCCCCGGACGAGTTTCGGGGTCTCGATCCAGTGCACGCCGAGGTTGCGCAGGTGCTCGCGGACCTCGTCGTAGTGCTGCTGGCAGCCGTCGCAGAGGTGGTCGACCATCAGCGGCGCGTCGGTGAGCTGCGCGGCGACCTCGGGGCGCTTGTCGTCGAGCACGCGCAGCGGGTTGATCGCGGCCCGGCGGCGGGTCTCCTCGTCGAGGTCGAGACCGGCCAGGAACTCCTGGAGCTTCTCCCGGTACTGCGGGCGGCAGTTCGCGTCACCCAGCGACGTGAGCTGCAGTTCGAAGTTGGTCAGCCCGAGTTTCCGGAAGCCCTCGACCCCCAGGGCCACCACTTCGGCGTCCAGCGCCGGGTCGTCGACGCCGAGCGCCTCCATGTCGACCTGGGTGAAGTGCCGGTACCGGCCGGCCTGCGGGCGCTCGTAGCGGAAGTTCGACCCGACCGCGTACAGCTTCACCGGCAGCTGCCCGGCGTACAGCTTGTGCTCGATGAACGCACGCATCAGGCCCGCGGTGAGCTCGGGCCGCAGCGTCAGCGACCGTCCTCCCCGGTCGGTGAACGTGTACATCTCCTTGCTGACGACGTCGGTCGACTCGCCGACGCCCCGCGCGAACAGCGCGGTGTCCTCGAAGACCGGCGTCTCGACGTAGCCGTAGCCGGCCCGGCGCAGCGGCGCGGTGAGGGCGTCCCGCACGGCGAGGAACGCCGCGGAGTCGGGGGGAAGGGTGTCGAAGGTGCCCTTCGGAGCGGTAAAGCCTGTCACAGTCCGGTCCTCGGCAGGTCAGTGGCCACTTGCAGCAGATAGGGGTTCGTGGCGCGCTCGCGCGCGATAGTGGTGTCGGGGCCGTGGCCCGGCTTCACCACGGTGGCGTCGTCCATCGGCAGCACGACTCTCGCGAGCGACTCAAGCATGGCCTGGGCGCTGCCGCCGGGCAGGTCCACCCGGCCGATCGAGCCGGCGAACAGCAGGTCACCGGAGAACAGCACCGGGGCGTCCGGCGTCTCGACGCCGAACACCAGCGAGCCCGGGGTGTGGCCCGGAGCGAGCGTGGTGGTGATCTCCACCCCGGCCAGCGTGATCGTCTCCCCGTCGGCGAGCGCTTTGACGTCGCTCGGCTCGGTGTACTCGAGACCGAACATCGGCGTGCCCTTCGGCGCCCCGATGTAACTCCACGGATCGGCCAGCTGGTCGGCGTCGGCCGGGTGGATGTAGGCGGGGATGTCCTTCGCGCCGCAGACCGGGGCCACCGAGAACGTGTGGTCGATGTGACCGTGGGTGAGGATCACGGCCGCCGGATGGAGCCGATGCTTGGTCAGGACGTCCTCGAGCTGGTCGACCACGCCGATCCCCGGATCGATGATCACGCACTGCTCGCCGGCCGCGGGGGCCACGATCCAGCAGTTGGTGCCGAGTGCGGGGGCCGGAAATCCGGCGATGAGCACGAGAGTCCTTTCTTCGGGCCTGTTTGTACCAGCCTACCGATGGTGATGGGCGGGGGCCGACCGCGTTTCTCCCGCGGGGTATCAGTCCCTTCCCTAAGGGCGCGCCGTACACTCGGCCGCACGCGCGGGCCCAGGCCCGCCTCGCGCGGGTCTCCTCGGCCCGCCCCTGCGAGCCCAGGACCCGAACGGAGAGCACGGAGTGCCGACGAAGGATCGCCAGCGGCAGCTGGCCCGCGCCAAACTCGAACGGCAGATGGCCCGGCGGGCCGCGGCGGCCAAGCGGCGCCGTCAGACCCAGGCCGCCGTGGGTGCGGGCCTCGCGCTCCTGCTCGTGGTCGTCGGCGTGGGCTTCCTGGTCGCGAACCTGAGTGGTGACGACGACAAGAAGTCCTCCGGTACCGCCACCGAGGCCGCCTCCGGCCCGAAGTGCGACTACCAGAAGGCCGACAGCAGCACCGGCCAGGTAAAGGACGTCGGCACGCCGCCGACCACGAACGTTCCCGAGACCGGGACGCGCACGGTCACGATGGCGACGAGCATCGGCGAGATCGACTTCACGCTCGACCAGGCCGCCGCGCCGTGCACCAGCAACAGCTTCGCGTTCCTCGCGGGCAAGAAGTTCTACGACAAGACGTCGTGCCACCGGCTGACGACGGCCGGCATCTTCGTCCTGCAGTGCGGTGACCCGTTCGCCGACGGAACCGGTGGCCCGGCGTACCGCTACGGCACCGAGAACCTGCCCACCAACCAGCACCCGCCGTACCCGGCCGGCACCATCGCGATGGCGAAGTCGTCCGAGGCGATCTCGGTCGGTTCGCAGTTCTTCATCGTGTACAAGGACATCCCGGACGGGTCGCTCGGGGCCGACTACACCGTGGTCGGGAAGGTCACGAAGGGCCTCGACCTGGTCGCGAAGGCCGCCGAGAAGGGCGTCACGCCCGCCGACCCCAGCAACCCGGGTGACGGCAAGCCCAAGCAGGCCGTCACGATCAACACCCTGACGGTGTCACCCGCGGCCGGCTGACCCCCGCGGCGTTTCCGGGCGACACGTTTCCGGGCCTACGACCACTTCTCGGGCCAACCCGGGCCAGCGAAGGCCCGACAACTCGTCGTAGGGCCGAGAACTTGCCGTGGGGCCGGGCTCGCGACCCCGGGCGCAACGCGCGAGTGCCCGCACGCCGCGGCGTGCGGGCACTCCGGGAGGGCGAGCCCTTGGTGACCCGAGGCAGAGCTAGCCCTGCTGGGCGATGTCCGGCGCGGGGTCCGGCGCCGGGGCGGTCGTCTCCTGGAGCGAACCCGTCTCGCGGAACGTCTCCAGGCCGACGATCTTCGCCCGGACCTTCCCGGGCTCCAGCGGCTCACCCGCGACCTTGCTGGGCAACCTGCGCTCGATGCTCATAGCGGCGCCTCCTTAACCTGACGTCACACGGTACGCGTCGTACACGCCCTCGACCCGGCGGACGACACGGAGCAGGTGCCCGAGATGCTTCGGGTCGGCCATCTCGAACGTGAACTTCGAGACCGCCACCCGGTCGCGGGTGGTGCTCACCGTCGCCGACAGGATGTTGACCTTCTCGTCCGAGAGCACCTTCGTGACGTCGGAGAGCAGGCGGTGCCGGTCGAGCGCCTCCACCTGGATCGCGACCAGGAACGTCGACCCGGCGGTGGGTGCCCACGACACCTCGACCAGGCGCTCTTCCTTGCTCTTCAGGTCGGACGCGTTCGTGCAGTCTTCCCGGTGCACGCTGATCATGCCGCTGCGCGTGACGAACCCGAGGATCGAATCCCCCGGCACCGGCGTGCAGCACTTCGCCAGCTTCACCCAGACGTCGTCGCCGGCGTTGCTGACGATGACCCCCGGATCGCCGGGGCCGGCCGGGCGCGAGCGGTGCTTGGCCGGGCGCGCGGTCTCGGCCAGGTCCTCGGTGGCGCCCTCGGCCCCGCCGAGCGAGGCCACGACCCGCTGGATGACCGCCTGCGCGGACACCTGGTTCTCCCCGACCGCGGCGTAGAGCGCGCTGATGTCGGACAGGTGCAGATCACGCGCGATCGTCAGCAGCGCGTCGCCGCCGAGCAGCCGTTGCAGCGGCAGACCCTGCTTGCGCATGACCCGCTGCAACGCGTCCTTGCCGGACTCGATCGCGTCTTCCCGGCGCTCCTTGGCGAAGTACTGGCGGATCTTCGTGCGCGCCCGCGGCGACTTCACGAACGAGAGCCAGTCCTGGCTGGGGCCGGCGTTCTCGGACTTCGACGTGAAGATGTCGACCGTGTCGCCGTTGTTGAGCGTGCTCTCCAGCGGAACCAGCTTGCCGTTGACCCGGGCGCCGATGCAGCGGTGCCCGACCTCGGTGTGCACGGCGTAGGCGAAGTCGACCGGGGTGGAGTCCTTGGTCAGCGCCACCACGTCGCCCTTGGGCGTGAAGACGTAGACCTCCTGGCCGCCCAGGTCGAACCGGAGCGCCTCGAGGAACTCCCCCGGATCGCTCGCCTCGCGCTGCCAGTCGAGCAACTGGCGCAGCCAGGCCATGTCGTCGACGGTGGCCGGCGGACCGGCGACCTCGGCGCCCTTGGTCTCCTTGTACTTCCAGTGCGCGGCGATGCCGTACTCGGCGGTGCGGTGCATCGCCAGCGTGCGGATCTGCAGCTCGATCGGCTTGCCCTCGGGCCCGATGACCGTGGTGTGCAGCGACTGGTACATGTTGAACTTCGGCATCGCGATGTAGTCCTTGAAGCGGCCGGGGACCGGCTGCCAGGACGCGTGGATGACGCCGAGCGCGGCGTAGCAGTCGCGCACCGAATCGACCAGGACGCGGATGCCGACCAGGTCGTAGATGTCGGCGAAGTCGCGGCCGCGCACGATCATCTTCTGGTAGATCGAGTAGTAGTGCTTCGGGCGCCCGACCACGGTGGCGCGGATCTTCGCGTTCTTCAGGTCGCCCTGGACCTGCGTGGTGACGTCGGCCAGGCCCCGGTCACGCGCCGGGGAGTGCTCCTGCACCAGCCGCGCGATCTCCTCGTACCGCTTCGGGTACAGGGTCATGAACGCGAGGTCTTCCAGCTCCCACTTGACCGTGTTCATGCCCAGCCGGTGGGCCAGCGGCGCCAGCACGTCGAGCGTCTCGCGGGCCTTCTTCTCCTGCTTGGGACGCGGGAGGAAGCGCAGCGTGCGCATGTTGTGCAGCCGGTCGGCGAGCTTGATGACCAGGACGCGCGGGTCGCGCGCCATCGCGACGACCATCTTGCGGATCGTCTCGGCCTCGGCGGCGTCGCCGAACTGCACCTTGTCGAGCTTGGTCACGCCGTCGACGAGGTGCGCGACCTCGCCGCCGAAGTCGGCGTGCAGCTGCTCGAGCGTGTAGCCGGTGTCTTCCACGGTGTCGTGCAGGAGCGCCGCGACCAGCGTGGTGGTGTCCATGCCCAGCTCGGCCAGGATCGTCGCGACCGCGAGCGGGTGGGTGATGTACGGATCGCCGGACTTGCGCAGCTGACCGCGGTGGAACTGCTCGGCGACGTCGTAGGCCTTCTGCAGCAGCCGGACGTCGGCCTTCGGGTGGGCGCCGCGGTGCGTGGCGACCAGCGGCTCGAGAACGACGTTCACCGCGCCCTGCCACGAGGGGGCGCTGAAGCGCGCGAGCGCGGCCCGGACCCGGCGCCCGGTGGGGGCACCGATGCCGGCCGGCTCGGAGCCGGCCCCGTTCGCGGAGACGACCGACGAATCAGCGTGCGGAAGCGCGCCGTCGGGCACAGCCGCGTCGGCACCGGAGACGGGGACGGGATCCCGCTGCCCACCGGTGACCGTCGGCGCGACGTCTGACACAGGCCGCTCCCTCTGCTGGACGCATCGAGCTCTCTCCATGCTACGCGGACGGCCACCACCGACCGCGTCGCCTTCCACAGGAGCCCAGGACAGCGACCGCTGCCCTACTGGTCACAACACCGTGTCCGTACGGTTGATGCCCTTACACCGTCAACAAGGCGTGTACCTCGCGCCCGCCGAGGCGCGCACGGCCGTCCAGGAACGCGAGCTCCATCAGCACCGAGAACCCGACGATCTCGCCGCCGGCCTGCTCGACCAGCGAGATCGCGGCCGCGGCCGTCCCGCCGGTGGCGAGCACGTCGTCGAGGAGCAGCACCCGCGCGCCGGGCTCGAACGCGTCGGCGTGGACCTCGAGCACCGCCTCGCCGTACTCGAGCGCGTACGCGGCCGACACGGTCTCGCGGGGCAGCTTGCCCGCCTTCCGGATCGGCACCAGGCCCGCGCCGCTGGCGTAGGCCACGGCCGCCGCCAGCACGAACCCGCGCGCCTCGATGCCGGCGACGACGTCGAACGCGCCGCCGTGCTCGGTCGCGATCACGTCGATCACCTGCGCGAACGCCGGGCCGTCGGCGAACAGCGGGGTGAGGTCCTTGAAGCCGACCCCCGGCTTCGGGAAGTCGGGGACGTCGACGACGTGCGCGGTGATCAGCTCACTCACGGCGGCCGGCGTGACCGGCCCACCGCCGACCCGGCCGGCGATGGGCCCGTGCGACGGTGCGGTCATCGTTTCTTGCGGCTTCCGCTCGGACGACCCGGACGGTTGCCGCCGGTGCGGCGCCGGTTCGGCTGCTGGGCGGGCCGGGTGGAGCTGCGGTTCGTGCGGGCGGCGGCGGCCGCCGGCTCACGATCGCTGTCGTCCTCGTCCTCGTCGGCCTCGGCCGTGTCGTCGACCAGGTCGTCGACGTCCGCGACCGTCTCCGGCGTGGCCTTGGCCGCGTTCGCGCGCTTGTTCGCGACCCGCTCCTTGAGCGCCCGGTAGCGGGGCTCGCGCTCCTTCATGTCGACCAGCCACGGCGTCGCCAGGAACAGCGACGAGTAGGCCCCGGCGGCCAGACCGACGAACAGCACCAGCGCGAGGTCCTTGAGCGTGCCGACGCCGAGCAGGCCGGCGCCGACGAAGAGCAGGCCACCGACCGGCAGCAGCGAGATCAGCGAGGTGTTGATCGAACGCATCAGCGTCTCGTTCACCGCGTTGTTCGCGGCCTCGGCGTAGTCGATCCGCGAACCGCCGACGATGCCCCGGGTGTCCTCGGAGACCTTGTCGAACACGACGACCGTGTCGTACAGCGAGAAACCGAGGATCGTGAGCAGACCGACGATCGTCGAGGGTGTGACCTCGAACCCGACGATCGAGTAGATACCGGCCGTCAGCAGCAGGTCGTGCAGCAGCGCGGCGAGCGCGGCGATCGCCATCTTGAACTCGAACCGGATCGCCAGGTACGCGGCGACCAGGACGAGGAACACGACGAGCGCGATCAACGCCTTGTCGGTGACCTGACCGCCCCACGACGAGCTCACCGCGTTGTCGGTGATGTCGTTGGGGTTGATGTCGTACGTCGACGCGATCGCGTCCTTGACCTCGGCCGTCTTCTCCGGCGAGAGCGACGCGGTCTTGATGACGAACTTCGCGTCGTTGCCGCGGCCGGCCTCCTGGCCGGTCTGCACCTCGACGCCGGTCTCGTCGATCGTCTCCGAGACCTGCTCGAGCGACACGCCGCTCGGCTGCTTGAACACGAACGAGGTACCACCGGAGAACTCGATGCCCCAGTTGAAGCCCCGGATCGCGATCGTGCCGATCAGGAGGACCCCGATCACCACGGACGCGATGTACCACCGCCTCCGCGTACCGATGAAGTCGAAGTTGGTCTCGCCCCGGTAGAGGCGTCCGGCCAGTCCCATCTCAGGACTCCTTCGGGCTGACACGACGGGCGGTCGCGCGCCGTCCGGCAGCTCCGACGGCAGGTGCGTCGGAGGCCTTACGCAGCGTACCCAGCCCGGAGAAGCGCGGTGACGTGAACCGGCGCGACCGGGAGAGCAGGGCGACCAGGGGGTGCGTGAAGAGGAACACGATGATGACGTCGACGAGCGTGGAGAGGCCCAGCGTGAACGCGAAGCCCTTCACCGCCCCGACGGCCAGGATGTAGAGCACCGCGGCGGCGAGGAACGAGACCGCGTCGGCCGACAGGATCGTCCGCCGGGCACGGGCCCAGGCCCGCGGCACGGCCGAACGGACGCTGCGGCCGTCACGCACCTCGTCCTTCAGGCGTTCGAAGAAGACGACGAACGAGTCGGCGGTGATACCGACCGCGACGATGAAGCCGGCGACCCCGGCGAGCGTCAGCGTGAGGCCGATCTGGCGGCCGAGCAGGATGATCGCGGCGTAGATGATCGCGCCGGACATCGCGAGGCTGGCGATCGTCACCAGGCCCAGGGCCCGGTAGTAGAGCAGTGAGTAGACGACCACCAGAGCCAGGCCGATGCCGCCGGCGAGCAGGCCGGCTTCGAGCTGCTCGATGCCGAGCGTCGGGCTGATCGTCTCCGCGGTCTCCACCGTGAACGACAGGGGCAGCGCGCCGAACTTCAGCTTCGCCGCGAGGTCCTGCGCCTCGACCTTGGTGAACTGACCGCTGATCTGGGTGTCACCGGTGATGACCTCGTTGGTGGTCGGCGCCGAGATGACCTCGTTGTCGAGCACCACCGCGACCTGCTTCTGCAGCGTCGCCTTGGTCAGCGCGGTCCACTTGTCCTGGCCCTTGCCGGTGAACTTCAGGTTGACGACCCAGCCGCCCTGCTGCTGGTTGAACGTGAAGCTCGCGGTGTTGATGTCGGTGCCGACGACACCGGCCTTCTCCAGCTTGTACTTCGTGGTGTCCTGGCAGGCGACGACCTGCTGGTTGACCGGGTCGATCGAACCGGCCGGACGCTCGTCGAGCATCTTGCAGGTGATCCACGGGACCTTGTACTGCCAGTCGATCGGCAGCGCGGCGACCTCGGCCTCGGTGAGCTTCTTCGCGCCCGGCTCGAAGATCGCGGCGAGCTGCGGGTTGGTGGCCGCACCGGCGAAGTCCTGCGCGGTGCCCTGCTGGACGTAGGTCGCGGCGTCCTTCGGGAACTTGGCCAGCGCCGACTTCTGCAGCGCGGCCTGGCTCGCCGACGTCGGCGAGGCGGCCGGGGTGGGGCTGGCGCTGCCCGACGGGCTCGCGGACGTGCTCGGCGCCGGGCTCGCCGAACCGGCGGTCGACGGCGTCGGGGTGGGGGTGTCCTCGGCGGCCGGGACGGCGGCCGGCGCGGCCTGCGGCACCGAGCCGCCACCGCCGCCACCGTTGCCCGAGGCGGACGGGCTCGCGTTGGTCTGGGCCGACGGCGACGCGCTGCCCGACGGGCTCGCGCTCCCGGACGGGGTCGGGGTGGCCGTGCCGGACGTCGACGGGGCCGGCGTGGCCGCGAGCGACGCGGTGGCCTTGATCGCGTCGATGTCCTGCGCCGACTCGAGGACGGCGCGGAACCGCAGCTGGGCCGGCTCGCCGACCTGCTTGATCGCGTCGTTGTTCTCGCCCGGGGCGTTGATGACGATGTTGCTGTCGCCCTCGGTGACGACCTCGGCCTCGGCGACACCGGTGCCGTTGACCCGGTTCTCGATGATCTGCCGCGCCTGTTCGAGCTGCTCGGCGTCGGGCGCCTTGCCGTTCTCCTGCGCCGCGTGGAGCGTCACCGTGGTGCCGCCCTGCAGGTCGAGGCCGAGGCGGGGCGTGAGTTTGTCGGCGACCGACCCCTTGCCCTGAAGGAATACGAGCGCGTAGAGCGCGATCACGATGACCGCGAGGACGGCGAGATACCGCCCGGCACGCAGCTGTCCGCGAGGTGGTGCCACGCTGAAAGGTCTCCTTCAGTGCTCCGGGCGGCAATTCCTGCTGCCCCGGGTGAGTTCGCGCTACCGCCGTGCTCGTGCGTGGTCCGGCCGGTTCGGCCCGGCAGCACGGCGGTACGTCCGATTGGTGACGCTATCCGGTCGGCCCGTGCCGCGTGGGCCCGTGCCGGGTACGACCGGTGGCACGACGCTACTCCGATCGCGCCACCGGCCGGTGATCAACGGCGGTCGGTGCTGCTGTCGGCCTCGGAGGCCGGCCGCGGGTCCGCGGTGGGGTCGCTCGGCGCGGCCGGGGCCGCGGGGGCCGCGGGGGCCTCGGGGGCCTTGGGCGCCGGGGTCTCGACGACGGGAGTGGTGTCCACGACCGGGGTGGTGTCCACGACCGCGGCGTCGGTCACCGGGACGTCGTCCTCGTCGACCACGTCGTCGTTCGGGGCGAGGCCGGCCTTCACGGCCTCCTCGTCCGAGAGCACCTTGGCGATCGCCTGACGCGCGTACCGGTTCGTCACACCCGGCGAGACCTCGAGGACGACCGACTCGCTGTCGGCGGTGACCACCGTGCCGTAGAGGCCGCCGAGCGTCATCACCGGCGCGCCCTCTTCGACCGTGCTCTGCATCTGGGTCATCTGCTTGCGACGCTGCGACTGCGGCCGGATGACCAGGAAGTACATCAGCGCGAACACACCGACCAGGAGCAGCAGCGGCAAAATGCTCCCACCGCTCTGGGACTGTTCTGCAGCTACGACAGCAGGCACGGAGAGCCCTTTCATACATTCGTCAGCGGGGTCGTACGGGGGTGCGACTGCGGAAGTCTAGTAGCAGACGCTCAGGCCGCCGTCACTCGGTAACCCGACACGGCCGGTCGCGTCGCCTACTTTCCCGACGACGGATCGTCAACGCCCGGTCCGGCGCCATCGTTCCGGGCCGAGGTGACCCCGCGGGAATTGTCGTCGAATCGAGTCCGGGAGGAACGCACGGACGCCGACTCCTCGCTGTTTCACCGATGACGAATCACGGCGCGGCGCGGAAACCGCCGCCGAAGAGATCGTTCGGATCGACCGGCGCGGTGCCCGCGGCCAGCGCCGCCGGCGAGCCGGGGGGTGGGGTCCGGCCCAGGTGCGCCCAGGCGGCCGGCGTCGCGATCCGGCCGCGTGGTGTCCGGGCGAGCAGCCCGGCACGCACCAGGAACGGCTCGGCGACCTCTTCGACGGTGCCCGGCTCCTCCCCCACCGCCACCGCGAGCGTCGAGAGCCCCACCGGGCCGCCGCCGAACGACGACACCAGCGCGTCCAGCACCGCGCGGTCGAGCCGGTCGAGCCCGACCCGGTCCACCTCGTACACCGCGAGCGCGGCCCGGGCGATGTCCTCGGTGACGATTCCGTCCGCGCGCACCTCGGCGTAGTCGCGCACCCGGCGCAGCAGCCGGTTCGCGATCCGGGGTGTGCCCCGCGAGCGGCCGGCGATCTCGGCCGCGCCCGCCGGATCGACGCGGACACCGAGGATGTTCGCCGACCGGTCCAGTACCCGCTCCAGGTCGGCGGGCCCGTAGAAGTCCAGGTGGGCGACGAACCCGAAGCGGTCACGCAGCGGGCCGGTCAGCAGACCCGACCGGGTGGTGGCCCCGACCAGCGTGAACGGCTCCACGTCGAGCGGGATCGCGGTGGCGCCGGGGCCCTTGCCGACGACGACGTCGACGCGGAAGTCCTCCATCGCCGAGTACAGCAACTCCTCGGCCGGACGCGCGATGCGGTGGATCTCGTCGATGAACAGCACGTCGCCGCGGGCGAGCGTGGTGAGCACCGCGGCGAGGTCACCGGAGCGTTCGATCGCCGGGCCGCTGGTGACCCGGATCGCGCTGCCGAGCTCGGCCGCGACGATCATCGCCAGGCTCGTCTTGCCCAGGCCCGGGGGGCCGGAGAGCAGGATGTGGTCGGGCGGGCGGTTGCGCCGCTGCGCGCTGCGCAGCAGGACGTCGAGCTGCTCGCGGACGCGGTGCTGCCCGATGAACTCGTCGAGCTGGCGTGGACGCAGGCTGGTCTCGACGTCGCGCTCTTCCGGCGCGGCGTAGGCCGAGACGACGTCGTCGGCGGTCATCGGTTCTTCCCCAGCACCTGGATCGCCCGGCGGAGCGCGGCCGCGACCTCGACCGGCCTGCCCTCGAAGTCGGCCGCCACGATGCCCACCGCGTCCTCGGCCTCCTTGGCCGACCAGCCCAGCCCGGTCAGGCCCTCACGCACCGCTTCCGGCCAGCCGCCGGCCGGGGCGAGGCCGGGTACCGCGACCGGGTCGACCGAGCCGATCTTGTCGCGCAGTTCCAACACGAGCCGCTCGGCGCCCTTCTTGCCGATGCCGGACACCCGGGTCAGCGCCGCGGTGTCCGCGCTCGCGATCGCCACCCGCACCGCGTCGGGGGAATGGACGGCGAGCACCGCGAGGGCCAGGCGGGGCCCGACGCCGCTCGCGGTCTGGAGCAGCTCGAAGATCATCCGCTCGTCGTCGGTGGCGAAACCGTAGAGCGTGAGCGAGTCCTCGCGGACGACGAGGCTGGTCGCCAGGCGCGTCGGTGACCCGACCCGCAGCCCGCTGAGCGTGGCCGGCGTGCAGTGCACCGCGATGCCGACCCCGCCCACCTCCACCACGGCCCCGTCGGGCCCCACCGCGGCGACGTCGCCACGCACCGACGCGATCACGGGCGTCCCTTCGCGATGGCGGCGGCCAGGCGGGCCTGCTGCGGCGCGCGCCAGAGGTGACAGATGGCCAGGGCCAGCGCGTCGGCCGCGTCGGCGGGTTTCGGGACCGCGCCCAGGCCGAGGATGCGTGCCACCATCGTGCCGACCTGCGCCTTGTCGGCCGAGCCCGACCCGGTGACCGCGGCCTTGACCTCGGACGGGGTGTGCATCGCGACCGGTACCCCGGCGCGGGTCGCGGCCACCAGGGCCAGCCCGGCGGCCTGCGCGGTGCCCATCACCGTGCGCACGTTGTGCTGCGCGAACACCCGCTCCACCGCGACGAAGTCCGGCTGGAACTCCGCGATCGCGGCGGCGAGCCCGTCCGCGATGGCCATCAGCCGGTGGCCGAGCTCGGCGTCGGCCGGCGTGCGGATCACGTCCACGTGGACGAGACCGCACCTCCGGCCGGGCGCACCGTCCACCACACCGACACCGCAGCGGGTGAGCCCCGGATCGACTCCGAGCACGCGCAAGCCCGTCCACCTCCGTACAGTTGTTCGTACGGAGAGGATCAAACCATACGGGGTCAGTCGACCTCGGCCATGACCTCGTCGGAGACGTCGAAGTTCGCGTAGACGTTCTGCACGTCGTCGCTGTCCTCGAGGGCGTCGATCAGCTTGAACACCTTGCGCGCGCCCTCGGCGTCGAGCGGGATCTGCATGCTCGGCACGAACGACGAGTCGGCCGAGTCGTAGTCGATGCCGGCCTCCTGCAGCGCGGTGCGCACCGCGACCAGGTCGGTGGACTCGCTGACGACCTCGAACTCCTCGCCGAGGTCGTTGACCTCCTCGGCGCCGGCCTCCAGCACCGCCAGCAGCACGTCGTCCTCGGAGAGCTCGCCCTTGGGGACGATGATGACGCCCTTGCGGTGGAACAGGTACGAGACGCTGCCCGGGTCGGCCATCTGACCGCCGTTGCGCGTCATCGCGATGCGCACCTCGGACGCGGCCCGGTTGCGGTTGTCGGTGAGGCACTCGATCAGGACCGCGACGCCGTTGGGGCCGTAGCCCTCGTACGTGATGTTCTGGTAGTCGGCTCCGCCGCCCTCGGCCCCGGAACCGCGCTTGACCGCACGATCGATGTTGTCGTTGGGCACCGAGCTCTTCTTCGCCTTCTGGATGGCGTCGTAGAGCGTGGGGTTACCGGCCGGGTCGCCGCCGCCGGTGCGGGCCGCGACCTCGACGTTCTTGATCAGCTTGGCGAACATCTTGCCGCGCTTGGCGTCGATGACGGCCTTTTTGTGCTTCGTAGTCGCCCATTTGGAGTGGCCGCTCACCGTACTGCCTCCTCTTTCGTCTGCGCGTCCTGGACCATCCGCACGAACAGATCGTGCACGCGGAGGTCACCCGTCAACTCCGGGTGGAAGGAAGTCGCCAGCAGGTTGCCCTGCCGAACGGCGACGATCCTACCGTCCGCCGGTCCGCCGCTGACCCGGGCGAGCACCTCGACGTCCGATGAGACCTTTTCGACCCACGGTGCCCGGATGAAGACGGCGTGCACCGGCTCGCCGTCCACACCCTCGAAGTTCAGATCCGTCTCGAACGAGTCGACCTGGCGGCCGAACGCGTTGCGGCGCACGACCATGTCGATGCCGCCGAAGCTCTCCTGATCGGCACGCCCGTCGAGCACGTCGGAGGCGAGCATGATCATCCCGGCGCACGAGCCGTACACCGGCATCCCCTCGGCGATCCGCTCCCGGATCGGCTCGAGCAGGTCGAACACCTTGGCCAGCCGGCTCATCACGGTGGACTCGCCGCCCGGGATCACCAGCCCGTCGACGGCGGCCAGCTCCGCGGGCCGGCGCACCGGCACCGCGTCGGCACCGGCCGCCCGCAGCGCCGAGACGTGCTCACGAACGTCGCCCTGGAGGGCGAAGACCCCGATCACCAGCCGCGGTTCGCGTACTTCTGGTCGACCGGCAGGGTGTCGACGTTGAGGCCCACCATGGCCTCGCCCAGGCCACGCGAGACCTTCGCGATGACGTCGGGGTCGTCGTGGAACGTGGTGGCCTTGACGATCGCCTCGGCGCGCTTGGCCGGATCGCCGGACTTGAAGATGCCGGAACCGACGAACACCCCCTCGGCGCCCAGCTGCATCATCATCGCGGCGTCGGCCGGGGTGGCGATGCCGCCGGCGGTGAACAGCACGACCGGCAGCTTGCCCAGCGACGCGACTTCCTTGACCAGCTCGTACGGCGCCTGCAGGTTCTTCGCCGCGACGAACAGCTCGGTCTCGTCGAGCGTCGTCAGCCGGCGGATCTCCGTGCGGATCGAGCGCATGTGCCGGGTGGCCTCGACGACGTTGCCGGTGCCGGCCTCGCCCTTGGAACGGATCATCGCCGCACCCTCGGCGATGCGGCGCAGCGCCTCACCCAGGTTCGTCGCACCGCACACGAACGGAACCGTGAACGCCCACTTGTCGATGTGGTGCTCCTCGTCGGCCGGCGTGAGCACCTCCGACTCGTCCACGTAGTCGACGCCGAGCGCCTGCAGCACCTGGGCCTCGACGAAGTGCCCGATCCGCGCCTTGGCCATCACCGGGATCGACACCGCCGAGACGATGCCCTCGATCATGTCCGGGTCGCTCATCCGGGCCAGGCCGCCCTGGGCGCGGATGTCGGCCGGCACGCGCTCCAGCGCCATGACCGCGACCGCACCGGCGTCCTCGGCGATCTTCGCCTGCTCCGGCGTGACGACGTCCATGATCACGCCACCCTTGAGCATCTCGGCCATGCCGCGCTTCACTCGGGCGGTACCGGTCGTACCTGCGGGATTCTGGGGCTGGGCGGACACGGCTATCCGGCCTTTCAGGTTTCGGGGCGGGGAAATCTCTTCATGCTAGCTCTGCGCGGGAGCTGATTACGACTGGCCGCTTGTGGCCCTGCCGACATCCTCCGCGGCGGCCCGGCGCACGGCTTCGCGCTCGCGACGGTCGTTCTCCACCGCGTCCAGGTCCAGCTCGTCGACGTCGAAATACTGCGGGAGCGGTTGCCGGCGCGCAAGCCAGAAGATCCGCGGGATGCGTGCGGACCGCAGCGAACGGGTGTCGCGCACGGCGTCGTTGTAGACCTGCCTGGCGACGACCAGCCGGCGGTTCTCGGCCAGCAGGCCCGGTGCGTCGAGCGCCGCGGTGCCGAGTTGACGCAGCTCGCGGACCAGGTCGTTCTCCGCGCCCTGGCGCGCGTCGGTGTCCGGAGAGCCGCTGGTGAGCGTGGCCGTGGCCAGGTCGGCGGCGGCGGGGAGCGCGGCGGCGGCCCGCGCGCGGCGGCCGAGCTGCTCGGCGAGCGCGTCGAGGGCGGCAGCCGTGCGTGCGGTGAGCCGGGCGATGCGCCGGGCGAGCCACCAGACGTACAGCAGGACGAACACCAGCGCCACGACGATGACGACCGGCCAGTCCACGGAACGACTGTATCGGGTCGGTGAATCGGGTTTGTTACCGCAGCCGTTCCCGAAGGTAATGCGGCAACCGCAGGGTGGAAACCTCGTCCTCGTCGGTGACCGTCGGCTCGCTCGGGTAGGCGGCGATCGCGCTCTGGTAGACGTCGACCACCCGCGCGGCCACCACCGGCCAGTCGAACGCGGCCACTGTCGACTGGCCCACCGCGGCCAGCGCCCGCCGCCGCGCCGGGTCGTCGAGCAGCTCACCGAGGCAGTGCGCGAGCGCGGCCGGCTGCCCGGTGGGGAACAGCGCGCCGGCCCGCCCGTCGTCGAGCACGCGCCGGAACGCGTCGAGGTCGCTGGCCGCGATCGTCGCGCCGGCGGCCATGGCCTCGGTGAGGATGATGCCGAACGACTCCCCGCCGGTGTTCGGGGCCACGTACACGTCGACGCTGCGCAGCATCCGGGCCTTGTCGGTCTCCGAGACCATGCCGAGCAGCGTGACGCGGGGACGCAGCGCGCGCGGCAGTGCGTCGAGCGCGTCGTCGGCGTCGCCCGGGCCGGCGACCAGCAGCCGCAGGCCCGGCCGGTCCGGCGCGAGCCGGGCGAACGCGTCCGCGAGCACGGTGAAGCCCTTGCGCGGCTCGCCGAAGCGCCCCAGGAACCCCAGCGCGCCGCCCTCGCCCGGCCACCCCGGCAGCGGCACCGCGTCGGCGAACTTCCCGACCGCCACCCCGTTCGGGATCTCCACCGCGCCGCCGTCGAGGTGCTCGACCTGCACGCGCCGGGCCAGCGCCGACACCGCGATCCGGGCGGTGATCTTCTCCAGCACCGGCTGCAGCGCGCTGTGCACCGCGGCGAGCGTGCGCGAGCGCTGAGTGGCGGTGTGGAACGTCGCCACGATCGGGCCGGTGGCCGCGACGCAGGCCAGCAGCGAGAGCGACGGGGCGATCGGTTCGTGCACGTGCAGCACGTCGAACCGGCCGTCACGCAGCCAGCGCCGCACCCGCGCCAGCGAGAGCGGGCCGAACGCCAGGCGGGCCACCGAGCCGTTGTACGGCACCGGCACCGCGCGCCCGGCGGCCACGACGTACGGCGGCAGCTCCTGGCCGCCGTCGGCCGGCTCCTCGGCCGGCGCCAGCACCGACACCTCGTGACCGAGGCCGATCAGCGCCTCGGCCAGGTCGCGGACGTGCGCCTGCACACCGCCGGGTACGTCGAACGAGTAGGGGCAGACGATCCCGACGCGCATCAGCCCGTGCGCTTCTTGCGGGCGGGCAGGTCGGCCAGCCACAGCGGCTGCAGCATGTGCCAGTCCACCGGGTGCTCGGCGATGCCCTCGGCCAGCGCGTCGGCGATCCGCTGCGTCACCGCGGCGATCTGCGCGGTGTCGCGGTGCGCGTCCGGCTCGTCGGGGACCTCCAGCGGCCCGATCACCCGGGCGCGGGTCATCGGACCGTCGTTCCAGGCCTTCAGCCCGAACAGCGGCGCGCCGGTGCGCAGCGCCAGGATCGCCGGACCGGCCGGCATCTTCGTCGTCTCGCCGAAGAACTCCACCTCGACGCCGCGCGACGACAGGTCGCGGTCGGCCAGCAGCACGACGACGCGGCCCTCGCGGATGCGTTCGGCCAGCACGTCCAGCGGGTGCCGGACGCCTCCGGTGAGCGGCAGGATCTCCATCCCGAGCTTGCGCCGGAAATCGAGGAAGCGCTGGTAGAGGTCCTCGGGCTTGAGCCGCTCGGCGACCGTGGTGACCGGGATGCCGTGCAGCGTCGCCCACGCGCCGGCGAGGTCCCAGTTCGCGGCGTGCGGCAACGCCACGATCGCGCCCTTGCCCGCCGCGACCGCCTTGTCGAGCACCTCGGCGTTCTCCAGGACGAACCGCCGGTTGATCTCCTCCTCGGACCAGTCCGGCAGCCGGAACGCCTCGTGCCAGTACCGCGCGTAGGACCGCATCGCCTGCTCGGTGAGCGCGTCGACGTCGGCGTCCGGGCCCACCACCCGGCGCAGGTTCGCGGCCAGCCGCGTCGGCCCGGCGCCGCCGCGCCGCGCGAACCGCGCGGCACCGAACTGGAACAACGCCTTCACCGGGCGCTCCGGGAGCACCCGGACCAACTTCCACCCGGCGGCGTAGGCCGCCACCGTGACGCGCTGGTTCACGCCGTCTCCCGCCCGGCGTCGGCGGCCGGTTCCGCACTCGGCGCCGGGGCGCCGGGGGCGAGGTCCGGGGCCGGCCCGGGATAGCCGGTCGGTGGCGGCACCGGACCGGTGTCCAGGCGCCGGTCGGGGCGGACGCGGTCGTCCTTGGTCTGGGTCCAGACCGCGTGCACCCGCTGGCCGACGGTGAACGCGGCCAGCGCGGTCAGCAGCCACAGGATCCACTCGATGCCGCCGGGCACCCCGAGCACCTCGAGGACGCCGCCGACACCCACCAGCACCAGGCGTTCGGTGCGCTCGGCGATGCCGACGTTCGCGGTGAGCCCGAGCCCCTCGGCCCGCGCCTTCGCGTACGAGACGAGCACGCCGGTGATGAGGCAGAGCAGCGCCGCGACACCGGCCGAGTCCCGGTCCTCCCGGAACAGCCAGTAGGCGGCCGCGGCGAAGATCGACGCGTCGGCGAGCCGGTCGCAGGTCGAGTCGAGGAACGCGCCCCAGCGGCTGGACCAGCCGCGGGCCCTGGCCATCGCGCCGTCGAGCATGTCGGTGAGCGCGAAGAACGTGATCGCCAGGCCGCCGGCCAGCACGTGCCCGGGAACGACGAGGAAGATCGACGACAGCACGACGCCGGTGGTGCCGATCAGCGTCATGGCGTCCGGGGTGAGCCCCGTGCGCACCAGCGCGGTTCCGATCGGGCCGGTGACACGTTGAATCCGGTCACGCGCCTGACTGAGCATGCCGATCCGTTCTCGAAGGGCGGGGGTCAGACCACGATAGCCCGCGACCAGGACACCTCTGGCCGCGGAGGCGAGTGAGGACTGCCTTACCCGGACCGCCGGTGGGGCACGCGAAAGAATCGACCCGCGGATCGGTGCAGCCCGGTTCCGCACCACACGGGTCTTGCCCAATCGGGGGCAGCGGTGTGGGATCGGTCACACGGACCTGTCTCCGGTGGCGCGGCCGGAACACGCGCTCTGGCCGCCGCACCGGCGTCCCGGCGAGCGCGAGGAGGCCCCGATGGCACAGAAAGTGGCGGGAAGCCCCGACCGGGCGGGCTCCGCCGGGCCGGTCGTGGACGACCCCCGGTCGTTGCGCAACGTCGTCCTGGTCGGTCACTCCGGGGCCGGGAAGACCACTCTGGTCGAGGCGTTGCTCGTGGCGACCGGCACGATCGGCCGAGCCGGGTCGGTGGTCGACGGGAACACGGTCTGCGACAACGATCCGGCCGCGGTCCGGCAGCAGCGGTCGGTGACGCTGAACCTCGCGCCGATCGTGCACCGGGGCGTGAAGATCAACCTGCTCGACACCCCGGGGTACGCGGACTTCGTCGGGGAGCTGCGCGCGGGCCTGCGCGCGGCCGACGCCGCACTGTTCGTGATCTCGGCCGTCGACGGCATCGACGCCAGCACGATCGCGCTCTGGGAGGAGTGCGCGCGGGTGGGCATGCCCCGCGCGGTCGTCGTGACCCGCCTCGATCACCCCCGCGCCGACTTCGACGAGTCGGTGGCGATCTGCCAGCGGGTGTTCGGCGACGGCGTGCTGCCGCTCTACCTGCCGGTCCACGAGGCCGTCGAGGGCGCGCCGCCGACCGCGGGCAAGCAGTCGCTGGCCGACTTCCTCGGCGGCATCGACGGCGCGACCGAGCAGACCCGCACCGCCGGGCTGTTCGGTCTGATCACCCAGCAGATCTACGACTACAGCGAGGGCGGAGAGCCGGTGCTGCGGCCGGCCGACCCCGAGCACCTGGACCTGATCGAGGAGTCCCGCAACAACCTCATCGAGGGCATCATCGCCGAGAGCGAGGACGAGACCCTCATGGACCGGTACCTGGCCGGTGAGGAGATCGACCCCGACGTCCTGATCGCCGACCTGGAGACCGCGGTGTCGCGCGGCTCGTTCTACCCGGTGCTGCCGGCCGACCCGAGCACCGGCGTCGGTCTGATGGAACTGCTCGACGGCATCGTGCGTGCCTGCCCGCCACCGGACGAGCGGCCGGCGCCCGCGGTCACCACGGTCGACGGCGAGCCGTACGACATGATCACCGCCGATCCGGCCGGCCCCCTCGTGGCCGAGGTCGTGAAGACCACCGTCGACCCCTACGTCGGACGGGTCTCGCTGGTGCGCGTCTTCTCCGGGACGCTGCGCGCGGAGGACACCGTGCACGTCTCCGGCCACGGCGTGCGGGACGGGAACGACGACCACGACGCCGACGAGCGCGCCGCGCACCTCTACTCGCCGCTCGGCCCGTCGCTGCGCGAGGTGCCGTACGCGGTGGCCGGCGACCTCTGCGCGCTGACCAAGGTCGGCAGCGCCGAGACCGGCGACACGATCTCCTCGCGGGAGACCCCCCTGCTGGTCGCGCCGTGGGACCTGCCGGAGCCGCTGCTGCCGGTCGCCGTGGTGGCCAAGACCCGCAGCGACGAGGACGCGCTGGCCAAGAACCTGTCCCGCCTCATCGCCGGCGACGCCACGCTGCGCATGGACCGCAACCCGGAGACCGGCCAGCTGGTGCTCTGGACGATGGGCGAGGCGCACGCGGACGTCGTGCTCGACCGGTTGCGTGCCGGCGGCGTCGACCTGGACACCGAGGAGGTGCGGGTACCGCTGCGGGAGACGTTCGGCGGCCCGGCGAAAGGCCACGGGCGGCACGTGAAGCAGTCCGGCGGGCACGGCCAGTACGCGATCTGCGACCTCGAGATCGAGCCGCTGCCCACCGGCGGCGGGTTCGAGTTCGTCGACCGGGTCGTCGGCGGCGCGGTGCCGCACCAGTACATCCCGTCGGTGCAGAAGGGCGTCCGCCAGCAGATGGAGCGCGGCCTGGTGGCCGGTTTCCCGGTCGTCGACATCCGGGTGACGCTCGTCGACGGCAAGGCGCACAGCGTCGACTCGTCCGACGCGGCGTTCCAGCTGGCCGGGGCGCTGGCGCTGCGCGAGGCGGCCACGTCGGGCTCGATCAGCCTGCTCGAACCGGTGGACGAGGTCGACATCACGGTGCCGGACAGCTACGTCGGTCCGGTGATGAGCGACCTGTCCGGACGCCGCGGCCGCGTGCTGGGCACCGAACCGGACGAGCACGAGCGCACGGTCGTGCACGCCGAGGTGCCGGCGGCGGAGCTCACCCGCTACTCCCCCGAGCTGCGTTCGCTGACGTCGGGGACCGCGACGTTCACCCGCACGTTCGCGCGCTACGAACCGATGCCGCCGAACCTGGTGGCCAAGGCGCTCGGCGGCGATTCGTAAGATTGCCGGCATGACGGGCCCGGAGATCGAACACCAGCAGGGGGCCGGCGACCCCGATCACTTCCAGCGGCTGTGGACGCCGCACCGGATGGCCTACATCAAGGGTGAGAACGAGTCGCCCGACGGGTGCCCGTTCTGCGTGATGCCGACGCTGTCCGACTCCGACGGGCTGGTCGTCGCCCGCGGCAGCACGGTGTACGCCCTGCTCAACCTGTACCCGTACAACTCCGGGCACCTGATGGTCGTGCCGTACCGGCACGTGCCGGACTACACCGACCTCTCCGAGGACGAGGTCGCCGAACTCGGATCGTTCACCCAGGACGCCATGCGCGCCGTGCGGAAGGTGTCCGGGGCGCACGGGTTCAACATCGGCATGAACCAGGGCTCGGTGGCCGGCGCCGGCATCGCCGCCCACCTGCACCAGCACGTGGTGCCCCGGTGGGGCGGCGACACCAACTTCATGCCGGTCGTCGGC
The DNA here is from genome assembly GCF_039524755.1 of Cryptosporangium japonicum. NCBI lineage: Bacteria > Bacillati > Actinomycetota > Actinomycetes > Cryptosporangiales > Cryptosporangiaceae > Cryptosporangium > Cryptosporangium japonicum. The sequence goes on from NZ_BAAAGX010000033.1 coordinate 98,281, forward strand.
CAGACGAAGGTGCTCCCCGAACTCCTCGGGGAGACCCGACTCCTCCTGGCCGACGCCTGGCCCTAGGCCTCGGCGACGACGCCGTCGGCCACCGCGGTCTCCGGGGGTGCCGACGGGCTGACGTTGGTGCGGGAGCGCACCACGTCGAGCACGTGCTCGATCGCCGCGTCCAGCGGGACGCCGTTGCGCTGCGAGCCGTCGCGGTAGCGGAACGAGACGGTGCCGGCGGCCACGTCGTCGTCCCCAGCGATCACCATGAACGGCACCTTCTGCTTCTGCGCGTTCCGGATCTTCTTCTGCATCCGGTCGCTCGCCGAGTCGACCTCGGCGCGGATCCCCCGGGCCTTCAGGTCGGCGACGAACCGCGACAGGTACTCGACGTGGTTGTCGCCGATCGGGATGCCGGTGACCTGCACCGGGGCCAGCCACGCGGGGAACGCCCCGGCGTAGTGCTCGGTGAGCACCCCGAAGAACCGCTCGATCGAGCCGAACAGCGCGCGGTGGATCATGACCGGCCGCTGCCGGCTGCCGTCCGCGGCCTGGTACTCGAGCTCGAACTTCTCCGGCAGCATGAAGTCGAGCTGGATCGTCGACATCTGCCAGGTGCGGCCGATCGCGTCACGCGCCTGCACCGAGATCTTCGGGCCGTAGAACGCCGCGCCGCCCGGGTCGGGCACCAGCTCGAGCCCGGAGTCGGTCGCGACCCGGCGCAGGGTCTCGGTGGCGCGCTCCCAGACGTCGTCGGCCCCGATGTACTTCTCCGGGTTCCTGGTCGACAGCTCCAGGTAGAAGTCGTCGAGCCCGTAGTCCTTGAGCAGGTCCAGGACGAACTGCAGCAGCGAGGTGAGCTCCTCCTCGATCTGCTCCTGGGTGCAGAAGATGTGCGCGTCGTCCTGGGTCATGCCACGCACGCGGGTGAGGCCGTGGATCACGCCGGACTTCTCGTACCGGTACACGGTGCCGAACTCGAACATGCGCAGCGGCAGCTCGCGGTAGGACCGCCCACGCGACCGGAAGATCAGGTCGTGCATCGGGCAGTTCATCGGCTTGAGGTAGTAGTTCGCGCCCTCGACCTCCATGGGCGGGAACATGCCGTCGGCGTACCAGTCGAGGTGACCCGACACCTCGTACAGGTGACCCTTGGTGATGTGCGGGGTGTTGACGAACGCGTACCCCGCTTCCTCGTGCCGCTGCCGGGAGTAGTTCTCCATCTCCCGGCGGATGATGCCGCCCTTGGGGTGGAACACCGGCAGGCCGGAACCCAGCTCGTCGGGGAAGCTGAACAGGTCGAGCTCGGCACCGAGCTTGCGGTGGTCGCGCTTGGCCGCCTCGGCCAGCAGGTTCAGGTACTCCTTGAGCGCGTCCCGGCTGGGCCACGCGGTGCCGTAGATGCGCTGCAGCTGCGGGTTCTTCTCGCTGCCCCGCCAGTAGGCCGCCGCCGACCGCTGCAGGCTGAACGCCGGGATGTTGCGGGTGGTGGGCAGGTGCGGGCCGCGGCACAGGTCGGTCCAGACCCGGTCGCCGGTCTTGCGGTCGAGGTTGTCGTACATGGTCAGCGCGCCTTCGCCGACCTCGACGTTCGCGCCCTCGGCGTCGGCCGAGCCCTTCAGGTCGATGAGTTCCAGCTTGAAGCGCTCGTGCGAGAGCTCCTTGCGGGCCTCGTCGTCGCTGATCGGCCGGCGGTGGAAGCGCTGGTTGGCCTTGATGATCTCCTGCATGCGCTTCTCGAGGCGCTTCAGGTCCTCCGGGGTGAACGGCTTCTCCGGCAGGAAGTCGTAGTAGAAGCCGTTCTCGATCGGCGGGCCGATGCCCAGCAGGGTGCCGGGGAAGACGTCCTGCACGGCCTGGGCGAGCACGTGCGCGGTGGAGTGGCGCAGAACGTTCAGCCCGTCGGGCGAGTCCAGGAACACCGGCTCGACCTCGGCGTCGGCCTCGGGCGCCCACTCGAGGTCACGCAGGGTGCCCTCGGCGTCCCGCACGACCACCGCGGCGGCACCGCCCTCGACCGGGATCCCGGCGGCCACCAGCGCGTCCGCGGCCGTCGTCCCGGCCGGCACCACGACGGGGGCGGGCGCGTGGACGGCTTGTGCTGCGGACACGATCGGTCTCCTCGGATTCGAGTGGGGTACGACGCTCCGATGCTAGTCGGGAAGGCGCCCGGACCCCGCACCGGTTGTCGGTGGCCTCCCAACGGTGGCCACGACGGTGTCGGGTGCCCGACTCGCCCGCACGATCGCGCACCGGGTGGCACGAAACCGGGATCCCCGGGCCTGGTGACACCCCTACTGTCGTCGGCAAGCACGTACGACCCCCACGAGGAACAGGACTGGCAATGAGCGACTCCGGCGACACGATCGACTCCGGCGCAGACGCCCCCACCAGCACGATCGCCGACAACGACGTGCCGCTGGACTACGACGGCGACGGAACCGTCGACGGCTACCTGCACCAGAACGAGGACGGCACGGCCTACGCGGTGCTCGACCTCGACCACGACGGCACCTCCGAGACCGTCGCGGGCGACACGGACGGTGACGGGTACGTCGACGTCGTGGTGAGCGACACCAACGGCGACGGCAACGTGGACTACGCGATCGTGGACACCGACGGCGACCACGTCGCCGACACCGCGCTCTACGACCGCGACGGCGACGGCGACTTCGACTACGCGGTCGTCGATGAGAACGGCGACGGCGTCATCGACGCCACGGCCGCCGACACCGACAATGACGGCGACTTCGACGCGGTCGAGGTCGACAGCGACTACGACGGCGACGTGGACTCCGTCGTCGTCGACACCGACGACGACGGCGTCTTCGACACGGTCTACTCCGACACCGACGCCGACGGCACCGTCGACACGGCCACCACCGTCACCGACGCCCCGGACCCGGCGCAGGTCCCGGACACCGACGCGGCGGCCGAGGCTCCGGCCACGACCACCACGACGACGACCACGACCACCACCACGCAGACCGCGACCGACCCCTCGGTCGTCTCGCCCCAGCCGACCACCCCGGCCAGCTAGTCGCGCCGGCCCGCCCCGCCGCGAAACGCCGCGGGGCGGGCCCGCTCAGGCGGCGACCAGCGCCGTCACGGCGGCGCGCAGCGTCGCTTTCACCGCGGCCGGGTCGTCGACCTGGCCGCCGATCACCACCCCGTCGCGCAGCATCACCAGCATCCGGGCCGTCTCGTCCGGGCTCGGGTGCTCGGCCGCGACCAGCACGTCGCGCACCGCGTCCGCGTACCAGCGGCGGTGGTCGGCCACGACCGCACGCACCGGGCTGGCCGGATCCGGGTACTCCACCGCGGCGTTGACGAACGCGCACCCCCGGAAGCCGGGGCCGCAGGTGAACTCCCCCAGCGCGTCGAACAGCGCCAGCACCGCGTCGACCGGCTCGACCGACGACGCCAGCGCGGCGAACGCCGAGGCCGAGCGGTCGTGCAGGTCGGTGAGGTACGCGCAGACCAACGCGTCCTTGGTGGGGAAATGGTGGTAGAAGGTGGCTTTCGCCACGCCCGCCTCGGCGATGATCCGGTCGATGCCCACCGCGCGGATACCCACCGTGTAGAACAGCACGCTCGCGGTGGCCAGGACACGGTCACGCGGGCGCCCCCGGGGTGTGGGAACCAGCGCACCGGGCAGTTCGAGTGGGATCGACGACACCCCTTGAAAGTACCAGACAGGTCTGTCTAGTCTGGGGTTCGCACAGACAGGTCTGTCTGGCCACCGAACGAAGGGACGACGACATGTCAGCGCTCTACACCGCGATCGCCACCGCCGACGGCAACGGCCGCAACGGGCGCACCCGCACCAACGACGGGAAGCTCGACGTCCAGCTCTCGTTCCCGAAGGAGATGGGGGGCAGCGGCGCCGGCACGAACCCGGAGCAGCTCTTCGCCGCCGGGTACGCGGCGTGCTTCTCCAGCGCGCTCGGCATGCTCGCGCAGCAGCGCAAACTCGACGCCAAGGACGCGGCCGTCACCGCCGAGGTGAGCCTCAACCCCACCGACGGCGGCGGCTTCGGCCTGGCCGTGACGCTGCGGGTCGAGCTGCCCGAGTCGCTCCAGGGCGAGGCCGGCCGCGAGCTGGTCGAGGCCGCCCACCAGGTGTGCCCCTACTCCAACGCCACCCGCGGCAACATCCCGGTGGAACTGGTCGTCGAATAGTCGTCGGGGCGCCGTGGGCTTTGCTGACGGGCGGTATCGGCTTGAACCGCTTACGGTCGAGTAATGACACAGCTCGCCGCTGTCCACGGCGTCCTGCCCGCCTACCGCTATCCGCAAGCCGAGCTGACCGACGCGGTCGCCGAGGCGTGCGGGCTCGACGACAACCAGCGCCGGTTCCTCGAGCGTGTCCACCGATCGTCCGGTGTCGCCACCCGGCACCTCACCCTCCCGCTCGAGCAGTACCCGTTACCGGACTTCGGCGCCGCCAACGACGCGTTCCTCACCGGCGCGATCGACCTCGGCGCCCGCGCGGTCGAGGCCGCGCTCGCCGACGCCGGCCTGACCGCCGACGACGTCGACACGATCCTGGCCGTGACCTCCACCGGCCTCGCGATCCCGTCGTTGGACGCGCACCTGGCCGGTCGTCTCGGCCTGCGCCCGGACGTGAAGCGCACGCCGATCGTCGGGCTCGGCTGCGCGGCCGGCGCGGTCGGCATCTCGCGCCTGCACGACTACGTCCGCGCCTGGCCCGACCAGGTCGCGGTGCTGGTCAACGTCGAACTCTGCTCGCTCACCGTGCAGTACGACGACCGGTCGCCGACGAACCTCGTCGCCAGCGGCCTGTTCGGCGACGGTGCGGCCGCGGTGGTGGCGGTCGGTCCCGGCCGCGCGGTCCAGGGCCCCACCGTGCTCGCCACCCGCAGCGTGCTCTACCGCGGCACGCTGCGCACGATGGGCTTCGACGTCGGCGCGAGCGGTCTCAAGGTCGTGCTCGGCACCGAGGTCCCGACGCTCGCCGAGAAGCACCTGCGCCTCGGCGTCGACGAGTTCCTCGCCGAGCACGAGCTGACCCGCAAGGACATCACGACCTGGGTCTGCCACCCGGGCGGGCCGAAGGTGCTCGAAGCGATCGAGTCCGGTTTGGAGCTTCCCGAGGGCGCACTGGGCGCGAGCTGGAACTCGCTGCGCCGGATCGGCAACGTCTCGTCGGCGTCGGTGCTGCACATCCTGCGGGACACTCTGGTCGATCGCCCACCGGAACCCGGCACACCCGGCATGCTGATCGCGATGGGACCTGGCTTCTCGGCGGAACTGGTGTTGCTGCGGTGGTGACCTTCTACGTCGTCCTGGTGCTGCTGGTCGGCGTGGAGCGTCTCGCCGAGCTGGTGGTCGCGGTACGCAACAAGAAGTGGGCGGTGGAGCGGGGCGGCCGGGAGTACGGCGCCGGCCACTACCCGTTCATGGTCGTGCTGCACACCGCGTTGCTGGCCGGCTGCATCGCCGAGGCGTTCCACCGCCCGTTCCTGCCCTGGCTGGGCTGGCCGATGCTGGTGCTGGCGGTGGCCGCGCAGGTGCTGCGCTGGTGGTGCATCCGGACGCTCGGACACCAGTGGAACACCAAGATCATCGTCGTGCCGGGGATGCCGCTGGTCACCGGCGGCCCGTACCGCTACTTCGCGCACCCGAACTACGTCGCGGTGGTGGTGGAGGGGTTCGCGCTGCCGCTGGTGCACTCGGCCTGGCTCACCGCGCTGGTCTTCACCGTGCTCAACGCCGGCCTGCTCACCGTCCGCATCCGCGCCGAGAACAGAGCCCTGGCCACGGTGTGATCGACCTTCTGGTGGCCGGGGGCGGGCCGGCCGGGCTGGTCACCGCGCTGCTGGCGGCCCGTCGCGGGCTGAGCGTCACGGTGCTCGAACCACGGGCGCTGCCGGTCGACAAGGCGTGCGGCGAAGGGCTGATGCCGCACGCGGTCGAGCTCCTGTCCGAGCTCGGCGTCCAGGTCCCCGGCCTGCCCTTCCGCGGCATCCACTACGCCGACGCCCGGCGCGGCGTCGACGCGCTGTTCGCGACCGGCACGGGCCGGGGCGTGCGGCGCACCACGCTGCACGCGGGCCTGACCGACGCGGCGGCGCGGGCCGGCATCGAGATCGTGCCCCGCGCGGCCGACCGGATCACCCAGGACGCCGACGGGGTGCGCACCGCCGGGTTCCGGGCGCGGTACCTGGCCGCGGCCGACGGCCTGCACTCCCCGATCCGCCGCGCGCTCGGTCTGCAACGTCCGTCGCGCGGGCCGTCGCGCCACGGGCTCCGGCAGCACTACGCGGTGAGCCCGTGGGCGGACCTCGTCGAGGTGCACTGGGCCCCCGGGGCCGAGGCGTACGTGACCCCGGTGGCGCCCGAGCTGGTCGGCGTCGCGATCCTGACCACCACCCGCGGCCCCTACGCCGAGCAGCTGGCCCGCTTCCCGGCCCTCGCCGCGAAACTGCACTCCCCGGCCGGTTCCGTGCGCGGCGCCGGCCCGCTGCGCCAGCGGGTGTCGGCCCGGGTGCACGGCCGGATCCTGCTGGTCGGCGACGCCGCCGGCTACGTCGACGCGCTCACCGGCGAAGGTCTCGCGGTGGCCTGGGCCGGCGCGGCCGAACTCGTCGCCTGCGTGGCCGCCGACCGGCCGGGTGACTACGAGCGCCGCTGGGCGGCCGCGTCCCGCCGCTACCGCCTGCTCACCGGCGGCCTGCTCTGGGCCCGCAACCGTCCGCTGCTCTCCCGGGCCATCGTGCCCGCCGCCACGCGCCTGCCCCGAGCGTTCACCACGCTCGTCAACCACCTGGCCCGCTGACCCGCGCCGGCCGACGTCGGCGATCATGCCCGCATGGCTGAACACCTGCTGACCACGCCCTCGGGGCGGACGCGTGCCCGCGCACTGGGCATCCCCCTCGACGGCACGCCCGGACGCTGGAACGCGATCACCGACGTCGTCGGCGTCGAGGTGGGGTACACGACGCTGATCGAGGGCGCGGACGTCCGCACCGGCGTCACCGCGATCTTTCCGCGCGGGCGCGACGGCGTCGGTGTGCCGTGCGCCGCGGGCACTCACTCGTTCAACGGCAACGGCGAGATGACCGGCACCGCCTGGATCGCCGAGTCCGGCGCGCTGAACTCGCCCATCGTGATCACGAACACGGCCGCGGTCGGCCCCGCGCACGCCGGTGTCGTCGAGTGGCTGACGATCAACCGCCCCGAGCTGACCACGCAGTGGGCCCTGCCGGTGGTCGCCGAGACCTACGACGGCCTGCTCAACGACCTCTACGGCGGCCACGTCCGGCCCGAGCACGCGCTCGCCGCGCTCGACGCGGCCCGGATCGGCCCGGTCGACGAGGGCAGCGTCGGCGGCGGCACCGGCATGATCTGCCACGGCTTCAAGGGCGGCTCCGGCTCCGCGTCCCGGGTGCTCGGGTACGGACCGTCCGACCGCTACACCGTGGCCGCGTTCGTCCAGGCCAACCACGGCGCCCGTCGCGAGCTGACGATCGCGGGCACCCCGATCCGCACGGCCGAACCGACCCCACCGCCGGCCGCGCCGCCGGGGGCCGGATCGGTCATCGTGGTGCTCGCCACCGACGCGCCGCTGCTCCCCGGTCAGTGCGCCGCGCTCGCCCGCCGGGCGACGCTCGGCATCGGCCGTACCGGCACCACCGGGAGCCACTTCTCCGGCGACCTGTTCCTGGCCTTCTCCACCGCCAACGCCGGAGCGCTGAGCAGCACGTTCCCCGCCGGTCCGGTCGGCGACGACGAGTACGAGCACCTGCGGTTCGTGCCCTGGGGCCGGATCGACGCGTTCTACGCCGCCGCGGTGCAGGCGGTCGAGGAAGCGGTCCTCAACGCCCTGGTCGCGAACGCCGACATGACCGGCTATCGGGGACACCACGTACCCGCGCTCCCACACGACGTCGTCCGGGCGGCCTTCCCAACGTCCGGGAAGATATGATTTGCCAGCATTCATGCCTAGTGGATCGCGAAGGGGACAAACACGTTCCATAGTGAGAACCAGGTAGTGCACTCTGCACGCGTGCCCGAACCCGGGGAGACGTAGTGGTCGCGCACCAACAGCGCATTCTTCTGCCCATTTCCCGCCCGCCGGACGTCCTCGTGCCGCTCGCCTCGCTCGACGGCATCCTGGAGGTCTCGCGCGCGGTGGACGAAGACCAGCGCTGGGCGTTGTTCCAGCTGTCCGGAACCCTCGACGAGGGCACCGCGCCCCAGCTGCTGGAGCTCCTGGTCGCGGCGGCACGCATCGACGCGGTCGACCTGGTGATCGCCGACCTGCTGCAGGTGTCCTGGATCGGCGGGCCCGGCGCGCGGTGTTTCGACGCCGCCGCGCGCGCCGCCGGGCGCCACGGCGCGCAACTGGTGCTCTCGCGCCCCACCCTGTTCGTGCGGCGGGTGCTGGAGGTGACCGGCCTGGCCGGCCTCGTCACCGACGAGGCCGAACCCGGCTGGCGCTGGTCAGAGGATCTCTAGGCGGGCCAGGGGCTCCACCAGCTCGCGCTCCTCGTACGCCAGGTGCGAGAGCAGCGTGTCCGACAGCAGGTCGACCTCGGCCCTGACCTGGTCGATGTCCTTCTCGTCGGTGACCAGGCCGACGAGCGCCCGGTCGACCCGCTCCAGCACCTCGTGGATCACCCCGTGCTCGGCGGCCAGCCGGTCGACGACCGGCGCGAGCCCCGCGTCGGCCCGGCGCAGCCGCGGGAACAGCGCGGTGTCCTCGAGCGTGTGGTGCGTGGTCACCACCCGGCAGTAGGACTCGCAGTACGTCCCGAGCGTCCAGTTGTTCTGGCGCATCGTCATCGCGTTGATCGCCGAGCGGGCCGCGCCCGGATCGGTGAGGCCGGCCGCGACCTGCTCGATCAGGTCGCGCACGGTGGCCAGCTCGGAGCGCAGGTGGTCGTGCACGTCGATCAGGTGCTGCCCGGAGGCGCGCTGCGCCGCCGTGTAGGTGCGGCCCGGCTCGGGCGCCGGCCCGGTGGGCCGGTCCGTCTCGTCCCACAGGGTGACGTCGGATCGGCGCACACCGTCGTCGGGGGTGGGCGTGACGCCCAGACCGCTGGGCGCCCGGTGATCGCCCGGGGACGCGGCGGGGACGATGGCCGGTGCGGTCCCGGTGGCCGGTGCGCCGGCGGTGCGGCGCGCGCGTTCGGCGTCGACCTGGGCTTTGACGGCGGGGAGGACCTCGGCGGCGAACCGGCGCACCACCTCGGGGTCGTCGCCCATCACGAAGTAGCCGCTCATCCCCTGCTCGAGCGTGAGCTCGGCGAGCTGCTCGGCGGTGAACTCCGGGGTGATGTTGTAGAGGCGGCGGATCGCGCGCGGATCACGCCCGGCCTCCTCGGCGGCGGCGTCGATCGCGGCGTTCATCGCCGGCAGCTTCTCCGGCCCGGCGTAGGGGCTGCTCGGGAGCCACCCGTCGGCCGCCCGGCCGGTCAGCGCGAGCATCCGCTTCTTGTACGCACCGAGCCAGATCCCGACGTCGTGGGCCGGCGCCGGCCCGGCGTGCGCGCCGCGGACCGGGTAGAACTCCCCGTCGAGCCGGACCGACCCGCCCGGCGCCCAGAGCGCCCGGATGACGCCGATCGCCTCGGCCAGCGCGTCGACGCCCTGGGCCGGACCGAGCTTGCGCCCGCCGAGCGCGGCGATCCCGTCCCAGAACGCACCCGACCCGAGCCCGAGCTCCACCCGGCCGCCGCTGAGCAGGTCGAGCGAGGCCACGCTCTTGGCCAGCACCGCCGGCGGCCGCAGCGGCAGGTTGACCACGTTCGGCGTGACCCGCAACGTCGTCGTGCGTGCGGCGATCACCGAGAGCAGCGTCCAGGTGTCGAGGAACCGGGCCTGGTAGGGGTGGTCCTGCACGCTGGCGAAGTCGAAGCCGAGCTGCTCGGTGAGCTGGGCCAGCGCGACGACGCGCCCGGGGTCGTCGGCACTCGGCGTGAGGAACGTGCCGAACACCAGGTCGTGTCCGTAGTCAGTCATGGCAACTATTCTTCCACACAGAAGAGTTGTTTGACAGAACACCTGCCGTCGGGTTTGTGGCACTCCGTGTCGAAAAGGCAAAGACCCAGCTGAGAACCGATCTGCGCGCCCTGGACGACAGCTGTCCGTTAGGCATAGCGTCGGCTGGGACCACCTCCCAACGAAGGGACACTCCGACATGGGACAGCTCGACGGCAAAGTCGCGTTCATCACCGGCGCCGCTCGTGGCCAGGGTCGTAGCCACGCGCTGACGCTGGCCCGCGAGGGCGCCGACATCATCGCGATCGACCTCTGCGCACAGGCCGAGACCGTCCCCTACCCGATGGCCACGCCCGAGGACCTCGCCGAGACCGTCAAAGAGGTCGAGGCGCTGGACCGGCGCATCATCGCCTCGCAGGTCGACGTCCGCGACCTGGCCGGGTTGACGGCCGCGGTCGAGGCCGGCGTCGCCGAGCTCGGCCGCCTCGACATCGTGCTGGCCAACGCCGGCATCTCCACACCCGCGCCGACGCTCGACATGGACGAGACGGTCTGGGACGAGATGATCGAGATCAACCTGACCGGAGTCTGGAAGACGGTCAAGGCGGCGGTGCCGCACATCCGGGCCGGCGGCCGGGGCGGCGCGGTCGTGATCACGAGTTCGCTGGCGGCGACCTGGGTCAACGCCAACACCGCGCACTACTCCGCGGCCAAGGCCGGCATCGTGATGCTCGCGAAGGTCATGGCCAAGGAGCTGGCGCCGGAGAGCATCCGGGTCAACACCGTGCACCCGACGACGGTGGCCACCGGGATGATCCTCAACGACCCCACGTACCGGCTCTTCCGCCCGGACCTGGAGAACCCGACCCGCGAGGACTTCGACGTGGCCGCCAAGGAGCTGAACAAGCTGCCGGTGGTCGCGCTCGACCCGAGCGACATCAGCAACGCGATCCTGTACCTGGTGTCCGACACCGGGCGCTACATCACCGGCACGACGCACTACGTCGACGCCGGCGGCCAGCTGTAACCGGAAGCCGGGGGCGCGGCGCGCCCCCGGCTCCTCACACTTCGAGCTGCCCCTCCACCCGGCCCAGCTGGTGGCGGGCCATCGCGAGGTTGGCCCGGGAACGGTCCAGCGCCAGGTACAGGAAGAGCCCCTGGCCCGAGCGGGACTGCACCGGCCGGATCAGGTGGTACTGGTGCGTGAGCGTGATCAGCACGTCCTCGATGACGTCACCGAGGCCGAGCATCTCCATCGCACGCATCTTCGCCCGCACGACGTCGGTGTTGCCGGCGCCGGCCACGTCGAGGTCGAAGTCCTTCGTGCCGCCCAGCGTGCCGAGCGCCATTCCACTGTGGTAATCGACGAGTGCCACGCCGATCGATCCCTCGATCGTCATGGCGTCCTTCAGAGCGACATCTACGCTCGCCATCCGAAGAGCCCTTCGGTCCAGGCGCCCCCTGGAGTCCGGATGGAGATTAACAGTTTCTAACTTGCTGGAGTTCGCAAGTCCGCAAGAAGCTCGGCCTGCCCGCTCAGCACCTCGGTGAGGATGCGCCGCGCCACCGCGAGCAGCTCCGCCACCTCCGGTGCGGTGAGCGAGTAGTAGACGGTCGAGCCCTCCTTGCGGGTCTGGACCAGGCCGGTGCGCCGCAGCACCGCGAGGTGCTGGGAGAGGTTCGCGGCCTCCACGCCCACTTCGGGCAGCATCTCGGCGACCGAGTGCTCGCGCCGGCTCAGCAACTCCAGCACCCGGATCCGTGCGGGGTGACCCAGCGTCTTGAAGAACTCGGCTTTGAGTTGGTAGAGCGGCCTGGTCATGGCGTTGATCCTGCCAGGAGGGCCGCGCGGCGGTCGGCCTGATGGATAGTTGACTCACGCCCCTGACAAACCCTGCCGAATCGGATCCCACGCTTAACGATCCGTCGGAGTCGCCTGCTACACAGGGCTTGCGTAACCAAAGGTGGGGAGATTCCGATGGGCCTGATGGACAAGATCCGCGGCGAGTTCATCGACATCATCGAGTGGCTGGACGACAGCCGCGACACGATCGTCTGGCGCTTCCCGCGCTACCAGAACGAGATCAAGATGGGCGCGAAGCTCATCGTCCGCGAATCGCAGGTCGCGGTGTTCGTGAACGAGGGCCAGATCGCGGACGCGTTCGGGCCGGGCACGTACACGCTCGAGACGCAGAACCTGCCGATCCTGAGCACGATCAAGGGCTGGAAGTACGGGTTCGACTCGCCCTGGAAGGCCGAGGTGTACTTCGTCAACACCCGGGTCTTCACCGACCTGAAGTGGGGCACGCAGAACCCGGTGACGGTGCGCGACCCGGAGTTCGGCGTCGTGCGCCTGCGTGCCTTCGGGGCGTACGCGGTCCGGGTGGCCGACCCCAAGAGGCTGCTCACCGAGCTCGTCGGCACCGACCCGCAGTTCCGTACCGAAGAGGTCGCCGAGTACCTGCGTCAGCTGACCGTCAGCCACCTGGGCAGCGCCCTGGCCACCGCGCAGGTGCCGATGATCGATCTGGCCGCGCACCAGCAGCAGATCGGGCAGACGCTCGCCGGGGTGCTGAGCGAGGAGCTCGCGCCGATCGGCATCGTGATCCCGAAGTTCATCATCGAGAACATCTCGGTGCCGCCGGAGGTCGAGCAGGCGCTGGACAAGCGCACCCAGATGGGCGTGCTCGGCGATCTCGACCAGTACACGAAGTTCCAGACCGCGAACGCGATCGAGGACGCCGCGAACAACCCGGGCGGCGGCGCCGGTGAGGGCTTCGGCCTCGGCCTCGGCATGGCGGCCGGGCAGCGGATGGCCCAGTCGCTGAACCCGGCTCCGGCCCCGGCCCCGGCGGCCGGGCCTCCCCCGCTGCCCGCCCAGGCGCAGTGGTACCTCGGCGTCGGCGGTCAGCAGGCCGGGCCCTACGACCAGGCCGCGCTGGCCGCCCAGGTCGCCTCCGGCGCGCTCACCCGCTCCACGCTGGTGTGGAAGACCGGCATGGCGCAGTGGGTGCCGGCCGAGCAGGTGCCCGAGCTGGCCGGCGTGCTGGGCTCCGTCCCGCCGCCGCTCCCGCCGCAGTGAGCGCCCCCAGCAGCGGCGCGCCGGAGCACGGCGCGCCGCCCTCCGGGGCGCCCGCGTCGACGCAGCGGGTCTTCCCGTGCACCAACTGCGGGGCGACGCTGGAGTTCGCGCCGGGCACCGAGTCGCTGCGCTGCCCGTACTGCGGCAGCGCGCAGCACATCGAGGTCGCCGCCGGCCGGGTCGTCCGCGAGCACTCCTGGGACGAGTTCGTCCGGCTGCCGCGCAAGCCCGTCGCCACCCTGGGCGCACACGTGTTCACCTGCCCGGGCTGCGGCGCGGTCACCGAGTCCGACGCGATCTCCGACCGCTGCCAGTTCTGCGGCGCCCCCGTGGTGGCCGGCGTGGACGGCGGCGAGATGGTCGTCCCGGAGGCGGTGCTGCCGTTCACCGTCGACCGTCCGCACGTGCGCGAGGCGTTGCAGGGCTGGGTGAAGAGCCGCTGGTTCGCGCCCAACGCGCTCAAGAAGGTCACCACGGCCGAGTCGGTACGCAGCACCTACCTGCCGCACTGGACCTACGACGCGAACACGTCGTCGTCCTACACCGGCGAGCGCGGCGAGTACTACTACGAGACCGAGACCTACACCGTGCGCGACAGCGACGGGAACGATCGCACCGAGACCCGCCAGGTCCGCAAGACGCGGTGGTGGCCGGCGAGCGGCCACGTCTCCCGGGACTTCGACGACGTCCTGGTGCGTGGCACGTCGAAGGTGCCGCCGGACCATCTCGACGCGCTCGAGCCGTGGCCGCTCACCGACGCCAGGCCCTACGACGCCGACTACCTCGCCGGGCACCAGACGCTGCGCTACGACGTCGAGCCCGAGCGGGGCATGAGCGTCGCGCAGAGCCGGATGGCCTCGGTGATCGAGCAGGACTGCCGTCGTGACATCGGTGGCGACGAGCAGCGCGTGCACTCGGTCAACACCAGCTATTCGCGGGTGATGTTCAAGCTGATGCTGCTGCCGGTGTGGGTGTGCGTGTACCTGTACGCGGGTCGCTCGTTCCAGGTGCTGATCAACGGCCGCACGGCCGAGGTCGCCGGTCAGCGTCCGTACAGCAAGGTGAAGATCGCCCTCGCCGTCATCGCCGCGCTGCTCGTCGTCACCGCTGTCGTGGTGTTCTTCGTTCTGCGCCGTTAAGGGCGGGCCCAGTGCCGGCGCAGGGTGGCGGCGAACTCGCGGGCGCGCTCGTCGGGGAAGAACAGTTTGCCGCCGGGGATCTCGACCACGCGGGACGCGCCGGAGATCGTGTCACGCAGCCAGTAGGCCCACTTGCGTCGGAAGAAGATGTCGGCGGTACCCCACACGATCTGGGTCGGCACGTTCAGCCGGGCCAGCTCCGGCTCGACCGCGAGCAGGTCGGGGGCCCGGAGCGAGGTGAGGAAACGCTGGAACTGGCGGGCGGAGTCGTGCGTGCCGATCAGCGGGGTCAGGTTGGCCCGCACGATCTCCTCGGGTAACGCGTCGACGTCCTGGTAGCCGACGCCGTACACCAGCGCGCGGGTGCGGGGCAGGTCACGCAGCAGCCGCGGCCCGCTGCGGGCGAGCATCCCGGCCCGGGCCAGCAGCACCGTCGGGAGGAACGCCGTCGGCGGGACGTTGTCGTGCGCCTCGCAGTTGGTGAGCGTCAGCGAGTTCAGCCGCTCGGGATGGCGCACCGCGTAGATCTGGGCGACCGCGCCGCCGGTGTCGTTCGCGACCAGGTCGACGCGGCCGAGGCGGAGCGCGTCGCAGCAGTGCGCGACGAACTCGGCCAGCGCCGGGAGGGAGAAGTCCTGGTTGTCCGCGGCGGGTGTGCGCCCGTGCAGTGGCAGGTCGATCGCGATGCACCGGCGGTCGCCGGCGAGCTCGGCGAACACGTTGCGCCACAGATAACTGCTGGTGCCGACGCCGTGCAGGAACAGCGCCGGTGTTCCGCCCCCTCCGGTGTCGACGTAGCTGGCCGGACCCGACCGCGTCGCGATCTCTCCCCGATACTGGTCAAACTGGTGCTTGTGGAGAGTGAACGTCTCCATCATGGCTGCGCCCCCTTGACTATCCGTAGTAACGGTAGAGACAGAGTGTTTTGTTACTCCACAGATCGAGGTTTTGCCACTGACTCCGTGACGTTCACGTCTTCACTCACGTCAGAGTGCTGTGATGAGTGACCGAGCACTGGCCGAGCAGTTCGACGAACACCGGGCGCACCTGCGGGCGGTGGCCTACCGTCTCCTGGGCTCACTGCACGAGGCGGACGACGCGGTGCAGGAGACGTGGCTGCGGCTGAGCCGGTCGGACACCTCGGCGGTGGCCAACCTCGGCGGCTGGCTGACCACCGTGACCGGCCGGATCTGCCTGGACATGCTGCGCTCGCGGACGTCGCGACGCGAGACGTTCGTGGCCGTGCCCGACCCGGTGGTGTCCGCGCCGGACACGATGGACCCGGTGCAGGAGGCGCTGCTGGCCGAGTCGGTGGGGATGGCGCTGACGATCGTGCTCGAGGAGCTGTCACCGGCGGAGCGGCTCGCGTTCGTGTTGCACGACTCGTTCGGCGTGCCGTTCGACGAGGTGGGGGCGCTGCTCGGGCGTACTCCGGCGGCCGCCAAGCAGCTGGCTTCGCGTGCGCGCAAGCGGGTGCGTACGGCCGGGCCGCGACCGGACGCGGATCCGGCCGGCCAGCGCGCGGCGGTCGACGCGTTCTTCGGCGCCGCCCGCGCCGGCGACTTCGACGCGCTGGTGGCCGTGCTGGATCCGGACGTGGAGCTGCGGGTGGACGTCGGCGCCGGTGCGCCGGGGTCCGTGCTGGTGCGGGGCGCCGCCGCGGTCGCCCGGCGGGCGCTGCTGTTCGCCCGGCCGGAGGCCGCGCTGCACCCGGTGCTGGTCAACGGGGCCGCCGGGGTGGTCGTGACGGTCGCCGGGCGCCCCGTGACCGTGATGGGGTTCACGGTGAGCGGCGGGGCGGTCGCGGCGATCACCGTCCTGTCGGACCCGGACCGGCTGAAGTCACTGCCGTTGCCTCCGCTCTAGACTGGCGTCGATACTTCTCGTCATCGGGAGGACGACGGTGTCGGCTCAACCCGACGACGCGCTCCGGGCGCACTTCTCCGACGCGGCGGTCCCCGAGTCCGCGGCGGCGGACCTGGTGCGGCTGGTCCACGGTGTCCTCCCCCAGCCGGACGACGCCGAGTCGGCCGACGCCGCGACGATCCTGTCCGCGCTGCGCATGCTGCGTGCGCTGCGCACCGAGCTCGCGGACTGGGAACCGCGCCTGATCGACGCCGCACGCACGCTCGGCGTCAGCTGGAACGACCTCGCGCCCGCACTGGGGGTCGCCAGCAGGCAGGCCGCCGAACGTCGGTACCTGCGGCTTCGCCCGGCCCGGCCGGACGAGGCCGGCGACACCCGCGACCAGCGGGTGCAGAACGAACGCGACCGGCGCGCCGAGGACCGCGCGGTGGTGGACTGGGCGCGGGCGCACGCGGCCGTGCTGCGCCGGATCGCCGCCAGGGTCGCCGAGCTGAGCGACCCGCCGGAGACCGCGCGGCAGAGCGTCGAGGTGGTGCGCCGGACGCTCGGCGAGGACGACTCCGCGGCGCTGCTCGGCCCGCTGCGCGACGCCCGGGACACGCTCGGCGAGAGCCACCCCGCGCTGGCCCGGTCGATCGGTGACCTGATCGACCGCACCGACGCGGTGCGCGGCAGCACGCGCCAGCACCGTAACGCGGATCACGGCGGTTCCCCCGGCTGACTGTCGTTCCGCCTACAAACAGCGCTCCCCCACCCTGCTTCAGTGCGGTGTGACGACAGTGGAGACAGGGGAACCGACAATGCGCGTAACACAGTCCTGGGCCCGCCGGCTGGCGGCGTCGATCGGCGCGGCGGCGGTGCTGGTGACCGCGGCCTGCGCCCCGGCCTCGTCGGCGTCCCCGGCGGGCTCGGGCGGGCCGGCGCCGGCCGGGGCGAACCCGGCCACGTCGGTCTCCGCCGCCGCGAGCCCGTCGACGGAGTTCGACACCGAGTTCAGCCAGGCGCTCGAGCTCGTCACCGCGTACTGGCGCCAGGAGTTCACCGCGAACGCCGTGGCCTTCGAGCCGGTGAAGAACGTCAGGTCGTACACGAAGGACGGTGAGCTGAGCTGCGCCGGCGAGCCGCTGACGACGAACAACGCGTTCTACTGCCCGCCGTCGGACCTGCTCGGCTACGACGCCAACTTCGTGCGCGACGGCTACGAGAAGATCGGCGACGGTTTCCTCTACCTGCTGCTGGCCCACGAGTACGGCCACGCGATCCAGACCCGGGTGAACACGAACCGGCTGGTCAGCCGCACCTATGAGCTGCAGGCCGACTGCCTGGCCGGCGCCGTGATCGGCGACTCGACCCGGGCCGGGACGCTGCAGCTGGAGCGCGGCGACGCCGCGGAGATCATGACGACGATCATGACGATCGCCGATCCGGCGGGGGTGCCGTGGTTCGACGCGACCGCGCACGGTTCCGATGCCGACCGCCTCGCCGCGTTCAGCCGGGGCTACCGGAACTCCTACGGCGCGTGCCACCTGGACAGCCTCACCGGGACCCGGCTGGTTCCGTCATCGTCACGATGACTTTGTTCTTGTCATCGTTTCGATGACGTGCTATTACTGAGGTGCGCGTTGACGAACCCACTACTGGATTCGAGGAGGACGCCATGTTGATGCGCACCGACCCGTTCCGGCAGCTCGACCAGCTCTTCGCCGGCATCCCCGGAACCTGGTCCAAGCCCGCGGTGATCCCGATGGACGCCTACCGCCTCGGCGACGAGTTCGTGGTCGAGTTCGACCTGCCGGGCATCTCCCCGGACGCCGTCGAGCTCGACGTGGAGCGCAACGTCCTGACCGTCCGCGCCGAGCGTCGGCCGCACGCCGAACAGCCCGCCGAGATGGAGGTCCGCGAGCGCCCGCTGGGTGTCTTCACCCGGCAACTGTTCCTCGGCGACACGCTGGATCCCGAGCGCATCCACGCCGCCTACGCCAACGGTGTGCTGACGCTCCGCATCCCGGTTCGCGAGCAGGCGAAACCGCGCAAGATCGCGATCGCCCACTCCGAGCCGGACCGGAAGCAGATCAACGCCTGACCCGGCCATGGACGCCACCGACACGGGCGTCGACGAGTTCCTGGCGCTGGTCACGGCCGACCCGGAGCTCGTCAGGGCGGAGTTCGAGGCGCTGATCGACGCGGTCTGGGAACCGCCACCGGAGCCGCCCGCTCCCCGGCCGGCGCCCGGGTTCCCCGGGCCCGGAACACCCGGCGCGTTCCCCCGCGGCCGCTTCCGCCCCGACCTCCGCCCGACCGGCGCTCCGCGCCGCACGGAGCGCTCACCGCCCGACCGGGTGTGACCCCACCGCGACCTCGAGGAAGGAGCCGAACACCGCCGGCGGCGCCCCGGTGAGGGCGCCGCCACGCCCCGTTCAGGCCGGCCCCGGACAGTCGTCCTTCGCCTGCCCCGGCACGCGCTCGACCGAGATCGTGTCCAGCACCCTGCCCTGCCCGGCGAGGCCGTTGATCAGGTCGTCCTGACGGGTACGGATCGCCGCGACGGCCGTATCGAGGTCGACGACCATCAGCTCGATCCGGTAGCGCTGCCCCGCCGACTCACTCCCGTCTCCGAAGTACTGCGCTCCCCGCCACCGGCGCGCGTTCTTCGTCGGCTCGTCCCAGCCGAAGATCGTCTCGACGTACCGGGTCCCGCCGCCCGCGGAGATGTTGCTTTTGAGCAGCACGAGGGTGGTGTCCGGAGGCAGGGCCGCCGTGCCGGCGAAGTAGGCGCAGCTCTTCACCTCGGCGCCCGGCGCCGGCTCGGCGATCTCGCCGGTGGCCTCCTCCAGCGTGGCCGGCGCCTCGGAGGTGGCGTCGTCCGACGATCCGTCGTCGGAGTTGATCTTCCAGAGCGTGACCGCCACGAGAAGGACGGCGAGCACCGCGCCGAGGACGAGCAGCGGGGTACGCGGCCAGGGCCGAGGGTCCGGCGGCTCCACCGGAAGGTCGAGCTTCTTCCGGATGAGCGCGCTCAGCTCCGCCGGAGAGGTGCTCCGCAAATCAACATGAGCGACGGTCGACGGCAGCCCGGGCAGTACCGTGTCGTCGAAGCGGGCCGGCAGCACGTAGACGTTCTTCTCCTTGATCGCCCGCGCCTGCGCCATCCGCAGCTCGTGCCTGGTGTAGAGCTTGCGCTCGTACGCCTTCGACACGAACACGACGCAGTACCGGGCTTCCTCCGAGTACACCTGGCTCAGGTGCTGGTAGAGATCCGCGCCCCAGAGCTGTTCGGTCGCGAAGCGGTCGAAGTAGACGCGGACACCGTGGCTTCTCAGGTCCTCGGCGACCTTCGTGACGTACCCGGACTGCTCGCTCGCGTAGGAGAGGCACACGTCGTACGCGAGTCGTCCGGAAGAGGGGTCCACAGAGGCCACGGGCGCACTGTAATTCCGTTTTCGTCGGTTCCGAGTCGCCCGGAGCAGGTCTGGACGTCGGTTCGGGTCGGGGGCGACGTTCGGGGCTGGTGTGCTCCCTCGTCCGGAGGATGCTGGTGGGGGCACGGCCGGGGGCGTCACCGGCCCGGCACGGGGATCGTGCGCCTCGGAACTGGTGCCGGCCCCGGTCCGGGCATCACTCGATGCACTTTTCGACTTGGACAGGTATCGACCCTGGTGCCTAGCTTCAGACTATGGAGCTCACCGGCGAGATGCTGATCGGTGCCCGGTCGGTCGGGGGCACGGCGGGGACCGTGCACGGCCGCGACCCACGGACGCGGCTGATCGACGGGGCGCCGCGGTGAGCGGGACGCCGGTCGTCGTCGGCATGGAAGTGGTGCCGGTGGCCGGGCAGGACAGCATGCTGCTCAACCTCAGCGGCGCGCACGCCCCGTACTTCACGCGCACGGTGGTGGTGCTGACCGACAGCGCGGGCAACACCGGGCTGGGCGAGGTGCCCGGCGGGGAGGCGATCCGCGCGACGCTCGTCGAGGCCGAGCCGCTCGTCGTCGGGGCGCCGCTCGGGCGCCACCACGCGGTGCTCGACGCGGTGCGCACCGCGTTCGCCGGGCGCGACGCGGGCGGGCGCGGCGTGCAGACGTTCGATCTGCGCACGACCGTCCACGTGCTCACCGCGATCGAGTCGGCGCTGCTCGACCTGCTGGGCCAGCACCTGTCCGTGCCGGTGGCCGACCTGCTCGGCGAGGGACGCAGACGCGATCACGTGCCGGTGCTCGGGTACCTCTTCTACGTCGGCGACGGGACCGGCCTGGGCTACCGGGCCTCCGACGAACCGGGGTGGTTCGGCGCGCGGAACCGCCCGGTGCTCACGCCCGACGACGTCGTGCGGCTGGCCGAGGCGGCCCGCGAACGGTACGGGTTCTCCGACTTCAAGCTCAAAGGCGGTGTCTTCGACGGCGACGAGGAGGCCGCCGCCGTCACCGCGCTGGCCGAGCGCTTCCCCGACGCCCGGATCACGCTCGACCCGAACGGCGCCTGGTCGTTGCCGGACGCGATCCGGCTGGGCCGCTCGCTGCGCGACGTCCTCGCCTACGCCGAGGACCCGTGCGGTGCCGAGGACGGGTACTCCGGGCGTGAGGTGCTGGCCGAGTTCCGGCGCGCGACCGGGCTGCCGGTGGCCACGAACATGATCGCCACCGACTGGCGCCAGCTGGCCCACGCCGTCCAGCTGGGCGCGGTCGACATCCCGCTCGCCGACCCGCATTTCTGGACGATGGCCGGCAGCGTGCGGGTCGCGCAGCTCTGCGACGCCTGGGGCCTGACCTGGGGCTCGCACTCCAACAACCATTTCGACGTGTCGCTGGCGATGTTCACGCACGTGGCGGCGGCCGCACCGGGGCGGATCACGGCGATCGACACGCACTGGATCTGGCAGGACGGGCAGCGTCTCACCCGGGAGCCGTTCGTCATCGCGGACGGGCGGATCGAGGTGCCGAGCACACCCGGGCTCGGTGTCGCGCTGGACCGCCAGCGGTTGGCCGCCGCGCACGAGCTGTACCGGGAGTACGGTCTGGGCGGCCGCGACGACGCGGTGGCGATGCAGCACCTGATCCCGGGGTGGACGTTCGATCCCAAACGGCCCGCACTGGCACGATGAGGACGTGACTACGGTTCTGCAGGTCGGTGGGCTGATGCCCGCGGTGGCTGACGTACTGGCCCGGGACTACGACGCGGTCGTGCACGATCCCGCGCGCCTGGCGTCGTACGCGGACTCGGTGCGGGTGGTGGTGACCGGCGGGCACGCCGGCGTCGACACCGCGTTGCTCGACGCGCTGCCCGGGCTCCGCGCGATCGTGCACTTCGGGGCCGGGTACGACGGCACCGACGTCGACACCGCGCGGGCCCGGGGCATCGTTCTGAGCAACACGCCGGGCGTGCTCGACGACAGCGTGGCCGACACCGCGGTCGGGCTGACGATCGACGTGCTGCGCCGGTTGAGCGCGAGCGACCGCTACGTACGGGCCGGCCGGTGGGCCACCGACGGGCCGTACCCGCTGCAGCGGACGGTGAGCGGCTCCCGCGTCGGCATCGTCGGCCTGGGCCACATCGGCACCGCGATCGCCACCCGGCTCACCGCGTTCGACTGCCCGATCGCGTACCACAACCGGCGCCCGGTGCCCGGCTCGACGTACCGGTACGAGCCGTCGCTGGTGCGGCTGGCGGCCGCGGTCGACGTGCTGGTGGTGGCCGTGACCGGCGGCCCGGGGACGCGCGGGCTGGTCAGCCGCGACGTGCTGGAGGCACTCGGCCCGGACGGCGTGCTGGTCAACGTGGCCCGGGGCAGCGTGGTGGACGAGGCGGCGCTGGTCGAGCTGCTCGGCGCCGGGAAGCTCGGCGGTGCCGGGCTCGACGTCTTCGCCGACGAGCCGCACGTGCCGGCGGAACTGCTCGACCGCGACGACGTCGTGCTGCTGCCGCACGTCGGGAGCGCGACGGTCGCGACCAGGGCGGCGATGGCCGACCTGACGCTCGCGAACCTGCGCTCGTTCCTGGAGACCGGGACGCTCGTCACCCCGATCTGAGCGCGGCGGCGTCGTAACGCCGGGCCAGCGTGGCGAAGGCCCGGCGCAGTTCCACCGGCCCGATCACCTCGAGGTCGGCGTCGAAGCGGCCGAGGCTCGCGGCGAGGCCGATCCACGACCACGACCCGGCCACCAGCCGGCAGCGGTCCGGGCCGAGGGCCTCCACCACGCCGTCCCCGGCGAACAGGGCCACCGTCTCGGCCGGCGCCGCCAGCACCACTTCGCCCCGGCACGGCCACTCCGGGGTGTCCGAGCCACGGAACCGCGCGGTGATGAAGGTCGCGACGTCACCGCCGGGGATCTCCCGCCGGGCGAAGCGGGGACCGGTGGGGATTCGCGGCACGATCCGGTCGACCCGGAACGTGCGCCAGTCGTCGCGGTCGGTGTCCCAGCCCACCAGGTACCAGCGCCCGCGCCGGGTCACCAGGTGGTGCGGTTCGGCCCGCCGGACGGCCTCGCCGTAGTCGAACCGGAGGATCTCCTCGGCCCGGATCGCGGCGGCCACGGCCAGGAGCACGGCGGTGTCGGCCTGCGGAGCGTCGCCCACCGCGGTGAGCTCCAGCGCGTCGATCCGGTGACGCAGGCGGGCGGGCATCACCTGGCGCACGGTGGTGAGCGCACGCGCGGCCGCCTCCTCGATGCCGGCCCCGGACGTCACCGCGATCCGCAGCGCCACGGCCAGCGCGACCGCCTGCTCGTCGTCGAACAGCAGCGGTGGCAGTTGGGTACCGGCGTCCAACCGGTACCCGCCGTCGGGGCCCTTGATCGCCCGGATCGGGTAACCCAGCTCACGCAGCCGGTCGACGTCGCGACGCACCGTGCGCGGGCTGACCGCCAGCCGGGTGGCGAGCGCCTCCCCCGCCCAGTCCCGGCGGGCCTGCAACAACGAGAGCAGCGCGAGCAACCGCGCCGACGGGTGACCCATGTCATCGATTGTGCCCGGCGGTAGAGGTCAGAAGTTGACCGCTACTGGGATCACTGTTCACCTCATGACGATCACCACCACCACCCACCTGAACTTCCGCGGCGACGCCCGGGCGGCGCTGGAGTTCTACCACTCGATCTTCGGCGGCGAGATCGTGCTCGCCACCTACGCCGACGCGCACACCGCCCAGGACGCGGCCGAGCCGAACTGGATCACGTTCGGGCAGGTCACGGCCGAGAACGGGTTCTCCGTGATGGCCTACGACGTGCAGGTCCGGCGGCCGTTCGAGCGGGGCGCGAACTCGTTCTTCGTCTCGGTCCGGGGCACGTCGGCGGACGAGATCTCGACGTTCTGGAAAGGCCTCTCCGAGGGCGCGACGATCGTCGAGGACCTCGCGCCGGCCGGCTGGTCACCGCTGTACGGCATGCTCACCGACCGGTTCGGGGTCACCTGGGTGCTCGACGTCGCGGCCGGTTACTCCGGGTCCTGATCCGCCGCCGGCCCGCTCCGGCGGGCCGGCGTCAGCTCCCCACCGCGACCAGGAGAACCAGACCCACCGCGACGACGACGTCGAAGACCCCGCACCACTCCGCGAACGACCGGGCGATGACCGCGTCGCGACGCCAGAGCACCGCGTCCCAGGCCGCGTGCCCGAGCAGTCCGAGCGCGACGACGACCGCACCGACCGCGGTGGGCACCTGGAGCGCGACCGCGAACACCGCGACCCCCACCAACCCCACCGGCACCTGGAGCCGGTGCCACCGCGCGGGCCGGCGCACCACCACGACGACGCCCGCGACCGCGGTGATCACCGCGAGCACCGGCACCTCGGGCACCTCGAACGCACGCAGCGCGACCACCCCGAGGAACAGCGCCACGACGATCGGCCAGGTCAGCGCCGGCCGATCGAGCGCGGCGAGCGCGACGTACCCGGCGGCCGCCACCACCAGCGCGACACCGACCCCGGGCTCCGCGGCGCCGTCGGACAACGTCAGGGCCGCGAACGCGAACGCGAGCGCGGTGGGCCAGCGGCGCAGCAGGGACGCCGGGCGGGCCGGAGCATGCGTGGTCATGCCCCGAGCATGCGGCGACCGACGCGGACGAACCCGGTCCCGCGCGCACCACGTCCGTTTTGGTGGGACACACGTCCGCTCGGCCGAGACGCTCCGGCCGTCTCAGCTCAGCAGGCCGGCGCGGTGAGCGGCGTCGACCGCGGAGGCCCGGTCGCGCACGCCGAGTTTCTCGAACAGGTGCAGCAGGTGCGTCTTGACCGTCGTCTCGGAGATGAACAGCGTCTTGGCCGCTTCGCGGTTGGTGGCGCCGGCCGCCACCAGGCGCAGCACCTCGAGCTCACGCTTGCTCAGGCCGGGCGCCGCGGCGGCCGGCGGCGGTGACGCGGCCCTGGTCATCAGGCGGCTGGCCACGGCCGGTGAGAGCACGGCCTCGCCCCGGTGCGCGCTGCGCACGGCACGCAGCAGTTCGTCGCCGGGCGCGTCCTTGAGCAGGTAACCGGTGGCGCCGGCGGCCACCGCGTCCAACACGTCGGCGTCGTCGTCGAACGTCGTCAGCACCAGGACGCGGGCCGCGACGCCGCGGCGGCGCAGCTCGCGGATCGCCTCCACCCCGCCGCCGCCCGGCATGCGCAGGTCCATCACGACGACGTCCGGGCGCAGGGCCACCGCCTGCATCACCGCCTGCTCACCGTCGGAGGCTTCTCCGACGACGTCGATGTCCTCGACGCTGTCGAACATGCCGCGTAAACCGTCGCGCACCACCGGGTGGTCGTCCGCGAGCAGGAGCCGGATCACGCGACCACCGCCGGCACCGTGGCCACCAGGGCCGTGCCCTCGCCCGGGGCGCTCTCCACGACCAGCGCCCCGTCCACCCGGGCCAGCCGCTCACGCATCGCGGTGAGGCCCAGGCCGGTGCCGTCCGCACGCATGCCCACCCGGTCCGGGTCGAACCCCACGCCGTCGTCGCGGACGTCGAGCGTCACCGCGTCCTCGAAGTAGGTGAGCGTCACGCCGACGCGGGTGGCCTCCGCGTGTTTGGTGACGTTGGTCAGCGCTTCCTGCACCGTGCGCAGCAGAACGACCTCCTGGTCCGGCGGGAGCACCCGGACGGCTCCCGCGACGTCGACCTCCACCGGCAGACCGGCGCGCCCGGCGACGTCGCTGATGGCCTTGGGAAGGGTTGATCCTTCCAGCTGCCCGGGGCGTAACGCGCGGAGGGACCGGCGGGCCTCGGCGAGCCCGTCGCGGGCCAGCTCGGCGGTCAGGTCGAGGTGCGGTCGCGGGCCCGGGGCCAGTTCGCCGCCCCGCTCGGCGGCTTCCAACTGACGGATGATGCCGGTCAGGGCCTGCGCGAGCGTGTCGTGGATCTCGCCGGCCAAGCGGGCTCTCTCGTCCATCACCCCGGCTTCGCGGGCCTGGCCGATCAGCTGCGACTGCAGCCCGCGGTTCTCCGCGAGGGTCTCTTCCAGCCGCTGGTTGGTGACGGTGAGCTCGTCGAGCATGCGAGCGCGCTCGATCTCCTGCTCCCGGGACTTCAACACCGCCCGGCTCAGGTACCACACCAGCGCGAAACTTCCGGCGCCGAGGATCAGCCAGACGACGACCATCACCGGCGTCGTCGGGTAGCCGCCGATGTAACTGGCCGCCGCGATCAGCGCGAACGCGCCGGTGACCGGGTACACGAGCCGGCCGGGCAGGAAGTTCGGCGCTTCGACGTATCCGTACCAGGCGTAGATGCCGTACCAGGGGTTGAGTCCCACGAGGATCGCGGTGAGGACGAGCCGCACCAGGAGGTAGACGGTGGGGATGTTCCGCACCGAAGGATGGCAGAGCATCGTCCAGGTGGCGGTGAGCGCGGTGAACCCGACGAGGAACGGGAGGCGCTCGTGGCCGCGGTCGAGGATCAGCGTGTCGGCCACGGCGACCGCGGTGCCCGCCGCGAGCAGCGCCAGCGGCATCCAGCGGCGGAGGCTGGGCTCCGCCACCGGGTCGATCCCCAAGACGCTCACGGCCACCTCCTCGTCGGTCGTCTCATCGAATCACTGCCAGCGGAAGGTGCGCACCGCCAGTCCGATGAACACCACGGCGTAGGCCAGCAGGACGAGCAGCGGCCGCACGGCCGGGAAGTGACCGTCGATCGACTCGGCCAGCGCCTGGCTCGCGGCACCCAGCGGCGTGAACTCCGAGATCGTGCGCAGCCAGCCGGGCATCGTCGGCAGCGGGATCCAGAGGCCGGCGAAGAACATCAGCGGGAAGAACAGGATGCTGGTGATCGCGTTCGCGATCTTCGACGACGGTGCGAGCGCGGCGACCAGCGCGGCCAGGCCGAGCAGCGATCCGGCCGCCAGCAGGTACGTGACGAGCCAGCCCAGCGGGTTGCCGGGGAAGCCGTCGTCGAACGTGATCGTGGCGACGATCAGCATGACCGCCACGGTGGAGAGCACGACGGCCAGGTTGATGCCGATCTGGGTGGCGAGCAGCCGCCAGGGCCGCATCGGGGTGACCGAGAGTCGCTTGAGGATCCCCCGTTCCCGGTAGGAGCCGAGGACCGCGGGCAGGCTCATCGTGGTGAGCAGGGCCAGCGCGATCAGCGCGATGACGCCGAGGTAGACCTGGGCGTAGCTCAGGCCGCCGAGGGAATCGGTGGGGCGGCTGGTGCCGGGCACCAGGGCCAGCACCGTGAACGCGACGATCGGCAGGCCGGTGGTCCAGAGCAGCAGGATCGGCTCGCGCAGCAGCAGCTTCGTTTCGGTCTTGACCAGGGTCTTGATCATGACTGGCTCCCGGCGGTGAGGACGGCGTCGTCGAGGGTGGCTTGGTGGACGCGGAGGTCACGGGCGGTGAGGCCGGTGCGGGCGATGTGGGCGGTGACCGCGAGGATCACGTCGCCGGTGCCGGTGATGATCATGTTCTGGCCCTGCACCTGGACGGTGCGGACGTCGGCCAGCGCGCGGAAGTCGTCCATCACGGACTTGGGGTCCTCGTCGAGGCGGAACTTGATCTCCTGGCGGCCGTCGGTCCGCTGGTTGATCAGCCCGGCCGGGGTGTCGACCGTGACGATCTTCCCGTTCTCGAACAGCGCGAGGCGGTCGGCGAGGAACTCGGCCTCCTCCATGAAGTGGGTGACGAGGATGACCGTGACGCCGTCGTCGCGCAGGCCTTCGATCAGCCCCCAGGTTTCCCGGCGGGCTTTCGGGTCCAGCCCGGTCGTCAGCTCGTCGAGCACCGCGACGCGGGGACGTCCGACCAGCGCGAGCGCGATCGCCAGGCGCTGCTTCTGCCCGCCGGACAGCTTCGCGAACGGACGGTTGCGGTGTTCGGTGAGGTGCAGGCGTTCGAGCAGGTCGTCGCCGCTGACCGGGTCGCGGTAGAAGGACGAGTAGAGCTCGATCGCCTCCCGGACGCGCATCTTGTCCGGCAGCTGCGAGTCCTGCAGCTGCACGCCGACGAGGTGGGAGAGCTTCTCGGCGTCGCGGTCGGGGTCGAAGCCGAGGACGCTGATCTCGCCGGCGTCCCGGTGACGCACGCCGGAGATCATCTCGACCGTGGTGGTCTTGCCGGCGCCGTTGTGGCCGAGGACGGCGAAGATCTCGCCCTCGTTGATGTCGAGGTCGATGCCGTCGACGACGGTGCGGCCGGCGTAGCTCTTGCGGAGTCCGCGTGCGGTGATGGCGGGCACTGTCGGCTCCCTTCTCTTGGGGTGCCTCCAGCTTCGGGTGACCGCGGCCGCGGGGGCATGCGTCAGCTGGTCGTCGCCCGATGGATCCCCGGGTCCTCCATCCGGAGGACCCGGCAACCATCCGGAGGAGAAGACCGGTCGGTGGCGCGATCCGGAACGGGTCAGTCTTCGACGGCGACGTCGATGCGGAGGGCGACCGGGATGCCGGCGGCGTCGACGTCCAGATGTACGGGGAAGTAGCCGTCACCGACAGAGGTCATCGTCATCACGATGTCAGCGCCGTTGACCTGGACCACGCCGGCCCCATGGTCGGAGGCTCTCACCGAACCCATTACCTGCCAGTGATGCGAGTGCGGCCGGAAGTCGAACGCGAATTTCGGCCCGTCGGGTTCGGTGCGCCGCGTCTCGATCGCCAGCCCTCGCCGGTAGGCCTCCTCGACCGGCAGGTCCACCCACCCGTACTCGACGTCGGCGGAGTCACCGAGCCGAGGAGCGCCGAACTCCGCAGCGACCTGTTCCTGGTCGCGGCCCCAGAGGACCAGGTCGGCCAGCCCGTCCAGCGGCTTGACGTGTTCCCACGAACTCAATGCGTCCGCGTCGGCGAAGACGAACCGTGCGTTGTCGACACCGAGGTGCCAGAAGACCCACGAGTCGGCCACCGGTGCGTCACTGAGTTCGATGCGCATGGACTGCCAGCCGTGGTCGCCCGGGACGGCGATGACCGGCAGGGCACGGTCGGCCGGCACCTCCACCGCGTGCACGGGAACGCCCATGACGCGGAACCCGGGATCCCTCGCCGTGATCGCGTGCCGGACCCGTTGGCGGTGAGGGATCTGCTGGTCGAGCCGGTGGAAGCGCGCGTCGTGCCCGTGCTCGCGGCAGTGCTCGTCGAAGATCGCGGTGAACTCGGCGACCGCGTGCACGGGAATGTCGTACTGCCGGAGGCCTGGTTGCCGGTCGAAGGACTCCGCTGCGGCTCGAGCGTCCGGTCCCACGATCGCGAGGTCGGTGACCGCGCGTTCCTCGTCGTGTGGGACCTCCTCGCCGGACCACAGATCGAGGTAACCACCGTCCGTGATCACCAGATGTCCGGACGGGCAGGTCACCTCGCCGAGCAGCACTTCGACCGTCATGCCCGGAAGCCTAGGGCTGGCGTCACGGCCCCACCGAGCCCGCGTCCACGACGACGTGAACGGCAGGTCGAAGTCAGCTCGGGCCGTCGAGGGCCCACCGACGACCGCACCCAACTCGTCGACGATCTTCTCGACGAGGTCCAGCTCTGCCGCCGAATAGTGCCCCATCACTTCGTGGAGGCCGGCGTTCAGGGGCTCGTAGAAGGAGTCGGCCTTCTCTTGAACGCTCGACGTCCCGTGCAGGGTGACCACGCGGCGATCCTTGTGACCGCGGCGACGGACGATGTCGCCGGACGCCGGCAGAGCGTCCTCGACGAAGTCGCCGCCGCACGGCCGGGCATCGACACGGCAGCGCTCGACCTCTCCGACCCGGCGAGCATCACGGACTTCAACGCTCGCCTTCGCGCCGATTGCCGTGCACGCCGTCTATTCCGCCACGAAAGCGGCCTTGCATTCCTACGCGCTCTCCCAGCGGTTCATGTTGCGTGAGACAAGCGTGCGGGTGCGGGAGATCCTGCCGCCCTGGGTCAACACCGGGCCCGTCGGCGCCGCGGTCGCCTCCCGCCACAACGCCGGGCCCGACGAGCAGGCTTTCGTCACCGCCCTCAACGAGCAGATGCTCGGCGCATTCCGAGCGTGAGCTACACGACCAGCCGGGCCGGGAGGCCGACCAGGACCGCGGGGTTCGTCCCACGGCGGTCCATCCGGCTGCCGCCGGCCAGTGGGCGGCTGTCGTAGTCGGAAGGGCCGACAGCGCGGCCGGTCGTCGTCCGGGCCGGCTGCTGGGCGGTGGAGCAGGATCTAGTCGCGGGGCTGGCGGGGGTGGGGGATGCGGCCACCGGCTCCCCGGGCGGCCGCGTCGCGGGCGCGGCACAGGCGGGCGAAGAGTTCGGCCTGGTCGGCCGGGAGCGTGGTGGCCAGCTCACGACCCAGCCGCAGGACGGCGTCCAACTGACCCGCGGTCTGCACCCGCCCTAACGTGTCGTGGTAGGTGGCCGCGAGCCGGACGATCGCCAGCCGCTCGGTGTGCTCCATCGGTCCCTCCCCGGGTTCTCACGGAGACAGAGCCGCGCCGCGGCCGGCCTGATACACCGGTCAGCCGCCCAGTTCGCGTTTCCGACGCAGCAGCGCGGCCCGGTGCGCGCGGGCGCGGCCGAGGTTGACCGCCGCGACCAGCACGAACGCCGCCCCGACCAGCGCGAGCTCCCAGCGGCCACGGGAGACCGCGATCACTCCGACGACCACCCCGACCACGGTGCTGACCGCCAGCGCCAACCAGCCGGCGACGACCCGGTCGAGCGCCAGCAGCGGCGTGCGGCGACGCACCACCCAGACGCCGTAGCCGACCCAGCCGAGCCCGCCCCCGGCGATCACCCCGAACGCCACCTGCGTCCGCGCCGGGAGGTGCGGCTCGGTGGCCCAGAGCGCGAGCACCACCGCGGCGACCGCGCCACCGGCGAGCGCCACGGCCACGGTGGCGACGCGGCGGCGCAGCGAGAGCCGCCGGTCGAGACGGGAGACGACGTCCTCGGCGTTCATCGCGCGAACCCTTTCTCGGTGAACTCGGTGCGTAACATCCGGCGGCCCCGGGACAGGCGTGACTTGACGGTGCCGACCGGGATCCCGCAGATCTCGGCGCAGGTCTCCAGGGACAGGTCCAGCAGGTAGAACAGGATCACGACCTCCCGCTCGCGCACCGGCAGCGCGGCGACGCCCGCCACCACCGCGGCCCGATCGAGCACGGCGTCGTCGACGGCGCCGGCGCGCACCTCACCGCCCGGCTCGGAGCGGGCCGGGTGGGCGGCCTCCGGGCGGGCGTACTCCTCGCGTAGCCGGTCGGTCACCGCGCGTCGGGCGATGCTGAACAACCACGGCGGGAACCGGGCCGGGTCGCGGAGCCGGGGCAGGCCCCGGACGACGGCCAGCCACACCTCCTGCACGACGTCGTCGGCCCGCTCGGCGTCGAGCATGCGCCGGACGTAGCTCGTCAGCGGATCGTGCCAGGCGCGCACCAGGTCGGCGAACGCGTTCCGCTCGCCGAGCTGGGCCCGCACCACCAGCAGTTCATCGGTCATCCCGACCTCCTCACCGGGTTCAGTCGGAGGATCGGGGCATCAGGTTCACGCGCTCTCGGCGAGCACCTCCAGGATCTGCTCCCCGTACTTGGCCAGCTTGTTCTCGCCGACGCCGTTGACCTGGCTCAGCGCGCTCAGCGAGGTCGGCGACTCGGTGGCGATCTGGCGCAGCGTCGCGTCGTGGAAGATGACGTACGCGGGCACGCCCTGTTCCTTGGCCGCCGCGCCGCGCCAGGTACGCAGCCGCTCGAAGAGGCTCTGGGCTTCGGGGCCAAGCTCCACCGCGGGCTTGCCCTTGGCCACCTTCGTTCCGCCGGCCCGGGACTTCACCCGCTCGGGTTCGCGCCGCATCATCACCTTGCGCTGGCCGCCGAGCACCGGGCCGCTCTTCTCGGTGAGCCCGAGCACGCCGTACTCCCCCTCGACCGCGACCAGCCCCTGCGCCAGCAACTGCCGGACGACCCCGCGCCACTGGGGTTCGCTCAGCTCGGTGCCGATGCCGAAGACGCTCAACGCGTCGTGGTTGAAGCGGGTGGTCTTCTCGGTCTGCCGCCCGAGCAGGATGTCGATCGACTGGCCGGCGCCGAACTTCTGCCCGCGCTCCCGGTCGAGCCGGACGATCGTCGAGAGCAGCTTCTGGGCCGGCACCGTGCCGTCCCAGGATTCCGGCGGTTCCAGGCACGTGTCGCAGTTGCCGCAATTGGCCGTGCCCTCCTGACCGAAGTAGGCCAACAGCCGCGACCGACGGCAGTCGACGGTCTCACACAGCGCCAGCATCGCGTCGAGGTGGTGGGCCAGCATACGGCGGTGGGCCAGGTCGCCCTCGGAGCTGTCGATCATCTTCCGCTGCTGGACGACGTCCTGCAGGCCGTAGGCGAGCCAGGCCGTGGACGGGAGCCCGTCCCGGCCGGCCCGGCCGGTCTCCTGGTAGTAGCCCTCGACGGACTTCGGCAGGTCGAGGTGGGCGACGAACCGCACGTCGGGCTTGTCGATACCCATGCCGAACGCGATCGTCGCGACCATCACCAGGCCGTCTTCGCGCAGGAAGCGGGACTGGTTCTCGGCGCGGGTGCGTGAGTCGAGACCGGCGTGGTAGGGCAGCGCCGGGACGCCCTGGGCGACCAGGAAATCGGCGGTCTTCTCCACCGACGCCCGGGACAGGCAGTAGACGATGCCCGCGTCACCCTGGTGCTCGGTGCGCAGCAGATCGAGCAGCTGCTTGCGCGGCTCGGCCTTGGGCGCGATGCGGTACCGGATGTTGGGCCGGTCGAAGCTGGCGACGAACTGCCTGGCGTCGTCGAGGTTCAGGCGGGTGGCGATCTCGGCCCGCGTGTTCGACGTCGCGGTGGCGGTGAGCGCGATGCGCGGCACGTCGGGCCAGCGCTCGTGGAGCATCGACAGGGCCAGGTAATCGGGCCGGAAGTCGTGGCCCCACTGGGCGACGCAGTGCGCCTCGTCGATGGCGAACAGGGAGATCCGGCCCCGTTCCAGCAGCCGCATCGTGGCCGACGAGCCGCCGGCCAGCGCTTCCGGCGCCAGGTAGAGCAGATCGAGATCGCCGCTGAGGAACGCCTTCTCCACCGTGCGGCGGTCCTCCAGCTGCTGGCTCGAGTTGAGGAACCCGGCGCGCACACCGAGCGCGGTCAACGCGTCGACCTGATCCTGCATGAGCGCGATCAACGGCGAGATGACGACGCCGACGCCGTCGCGCACCAGCGCGGGGATCTGGTAGCAGAGCGATTTGCCGCCGCCGGTGGGCATCAGGACGAGCGCGTCACCGCCGCCGACCAGGTGCTCGATGATCTCTTGCTGCTCGCCGCGGAAGGCGTCGTAGCCGAAGGTTCGGCGCAGCACGTCCAGGGGGGTAGTCGGCGCGTCCACGGCAACGATCCTAGGAGCCTCCACCGACAACGTCGCCCCGGCGTTTGCTCCCTGTGGACGGTGCCGTCATCCGACGGCGGTGATCGCGGCGTCGAGGACGTCGGCTCCCTGGTCGAGTTCGGCGTCGCTGATCGTGAGCGGCGGGGCGATCCGCATCACGCCGCCCATGCCCGGCAACTGCACGATGTTGACGTGCAGCCCACGCCGGAGGCACTCGTCGGTGACCGCGGCGGCCAGCTTCTCCGGTTCGTCCCCGCCGAGTTCGATGCCCTGCAGCAGCCCGCGCCCGCGCACGTCCACCACGGTGTCGTGGCGCTTCCGCAGGTCGAGCAGCCGTTCCCGCAGGTGCGCACCGAGCGTCCCGGCGCGCGTGACCAACCCCTCGCGCTCGATCACGTCGAGCACCGCCAGCCCCACCGACGCCGCGAGCGGATCCGAGACGTGCGTGGTGAAGAACAGGAAGCCCCGCGCGTGGCAGACTTCCTCGATCTCCTCGGACGTGACGACCGCCGCGACCGGCAGCCCCGCGCCGAGGGTCTTGGACAGCGTCAGGACGTCCGGCGCCACCCCGTCGCGTTCGAACGCGTACATCGTTCCGGTGCGGCCGAGCCCGGTCTGCGCTTCGTCGAGGATCACCAGCATCCCCCGCTCACGGCAGAGCTCGGTGAGCCGCGCCAGGTAGCCGGCCGGCAGGTCGATCAGCCCGCCCGACGAGAGGATCGGCTCGATCAGGCAGGCGGCGAGGCTCCCGCTCGACTGCCGGTCGATCAGGCCGAAGCCGTACTCGAGCTCGGTGCGCCAGTCGTGCGATCCGTCGGGGTGGCGGAACGGCGAGCGCACCGGGTCGGGCGTCGGCAGCACGAGGCTGCCCGGCATCGCGGGCCCGAGGCTCCGGCGCCCGGCCGAGAACGTCAGCGACGCGGCACCGGCGGTCATGCCGTGCCACGACCGGTCGAACGAGACCACCTCGTACCGGCCGGTGTAGACCTTGGCCATCTTCAGCGCGGCCTCGTTGGACTCCGCCCCGGTGGTGAGCAGCAGCACCTTCGACAGCGTGGCGGGCAACGTTCCGGCCAGCCGGGACGCGAACTCGATCAGCGGCGGAGTGAGCATGCCGCTGAACACGTGGTCGAGGTTCGAGACCGCCGCCGTGACGGCCGCGACGACGTCGGGGTGGGAGTGGCCCAGTACCGCGCTCATCTGCCCGGACGTGAAGTCCAGGATCGGCGTGCCGGCCTCGTCGTAGACGTACGAGCCGGCGGCACGCGAGATCACCCGCGGCGAGAACCCGGGGCTGTAACGCACGAGGTTTTTGCCATAGCCATCTATGCCACTCATTCCCGCAGACTACGCGCCAGCTGCAGTTCGCGCATCACTTCGCCGGCCATCCGCACCGACGCGGCATCCAGCACGTTGCCGTACTCGATCACCCGCACCCGCTTCTCGGCCAGGGCCCGGGCCAGCTCGGGCATCTCACTCGGAACCACGACCAGGTCGACGCCACGCAGCTCGGCGTCGCCGGTGCCGGAGAGCACCGCGATGTTCGTGACGCCGGCCTGGGCCAGCGAGTCCCGGATGCTCACGGCCTGGTCGTTCGTCGAGTACAGCAGCCCCACCGTGCGGTCCTTCGGCACCTGGGCGATCTGCACGAGCGTCTGGATGTGCGGTGCGGCCACGATCGCCACGACCTCGGTGGACGGGCGGCGCAGCAGGCCGCGCACCTCGGCGAGGTGGAAGAACGTCGTCAGGACCAGGTCGGGACGCTCGGTCGCGGCCTCGAACTCCCCCAGCACGAGCGGCTTCACCGGCACCGCGAGCGCCGCCGCCAGTTCGGCCGCGAAGTACTCCGCGCGCTCGCGGTTGCACTCCACGAACGACACCTCGAGCGCCTTCTCGGCCTCCCAGGCGGCCAGACCGCCGATCAGGTCGCGGATCTCCGGTGCGGTCAGCCCGAGCCGCAGGCACTCCCTGGCCGCGGCGGCGAGCACCTCGCGCGCCCGGTTGCGCGCCTCCGACGACGTGCGGGCGCCCTGCCCGCCGACCACGACCATGCCGTTGCGGCCCCGGGGCTCGACCAGCCCGCGTTCACGCAGCTCACCGTAGGCGTGGGCGACGGTGTTGCGGTTGATGCCGAGGTTGCTGGCCAGCAGCCGCGACCCGGGGAGCCGCTCACCGTCGGCGAGCATCCCCATCTCGATCATCAGCGTCAGCTGCGACACGATCTGCCGGTAGACCGGAACGTCGGAGTGCCGGCTGACGCTCATCCCGCTGATCACGGTTTTGGCCTAGTCATGGGCCGACTGTAGTAGGTCACTGCACTCCGGCGAACAGGTCGAGCAGGCCCTGCGGAGCGTCCGCGCGGAAGCAGATCTCCAGCGTCCCGGCGGCCTCCGCGGCGATCCGCGCGCTGCGGACGAACATCGGCTCCTCGTAGGCGGCGAGCGCGGCCTCGACGTCACCGGGGTTCGCGAGGATCGCCCGCGCCAGCTCCGAGCCGTCGAACATCGCCAGGTTCGCGCCCGCTCCGGCGAACGGCGACATCAGATGGGCCGCGTCACCGATCAGCGTGACCCCCGGCACCCGGTCCCACCGGTGCCCGATCGGCAGCGCGTTGATCGTGCGCGGGACGATCGGCCCGTCGGCCTCGGTGATCAGCGCACGCAGCTCCGGCGTCCAACCGGCGAACTCCGCGAGCAGCGCGGCCTGGTCGGCCGCGCGGATCCAGTCGGCCTCCCTGCGCACCGCGACGTAGACGTGCAGGCTGCCGTCGGCCTCCCGGTGGGCCAGGAAGCCCCGGTCGGGGCCGAGCGCGAACAGCATTCCGCCGCCGACGACCGCGGCCGGGCCCGGGTGACGACGGTCGGCGTCGAGCAGGTCCACCTCGGCGAACGAGATGCCGGTGTAGGACGGGGTCGCGCCGGAGACCAGCGGCCGGATCCGCGACCAGGCGCCGTCCGCCCCGACCAGCAGATCGCTGACCACCGACGACCCGTCGGCGAACGTCAGCTCGTGGCGACCGCAGCCGACCGGGGCGGCGCCGACGACCTTGCACCCCCACCGGATCGTGCCCGCGGGCAGCGAGTCCAGCAGCAGCCGGCGCAGGTGCCCGCGATCGATCTCGGGGCGGCCGCCCTGACCGTCGTCGGGCTGCTCGAGCCGCACGGTGTTGTGCCGGTCGAGCACCCGGGTCGCCTCGCCGCCCGCGTGCACCCGGGCCCGGAACTCGTCGTGCAGGTGGGCGTCACGCAGGGCCTGCTGGCCGTCCTCCTCGTGGATGTCGAGCATTCCGCCCTGGGTGCGGGCGTCGGCGGAGGGTTCCGACTCGTAGATCGTGGCGCCGATGCCGTTGACGTGCAGCACCCGAGCCAGCGTGAGGCCACCGAGGCCGGCTCCGACTATCGCGATGTTCATGAATTCTCCCGATGGTGAAGAACACGTTCGTGACGAACATGTTCGTGATGGGCGCGCGACGATCACGCGCTCGTGGCGATTCCGTTCACGAGAGCAGCGAACGCCCAGCGCAGGCGCTGCTCCCCCGCACCGGAAACCAGCTCCTCGCGGTGGGCGGCGATGTGTGGATAGGCCGCGTCCGGAGCGTCCCGGACGGCGGCACGCAGCCCTTCCCACTCGCCGTCGGCCGCCGCCGACTCCCGGCGCGTGCCGTGCTCGGCCGCGCTCGCGGTGGCGTGCTGGAGCAGGACGTCGACGCCCCAGGCGGCCGGCCGCGGCGGTATCCCCGCCGCGGCCAACCGGCCGAGCAGGGCGTCGATGACGCGGAGGTAGTTCGGCCCGGAGGGCCAGAGCGTGAGCACCGAGCGGGCGAGGCTCGGGTACTCCAGGAGCAGGGTGGTGTAGTCGACGAGCAGGTCGACCGGGTCGGACGCGGTCAGCGGGAAGTCCGCCAGCAGCGCGTCCAGCAGGGCGCCGTGCAGTTCGGCCATGTTCTGGACGTAGACGTACAGCGAAGCCGGCCCGGTGTCGAGCTCCGCGGCCAGCCGCCGCATCGTCACCCGCTCCAGCCCTTCCTCGCGCAGGATGCCCAGCGCGACCGCCACCACGCCGTCACGACTGAGCGGCGGCTTGGCCGGTCGGTCGCGACGGCTGACCGGAGTTCGACGCGGAGGCATGAACACGATCGTAACGAACATGTTCGTTCCGTCAAGTGGTGGCGACCGGGACACTAGGCGTCATGGACGACTTAGCCGAACTGCTCACCCGCAGCTACGCCCGGCTGGTGGGTGGCCGGCTCGTGCCGGACGGGGTGTCCGACGTGGCCGGGTGGCTCTACGACGCGCCGTTCGGCCTGCTGGCCCACGACACCTCGCCGGACCCGGTGTTCGTGTACGCCAACCGCACCGCGCAGCAGCACTTCGGGTACGGCTGGGACGAGTTCGTCGGCCTGCCCTCGCGGCTGTCGGCCGGGGAAGAGGACCGGGGCGCCCGCGCCGCGCTGCTGGACGCGGTACGGCGTCAGGGCTACACCGACGCTTACCGCGGGCCGCGCGTCGCGAAGTCGGGTCGTCGCTTCTGGATCGACGACGTGACGGTCTGGAACCTGCTCACGCCGGACTCCGAACGGGTGGGCCAGGCCGCCCTGATCCGGAGCTGGTCCGACGCCTGACGCGCCGACCGGCTCCGGATCAGGGCCCGGCCCGTACCTCGGGGGCTCAGACCGCGACGGCTTCGGCGAGTTGTTCGGCGTCGGGGGTGAGCTGCGGGGACGCCAGGGCGATCACCAGGTTGACGCCGGCGAAGACGGCCGCCACCAGCAGCCCGCGGTGGAACCCCTCCACCAGCGCCTGCCCCGGCGCGGTGCCCGAGGACACCAGGTCGGTGACGTGCGACGTGGACAGCGTGGTGATGATCGCCAGGCCGAGCGCACCGCCGACCTGGTAACCGGAGGAGACGACGCCGGACGCGGCGCCGGCCTCGTCGGAACGCACGTCGGCCACGGCCGCGATCTGCGCCGCCGTACCGACGGCCATGATTCCCACGCCGAAGAGCAGCAGCCCCGGCAGCAGGTCGGTGACGTAGTCGCCGCGCGCGTCGACCAGGGAGAGCAGCCAGAGCCCGGCGACGCTGACCCCGGCGCCGACGAACATCACCGGCCGGGTGCCGACCCGCGCCACCAGCTGGGACGCGCCGACCGCGGCCACGATCGCGGCGATACCCATCGGCAGGAACTGCAGCCCGGTCTCGAGCGCCGACAGGCCACGCACCTGCTGCAGGAAGATCGCGGTCAGGAAGAACATCGCCAGGAACGCGGCGCCGTTGAGCGCCAGCGCGGCGGTGGCGGTGCTCAGCCCGCGCGAGCGGAACAGCCGCATCGGCACCAGCGGGGCCGCGGACCGGCGCTCGACGACGATGAACGCGGCCAGCAGGACGAACGCCGCGACCAGCGAGCCGACGACCTCGCCGGCGCTCCAGCCCAGCGGTTCGGCCCGGATGACACCGTAGATCAGCGCCAGCACACCGCCGGTCGCGAGCACGGCACCGGCGGCGTCGAACGTGCGCGGCCCGCTGGTCTCCACCTTGCTCTCGCGGATGATCGCCGGCGTGACGAGCACCAGCGCGGCCGCGATCGGCACGTTGACGAAGAACACCCACTCCCAGCCCGCGCTGTCGACGAGCACACCGCCGGCGATCACGCCCAGCGTGCCGCCGAGACCGGCCAGACCGCCCCAGATGCCGAGCGCGATGTTGCGCTCCCGGCCGTGGGCGAACGTGACCGTGAGGATCGACAGCGCGGCCGGCGAGAGCAGCGCCCCGCCGAGGCCCTGCAGGGCGCGGACGCCGATCAGCACTTCCTGGGACGGCGCGAGCCCGCCGATCAGCGAGGTGATCCCGAACAGCGCGAGCCCCACGACGAAAAGCCGCCGCCGGCCGAGGAGGTCCGCGGCCCGGCCCCCGAGTAACAGGAAGCCGCCGAAGACCAGGGTGTACGCGCTGATCACCCACTGCAGGTTGTCGGGGGTGAAGGCCAGGTCGGCCTGGATGTCGGGCAGCGCGACGTTCACGATCGTGACGTCCAACACCACCATGAATTGGGCCAGGGCCAGGACCACCAGGGTGGCCCACGGACTGCGTCGCATAGCTGATTCGCCTCGTCTGCATCACGTACGACGTACATGTACGCCGTATAGGAACGGTTGAGAGCGAAACATGTACGCCGTATAGTTGTCAACCGTGGCGAGAAAACGGGCGGAGACGGCGGTCAAGGAGCGGCTCACGCGGGAGCGGATCGTCGACTGCGCGATCACGCTCGCCGGCACCGAGGGGCTCGAGGCGGTGACCATCCGGCGGCTGGCGCAGGACCAGGGCGTCACGCCGATGGCGTTGTACTGGCACTTCAAGGACAAGGACCGGCTGTTCGACGGCATCGCCGAGAAGGTGCTGTCCGACGTGACGCTGCCGCCGGAGTCCGACGACCCCTGGCCCGAGCAGCTGCGTGTCCTGCTGTCCGAGCTGCTCGCCGTGCTCCGCGCCCACCCGGCCGTCGCCGACCTGGTGAAGACCCGGGTGCTGCTGTCCGAGCCGGGCCTGCAGCTCGCCGAGCGCACGCTCGGTGTGCTGCGCTCGGCGGGGTTCACCGCCGAGCAGTCGGCCCAGCTCTCCGGCCACGCGCTGCAGACGATCGTGGCGCTGGTGACTCAGGAGCCGGGGCTGATGGTCGGCGAGGACCCGGCCGCGCGGGAGGAGCACATCCGGCTCAAACGCGCGTCGCTGCAGGCGTTGTCGCCCGAGCGGTACCCGCTCACCGTGGCCTCGGCGGACGCGTTCACCGACTGCGGCAACGAGCCGGCCTACTTCGAGCTGGGGCTCGACCTGTTCATCGAGGGCGTACGCGGCGTGCAGCCGGGTCAGTCCGACCAGCGGTAGCGTCGTTCGGGGCGGCCCTGCGCGTACCGGAGCGTGACCGTGACCCGGCCGGCGTCGCGGAGGAACTCCAGGTAGCGGCGGGCGCTGACCCGGGAGATGCCGGCCCGGTCCGCGCACTCGGCCGCCGACAGGGTCACGGCGGCGGCACGCACGACGCGCTCGACGAGCGCCGCCGTCTCCGCACTCAGTCCTTTCGGGAGCGCCCGGGTCGCCGAGCGCGCGGCCTGTGAGAGCGCCCGGTCGATGTCGGCCTGGCTCTCCAGCTCGGTCGCGTACAGGCCGGCCCGCTGGGCGGCGTACTGCTGCAGCCGACGGCGGAGATCGTCGAACCCGAACGGTTTCAGCAGGTAGTTGACGATCCCGTTGCGGACGGCCCCGCGCACGGCGTCGGCCTCGCGGGCCGCGGAGATGACCAGGACGTCGCAGTCGTGGGCCGACGTGCGCAGCTCGGCCAGTACGTCGAGGCCGAAGACGTCCGGCAGGTAGAGGTCGAGCAGCACCAGGTCGGGGCGCAGGTCCGCGACCGCGTCGAGGGCCTCGCGACCGGTGTGGGCGACGCCGACCACGGCGAAGCCCGCGACCTGTTCCACGAAGCCACAGTGGATGCGGGCCACCCGGAAGTCGTCGTCGACGACGAGGACGGTGATCACGCGTCCACCGGCGCCCGGCCGGGCGCCGGTGCGCCGACGGTCAGCCGGGCCACGAACATCGTGCCCTCCGGGGTGTTCGCCACCGATACCTCACCGCCGTGGCGCTGGCACACCAGCCGGGTGAGAGCCAGCCCGATCCCGCGTTCCCCGCCCTCGGCCGCCTTGGTCGTGAACCCGCGGGCGAAGACCTCCTGGGCCAGCTCCGGTGCGATCCCCGGCCCGGAGTCACGCACGACGATCTCCACCGTCGACGTGTCCTGGCGCAACTCGACCTCGACCCAGGCGCCGTCGGTGACCGCCGCGGCGTCGAGCGCGTTGTCGACGAGGTTGCCGACGACGGTAGCGATGTCGGCGGCGTCATCGGGTTCCAGGCGCCCCAGCGCGGTGCGTTCGGAGATCCGCAGCCGCACCCGGCGCTCGGCCGCCTGCGCGGACTTCGCCATCAGCAGCGCCGCCACCGCGGTGTCCTGGATCCGGCTGGTCAACGTGAGGTCGAGCGACTCGCGATGGTCCGCGAGCGCTTCGACGTACTGCACCACCTCGTCGTACTCCCCGATCTGGATCAGACCCGAGATCGTGTGCAGCTGGTTGGCGAACTCGTGGGCCTGTGCGCGTAACAACTCGGTCGAGCTGCGGAACGAGCCCATCTCCCGCTCGAGCTGGGCGAGCTCGGTGCGGTCACGCAGCGTGGTCACCGAGCCGAGCCGGCGCCCGTCCTTGGTGACGCTCATCCGGTTGAGCACCAGCACCCGGCCGCGGCGCAGCACGACCTCGTCGCGCGCGCCCCCGGTGAGCACCTCCCCCAGCCGTCCCTCGACGCCCAGCTCGGTGAGCGTCGCGCCGACGCACTCCTCCGGCAGGTCCAGCAGGCGCAGGCCGACCGCGTTGACGAGCGTGACGCGGTCGTGCGGATCGAGCGCGATGACGCCCTCGGCGATGCCGTAGAGCATCGCCTCGCGGTGTTCGGCCAACCCGGCGATCTCCCGTGGCTCGAGTCCGAGCGTCTGGCGCTTGATGCGCCGGGCCAGCAACCAGGAGCCGAGCAGCCCGACGACGCTGGCCAGCCCCAGGTAGATCGCCAGGTGCGACGAGGCGTCCAGGGCCCGCTGCTGCAGGGTGGGCGAGGCCTCGCCGATGACCACGACGCCGAGTTGCCGGCCGAGGTTCTGCGGTTCGGCGCCGAGCACCGGCACCTGCGCGACCAGCTCGAGCGATCCGTTCAGCCGCAGCTCGCCCGACCAGCTCCGGCCGTCGGCGACCCCGGCGCTGCCCAGCGGCAGCCGGCCCCGCGTCAGCAGCGGGTCGGTCGAGCTCACCACGATGCCGTCCGCGTCGGCGATCGTCACCGAGGTGACGCCGGACTGGGTCCGGATCGTCTGCACCAGCGGCGCCAGCGTCTCGCCCGGCGCCGGCTGCGCGAGTTGCGTGCGCACCAGCGGGTTGTCGGCCAGCTGCTCGGCCAGCGCCGCGACCCGCCGGCCCTCGACCCGGTCGAACGTGGCCGCGGACTGCGCCACCGACAGCGCGGCGATGGCGACCAGCACCACGACGATGACGACGAGCTGGAGCGCCAGGAGCTGGCCCGCGAGCGTGGAGCGCCGCGACGTCACGACCACAATGAATAAAACCTCCACTGGTTACACAACGCAATGACGGCATCGGTGGGGCTCATCATCATCGCGTCGGACGCTCCCGAAACGAAAGAGAAATCGCGATGAAAAGAACGCCTCGCGTGCTGGCCGCGTTCGCCGCGATGACCCTGCTGGCCACGACCGCCTGCGGCGCGACCGCCGACCGGGACGGTGCGAGCGGGACGTCCGGAAAACCCGTCAGCGGCCTGCGGATCCTGGTGCCCAACAGCCCCGGCGGCGGCTACGACACGACCGCGCGCACCCTCGCGAAGGTCATGGAGGACAGCCGGATCGCCGTCGGCGTCGAGGTGTTCA
Source organism: Cryptosporangium japonicum (assembly GCF_039524755.1). Classification (NCBI taxonomy): domain Bacteria; kingdom Bacillati; phylum Actinomycetota; class Actinomycetes; order Cryptosporangiales; family Cryptosporangiaceae; genus Cryptosporangium; species Cryptosporangium japonicum. The sequence goes on from NZ_BAAAGX010000033.1 coordinate 140,528, forward strand.
ACCTCTCCGGCGCGGGCGGGGTGGTCGGGCTCCAGCGCATCGTCAACGAGAAGGGCAACGGCGACCTCGTCATGCAGATGGGGCTGGGCGTGGTCGGCTCGTCCTACACCCAGAAGTCGCCGGCCAAGCTGACCGAGACGACGCCGATCGCGAAGTTGATCGAGGAGTCGGGCGCGATCGTCGTGCCCAAGAATTCGCCGTACCGCACCATCGACGACCTCGTCGCCGCGTGGAAGGCCGACCCGAAGAAGATCGCGGTCGGTGGCGGCTCCTCGCCCGGCGGCCCGGACCACCTGCTGCCGATGCAGCTGGCGAAGGCCGTCGGCATCGACCCGAGGCAGGTCAACTACGTCTCCTACGACGGCGGCGGCGAACTGCTCCCGGCGTTGCTGGGCAGCAAGATCGCGTTCGGGGCCAGCGGGGTCGGCGAGTTCATCGACCAGATCGAGGCCGGCCAGGTGCGGGTGCTCGCGGTGACCAGCGAGAACCGGCTGGACATGGTGAAGGACGCACCGACGCTGAAGGAGTCGGGCATCGACCTGATCTTCACCAACTGGCGGGGCATCGTGGCGCCACCCGGGATCTCCGAGGCCGACCAGCAGCGGTGGATCGACCTGCTGACGCGGATGCACGGCACCGACGCCTGGAAGGCGGAGCTGGCCAAACACGGCTGGACCGACGCGTTCGCGACCGGGCCCGAGTTCGCGACGTTCCTCACCGAACAGGACAAGGCCGTCGCGGAGATCCTCACCAGCCTCGGCCTGACGTGAGCGAGCCGGTCACCGCGCCACCCGACCGCGCCCAGTACGGGGTGTGCGCGTTCCTCGCGGTCGTCGGCGTCCTCGTGATGATCGACGCGGCACGCACCGACCCGGCGACGAACAGCAACGACCCGATCGGGCCGCGGCCGGTGCCGATCCTGATCGGCGCGCTGCTGCTGGTCGTCGCCGTCGCGTACACGATCGACGTGGCGCGCGGCGGCCGGGGCGAGCCGGAGGGCGGAGAGGACGTCGACCCCGGCTCGCCGATCGACTGGCGGACGGTCGCGCTGGTCATCGCCGCGTTCGCGCTCAACGCGGTGCTGATCGAGCCGCTGGGCTGGGTGATCAGCGGATCGCTGCTGTTCTGGGGCACCGCGTTCGCGCTCGGCGCGCGCCGGCACCTGGTGTCGCTCGCGGTCGCGGTCACGCTCGCGTTGGCCACGTTCTACGGGTTCGCGATCGGGCTGGGCGTCGCCCTGCCCGCCGGGATACTGCAGGGGATCCTGTGATCGACGACCTGGGCAGCCTGCTCGACGGATTCGCCGGCGTCGTCACGCCGCTGAACCTGCTGTTCGCGCTCCTGGGCGTGACCGTGGGGACCGCGGTCGGTGTGCTGCCCGGCATCGGGCCGGCGATGACGGTCGCGCTCCTGCTCCCGCTGACCTACGGGCTGGAGCCGACCCAGGCGTTCATCATGTTCGCCGGCATCCTCTACGGCGGCATGTACGGCGGTTCGACGACGTCGATCCTGCTGAACACGCCGGGTGAGTCGTCGTCGGTCGTCACCGCGATCGAGGGCAACAAGATGGCCAAGGCCGGCCGCGCGGCCCAGGCGCTGGCCACCGCGGCGATCGGGTCGTTCGTCGCCGGCACGATCGGCACGCTGCTGCTGGTGCTGGTGACCCCGCTGATGGTGACGTTCGCGGTCAGCCTGGGCGCGCCCGACTACCTGGCGATCATGCTGCTGGGCTTCATCGCGGTCAGCGCGGTGCTCGGCGCCTCCCGGATCCGGGGCTTCGCCGCGCTGCTGCTCGGCCTCACGATCGGTCTGGTCGGCATCGACCGGGTCACCGGACAGCAGCGGCTGACGCTCGACCTGGCGCAGCTGGCCGACGGCATCGACGTCATCGTCGTCGCCGTCGGGATCTTCGCCGTCGGCGAGACGCTCTGGGTGGCCGCGCACCTGCGCCACACGATCGGCCAGGTCATCCCGGTCGGCCGGCCGTGGCTGGGGCGCGAGGACTGGCGCCGCTCGTGGCGGCCGTGGTTGCGCGGCACCGGGCTGGGGTTCCCGTTCGGCGTGATGCCGGCCGGCGGCGCCGAAATCCCCACCTATCTCTCCTACACGCTGGAGAAACGGCTCAGCCGGCACCCGGAGGAGTTCGGCCGGGGCGCGATCGAGGGCGTCGCCGGGCCGGAGGCCGCTAACAACGCGTCGGCGGCCGGCACGCTGGTGCCGCTGCTCGCGCTCGGCCTGCCCACCAACGCCACCGCCGCGGTGATGATCGCCGCGCTCACCAGCTACGGCATCCAGCCCGGCCCGCTGCTGCTGGAACGCGAGTCCTCGCTGGTCTGGACGCTGATCGCGAGCCTGTTCATCGGCAACCTGATGCTGCTGGTGCTCAACCTGCCGCTCGCGCCGCTCTGGGCCAAGCTCCTGCGCGTGCCCCGCCCGTACCTGTACGCCGGAATCCTGTTCTTCGCCTCGATGGGGGCGTACGCGGTCAACGCCCAGCCGTTCGACCTGCTCCTGCTGCTGGTGCTGGGGCTGATCGGCTTCGGGATGCGCCGGTTCGGGCTGCCGATCCTGCCGCTCATCGTCGGGGTCATCCTCGGCCCGATCGCCGAACGGCAGGGCCGGATGGCGCTCCAGCTCTCCGGCGGTGACCCGTCCGGTCTGCTCGGCGGCGCGCTGTCGTACGTGATCTACGGAACGATCGCGGTGATCCTGCTCTGGCCGGTGCTGCGACGCCTCAGCGCAACGGCAGTTCGGACTCGTCACCGGGAGCACGCGGACCGATGATGCGCCGCTCGTCCGCAGTGATGCGCAGGTCGTTGATGCTCGCCTCGCGGCGGCGCATCAGGCCCTGGTCGTCGAACTCCCAGTTCTCGTTGCCGTAGCTGCGCCACCACTGCCCGGCCTCGTCGCGGCACTCGTACTGGAAGCGCACGGCGATGCGGTGGCCGGCGAACGTCCACAGTGACTTGCGCAGCGCGTAGTCGAGTTCCCGCTGCCACTTCGCGGTGAGGAACTCGACGATCGCGGCGCGGCCGGTGAGGAACGTGTCCCGGTTCCGCCAGACCGAGTCCTCGGTGTAGGCCAGGGACACCCGCTCGGGATCGCGGGTGTTCCAGGCGTCCTCGGCCGCCTGGACCTTGGTGGCGGCGGTCTTGGCGGTGAACGGCGGAAGCGGGGGGCGCACCCCCTCAACTTACGCCTGCAACACCCCGTCCACACGACGCGGAATGCCCGTGTACCCGTCCCGGAGCTCCTCCGGCAGGACCTGCTCGGGGGCGTTCTGGTACGTCAGCGGACGCAGGAAGCGGCGGATCGCGGTCGGGCCCACCGAGGTGTGCACGGTGTTCGTCGACGGCCACGGCCCGCCGTGCGTCTGCGCCCAGGCGACGAGGACGCCGGTCGGGTAGGCGTCGAAGAGCAGGCGTCCGGCGCGGGGCGTCAGCACGGCCAGCAGCGGGCCCAGGTCGTCGCCGTCGGCGGAGTGGATCGTGCCGGTGAGCGAGCCCGGCAGCGTCGACAGCACGTCGACCAGGTCCTTCTCCGACTCGTACCGCACCACCAGCGCGAGCGGGCCGAAGCACTCCTCGGCCAGGTCCGCGGTGAAGTTCGCGGCGTCCACGGTGAGCAGCGCCGGCGTCGCGCCGTCGCCGGCCCCGGTGGCCCCGGTGGCGGCGGTGGCGACCCCCGGCCGGGAGCGCAGGTCGGCGCCGATCGAGTCGTAGCCGTCCGCGACGCGGTCGTTGAGCAGCAGGCCGGCGGGGACGTCGGCGAGCGCGGTGGCCATCGCGGCGACGAGCGTGTCGCCGGCCTCGTCGGCGGGGACGAAGATCAGGCCCGGCTTGGTGCAGAGCTGACCCAGCGAGCCGGTGACCGCGGTGACCAGGCCGGCGGCGATCGACCCGGCGCGGGCGGCCGCCGCGGCCGGCGTCACGACCAGCGGGTTGAGGCTGGCGAGCTCGCCGTAGAACGGGATCGGCTCCGGGCGGGTCTCGATCAGCGCGCGCAGCGCCTGTCCCCCGCCGAGCGAGCCGGTGAAGCCGACCGCGGTGATCCGCGGGTCGGTGACGAGTTCGGCGCCGGCTTCGCGTCCGTGGATCAGGCCGACGGTGCCGTCGGGGGCGCCGGTCGCGACCACGGCCGCGGCGAGGGCCTCGAAGGCCAGCTCCGACGTCTCGGGGTGGGACTCGTGGGCTTTCAGCACGACCGGGCAGCCGGCCGCCAGCGCCGAGGCGGTGTCGCCGCCCGGCACGGAGAACGCCAGCGGGAAGTTCGAGGCCCCGAACACCGCCACCGGACCGAGCGGCACCAGCAGGCGGCGCAGGTCCGGGCCCGGGCCCATCGGGGTGTCGCCGGCGTGGTCGATCGTGGCCTCGAGGTAGGAACCCTCGTCGAGGACGTCGGCGAACACACGGAGCTGGTACGCGGTGCGCGTCACCTCGCCGTCGAGCCGCGCCTCCCCGAGGTGCGTCTCCCGCGCGGCGGTCGCGATCAGCGCGTCCCGGCGCTTCTCGATCTCGTCGGCGGCCGCGCGCAGGAGCCGGGCCCGGCCCGCGCGCCCCATCGCCGCCAGCCCGGCCGCCGCTCCCGCGGCCGCCCGGGTCACTGCTTCAACGGTGCTCACGAAGACTCCTCACGTGCTTTCACGGATGATGGTGGGGCGTCGGCGAGCGTGACCGATCGGGTCGCCGACCGCTTCCGCGACCTGCTGATGCCAGTAGTCATCGGTCGCGGAGGCTCCGCATCAGATCGGCGAGGCCGAAGGTCCAGGGTTCGCACGCGTCGGCGGGGCGGATGCGGTTGGTCAGCGTGCCCAGGCGGGGTGACGTCACGGTCACCACGTCTCCCTCGTCGTGCGTGAATCCGAGCCCGGGGGTGTGCCGGTCGGCCGTCGGCGCGAACATCGTGCCGAGGTAGAGCACGGCACCGTCGGGGTAGAAGTGGCTGCGCATCAGCTGGGCGGCGAGATCGGCGGGGTCGCGGCTGATCCGCGTCATCGAGGACTCACCGTCGAGGTGGTACCCGTCCTCGCCGTCGACGGTCAGCGTCACGGTCGCGCCGCGGACGTCGTCGAGGGTAAAGCCGGCGTCGAACAGACGCACGAACGGGCCGAGCGCGGCCGACGCGTTGTTGTCCTTGGCCTGGGGCAGCAGCAGCGCCGAGCGGCCCTCGATGTCACGCAGGTTGACGTCGTTGCCCAGGGTGGCGCCGACGATCGTGCCCGCCGACGAGACGACGATGACGACCTCGGGCTCCGGGTTGTTCCAGGTGGAGTCGCGGCGCACGCCGGCGTCGACGGCGGTGCCGACCGCGGCGAGCACCGGGGCCTTGGTGAAGATCTCCGCGTCGGGACCGAGGCCCACCTCGAGGTACTGGCTCCAGCGGCCCTCGGCGACGAGCACCTCGCGCAGCGTCGCGGCCTCCGGTGAGCCGGGGCGGGGCGTCGAGGTGCCGATCAGCGCGTGGATGTCGGCGCGGGCGTCGGCCGCGGCACCGGCGTCACCGCGGACCCGTTCCTCGATCACCCGCTCGAGCATAGAGGCGGCGAACGTGACACCGGCGGCCTTGACGACGTGGAGGTCGACCGGGGCCAGCAGGTGCGGCCGGTTCGCGTCCCGGGTCTCCGGCGGGGTGTTCGCGAGAACCGGGTCGAGCGGCCCGAGGAATTCGCCGGTCGCTCCGCTCAGCGCCATGGCGGGGTCGTCGGACTCGGTGAGCTCCCGGACGGTCGGGAAGCTGTCGGTGACGTCGAACAGCGCTCCGCCCCGGACGGCCACGACGGACGGGCCGAGGCCCGGCCGCCACACGCGCCCAACCAGTGTCGCGGAGCCCGCGTCGACGGGAAGGGCAGCCGTGGGAGGCCAGTTCATCTCGTTACCTCCGGGTGAGTGCACGGTGGGGCGACGGCGGCTCGGCCCGCAGGGCCACCTTCGCGGTCTCGGCCGCGATCGGCGCGCGGGACGCGATCGTCGCGGCAATCATCCTGGACCGGTCCGGCAACTGCCGTCAGGGGCGTCCCCGGGCTCGCGGGACCGGCCGGATGGGTGTCCCGCGTCCGACCGTCGGCCGGTGGCAGCCCCCTGACACCGACGTCATGACCGAGTAGAGCTAGCGCATCTCCCCCACCCGCAGTACGCGGAGCGAATCCGGCCGCCCCGCGGTCGTCACCGTCCAGAGGTAGAACGGGTCGGTGCTGGTCGCGGCGCTGAGCTGCGCGTCCCGCCACTGCTCCCCCCGGCCGGCCCGGGGCAGCCGCAGGTATTTGCGCGCGACCAGGTCGTAGATCAAAGCGCCGCTACCGACGAACGCGCCCACGACGAAACGGTCGGCGACGATCCGGTAGCCGCCACCGCCGGGCCCGAGCGCGATCTCGCGCACGTCCGCACCGTCGCGCCGCCCCACCACGACGACGTCCTGCTCGCGCCCGACGCACCACGACCTCGAGCAGCTCATCGACTTCCAGCTGAGGGGCGTGGTCTGCCGCTCACCGGTGACGGCGTTCCAGATCGTCGAGTTGTTCATGACCGCGGTGGACCCGAACCACGGCCACTGCAGGTACCGGTAGTCGTGGGAGCCGGGGATGACGGCCGGCGCGGAACTGCCGTCGAGCGGCACCCAGAGCACGCCGAAGTTGCGATGTCCGTCCACGCCGGGATAGGGGTCGATCAGCACCACGTCGTCGACGACCGTCAGCCGGAGCTCGGCCACGTGGACGTTCTTGATCGGCGGCAGCGTCGTGACCCGGGCCGCCGCGCCGCCGTCGACCGGGGCCCGCCAGATCTCCCCTCGTCCATCCGGCGCCGACACCGCCCAGACGACCCACTTCTCGGCGCCGGCGTTGGCCGGCTCACCGACCGCGAAGTGGCTCTGACCGGCCGGGCTGATCGCACGCGTCGCACCGGTCACGGTGTCCACCGAGACGATCGAGCTCTTCCGGCCGACCTGGTCGTCCGTGTTCTCGGCGCTCGACGGGCTGCCGACGAGGACGCGGCCACCGGCCAGGAAACGGTAGATCGGGAACGACCCCGTCATCTTGCTGTACGCCGACGGCCAGACGTCTTCGACCGTCGCGCCGTCGGGATAGTCGGCGCGCTCCACCACCGGAGCCGCCGGCGTGAGAAAGGCCAGCGCGCCGGGTTCCGCCCCGGTGGTCGGCGGGTGCCCGTCGCGGATCGTCCGCACCGCGGTGACCCCGGTGGCGAGCACCGCCACCACCGCGAACGCGGCCGCGACGACCATCAGCCGGCCGCGCCCGTCGACTCGCCGGTTCGCGCGCTGGTAGTGACGACGGGTCAGCGAGGCGGCCAGGTCCGGCCCCGGCACGGGGGCGGCCTCGGCGGCCCGGTCCAGGGTGCGGGCGAGGGCGGCCTCGACGGTCTCAGCCACGATTCCTCCTCGGGCCGGTGGGGACGGTCTCTTCGGTCAGCTGCTCACGCAGGGTGCGCAGGCCACGCATCGCCTGGGTGCGCACGGTGACCCGGCTGATGCCGAGCAACTCGGCTATCCGGTCGTCGTCCAGGCCCTCGTAGTAGCGCAGGACGAGCACGGCACGCTGCCGCCGGCCGAGCGTGCGTAACGCCGGCCACAGCCCGGTGTCGTCCTCGACCCGGCGCAGGCCCGGATCGACGACCGCGGTGTCCGGCACCCGCTCGCTGAGGTGTTCCCGGCGCAGCCGGCGCCACCAGCTGATGTGGAGCCGGTACATGGTGGTGCGGACGTAGGCGTCCGGATGGTCCCGGCCACGACCGTGTCCCCACGCGTCACGCAGGCGCAGCAACGCCTCCTGCACGAGGTCGGCAGCGGTGTGCGAGTCCCCGGCCAGCAGGAAGCCGTAACGCAGCAGCGCCCGGCTGCGTTGGTTGACGAAGGCTTCGAACGCGTCGTCGTCGGCCGTCCGGCCCATCGCACCGTCCCCGTTCCCCGTGAGTTCACAACCGGAACGCAGCGGAGTCGGTGAACTGTTGCACCATCCCATCCGGGGTTTCCACTCCGGACACTCCACCAGGGGCGGGTGGGTGCACGTGGCGGCGTGACGCAGGCAGTCCCGCATCCGGGTCGGCCGGTCGATGTCCTCCTCCAGCTCGCGGGCCTTCTCGGCCAGGCGCTCACGCCTCGTCGTCACCGGGCGGCGCGACCAGGAAGCGGGCGATCCGCGCCGGCGTGAACCCGGCCGCGCGGGCCCAGCCGATCAGCGTGATCCGGTCGAGCACGCTCGGATCGAACGTGCGACGCAGCCCGTCGCGGCCGCTCGACTCGATCGGCCCGCGGCACTCGTCCCATCTCGATCGGCTCGCCGGTACCGGTTTCGCCGGTCGGCACACCGTCACCCCGGCCCAGGCGCGCGCCGGTTGGCCGGGATGCTCGTCGCGGGACCGCTCGCCGACGTCCACGACCGGCGGGCATCTACCGCCCTGCCCTCTCGAGCCCGCTCCCGGGTCGTCGTGTTCGTCCACGGCGGCGGGTGACCTGGACTCCCACGACGGCCTCGCCCGCGCGTTGACCAACCGGTCCGGAAGCGTCGTCGTGTCGGTCGACTACCCACTCGCGCCGGAACACCGCCACCCGGCCGCGATCGAGGCGGGCTTCGCCGCGACGCGGTGGGTGGCCGACAACGCCCGCGAACTCGGCTTCGACCCGAAGAGACTGGCCGTGGCCGTAACAGCGCCGGGTCGGTCTGGCCGACGCACCGCGGGCAGTCGCTCGGGTGGGCGCGGTCGATCCGCCGCTGGGTGCGGGCCTCGGCTTCCATCAGGAGGGCTCGATCGATCCGCCCCGGTACGGGCCCGGGCGTCCTTCGGGTCGGCCTGAACTTTCCTCCTCGGTGCGGGCCGGGCTTTCCTCCGCGGCGGGGACGGGGCCTTCTCCCGCGGTGGGGGCCGGGTCACTCCTCCGATAGCTTCGCCGCGATCTGGCGGTGGAGGAGCTTTTTGTCGAGCTTGCCCACCGCCGTCTTCGGCAACGACGACACCCATTCGAGCCGCTCGGGCCACTTGAACTTCGCTACCCCGAGTCCCGCGAGATGCTCCTGCAGATCAGGCAGGGTGAGCCGCCCTCCACTGGGCACCAGGTACGCGCAGGACCGCTCACCGAGGCGTTCGTCCGGCATCGCGACGATCGCCGCTTCCCGGATGCCCGGGTGCCGGAGCAACAGCACCTCCACCTCCTCGGCGCTGATCTTCTCGCCGCCCCGATTGATGACGTCTTTGATCCGCCCCTCCACCGAGATGGCACGTTCACCCCCGAACGTCCGCACGGCGACCAGATCCCCCGTGCGGTAGAACCCGTCGGACGTGAACGCGACCGCGTTGACGTCCGGTGCGTCGAAGTACCCCCGCAGCGTGTACGGACCACGGCACGCGAGCTCCCCGACCTCACCGTCGGGAAGCTCCTTCTCCGAGGAGGGGTCGAGCACCCGGAACTCGTCGAGAGCGGAGATCGGCGTGCCGACAGTGGTGAGGCGCGCCTCGCGCGGCGCCCCGGAGCCGCTCAGCGCGAAGAACCCCTCCCCCATGCCGAACAGCTGACCGGACCACAGCCCGTGGCCTTCGAGGGCCTCGAACAGGGGCAGCGGAACCTTCGCGCCGGAGAGCACGACCCGGCGCAGGCTCGGCACGAGCTGCGTGAACACCGGATGACCGACCGCGCCGTAATGACCGTGGCCGAACAGGACATCGGTGACCCGCTCAGCGGCCAGCATCGGCAGCGCCTCGTCGAGCACCGGCGAGGTGAGCAGCGTGCAGCCGCCCACACTGTGCGGGGCGTGGACCCCGCACACGATGCCCGCGTTGTGGATCACCGGAATGAGGTGCCCGTTACGTGTGGTCTCGTCCCAGCCGGAGGCCTCCGCGTAGGCACGCGCGTTGTACCAGTACTCGGCGTGCAGGCGCGGAATGACCTTCGGAACACCGGTGGTGCCGCCGGAAAGCTGGAAGACCGCGACCTCATCGGGGTGGATCCGGGCCTGGATGCGGTCGACCACGGCGCGCGCGACGCCGGGATCGGAACGGTCGACGAGGTCTTCGAGGCGGTTCGGCCCGTCCGCCGCGCCGATCGTCAGCGGCACGCCGATCCGCTGCTGCAGCGCGAACTCCACCAGGTCGAACCGCCCGCCGGCCTCGACCAGGTGCGCGACCGCGCCGGTCTTCCGGTTGACGCCGGAGATCTCGTGCTCGCGGTGGGCCGGGAGCGAGCAGATCGGCACCAGCCCGGCCTTGAGCAACCCGTACCAGGCCACGACGGACATCAACCGGTTGCCGATCTGGAGGACGACCCGGCCTCCCGGCCGCAGGCCCAGTTCGGTGAGGCCGAGCGCCAGACGATCGGCCCGCTCGTCGAGCTCGCGGTAGGTGAGCCGGCCGTCGGGGGCCACGACGGCCTCCCGCTCGGGGACGCGCTCGGCGACGGCCCGGAACTCGGCCGCGAGCGACCGGGTGCCCCACGCGCCCGCGGCTCGGTAGCGCGCGGCGACGTCGGCGGGGTACCGAACCAGCCCATCGGTGCTGCTCATGGTCTCGAATCTAGCGCTCCTGGACGCTGATGTCAAAAGATTGACGCAAACGTTGATCCGGCTTACATTGGCGTCGGATCAGTCGTCCGACAAGGAGTCGCCGTGAACCTGCGATCCGTCGCCGTACTCGGCGGAGGCCCCGGGGGTCTGTACGTCGCCAGGCTCCTGAAGCTGAGCCGTCCGGGGTGTTCGGTCACCGTCTACGAGCAGAGTCCCCCCGGGCAGACGTTCGGCTTCGGCGTCGGGCTCGCCACCCGTACGCAGCGCAACCTCGACGCCGCCGATCCGGCCAGCTTCGCCGAGATCGTCGACAACGCGTGGAGCCACGACATGGCGATGGCCGTCGGCGAACAGAAGGTCACGCTGCCGGTCGGCAACCTGATCGCGATCGGCCGGTCCACCCTGCTCGACATCCTCCGTCGGCACGCCGAGGCCGCCGGAGTGCGGATCCGGTCCGGCGCCCGTGTGTCGGCCGGCGATCTCGACGCCGACCTCGTCATCGCCGCGGACGGAGTCAACAGCGCGACCCGCTCGGCCACCTTCGGCCCGGAGGTCTCCACCCACCGCGGCCTCTACCTGTGGGCCGGCACCGACTTCGCGCTGCCCAGCGCCGTGTTCCGGCCGGTCACCACCGAGTTCGGCACGTTCGTCGCGCACGCCTACCCCTACCGGGCCGATCGCAGCACGTTCCTGGTCGAGACCGACGAGGACACCTGGCGCCGCGCCGGCTTCGACGTCTCCACCGAACAGACCCCGCCCGACGTCAGCGACGAGCACTCGCTCAGCTACCTCGCGAAGGCTTTCCACGACGAGTTGCAGGGCCATCCGCTCATCGGCAACCGCACCCGGTGGCTACGGTTCCGCACCGTCACGTGCGCCCGCTGGCACCACGGCAACGTGGTCCTCCTCGGCGACGCGGTGCACACCGCGCACTATTCGATCGGGTCGGGCACGAAGCTCGCCATGGAAGACGGGATCGCGCTGGTCCGCGCGCTCGACGAGGCCGCCGACCTCCCGGCCGCGCTGCAGCGGTTCGAGGAGGAGCGCCGCCCGGCGGTCGAGCACCTGCAGGCCACCGCGCACCGCAGCATGCGCTGGTGGGAGTCCTTTCCCGGCCGGCTCGACCTGCCGGTCGAACAGCTGCTGATCGCCTACATGACGCGCGCGGGGAAGGTCACGCTCGACCGGTTCGGCGCGCTCGCCCCCGACGTGGTGCGAACCGGGCTGGCGCAGTACGCCGGTTGCGACCCCGTCGACGTCCCCGACTCCGATCGAGCCGCATGGGTGCTCAGCCGCGGCGTCGGAGCCGGGTCGGCGTCCGCTCCGGCGGCCTCGGTTCATCCACTGCCGGTCGACGGTGTCGACGCGTGGGGCCCGGCCGCCGAGACGCTGCTGACGCGGGCCCGGACGACCTCGGGGCCGGTCGTGCTGGTCGCCGACGACGATCGGGAGGCGATGCTCACGCTCTTCGACGTGGGAGAACGGGTCCGCCGGGAGACTGCTAGCGTCGTGGTTGCCCGGGTCAACCGGCGCTGGTCCGAGTTCGCCGCCGCGGCCCTCGTGAGCGGCCGCGTCGACCGGGTCGACCTGATCGATTGATACGAGGCGGGGGGCGACGTGGCACTGCTTCGGGCCGAGGACCTCACGATCGGGCTCGAGATCGATCTCGGGAGCTACACCGTCACGGCGGACGAGATCGTGGAGTTCGCCCGCCAGTGGGATCCGCAGAGCTTCCACGTCGATCCCTCGGCCGCCGCCGACAGCTACTTCGGCGAGGTGATCGCGAGCGGCTTGCACACCCTCGGGGTTCTGCAGCGGCTCGCGGTGCTCGGGGCGTACGAGCATTGGGACGTCATCGCCGGGCGGCGGATCCGCTCGATCGAACTGACCGCCCCCGTGACCGACGGGACGACGCTGACCGGCTCGTTGGTCGTCGAGGAGGTCACCGCCCGGGGCCCGGAGCGAGCCCTGGTCGCCGTCCGCGGCCGGCTCGTACGGTCCGACAACCGCCCGGTCCTGGACGCCGTCTTCGAAATGTACCTCCGCCGCACCTCCTGACCCTCCGAGGTCAGGTCTTGGCCGATCTGGACACCGCCCTCGCGGCAGACCGCGATTCTTGCCCTGCTCACAACTCCCGCGGTCGTGACCAGGCGGCGGGCTCGGCTCAGTCCGCGCTGGACGAGGCGGGGACGGCGAGATGCCGCAGGGAGCACAGGCGCTCCACGAGACTGGTGGGCGAGCCGCCGGACATGACGGGGCCCGGCGAGAGGCCCTAGCCACGCCGGTCACCGACGCACACCGGCCCTGGAGCCATGCCGGGGGCCGGACCCAAACCCAGGCACGGCGCCACCCCAGGCACGGCACCACCCCAGGCACGGCGCCATACCAAGCACGGCGCCACACCAAGCACGGCGCCACACCAAGCACGGCGCCACACCTGCAGGGCGACGCGGCACACCGAATCGAGCGCGGAGCCAAGCCCGCGGGGGAGAGCGTCAAGCTAGGACGGAGCCGCGCTGGGTATCGAAGTCACGCTGGGATGCGAGGCCCACACCGGGTCGAAGTTATGCCGGTGAACCCTCATGCCAGCGCGGAGCCTCCCTCGGGGTGGGGCCGGGGCGTCAGGTTGGGAAGCGAGGGGCCAGCCATTGCTGGATCACTGCGGAGGCGAGTTCGTTGCCCGACGGGGTGTCTTCGGTCAGCGGGCGGCCGAAGTGGGTGCCGGCTACCGCGTCGACGGTGAGGTCCGAGGCGCCGAGCGCCTTACTGAACGCCACGATGTCGGGCGGGAACGACGCCTGGTCGCCGGTGAACTCCAGCAGGAGCGTGGGCACGCTCACGCCCGGGGCGCACCGCAGGAAGTCGGCGTTCGTGGTGGTTGCGCTCCACGTCGACATCCATGCCTCGGCCGTGGACAACCGGCCGAAACCGACGAGCCCGTAGTTGGTGAGATCGGGGCGGCGGCCGAAGAGCGAACCGTACGGGCGGGCGTTCGGATCGATCGAGAGGTCGACATTCCGCAGGTCGGCGTCGGTGCGGTGCACGGTGACGAGTCGGGGCGCGAGGGCACGGCGCCGCGCTCCGGCGTCGCCCGAGCGCTTGAACGCGCGGTTGGCCGCCTGGCCCTCCGCCACGAGGGCCGCCGCGACGGCATCGATCCGCCGTACCCGGGCCGCCTGCGCCGCGCGGTAACGCGCGACGAACTCCGGCTCGTACTGCGCCGACGCCGGTGCCTCGCGGAAGCCGTTGGCCGGCGCGAACGGATCCAGTGACGGATCGACGGCGAGCGGGTCGTTCTCGTCCACGACCGAGGGGTCGATGACCCGTTGCAGCAGCGCGCCCTGCCCCGGGTGCGGCGCGAGGAACACGGCGCCGTCGGGTAGCGGCATCGTCGCGTCGTTCAACGGGACCGGCCGGCCGGACGGGGCGGCCGCGAGACGTTGCCCCGGCGCGAGTGCCGCCTGCTGACAGTAGAACGCGGCCAGGGTGGCGCCGCCGGAGTGCCCGAGCGTGACGATCCGATCGAACCCGTGCGCGCGCAGGAACACCTGGCCGGCGGCGAAGTCGAGAAGGGCGTGTTCGTGCAGCAGGTTCAGGTCGTTGTTCGGCGAGCGCGACCCCTGGGTCCAGACGGCGCGGCCGGCCGCGAGCAGGTGCGGCACGAGCGCGTGGTGCGTGACATCCTGACGTGGGTGCATGAGCGTCACCACCGTCCGCGCGCCCGGCGGGACCCGCAGCACCCCGGTGACGTGCGCCCCGTCGGCGGTGGTGAGCTCGTGCACCGACGTGGGAGCGTCCGCGACGAGGACCGGGTCGGCGTACCGCCCGGAGCCGAGTCCCCTGGTCATCGGGCCTCCGTCCGGAGCGCGTCCTTGTCCCACTGGGCGATCCGCCAGCCCGCCAGGCCGGCGACGCAGCTGTACCAGACGGCGTGCCGCACGCCCGTGCTCCGCCGATCGATGGAGATCGGCCGGTCGGACTCGAGCACGAAGTACGGCCCGACCCGGTCGACCGTGACCTGGGGCAGGTCGCGAGCGACGGCCACGATCGGCACGTTCTCCGGGACGTCGAGCACGAACAGCCGATTCGTCATGAGCGCACCGGCCCTTCCGGGAAGGAGTGCTGCTCCTGCCACTGCTCGGCCCGCTCGACGATCAGCTCGGCCTTGCGGACCAACAGGTCGTCCATTCCGGCGCCCGGTCGCGAGACGACGTCGACGAGCGCGTCGATCGTCAGGTTGGCGTCGAGGTCTTCCTGGGGCGTGACCGGACGCATCGCGCGGGTGATCTCGACCATGTAGCCGTTGGGGTCGTGGGTGTAGATCGACTCAATCGTCTCGTGCTGGATCTGCATCTCGACCGGCCACTGACTGGCGTCGAGCCGCCGGCGGTACTCCAGCAGGTGTTCCTCGGAGTCGACGTGGAGCGCCAGGTGCCGGGAGCGCACGAAGAACAGCGGGGTGTCGTCGCCGAAGCGGGCGTACACGTCGCCCTGGCCCTCGCTGGTGTCGGGCGCCGGAAGACCGAAGTAGTAGAAGAACGCCAGCCGGTCCCCGCCGCCGATGTCGAAGAAGAAATGGATGAAGTCGGGGTGGGCTTCCGGCCCCCAGCCGGCCGCACAGATCGAGTGCACGACCGGGAAGCCGAGGGTGTCGCGATAGAACGCGACCGTGCCGGCCGGGTCGAACGTCGGGAAAGCGGCGTGATCGACGCCGCGAACGAGATGTTCCACGGTGACCTCCTTCAGGCCGGAACGGGGACGTCGGCGCGGAGCAGCGAACCGGCACCGGGGATCGCCACCGGCAGGCCGTTGGCGCGCAGGATGCTGTAGGCACCGGCCGTGGCGGCCGAGAGGACGGGCAGGCCGAACTCCTTCTCCGCCGAGTCCACCAGCCCGAGCGAGGGCATCTGTACGCAGGCGGAGATCACCAGCGCGTCGACGCCGGTGAGGTCGAGGGAGCGCGCGGCGTCCATCACCCGGTCGCCGGGGATGCAGCCGACCGCGACGTTGTCCTCCACTTCGAGCGCCCGCCAGTCGGCGACCTCGAACCCTTCGGCCTCCAGGTACTCGACGACCTTCTCGGCCAACGGGCGCAGGTACGGCGTGACCAGCGCGATCCGCCGCGCGCCGAGCGCGCCCAACCCCTCGGTGAGCGCACCGGCGCTCGACCGGACGAGCGTGCCGGCACCCCCGGTGGCCAGCTGCTCGGCGACCAGCCCTTCGACGCGCTGATGCTCCCCCGGGCCGGCGGCCATCAGCGCGACCAGGCAGGCGTAGAGCAGTACGTCGGTGCCCGCGTCGGCGAGCTCGAGGACGCACCGCTCCCGCTGCGCGTTCATCGCGGCGAGGCCTTCCGGCGACACGCGGGCCATCCGCATCCGGCTCGCGTGGAACGAGAACGACGCGCCCGGGTGGCGGCCGAGAATCGCCGGCATCTCGGTCTCGACGGTGACGTTCGAGCTGGGGACGACGAGCCCTACGCGCACATGCTTCATGGAGACGATTCTTCAACGCACACGACGAAAAGTCAACGCGGATGTCAGCGAGTCCGCGTTGGACGCGACCGACGAATTGATAACGTGACCGTTCATGACAGGTAGTCAGGACGACCCTGCGAAGCTGCCCGCGAAGCGCGCACGTCGGACGGTCCAGAAGATCGCCGAGGCCCCCGCGCACACCCGCACCAACACCCGCCGGGGCCTGATCGAGCAGGAGATCTACGTCCAGGCCACCCGGCTCTTCGCCGAGCGGGGCTTCGCCGGCACCAACTTCCAGGACATCGCCGACGCCGTCGGCCTCACCCGCCCGGCGCTCTACCACTACGTCAGCAGCAAGGAAGAGCTGCTGGCCAAGCTGGTCGCGGAGATCACCCAGGACGCGGCGACCGACATCGCGGCCGAGGCCGCACGCACGGACGCCGACCCCGCGGAGAAGCTCCACTCGATCGTGGCGAGCACCGCGCGGCGCCAGGGCGAGCACGCCGACCGGTTCCGGCTGCTCGTGCGGTCCGAGGCCGACCTGCCGGTGGAGATCGCGACCACGCACGAGGCCGGGCGCCGCTCGGTGCTCAGGTCGATCGCCGGCGTGATCGAGGAGGGTGTGAACAGCGGGGTGTTCCGTACGGTGGATCCGCGGGTCGCCGCCCTGGGTGCGCTGGGCATGGCGAACTGGGTGGCCTGGTGGTACCGCCCCGGTGGTCGCGACGATCTGGTGATGGTGTGCGACGAGCTCGCCGACATGGCGGTCGCCGGCCTGCGCGGACGCGACGACGGGCGGGCACCGCAGTCGCCCGCGGAGGCCCTGTCCGCGGTCAGGGAGGACCTCGACCGCCTCGAGCGGCTCCTCTAGCCCGCAGCACATCCCCGACCCCCGGAGCGGCGCTCCGGGGGTCGTTCGTGTGCGCCGTTACCCGTCTCCAGCAGCAAAATTTACACCTGCGTCGACCTATTGACGGAGTCGTCAGCTCTTGCTTATGTTGTGTGAGCCCAGACACAGAACGCAAGGCGGACTGACATGGCTTACGTCATCGGTGTGGATGTCGGTGGGACCTTCACGGACGCGGTGCTCGACGACGACTCGGGAAATCTGGTCGCGGCCAAGGCTCCGTCGACGCCGCCCGACTACTCCCAGGGCGTCATGGATGTCCTCGCCGGACTGGCCGAGAACCTCGGCGAGCCGCTCGAGCAGATGCTCGCGACGACCCACCACATCGCCCACGGCACCACGTCGTCGCTGAACGCGCTGGTCATGGGCAACGTGCCGCCGGTCGGCTTCATCACGACGCAGGGCCACCGCGACTCGATCTTCATCATGAACGTCGAGGGCCGCTACCTCGGATCGTCGCCCGATCAGTTGCAGAACGTGCTGGGCCAGACCAAGAGCCACACGCTGATCCCGAAGCGGCACGCGGTCGAGGTCGTCGAACGCCTCGACCGTGACGGCACGGTCGTCGTCGGGCTCGACGAGGAGTCGGTGCGGGTCGCCGTACGGGGCCTGCTCGACCAGGGCGTCCGTTCGATCGCGGTGTCGCTGCTCTGGTCGTTCAAGAACCCCGTCCACGAGCAGCGCATCCGCGAGCTCGTGCACGAGCTCGACGCGGACGTGTTCGTCGCGCTCTCCAGCGAGGTCAGTCCGCGGATCCGGGAGTTCTCGCGCAGCTCCACCACGATCATGAGCGCCCAGATCGGCCCCGGCCTGCGCAGCTACCTCGGCACGCTGGAGGAGCGGCTGCGCGCCGAAGGTCTCACCGGCCCGCTGCTGGTGATGCAGAGCAACGGGGGCGCGATCGCGGCGGCCGAGGCTCCCCGCACCGCGATCAGCACGGTCGGCTCGGTGCTCACCGGTGGTGTCGTCGGTGCGGTCTCACTGGGTCAGCAGCTCGGCCACCGCAACATCATCTCCACCGACGTCGGCGGCACCACGTTCCTCGTCGGGCTGGTCGTCGACGGTGAGCCGGTGCGCACGAGCAGCACCGTGATCAACCACCACCCGATCAACGTGCCCACGCTCGAAGTGCACGCGATCGGCTCCGGCGGCGGCGCGATCGCCTGGATCGACGCCGGCGGCAACCTGCGCGTGGGTCCGCGCAGCGCCCAGTCGGTACCCGGCCCGGCGTGTTACGGCGCCGGCGGCACCGAGCCGACGAACACCGACGCCAACCTGGTCCTCGGCATCCTGCCCGAGTCGGGCCTGCTCGGCGGGCGCAAGGCCCTCGACGTCCGGGCCGCCCGCGAGGCCATCCGCACGAAGATCGCCGAACCGTTGAAGCTCAGCGTCGAGGACGCCGCCGCCGCGATCTACGCGATCCAGAACGCTCAGACCGGCGACCTGCTGCGCAAGACCGTCGTCGAGGCCGGGCACGACCCTCGCGAGTTCGTGCTCTACGCGTTCGGCGGGGCCGGCCCCGCCTACTGTGCCTCCTACGCCGCCGAGGTCGGCGTCCGGCAGGTCGTCGTGCCCCTCGGCCCGGTCGCGTCGGCGTTCTCCGCCTACGGTCTGGCCTCCTCCGACATCGTGCTGGCCCGTGAGGTGTCCGACCCCGGTCAGATGCCCCTGCCCGCCGCGCAGGTCCAGCATCACTTCGACGAGCTGGAGGCGACGCTGGCGGCCGACCTCGAGCGGCAGGGCCTGCGCTACGACCGCATCGAGTACGTCCGCTCGATCGACCTGCGCTACACCTCGCAGCTGGCCGAGGTCTCGGTCACGGTGCCCGAAGGCGCGCTCGACGACGGCGCGATGTCGACCGTGGCGAAAGACTTCGAGCGCCGGTACGCCGAGCTCTTCGGCGAGGGCACCGGCTTCAGCGCCGCCGGCATCCAGGCCATCACGTTCCGCGTCCGCGCCACCGGCATCCTGCCGTTCGACCCCCAACTGCCGAAGCTCGCCGACGCCTCCGGCCCCGACCCGGCGGAGGCCCGGTCAGGGATCCGCAAAGTCTGCGTCGACGCGCGGCACGGCTACGTCGACACCCCGGTCTACGACTACCGCGCGCTGCGCCACGGGCACGTCATCACCGGTCCGGCCGTCATCGAGGTGCCGACGACGACCGTCGTCGTGCCGCCCGGCATGAGCGGCACGGTCGATCACCTCGGCAACCTGACGATCACCACGGAGAGCCGCTCATGACCATGCCGATCCCCGGTTCCGAGCGCTTCGCGAGCCGCCCCGTCGACCCCGACGCGCTCGCCGCCGAACTACCGGACAGCCTGCCCGTCCACTCGGTCACCCAGGAACAGATCGACGAGCTCGACCCGCTCACCTACGAGGTCATCCGCCACCGGCTGTGGTCGGTCACCGAGGAGATGGGCGAAGCGCTGCAGCGCATGTCCGGCTCCCCGATCGTCACCGACGCCAACGACTTCGACTTCGCGATCTGCGACGAGATCGGCCAGGAGGTGCAGGTCGGCCTCTACAACACGATGCTGGTCGGCGCCGTCGACCTGGCGATCTACTGGACGCTGCGCAACCGGGCCACCAACCCCGGCATCCGCGAGGGCGACATGTTCCTCTGCAACGACCCCTGGGTCGGCGGCGGCCTGCACCAGAACGACGTCATCGTCTACCAGCCGGTCTTCCACGACGGCAAGCTCTTCGCGTGGACCAGCGCGATCTGCCACGAGCCCGACCTGGGCGGTGTCGGCCTCGGCTCGTTCAGCCCGGCCGCGCAGGACGTGTTCTCGGAGGCGCTCCCCACGCCACCGGTGAAGGTCGTGCGTGACTTCGCGCTCCAGGACGACGTCGCCGACCTCTGGATCCGCCGGTCCCGGGTGCCGATGCTGGTCAGCCTCGACCTGCGGGCCAAGATCGGCGCGAACACCGTCGGCCGCAAGCGCCTGCACGAGGTCATCGACCAGTACGGCGCCGACACCGTCAAGGCCGTGATGAAGCGGATGATGTCCGACGCCGAGAGCCGGCTGCGTGACAAGCTGCGCTCGCTGCCCGACGGCACCTGGAAGTCCACCGGGTACCAGGACCAGTCGCACGAGGGCGACCGCGGCGTCCACAAGATCACGGTCGCGATGGTCAAACAGGACGACCGGCTGACGTTCGACTTCACCGGCACCGATCCGCAGGCCGGCGTCATCAACTGCACGTACGCGGGCATGCGCGGCGGCGTGATGCTGGCGCTGCTGCCGATGCTCGCGCAGGACATCCCGTGGTCGGCGGGTGGGTTGATGCGCTGCTTCGACCTGGTCTCCGAGGAAGGCACGATCAACAACGCCACGTTCCCGGCGGCGGTCGGCCGAGGTCCCATCGGGCCCGCGTGGCTCACCGGAACGCTGGTGGCCGAGTGCCTCTCGCAGATGCTCGACTGCTCCCCCGATCTGGGCAAGAGTGTCCAGGCGGCCTGCTGCGGCACCTGGGACACGGCCGTGGTCGCCGGGCTCGACCAGCGCGGCGAGGTACCCGTGCCGTTCCTCAACATCATGATGGAGCCGATGGCCGGCGGGTACGGCGCCCGCCCGCAGCTCGACGGCATGGACACCGGTGGTCTGTTCTGTATCCCGATGGGCCGGATTCCCGACGTCGAGATGACCGAATTCCTCTATCCGCTGTTGACCCTCTGGCGGCGGGAGGAACCGGACTCCGGCGGCCCCGGCCGTCAGCGTGGTGGTGTGAGCGCCTCGCTCGCGGTGGCGCTCCACGGCTCGCAGGTGCCGGCCGGCGTCGTGTTCGCGTCGGCCGGTAAGGCGGTGGCGCAGAACAACGGGCTCGCCGGCGGATACCCCGGCAACACCGGGCTCGAGGTGCTCGTGCGGGGCTCGGACGTGCACCGGGCCCTGGCGCAGGGGACGATCCCGCAGTCCGTGGAGGACTTCGGTGGCGACGCCGAGATCGCGCCCTGTTACGCGCAGTCGTACCTGGCTCCGGGCGAGGTGCTCTACATGAACTGGCAGGGCGGTGGTGGGTACGGTGACCCGCTGCGGCGTGATCCGGACGCGGTCGCGGCCGATGTTCGCGAGTTCAAGGTCACGCCCGGGGCGGCGGCCGACGTCTACGGTGTGGTGCTCGTGGACGGGGTCGCGGACATCGAGGCCACCGCGGAACGTCGGCGCGAGCTCGTTGCGGTTCGGGCCTCCCGGTCCGGGTCGGTCCCGGCTCCGGAGGGGACGGTCGATCTGAGCGCGGCGCGGCGTATCGATGACAACCTTGTCGTGTCCGGGTCGCTGGTCGGCTGTGCGCACTGTGGTCAGAAGCTCGCCGACACGACGACCGACTCGCATCTGGTTCTGCTGCGCTACGACGGTCCGGTCACGGAAGCCGGGCCGCAGATCGTGTCCGATCCGAGGGACTACGTGGATGACGAGGTGGTATTCCGGCAGCTGTCGTGCCCGGGGTGCTACACCGCCGTGTACTCCGGGGTCGTTCCCCGGGCCCACGTTGATCACGTCACCGAGGTCGCGCGCTTCGCCGGCGTCTGATGGCCGGGTGTGGGCCGGCCCTCCCCGAGGTCCGGCCCGCGCCCGGTTCCGGCCCTCCCCTGGTCCGGGTCCGGGGTCCAGACCCAGGCCAGACCCAGGCCAGACCCTGGCCCAGGTCCAGACCCAGGCCAGGTCCAGGCCCAGGTCAGGTCCAGGTCCAGGTCCAGGCCAGGTCCAGGTCCAGGCCAGGTCCAGGCCCGAGCGCAGGTCCAGACCCGAGCGCAGGTCCAGGCCAGGCGCAGGCACAGGCACAGGCCCAGGCGCAGGCACAGGCCAGGCGCAGGTCCAGGCTCAGGTCTGGGTTCAGGCCCAGGCCCAGGCCAGGCCCAGGTCCGCGCTCGGGTCCACGTCACGCCCGGGTCCAGACTCGCCACGACAAAGCGATCAGCGATAGTTGCGCTCGGGAGCTATCGGTGCTGTCGGCCAGGCCGGACCTCGGTGCGGGCGAGGTCGGCACGGAGTCGGGTGCGGGTGCGCATCAGGATCCGGCCGAGGACGTTCTTGCCGGTGCCGGTTCGGCCTCGTCCCCAGTAGTGGTCGGTGCCGGTGTCCTCGACGATCTCGGCGTCGGCCGTGTCCAGCAGGATGGCGCGGATGTCGGCGTGGGCGGCGAACTTGGCCGCGACGGCACGGCGCATCACGTCGTCCTTGACCCGCTCCCAGTCGCGGCGCAGGGGCCGGGACCGGTCGCGGCCCAGTTCGGCGGCGCGCAACGGGCCGGCCGCCCGGCGGATCAGGTCGGCGTGGCGGGTGCCGGCGAACTTCTGGGCCTGGAAGTAGTGCTCCGACGTCGGCCACCACTGTCCGTCGAGGTCGAAGCCGTGCGAGGAGAAGTTGGAGAAGCAGCCGTACGGAACGTCGTCGGCGCCGTAGAAGTAGATCGTCACCGTGGCCTCGCGGTAGGGGGCGAGGATCCACACGGTGCCACAGATCGACGAAGCAGCAACCGATTTGTCGCTGCGTCGTCCCGACCTGGCTCAGCCGCCAGGTAGCCCGCCCCGGCTCAGACCCGCCAGCAACGCCCCCAGGTACTCCGCCCTTCCGCGAGGTACCAGCAGTTCGGTTCGGTGCACCACGTCGGGGTGAACCATCGGCACTCTCGCGACCCCCGGGGTGTCCGGCGCCAACCCCCGCGGCAGCAAGGCCAGCCCATGCCCCCGAGCGACCAACCTGGCCAGCAGACCCAGATCCGTGCCGCGGTAACGCAACCGTCCGGTCACGCTCGGAGCTGCCGTGCCGGGTACGTCGCAGCGCAGGTCGGGAGCGTCTATCCAGCGCGCATCGCGCATCGAGTCCAGGTCCAACCCGTCGGCGTCGGCCAGGGGATGATCCGCGGTCAGGAGTACTTCCAGGCGGGTTTCGGCGATCAGCGCCCGGGTCAGCACCCCGGGTTCGGTCAGGGCCAACGGGCCGTTGGGGGCGGTCACGCCGTCGACGGCGGCGGCGTCCGCGGTGCCGGTGGCTAGTCGGCTCACGGCCTCGTCGGCCGGGGCCAGCACGAGTTCGACCAGGTCCACGGCGCCGAGCGCGTCGATGAGGTGGTCGCCGGCCGCCAGCGGGGTCGCGGCGACCGTCACCGGGCGGTGCTCGTTCTGGCGGAGGATCTCCTGGCGGGCGACGTCGGCGCGGAGCAGGAGGTGTTGCGCGTGGGTCATGAGGCGGGTGCCCTCGGCGGTGAGACGCACCGGGCGGCGGTGCAGGAGGCGGCGTCCCAGGTCGGTTTCGAGGGCGGCGACGTGCTGGGAGATCGCTGACTGCGTGAACCCCAGCTCGGCGGCGGCCGCGGTGAACGAGCCGGTGCGGGCGACCGTGGCGAACGACCGCAGGTGACGCAGATCCATGGCGCGACGGTAGAAGACCGAGCCCCATGACGCGACATTAGAAAAGCTGATGTGAGAGCGTCGAATCATCGTTGGACTTCATGTCGCGACCCCTCGACCCTGGAACCCATGAAACCCGCGCGCATAGCCCTGATCGGCGATCGTTCCCCGCACGTCCTGGCACACTCACGCATCCCCGACGCGTTGCGCCGGGCCGCCGGTGATCACGAGGTCGACGTGTACTGGATCGCCTCCACCGACGCGTCCCGGCTCACCGGGCTCGCCGGGTTCGACGGGATCTGGGTCGTGCCGGGCAGCCCTTACGCCGACCGGGACGGCGTGCTCCACGCGGTGACGGTGGCCCGGACGGCGGGTGTTCCGTTCCTGGGCACCTGCGGCGGCTTCCAGCACGCGCTGCTGGAGTACGCCCGTTCGGTGTGCGGGCTCGACGTCGAGCACGCCGAGGAGCCGCTCGACCCGGACGCGGAGCCGCTCATCGTCGCGTTGCGGTGTTCGCTCGTCGGTGAGGAGGCGGACGTGATCGTGTCGCCGGGCACCCGGGCCGCACAGGTGCTGGGGGCGGGCCGCCGGGTCGAGCGGTTCTTCTGCAGCTACGGCCTCGACGACCGGTTCCGGGCCCGGCTGGAGGCGGCGGGGCTGGTGTTCTCGGCGGTGGACGACGAGGGCACCGCGCGGATGGTGGAGCTTCCCGGGCACCCGTTCTTCCTGGGCTCGCTGTTCCAGCCCGAGCTCTCGTCGGACCCGCACTGGGCCCACCCGCTGATCCACGCGTTCACCGACGCGGCGCTGGCCGGGGTCAGGGTGTGAGGGCCGCGGCGACGACGACCGGGTCGACGCAGCCGGCCGCGTAGCCGGCGATCCGGCGCCGGATGTCGCGGCCGAGCAGGCGGGTGCCGATCCGGTGCGCCACCGGACGCAGCCAGCCGGGGCGGCACCGGAAGTTGTACCGCCAGGTGGCCACGGTGTGCCCGGGTTCGGCGGCGGGGGCGAACCGCCAGCCGCCGGCGAACCGTTCGAAGAACCACGGGCCGCGCACCATCGTCATCCCGACGTGCGTCGGCGGCGCGAACGAGACGTACTCGCTGACCATCGTGAAGCCGTGCCGCGACCGGGTGAACGTCCGCACGCCTTTGCCGGGCGCGGTGGCGCCGTCGACGAAGTGCTGCTCACGCACGAACGGATCCCACCGGTACCGGATCGGCGCGGTGGTCTGCGACACGGCGAACGCCAGCTCCGGCGGGACCGGAACCGTGATCGAAGCCTCCACCACCGGCACGGCTACGACTCCTCGAGGATCTGTTCACGCAGGATATCGGCGTGGCCGCAGTGCTGGGCGGTCTCGCGCAGCATGTGCAGGTAGATCCACCGCATCGGCAGCGGGCCGCGGCGGTTGCCGGTCACCACGTCGTCGGGCGAGAGCCCGGCCGCGGCCCGGCGCGACTGCGCGCAGGTCTTCTCGTACTCGGCGAGCACGCTCGCGATCGTGTCGCGGTCGTCGAGCACGAACGACTCGTCCGGCGACGGGCCGATGCCGATCTCCGCCCGCGACCGCCCGGTGATCGCCTCGTCGAACCAGACCTTCTCGACGAAGATCAGGTGCTTCACGAGCCCGAGCAGCGTGGTGCGTGACGCGACGAGCGAGCGGCGGGCCTGCTCCTCGGTCAGGCCGTCGAGGGAGGCGGCGATCTCGGCCCGGTGCTCGTCGAGAAACGTTTCGTACATCGGTCTATTGGAACGCATCCTCGAGCACCACCCGCCGGACGGTACGCAGGCTCGTCCGCAGGCTCTCCAGGTCGGTGGAGCCCAGCGCGAGGCGCAGGGCCTGCGGCGCGGGCGAGGCCACGCTGAACGGCTCCGCGGTCGTCACCGAGATCCGCGAGCGGCCGAGGGTGGCGGCCAGCCGGTCGGCGCGGGCGTCCTCGGGCAGCGGCAGCCAGGTGAAGTACGACGAGGGGTGGCCGATCGGTCCCAGCCCGTCCAGCTCGGAGCGGGCGACGTCCTGCCGGGCCGCGGCGTCCACCCGTTTGCGTGCCTCGAGGTCGTCGACCGTGCCGTCCTCCAGCCACCGGCACGCGATCACGGTGCTGAGCGCGGGGGTGTTCCAGGTCGTCAGCCGGATCGCCCGCTCCAGCGACGCCACCAGCGCCGGCGGAGCCGCGAGGAACCCCACCCGCAGCCCGGTGGCCACGCTCTTCGAGAGCCCCGACACGTACACCGTGCGCTCCGGCGCGAGGGCCGCGAGCGGCGCCGGCGGGTCGGGCTCCAGGTACGCGTACGACCCGTCCTCGATGAGGAGGAGGTCGTGCCGGTGGGCCAGCTCCGCCAGCACGGCCCGCGACGCCAGCGGCATCACCGTGCCGAGCGGGTTGTGCAACGTCGGCATCGTGTACACCGCGCGCACCGGCCGGCGTTCGCACAGCCGCCCGAGCGCGTCCGCGTCCGCCACCGGCACCAGGTCCAGCCCCAGCGAGAGCGCCAGCGCTTTGAACCCGGGGTACGTCAGCGGGTCGACCGCCACCACGTCGCCCGGCTTCAACGCGGCCAGGCACACCACCGCCAGCCCGTGCTGGGCCCCGCTGACGATCAGCACCCGGGACGGATCGGCCACCACCCCGCGCCGGCGCAGGTGCCGCGCGACCGCGGCCCGGTCGGCCGGGCGGCCCCGGTGCGGCTGGTACCGCAGGAGCGCTTCGAGGTCGCCCGACGTCGCCAGGTCGCGCAGGGCCTGGCGGAGCAGATCGGTCTGCCCGGGCAGGGACGGGTAGTTGAAGTTGAGGTCGACCGCGTCCGCGGCCACCACGTGCTGGTCGACGCCGAGCCCGGCGGGCACGGCGAGGTCACGGACGAACGTCCCCCGGCCCTGTTCGCGGCTGACCAGGCCCATCGTTTCGAGCTCGGTGTAGACGCGGGTGGCGGTGACGACCGCGATGCCGTGGTCGGCGGCGAGGCGGCGATGGGTGGGCAGCCGCGCCCCGGGGGCGAGCGCGCCGCTCCTGATCCGCGCCGCGAACGCGTCGACGAGTGCTTTGTACCGGGCCACGGAGCGGAATTGTATGCATAACAATTATTGGACTGTCATGGATACCGTGAATGCATGCACATCGCGATCCTGACGTTCGACGGATACAACGAGCTCGATTCGCTGATCGCACTCGGCGTGCTCAACCGCATACCGGGCCTCCGGGTCACGATCGCCTCCCCCACCCCGACCGTGCGCTCGATGAACGGCGTCGTGATCGAGTCGATGGCCACGCTGGAGGAGGCCGGCGACGCCGACGCGGTGCTCGTCGGCAGCGGCGTCGCCACCCGGGAGGTGGTCGAGGACCGCACGATCATGGCGACGCTCGGGCGGCTCGACCCGGCCCGTCAGCTCGTCGGCGCCCAGTGCTCCGGCGCGCTCGTGCTGGCCCGGCTCGGCCTGCTCGACGGCGTCCCCGCCTGCACCGACCTGACCAGCAAACCGTGGGTGGTCGCGGCCGGTGTCGACGTGCTCGACCAGCCGTTCTACGCCGACGGCAACGTCGCGACCGCCGGCGGCTGCCTCGCCTCGCCGTACCTGGCCGCGTGGGTCGTCACCCGGCTCGTGGGTCCGGACGCCGCCCGGGACGCGCTGCACTACGTCGCCCCGGTCGGGGAGAAGGACGAGTACGTCGCGCGGGCCCGGCGCACGATCGAGCCCTACCTGCCGGTGGCCGTGTCCTGAAGGGCGGCGGCGCGACGCGCGAACAGGTGCGCCTCGCGCTGCGTGGAGACCACGCGGGCCCGCTCGATCGCCGCGTCGGCCGGGACGCCCCGGGCCCGGTGCAGGCGGGCGCGCTGCAGCAGGATGTGGCCCTCGGCGTAACGCTGCCCGTACCGGTCGAGGAAGTCCTCGGCCCGGTCGAGCGCGTCGGCCGCGCGGTCCGGTTCGCCGGCCGCCAGCCAGGCCTCGGCGAGCTGCCCGAACCGGGTCGAGACGCCGGTGAGCGGCGGGTCGAGCACGGTCGCGGTGATCAGCGCCTCGATCTCGGCCGCGGCCCCCGCGGGGTCCCGGCCGGTGACCGCACGCGCCCACCAGCGGTTCATCCGCAGGTAGGCGCCGTAGAAGACGAACGAGAAGTCGGGATCGGCCGCGATACCGCGCTCCGCGGCACGCAGCGCCCAGGCCGCGTCACCGACGAACATCGCGGTCGTCGACGTGAAGCTCGCGGTCAGCGTCACCGCGTGCGGATCCTCGCCGGCGGCGGCCGCGGCCCGCTCGAACAGGTCGCGGGCCGCGTCGACCTCGCCGTGCAACGCGGTGACCTGGGCGAGGATGGCGGGAGACAAGCCCAGCAGGTCGTGGCGGAGCCGGTGGGTCTCGCGATCGGTGCGGCCGGGCACGTCCAGCCGGCGCAGGTACCGGTAGGCCTCGCCGATGTTGCCGAGGTCCCACTGGTGGATGCCCCAGGCGTGCACGCCGTAGCCGCGCACGATCGGATCGGCGGAGGCCTCGCCGTGCTCGAGCAGCCGGCGGGCCAGCGGCCGGGCGCGATCGAACTGCAGGGTCTGCGAGTACGTGGCACAGCGGGAGTAGAGGAAGTCCGTGGCGTCGCGCTCCCGGCCGAGGCCCCGGGCCAGCCGCTCGGCCCGGTCGAGCTCGTCGAGCGCCGATCCCGCGTACCCCGACCGCATCCCGACGACGGCGATCAGCTGGGAGAGCGCGGACAGCTCCAGTTCGGCCCGGCCGGCCGCGCGTGCGATCGCCGCCGCCGACCGGAGCTGCTGCTCGGCCGCCGCCAGCGCCGACTTGGCCGCCGCGCGGCGGCCCGCCCGGACCAGCGCGTCCGCGGTGCGCGCGGGGTCGGCGAGCGGCCCGGCGGCCCACAGGTGGTACGCGAGGGTCTCGACGTCGTCCTCGTGCTCCAGCGCGTCGGCGACACGCAGGTGCAGCCGGGGCACCGCGGCCACCGGGATCGTCCCGGTCACCGACTCGCGGATCAGGTCGTGCGGGAAGCGCAGCGCGAACGGGTCGCCCGGCACCGAGGCGAGCAGGCCGAGCGCTTCGATCGGCCCGATGCCCTCGAGGCACTCCGGCACGCCCAGCCCGGCGGCCCGGGCGAGCAGCCCGAGGTCCACCTCCCGGCCGATCAGGGCGGCGATGCGCAGCACCTCGCCGGACACCGCGTCCAGGCCGGCCGTCCGGTCCACGACGACGTCACGCACGCTCGTCGGCAGCCCGGCGGCGTCACCGGACGAGGCCAGCAGCCGGGAGAGCTCACGGACGAAGAACGGGTTGCCCGCCGTGCGCTCGTGCACGGTGCGCGCGAGGTCGGCGCTGACCGGGCGACCGGTCTCGCGCCGGACGAGTTCGCCCACCTCGCCGGGGTCGAGCGGACCGAGCCGGGTCCGGCGGTGCCGCGGGTTCCGGCTGGCGGTGGCGAGCACGCGGGTCAGCTCCGAGCCGGGCACCGGAGCGCGGTCGCGGAGCGCGCCGACGACGACCGTGCGGCGCGGCTGGCCCGTCGCCACATGCCCGAACAGCTGCAGGGAGGCGACGTCGGCCCACTGCAGGTCGTCGAGCAGGAGCATCAGCGGTTGCCGCGCGGCCACCTGGCCGAGCAGCGCCAGCACGCGTTCGAACAGCCGGAACTGGGCGCCGGTGTCCGAGCGCACCGGCACCGTGAGGACACCGCCGCGGGGTTCGCCGAGGACGTCGTCCCGCGGCTCGAGGAGGCGGCCGAGCTCCCCGGCGATCCACTTCTCGCGCTCCGCCTCGGGCAGCGCGTCGACGACCGCGCCGATGGCCTGCACCCACGGCCACATCGACGGCGCGCCCTCGTCCTCGCCGCACTGGCCCCGGACGACGAGCACGCCGCGCCGCGCCGCCTCCGCGCCCGCCGCCGCCAGCAGCGACGTCTTGCCCACGCCGGGTTCGCCCTCGACCAGGACGAGTCCGGTCTCGTCCGCGAGCGCCGAGTCCACCGCGGCACGCACCACGGCCAGCTCCGTGCGCCGCCCGACCAGCGCCGGCGCGTCCCGGGCCGGCGTCGTCGCCGGGACGCGTTCGAGCACCCGCGCGTGTGCCGCGCGCAGCGCCGGGCCGGGGTCGATGCCCAGTTCGTCGACGAGCCGGGCGCGGACGGCCCGGTACACCGCGAGCGCCTCGGCCTGCTGCCCGGCGGCGGCCAGCACCGTCACGAGGCTCGCCTGCACCGGCTCGTGCAGCGGAGCCATCAGCGCGGCCAGCAGCAGCGGCTGGAGCACGCGCTCGGCCCGGCCGAGCGACACGGCGAGTTCGGCCGCTTCGACGCACGCGTCGTAGAACTCGCCGTCCAGCGCGGCGAACACCGCGGTCGCGGCCGGGCCGTGGTCGAGGCCCTCCCCCGCCGAGCCGCGCCAGAGCTTCAGCGCCGCCACGTAGCAGTCCAGGTCACCCGAGGCCCGCCCCTCGGTGACCAGCTCCCGGAACGCGACGAGGTCGAGCGTCTCCGGGCCGGCCACGAACACGTACCCGTTCCCGCGGCGCCGGACGAACGACGGATCCAGCAGGCGACGCAGACCACCGACGTACTTCTGGACGGTGTTCAGCGCGGTGGCCGGCGGGTCGTCGTCCCAGATCAGCTCGATCAGCTCGCTCGCGCTGACCGGCCGGCCGGCCCGCGCCAGCAGCAACGTCAGCAGGTAGACCTGCTGGCGCGGGCCGGGATCGAGTTCGACGTCCCCCCGCCAGATCCGCAGTGGCCCCAGCACCGCCAGCCGTAACGCCGTCACGGGTCCATCCTGCTGGGTCAGCGCCGCGGTTCCCAGGGCAACATCCGCGCCGGCGGGTCGCCGCGGTCGCCGCCCGCTAGCGCGACCGGCTCTGAGCCCGCTCAGACCAGGTGGGCGCGGACTCCCATGCCGGTGGCCACGGACTCGGTGGCGGAGTCGGCGGCGGTGGTGGCCGCGGTGACGGCGTCGTGTTCGGACACCGGCGCGACGATCGTGCGGCGCGGGCGGGTGCCGTCGGGCATCTCGACGAGGCGGACGAACACGTCGGCCACCTCGCGGGGGTCACCGGGCTCGGTCGAGGTGGCGCGCGCCGTCACGTCGGACAGGAAGCCGGTGAAGTTCGCGCCGTAGGGCGCGAGCCGGTCCAGGTCGGTGGGTGAACCGGCGTTGGCCCCGATGTTCGTGGGGTAGGACGCCGCGTCGACGGTGACCGACTCGACGCCGAACGGCGCCAGCTCGTGGTGCCACGCCTCGACGAGCGCCTTGACCGCGGCCTTGCTGGCCGAGTACAGCCCGGTGTAGGGCATCGACACCCACCCGGCCAGCGAGCCGTTCTGGATCAGCACACCGTGGCCCTGGCCACGCAGCACCGGCAGCGCCGCCCGGGCCACCCGCGCCGGGCCGAGCACGTTGACGTCGAGGATCGTCTGGATCTCCGCGGCGGTGAAGGACTCGACCGGGCCGGCGAACATGCGCCCGGCGTTGTTGATCACCGCGTCGAGCCGGCCTTCGGCGTCGACGACCGCGGCCACGGCGGCGTCGGCCGACGCCTGGTCGAGCACGTCGAGCTCCACCACGGTGACGCCGGCGGACCGCAGCTCGGCGGCGGCTTTCTCGTTGCGGCCGCCGACGTCACGCACACCGGCCCAGACGTGGTGGCCGCGCGCGGCGAGGGCCTCCGCGGTGAGGCGGCCGAAGCCGGTGCCGGCGCCGGTGACGAGTACTACGCGCATGGTCATCTCCCGACTAAAAGTGGGGTGGTACCCCGTTTACGTCCGCTACGATAACCGGGGGGTCACCCCACTTGTCAACGCGGAGGGATCGATGCGGGCGGACGCACGGCGCAACTACGACCAGATCCTGGCCGCGGCGGAGGTGGAGATCGCCCGATCCGGGGCGGGGGCCTCACTGGAGGAGATCGCGCGCCGGGCCGGGGTCGGTTCGGCGACGCTGCACCGGCACTTCCCGTCCCGGCAGGCGCTGCTCGACGCGGTGTTCCACGACCGCATCGAGGGGATCTGCGCCCGGGCGGCCGAGTTCGCTCACGCCTCCGATCCGGGGGCGGCGCTGGCCGACTGGCTGCGTGCGCTCGCGGTCTACGGGGCCACCACGCGCGGGCTGGCGGCGTCGATGCTGGCCGGCGGGCTGGCGCTGCCGTCGAGCAGCGGCTGCGACCAGATGCTCGCCGACGCCGGCGCCGAGCTCCTGGCCCGTGCGCAGGCCGCCGGGGCGGTGCGGCCCGACGTCGCGATCGCCGACCTGCTCACGCTGGTCAACGCGGTCTCCCTGGCCACCGAGAACCACCCGGACGCCGCGGAGCGCCTCACCACGCTCGCGCTAGCCGGCATCCACCCCCGCTAGGGCGGCCTCGAGCAGGGCGGCCTCCCGGTCGAGGCGCGCGGCGGCGTCCGCGTCGGAGTTCCGGACGACCGCGGCCGCCGTGTGACGCTCGGTGATCTCGCGGCGGACGATCGCGGCGATCTCGGGCTCGGCGAGTTCCCGGCGTGCCACCTCGGCGCCGCCCACCCCCACCACCGACGCCTCGATCGCCCCGGCGCGGTGTTCCGCACCCGCGGTGACGGCCTCCGCGTTCGCGATCGCCGCCAGCGCCGTGCGGTACACCGACAGCGCCTCACGGTCCCGCCGCTTCATCGCGGTTTTCAGCGCCGACGTGAGAGCAACCCGGATGTCCGATTCCACCCGGACAGTGAATACGAAGGCAACCGTTTGGTCGAGTCGGTTAGTCATGGTGGAGAAGGTCATTCCTGATGGGACCGAGACAGCAGTCGATACGGGGAGAAGAGTTTTCATGAAGTCGATCGCGCGAGCGGTCATCGCCGGCGGGCTGGCGCTCACGCTCGCCGCCTGTACCTCCTCCGACGCGGACCCCGAGGAGAGTCCGCCCTCCGCCACCCCGGCGGGGCCCGAGTTGGAGACGACCACCGTCGACGCGTTACCGGGCACCGAGGAGGCACCCTTCGACCAGCCCCGCGAATTACAGGCCCCACCGGACTGGACGGTCTCGGTCTGGGCCCGCGTCCCCAGCGCCCGCCTGCTGGCCTGGACCCCGGACAACCGCCTCCTGGTCTCCCGCCCGAAATTCGGCGACGTGATCGAGATCGTGCCGGGCCAGGGCGACGCCGCCCCCACCCAGCGGCCGTTGATCGAGGGCCTGAACCAGCCCCACGGCCTGGCCTTCCACGACACCACGCTCTACGTCGCCGAGAGCGACCAGATCGACGCCTTCACGTACGCGAACGGCGCGCTGTCCGACAAGAAGGTCGTGGTCGACGGCCTGCCCGACGCGAAGAGCTCGGACCTCAAGGGCGCCTACGCGCACGCGCTGAAGAGCGTCGCGGTGAGCCGGGACGGCACGCAGCTCTACATCTCGGTCGGCTCCACCGGAAACATCTCGGCCGACGACCGCGACTCCGACCCGGAACGCGCCACGATCCTCACCGCCCCGGCCGCCGGCGGTGACCCGACCACGTTCGCGCGCGGCGTCCGCAACGGCACCGGGCTCGCGATCGACCCGGACGGCGGGGTCTGGACCGCGGTCAACCACCGCGACAACCTGCAGTACCCGCACAAGACCGACTTCGACGGCGACGGCACGCTCGACAACGGCGACGTCATCCAGGAGTACGTCAACGACCACCCGCTGGAGCCGCTGGCCAAGCTCACCCAGGGCCGCGACCTGGGCTGGCCGTACTGCAACCCCGACCCGGACCTGAAGCCCGGCGAGAAGGACTCCCCGCTCGGCTACACCAAGCGTCCCCTCGTCAACGACGACGAGCTGAACCCCGACGGCAGCAAGCTGGACTGCGCGAGCCTCGCCCCGGCCGAGCAGGGCATGGGTGCCCACTCGGCCCCGCTGGGGCTGAGCTTCGCCGACGTGGGCGGCGACTACGGGCCGGGCGCGCTGGTCGGGGTCCACGGCTCGTGGAACCGCAAGCCCCCGCGTCCGCCGGAGGTGTCGTTCTTCCCCTGGCGCAACGGCACGCTCGACGCCCAGCAGACGCTGCTGACCGGCTTCCAGCTGGAGGACGGCTCCCGCTGGGGCCGCCCGGTGATGGCGATCGTCGGCACCGACAAGGCGATCTACGTCAGCGACGACGCCGCCGGCGCGATCTACCGCGTCACGCCGTCCACGTAGGCCTGGGCGCGCGGCAGGACCCGGTCACGCAGCTCGCGGAACACGGCGACGCTGCGGTGGCCGGGCCAGTCGCCCGGGAGCAACCGGGCCGGCAGGCCGGGGTCGACGTACGGGATGATCCGCCAGGCGTCGAGGCCGTGGATCCAGGTTCGGTAGGCCTCCCGCGGGGTGTCCGCCGCCGTGTCCAGGTCCAGGGCCAGGAACGCCTCGTGCCGGGCCCGGATCGCGTCCAGGTCCCACCAGCGCGTGGCGTCCACGGCGCCGCGCACCTCGGCCCGGAACACCGTCGCGTTCCCGGTGAGGCCCAGGTCGGCGAGGATCTGTTCGACCTCGTCGGTGAGGTACTCCGGGCAGATCCACAGCGCCGGCGACACCGCGCCGCACCCGATCCACGTCAACCGACGGCGCAGCCGGTGACGCAGGTCGCGGTTCTCCTCCGGCACCGAGTACGAAACCAGGCACCAGCGGTCCTCGTCGCCCATCGACCGGGGCCCGAAGATCCGCCGGTCGCCCCGCTCGAGCATGGCGATCGCGCCGGCCGCGATCGCGTAGCCGGGCACCCCGTCCCGGCGCTCGGCGTCCAGCAGGCCCTTGGCCTTGATCCGGGTGAGCGCGGTACGGGTGCGCGCCTCCGGCAGGCCGGCCGCCGTCCCCAGTTCGACCAGGTGCGCGACGCTGATCCAGCCACCGAGCCGGCGCAGCGACGTGCCGACGATCGTGCGGAGCAGCGACGTCGTACTGCCCGGCGACGACTCCATGTCGTCGAGGATCACGGCAGGGCGTCCGCCACGATGCGCAGGGCCCGTTCGACCTCGGTGAAGCTCGTGGAGAGCGGGGAGAGCCCGATACGCATGCCGTCCGGCGGGCGGAAGTCGGGGATCACGCCGCGTTTCCAGAGCTGCTGGACGAGGTCGCGGAACGACGGGTGGTCGAGGGTCACGTGGCCGCCGCGCCGCTCGGCGTCGCGCGGGGTGGCGATCCTGACGCCCTTGCCGACCAGGTGCTCGTCGGCGAAGTCGAGGACGAACTCGGTGAGCGCTGTCGACTTCGCGCGGATCGCGTCGATGCCGGCCTCGTCGACGAGCGCGAGCATGTCGCGCATCGGCAGCATGCCGACCACCGGTGGGGTGCCGCTGACGAACTGCCGGATGCCCGCGGCCGGGTGGTAGGCCGGGCCCATCGCGAACGGGTCGGCCGCGCCCATCCAGCCCTGGATCGGCTGCCGGGCCGTGCCGTGCAGCGCGGCGGCCACGTAGGCGAACGCCGGTGCGCCCGGACCGCCGTTCAGGTACTTGTACGTGCAGCCGACCGCGAGGTCCACGTTCCAGGCGTCGAGCTGGAGCGGGACGACGCCGACCGAGTGGCAGACGTCCCAGACCACGAGCCCCCCGGCGGCGTGGACGACCTCGGTGATCGCCGGGACGTCGGCCAGGTACCCGGAGCGGTACGCGATGTGGCTGAGCACCACGACCGCGGTGCCCGGCCCGACGACCGCGGCCACCTGGTCGGCGGTGACCCCGGACCCCGGGTCGGCGTCGATCCAGCGCAGCGTCGCGCCCCGCTCGGCGGCGATGCCCTCCAGGACGTAGCGGTCGGTCGGGAAGTTCTGGGTGTCGAGCACGATCTCGGTGCGCCCGGGGCGGGCCTCGAGCGCGGCGCGGACCAGCTTGTAGAGCATCACGGTGGTCGAGTCGCCGACCGTGGTCTGCCCCGGGGCCGCGCCCAGCGTGACCCGGCCGATCGTGTCGCCGAGCTCGGTCGGCGTCTGCATCCAGCCCTCGTCCCAGGCCCGGATCAACCGCTCGCCCCAGACGTCGTCGACGAAGCGGACCAGGTTGTCCCGGGTGACGCGCAGCGGGCGCCCGAGCGAGTTGCCGTCGAGGTAGGCGACGATGTCGGCCGGGACGAACCGGTCGCGGAAGTGCGCCAGCGGGTCGGCGGCGTCGCGGTCGGCAGCGGTTGTCACGTCAGCCCCCGATCCGGGCGCGGACGCTGTAGAGCTCGGGGAAGAACGTGAGGTCGAGCGCGCGGCGCAGGAACGGAACGCCGGACGAGCCGCCGGTGCCGGGCTGGGTGCCGATCATCCGCTGCACGGTCTTGAGGTGCCGGAAGCGCCAGAACTGGAACGCGTCCTCGAGGTCGACGAGGTCCTCGCAGGCCTCGTAGACGTCCCAGGCCGCGGCCGGGTCGTCGTAGACGCTCTCGAAGACGCCGATCAGCTCGGGTTCCTCGACCCAGGCCTTCCGGACGTCCCGGTCGAGGACCGGTTTCGGGATCGGGTAGCCGCGGCGGGCCAGCATGCGCAGGAACGCGTCGTACAGGCTGGGCTCCTCCAGCAGCGTGTGCAGCGTCTCCCAGGCCGGCGGGTCGGACTCGAACACCGTCAGCATGTCGGCGTTCTTGTTGCCGAGCAGGAACTCCACCGCGCGGTACTGGTGGGACTGGAAGCCCGACGAGGGGCCGAGGATCGTGCGGAACTCCCCGTACTCGCTCGGCGTCATCGTGGCCAGGACCGCCCACTGCTCGGTCATCGTCTCGAGGATGCGCTTGACCCGGGCGAGCCGCTTGAGCGACCAGGAGAGCTGGTCGGCGTCGAGCAGCTCACGGGCGGAGCGCAGCTCGTGCAGCATCAGCTTGAGCCAGAGCTCGGAGGTCTGGTGCTGGACGATGAACAGCAGCTCGTCGTGGTGGGAGCTGAGCGGCTGCTGCGCGCCCAGCACCAGGTCCAGGCGCAGGTAGGAGCCGTAGCTCATCGCGTCGCGGAAGTCGGTTCGGACGCCGCTCTCCAGCGGCCGCTGCCCATGCTCGATGCTCACACCCGGCACGGTATCTCAAGATCGTGACGGGCGTAAGACTAGTGAGAGATGGATAGGATCGGGTCCGTGCAGCCGAGAGACGCGGTCAACACGCTCGTGGAGTTCTGTGCCCGCCGGGACGTGGCGGAGCTGACCCGCGACGCGCTCGGCCCCGTCGACGTCGCCGTCCTGTTCGGCGGCAGCATCCTGGCCGGTGGGGACGTGTTCGCGCGGGCAATCACCGACCGCGTGGCCGACCACTACGTGATCGTCGGTGGCCAGGGCCACTCCACCGACGCGCTGCGGGACGCGT
The DNA here is from genome assembly GCF_039524755.1 of Cryptosporangium japonicum. NCBI lineage: Bacteria > Bacillati > Actinomycetota > Actinomycetes > Cryptosporangiales > Cryptosporangiaceae > Cryptosporangium > Cryptosporangium japonicum. The sequence continues at coordinate 177,011 of NZ_BAAAGX010000033.1, forward strand.
TCCGGCGCGTGCTCGGGTGGGACGACGTCGACGACCGCACCGAGGCCGCGCTCTTCGACCGGTACCTGCGCGAGCGCCACGGGGTGAAAGCCGACCTGCTCGAGACCGCGTCGACGAACTGCGGCAACAACGTACGCAACGCGCTGGAGCTGCTGGCCGCCGAGCAGGTGCCGCACCGGCGGATCGTGATCATCCAGGACGCGTCGATGCAGCGGCGGATGCACGCGTGTTTCCGGTTGCTGGCGCCCGACGTGGAGGTCGTGAACTTCGCCGCGCACCGGGCCACGGTGGACGAGCGGCTCCGGATCGTGGACCCGCCGCTCGGGATGTGGAGCCCCGAGCGGTACCTCGCGCTGCTGATGGGCGAAGTTCCCCGCCTCACCGACGACGAGCACGGCTACGGCCCGGCCGGCCGCGGCTTCATCGCCCACGTCGACGTGCCGGCCCACGTGCACGAGGCCCACGCGGCACTGCGCGCGGCCGGCCTCGGCGACACCCGCCCGGCCGACCCGCGCTGGGCCTAGCTAGGCGTCGCGCAGCGGGAGCACGATCGCCGAGGGGTGGGCGGCGTCGTGGTGCACCTGTTGGTCCGCGGCGAGCAGGGTGGTCGCCGACGCCAGCGGTTCACCGCTGCCCGGATTGCGGGCGAACCGGGGGAACGCGCCGCTCGACACCTGCACCCGGATGCGATGACCCCGGCGGAACCGGTACGCGGTCGGCCAGAGCGTCACGTCGGCACGGGTCACCTCGTCGGCGGAGGTCAGGCTCACCAGCCCGTCGCACACGTTCCACGACGTCCCGGCCGGGTCGACGTCGCAGAGGCGCACGAACACGTCCGCGTGGCGCACGCTCGAGGAGAACCAGATCTCGGCGCTGACCTCGCCGATCACCTCGACGTCGTCGGTGAGCACCGGCGTGGTGTAGGTCAGCACGTCCGGGCGCGCCTCGAGCGCGGTGTTGTCGACCCGGCCCGCTCCCCCGCCGCGCACCAGGCGCACGCCGCCGACCGCGGGCGTCGGGTCGGCCGGGTCGTAGCGGTACCGGTCGGGCTCGCCCGCGGCCTCGGCTCCCAGCACCCCGCCGGACGACAGGTACCAGCGGGACGGCGAGTACCCCGGCGGCGGCCAGGACTCGAAATCACGCCACAGGTCCTGCCCACCCACGTACAGCCGCACCGGCGGACGCGGTTTCGGCTCCTCGCCCCGCGCGTACGCCAGTCCGAAGTCGAGCGCCTCGGTGAACGGCGTGTTGTGGAAGTCCACGTGCGTCCACGGCCCGACGGTCAGCCGGGCCGGGTTGCCGGCCTCGCGCAGCAGCCGGAAGTCACGCAACTGACCGGGCAGGAAAATGTCGTACCAGCCGGCGATCGAGCTGACCGGCGCGGTCACCGACGCCACCCGGTGGGTGTGGTCGAGCTCGGCCCACCGCGGCGCCCGCGCGTCGTGCGCCAGGACGTCCTGCACGTACGCCGACCGCACCCCGCTCGCGGCGACGTCGGCCGAGGACAGCGGCAGCGACCGGAACGCACGATCGGTGCGGCGCTCCTGGGTGAGCTGGCGGAGCCTCGCGAACGGACGTTCCTGCAGGCTGACCATCACGCCCCAGCCGACCGGCGCCTCCAGCGACCGCCCGTCGGCACGCAGGAACTCCAGCGTCAGCGCGGACTCGGTGACGATCGGGATCAGCGCCCGGACCTGCGGCGGCAGCGCGTCGGCGACCGCCCACTGCACGTACCCGAGGTAGCTCATCCCGAACAGCACGATCGTGTCGCTCCACGGCTGCTCGACGAGCCAGTCCAGCGTCGCCAGCCCGTCGGCGCGCTCCTGGCGCAGCGGGTCGAACGTGCCGCCGGAGCCGAACCCGCCGCGGGTGCTCTGGATCAGCACCTGGTAGCCGCGTTCGGCCAGCGGACGGGCCAGCCCGGTGCCGAACGCGCCGCCCCGGCCGTACGGGGTGCGCAGGAGCGCGGTCGGCAGCCCGTCGCCGCCGTCGCGGGGCGTCCACCGGTTGGCCAGCAGTTCCACCCCGTCGCTCATCGGGATCCGCAGGTCCTTCTCGCAGACCACGTCGCGGGTGATCGGTGGGGGCAGCCGCAGCTGACGCTCGAGGAGATGGCTGACGAGATTCATTCCGCGTCCTCCCGGGAACGTGTTCCCTGTGACCCAGACTCAGGTACTGCCGCTCCAGGAACGTAACCCCGATCAGCCGCGCAAGCGCGTCATCGCCGATGTCCTCGTGCGTGACCAGCAGGGCCGCGTCCTCCTCGTCGACGACGACCTGCCCGGCAGCGACGTCGCGGCGCACGAGTCGCCGTGGGCGGCCGCCGAGCGCGCCCTCCACGAAGGACTCGGGCTCGACCGGGCCCCGACCCGCCTGCTGGTCGTGGACTACGTCGACGACCACCTCACGCTGATCTTCGACGCCGGCACGCTCTCCGAGGCCCAGACCGACGCGATCCGCGCCCGCAAGTCCGCGTTCTGCGACCCCGGCGAGGCCGGCGAACTCCTCCCCGAACAGGGCCGCCCCCGCCTCTCCGCGGCCTGCGAGGCGCTCCGCTTCGGCGTCTCCCGGTATCTGCAGGACGGCGAGATCCTCGGTTAGCGGGCACCACCGGGCGGGCTACGTGGCGGGGGCCAGCAGGAGCGGGAGCAGGGAGCGGGTCTGGTCGCGCAGGTCGTCGAGCGCGTCGGCGCGGCCGGTGAGGTGGCCGAGCAGGGCGCGCTGGAAGACGCCGTCGAGCAGGCCGTAGGCCGCCGCCGGCGTGGTCACGACGTCCCGGCCGCTCAGCGTGGCGTAGCGGGCGACCACCCGCCAGATCATCTCCTCGAGCGTCCGGTCGATCATCAGGACCGCCTCGCGCAGCCCTTCCTCGAACATGCTCTGGGTGCGCAGGTCGTACCAGAGCCGGTGCATCGGGGCCTCGTCGAGGATCGTCTCGACGAGCTTGGCCGCGAACGCCTCGACCAGCTGCTCCGGAGTGGACGAGTCGGCGACGACCGCGTCGTAGCGGGTCACGCAGCGCGCCTTGTAGTAGCGGACGCAGTAGATGATCAGCTCGAGCTTGTCGGCGAAGTAGTAGTGCACGACTCCGTGGCTGAACTCGGAGTTGTTGGCGATCTCGCGCAGGCTGCTGCGGGCGTACCCGAGCTCACCCAGCGTGAGCAGGGCCGACTCGGCGAGCTGGGTGCGTCGCTCGTCGTACTTGTCGGCCGGGGCCTTCCGCGCCGTGCGCGTCGCCGCCATCCCACCCTCCCCCGTCGGTAGGACCCGATCCTACGTCGTCTTGACAGTTGACCAAAGAAGTCTTGACAACCGTCAAGCACCGCGCCGTAAGTTGGAACCGCCGCCACTTCATGACGCAACGGAGCGCCTCATGACCGTTTTCGACCTGACCGGACGCAAGGCTCTCGTCACCGGAGCAGCGCAGGGGCTCGGCGAGGGGATGGCCTTAGCACTGGCCGCCGCCGGCGCGACGGTGATCGTCGCCGACGTGCAGGACGAGCTGGGCACCAAGGTCGCCGAGTCGCTCGGCGACGGCCACGGCTTCGTCCACCTCGACGTCACCGACGACGCCAACTGGGAGTCCGCGGTCGGCGCCGCCACCGAGACCCTCGGCGGGCTGGACATCGTCGTCAACAACGCCGGGGTCGAGATCACCAGCCTGCTGGTCGACGTCGAGGCCGACCAGATCCGCCGGCAGCTCGAGATCAACCTGCTCGGCACCACGCTCGGCATCAAGCACGCGTTCCGTGCCATGCGCCCCGGTGGGGTCGCCGGCCACGGCGGTTCGGTCATCAACGTGGCATCGGTCGCCGCGACGATCGCGTTCCCCGGCATCGCGGTCTACTCGGCCACGAAGTCCGGCGTGGACCGCCTGACCCGGGTCGCCGCGGCGGAGTCCGGCCGGATGGGCTACGGCGTCCGGGTCAACACGATCTACCCCGGCCTCGTCCCCACCGCGATGGGCGCCGGTCTGGCCGACGACGTCGCCCGGCTCGGGCTGTTCGCCTCGCCGGAGGAGGCGGTCGGCGCGGTCGTCGCGCTCACCCCGTCGGGCCGGCTCGGCGAGGTCAGCGACATGGCCGACGCGGTCGTGTTCCTCGCCTCGGACGGGTCGCGCTTCGTCAACGGCGCCGGTCTGCCGGTCGACGGCGGCATGGGGATGTGACCGTGCGGCTGGTCGACTACCTCGACAAGGGTGCGTCGCTGGGGCCCGACGCACCCTGTCTGACCACCGACGGGCGCTCCAGCAGCTACGCGCAGGTGCGTGAGCTCAGCTTCCGCGTCGCCGCGGCGCTGGCCGGGCAGGGCGTCGAACCCGGCGACAAGGTCGCGATCCTGTCGGCCAACGATCCGGTCGCGTTCAGCTGCGTCTTCGGGATCAGCCGGGCCGGCGCGGTCTGGTGCCCGATCAACCCACGCAACGAGGCCGCGGAGAACCGCGAGCTGCTCGAGCTCTTCGAGTGCGGTGTGCTGATCTTCCAGGTCTCGTTCGCACCGCTGGTGGCGAAACTGGGCCTGCCGGAGCTGACGCTCGTCTGCCTCGACGGCGCGGTCGAGGGTGCCCTCACCTGGGACGAGTTCCTCGGGGAGGGGTCCCTGGACCGGCCGGCGGCCGACGATCTCGCGATGCTGGTCGGCACCGGTGGCACCACCGGCCGCCCGAAGGGCGTGATGCTCACCGGCGCGAACCTCGAGGCGATGACCGCGCTCACGCTGATGAGCTACCCGTTCGCGGGCCGCCCGACGTACCTGGCGCTGGCGCCGCTCACCCACGCCGCCGGGGTGCTGTGCTTCCCGGTGCTCGCGCTCGGCGGCGAGATCGTCGTGATGCGCGCGCCCGACGTCGGTGCGTTCCTGGCCCTGGTGGAGCGCCACCGCGTCACCCACACGTTCCTGCCGCCGACGCTGATCTACCTGGTGCTCGACCACGCCGACCTGGACACGACGGACCTGACGTCGCTGCAGTGCTTCTGGTACGGCGCGGCCCCGATGTCGACGGCGCGGCTGGCCGAGGCGCTGGACCGCATCGGCCCCGTGATGGGGCAGCTGTTCGGGCAGACCGAGGCGCCGATGATGATCTCGACGCTGGCCCCGCGCGACCATTTCCGCGCGGACGGGTCGGTCGCCACCGACAAGCTCTCCTCGGCCGGACGCCCGACCCCATTGGTGACGGTCGGCATCATGGCCGAGGACGGCGCCCTGCTCCGGAGGGGTGAGCGGGGCGAGATCGTGGTGCGCGGCTCGCTGGTGATGCGCGGCTACTACCGGGACCCGGCCGCCTCGGAGAAAGCGGGCGCGCACGGCTGGCACCACACCGGCGACATCGGCTACCTCGACGAGGACAACTACCTGTTCATCGTCGACCGGGCCAAGGACATGGTGATCACCGGCGGCTTCAACGTCTACTCCACCGAGGTGGAGCAGGCGGTGATGGCCCATCCGGCCGTGCAGGACTGCGCGGTGATCGGGTTGCCCGACGAAAAATGGGGCGAGCGGGTCACCGCCGTGGTGCAGCCGCGCCGGGGCCAGGAGGTGGACCCGGCCGAGCTCACCGCGTTCGTGAAGCAGCGCATCGGCAGCGTGAAGGCGCCGAAGCAGGTCGAGGTGTGGCCCGACCTGCCCCGCTCCAAGGTCGGCAAGATCCTCAAGAACGAGATCAAGCAGACGCTGGCCTAACCGAGCGTCAGCACCTCGTCGGCCAGCGCCGACTCGTCGGCGTCGTGGCTGGCCAGCACCATCGCGGCGCCGTCCGCCCTGCGCTCGGCGAGCAGCTCGTGCACCCGCGCCCGGCTGCCGGTGTCGAGCGCGGCGGTGGGCTCGTCCAGCACGTACACCTCGGCGTCCTGGACGAGCGCCTGCGCCAGCAGCGTGCGCTGACGCTGCCCGCCGGAGAGTTCACGCAGCCGCCGGTCGGCCAGGTCCGCGAGCTCCAGCCGGTCGAGCATCGCGTCGACGGCGAGCCGGTCGGCCCGGCGGAGGCGGCGCAGCGGCCGGAACCGTCCGATCCGGACGCACTCGGCCACGGTGAGCGGTAACGCGTCGATGTCGCCGGTGCGCTGCGGCAACAACGAGACCCGGGTGCCCCGGTCACGGTGCACGCGCCCCTCGGTCGGGGTCCCGACCCCGGCCAGCAGGTGCAGCAGCGTGCTCTTGCCGGACCCGTTCGGACCGGTCACCGCGAGCATCGACCCGGCCGCCAGGCCGAGCGTCACCTCGCGCAGCACCGGCACCCCGCCATAGCGGAAACCCACGCCCTCGGCACTGATGACGTTGCTCACCCGACCTCCTTAACGACAACGATTGTCATCTTCATTATAGTGACCGCGTGACGTCATCCCTGGTCGAACCCTTCACCGTGCCCTTCGTCGGCCGTGCCCTCGTCGGCGGAGTACTGCTGGCGGCGGTCTGCGCGCTGGTCGGCGTCTGGGTCATCGCCCGGGGAATGACGTTCCTCGGCGAGGCCATGAGCCACGGCATGCTGCCCGGCGTCGCGATCGCCTCGGTGCTCGGCGGCAGCCTGGTGGCCGGCGCCGCGGCCAGCGCGCTCGCGATGGCGATCGGTGTCAACGCGCTGCGCCACAGCCGCGAGTTCGGGCGCGACACGAGCATCGGGCTGCTGTTCGTCGGCATGCTCTCGGTCGGCGTCATCGTCGTCTCGCACTCGCGGTCGTTCGCGACCGACCTGACCGCGTTCCTGTTCGGCGACGTGCTGGCGATCCGCTCGGCCGACCTGGTGCTGCTCGGCGGCGCCGCGGTCGTCGTGGCCGCGGTCTCCGTCGTCGGCTACCGGCCGTTCCTGGCCCTCACGTTCGACCCCCGCAAGGCACGCACGCTCGGCCTGCGGCCCGGGCTCGCCAACGCGGCGATGCTGGTGCTCCTCACGATCACGATGGCGGTGGCCTTCAGCGTCGTCGGCACGCTGCCGGCGTTCGGGCTGCTGATCGCGCCGTCGGCGGCGGCCCTGCTCGTCGCCCGGCGGCTGCCCGCGGTGATGTTCACCGCGTTCCTGCTCGGCTCGGCCGCGGTCCTGATCGGCCTGTGGATCTCCTGGTTCGCCGCCACCGCCGCCGGAGCCACGATCGCCGCGGTCGCCGTCGCCCTGTTCTTCGTCGTGCTCACCGTGCGGCGGGTCGTCCCGGCAACGAAAGGACAGCTGTGACCCTCACCCGACTGCTCGCCGCGACCGTCGCGACGCTCACGCTCGCGGCCTGCGCCGACGCGCCGGAGCCGGCCGCGGAGGCGACGCCGCACGGCTACGTCGCCGGCGCCGAGGAGTTACCCGAGCCCCGGCCGGCGATCGCGTACGCCACCCGCGGCGGCGACCGGCTGCACCTGCTCGACCTGACCGGCGAGACCGAGACGCACGTCGCGCTGCGCGTCGGCGCCCAGCGGATCGTCGAGGACGGCCGGTTCGTCTACGTCGACGCCGGGGACGGCCGCGTCGAGATCGTCGACGCCGGGGTGTGGACCGTCGACCACACCGACCACGTGCACTACTACCGGGCACCGGCCCGGTCGCTCGGGGTCCTCACCCTCGATGCGCCGGCCACCACGATCGCCGGCGCGGGCGCCCACACCGCGATCGGCACCACGTCCGGCCGGGTCACCGTGCTCGACCGCCGCGCCCTGGAGTCCGGCGCGATCGTCGAACGCACCACGCTCGGGTCCGCGACGCTCGCCGTGCCCTACGCCGACGCGCTCCTGGTGGCCACCGGCGGGCGGCTCGTCGCGACGGACGCCGACGGGCGGCGGACCGGCAAGCTCGCGGTCGCGTGCTCCGCCCCGCGCGGCTGGGCCGTGCTGCGTGGCGGCGCGGTGATCGCCTGCGAGAACAGCGTGGTGCGGGTCAAGGAACGGCTCACCGCGGTGACGCTACCCGCGTCGGCGGTCCCGCTGCCGACGACCGGCTGGGCCTACCGCCCACGCAGCAACGAGGCCGCCACGACCGACGGCACCGGGATCTGGTCGGTGAACGCGTCCACCGGCACGCTCCGGCACGTGCCGGGGCGCGATCGGGCCGCGGTCGCCTCCCCCGCGGACGGCGCCACCGTGCTCGCGCTCGACTCGAACGGCGTGTTGACCAGCGTCGACCTGAACCGCGGCACGGTGCTCGCGACGGCGTCGGTGCGCGGCGAGTCGCTGACGCTCGACGTCAACCGGGCCTACCTGGCCGAGCCGCGCGCCCGGGTCGTCCACGAGATCGACTACCGCGACGGGCTACGCACCGCCCGCACCCTCCGGGTGTCCGCGCGACCGGACCTCGCGGTCGAGGTCGGCCGATGAGAGCGCTGCTGGCCCTGCTGGTACTCGTCGGCCTGACCGCCTGCACGGCGCCCGACGACGGCCGGCCCCGGATCGTCGTGACCACGAACATCCTCGGCGACGTCGTGCGCACGATCGTCGGGGACGAGGCCGAGGTCACCGTGCTGATGAAGCCGGACGCCGACCCGCACTCGTTCGCGATCTCGGCCCGCGAGGCACGGACGATGCAGACCGCCGACCTGCTCGTCCACAACGGACTCGGGCTCGAAGAGGGCATCGCCAGGCACGTGGACGCCGCCGACGTCCCCACCCTCGAGGTCGGCGCGCGGGTCGACCCGATCGAGTACCGGGACGGTGACGCCGCCGGGCAACCCGATCCGCACTTCTGGACCGACCCGGTGCGGATGGCCACCGCGGTGCGGATCATCACCGACGAGATCGCCGACCACGTCGACGTCGACGAGAACGCGGTGCGCCGACGCGCCCGCGACTACACGACCGAGCTCGACGCCCTCCACGCCGACCTGGGGAAACGGTTCGCCGCGATCCCGGCCGGGCGACGGGTGCTGGTCACCAACCACCACGTGTTCGGCTACCTCGCCGACCGGTACGACCTGACCGTGGTCGGCACGATCATCCCCGGCGGCACCACGCTCGCGTCGCCGAGCGCGTCCGACCTGGCCTCGCTGACCACGGCGATCACCCGCCACCGGGTGCCCGCGATCTTCGCCGACACCTCCCAGCCGGCCCGGCTGGCCGAGGTGCTGGCCTCCTCGGCCGGGCTCACCGTCCGGGTGATCGCGCTCCACTCCGAATCCCTCAGCGGCCCCGACGGCGACGCCGCGACCTATCTGGCGCTGATGCGCTTCAACGCCGACGCGATCGTCGGCGGCCTGACCCGCACCGACCAAGGAGAGAATCAGTGAAACGACCCACGACCCTCGGCGCGGCCGCGCTCACCACCGCCGTGCTGGCGCTCAGCGCCTGCGGCACCGAGTCCGACGAGACGGGCGCCGCGGCGACGACCCGGGTGAAGCAGCCGGTGACCGTCACCTACGACGGCGGCATCCTCGTGCTCGACGGCGAGTCGCTGAAGGTCGCGCACACGATCGACCTGGACGGCTTCAACCGGGTCAACCCGGCCGGCGACGACGAGCACGTGTTCGTCTCCACCACCGACGGCTTCCGGGTGCTCGACGCGGTCGACGGCACGATGACCGACATCGCCTACCCGGGCGCCAAGCCGGGTCACGTGGTGCGCCACGGTGACCGCACGACCCTGTTCACCGACGGCACCGGCGAGGTCAACAGCTTCGACCCGGCCGAGCTCGCCGACGGCAAACCGGAGGGCCGCACGTACCGGGCCGCGACCCCGCACCACGGGGTGGCGGTGGAGCTCGCCGACGGGACGCTCGTCGTGACGCTCGGCACCGAGGAGTCGCGGCCGGGCGCGATCGCCCTGGACGCCGCGGGTAAGGAGATCGCCCGCAGCGAGGACTGCGACGGTGTGCACGGCGAGGCCGTCGCCAAGGACGACGTCGTCGCGCTCGGCTGCAACGACGGGGTGCTGCTCTACAAGGGCGGGAAGTTCGTCAAGGTCGACGGCGGCCGCGAGTACGCACGCACCGGCAACCAGTCCGGCAGCGACGCCTCGCCGATCCTGCTCGGCGACTACAAAGTGGAGCCGGACGCCGAGCTCGAGCGCCCGACGCACTTCTCGCTGATCGACACGGCGACGAACCGGCTCCGGACGGTGCCGATGCCCGCCGGGGTGAGCTACACGTTCCGCTCGCTGGGCCGGGGCCCGGACGGCGAGGCGCTGATCCTCGGCACCGACGGCAAGCTGCACGTCGTCGACCCGGTCTCGGGCCGGTTCGTGCACGCGTGGCCGGTGGTGGCTCCGTGGCAGGAGCCGCTGGACTGGCAGCAGCCCCGCCCGGCGTACTTCGTGCGCGGCACGGTCGCCTACGTCTCGGAGCCGGCGGCGAAGAAGGTGCACCGCCTCGACCTGACCACCGGCGAGGTCACCGGGTCGGTCACGCTCGACGGCGTGCCGAACGAGATCAGCGGAACGCTGGGCTCAGCCCGGTAGCAGGCCGGCCAGCAGCGCCGTGAGCGCGCGCTCGGCCTCGGCCCGGGCCTGCTCCGGCTGCGGGTGGTGGGCGATCAGGAGCGCCGCCTCGATCACCGCGCTCAGCACGAGCCGGGCCAGCGTGGGCACGTCGCGCTCCACCCCGGCGGCGCGCAGCGCGTCGACGAGGACGCCGAGCCCCTGCGCGGCCTCGATCGCCCGCCACCGTTCCCACCCGAGCACGGCCGGGGCGTCGGTGAGCGCGATGCGCACGACGTCGGGCCGGGAACAGAGGTCGAGGAACGTGCCCAGCCCGAGCCGGAGTGCCGCGCTCCGGTCGGGCTCGGCTCCCAGCGCGGCGACGACCTCGGCGGTGAGCTCCGCCTCCAGGTTCTCGAAGACCGCCGCGAACAGCTCCTCCTTGCCGCCGTAGTGGTGGTACAGCGCGCCGCGGGTCAGCCCGGCGGCCGCGACGATCTCGTCCGCGCTGACGTGGGCGTAACCACGCTCGGCGAAGAGCGTGCGGCCGACGGCGACCAGCTGCGACCGGGTGGCCTGGGACCGGTCCTGCTGGCTACGGCGCGGGGGCGGCATGGGTGGTGGCGAACTCCACGATCAGCCGCGCGAGCGGCTCGGGCTGGTCTTCCGGGACCAGAGTGTAGGTGTCGGGGAGCGCCACCAGACGTGCGGAGGGGAACAGCGCGGCGAGCCGGTGGCCGAGTTCGAGCGGGAACAGCCGGTCGTCGGCGGCCCAGGCGAGCAGCACCGGGCCGGGAAAACCCGCGAGCGCCGGCGCCGCGGCGAGCGTGTGCCTGCGGTGCACGTGGCGCAGCGCCCGGCGCAGGTCGGCCCGGATCTCCGCGGACGCCCGCGCCGGGCCGAAGTACCGGGCGGCGACGTCGTCGGCCAGCGGGCGGCGGGTGAGCCGGCCGAACGCGATCGGCAGGTTCCGGACGGCACGGACGCCGAGCAGCCGGGTCAGCAGCCAGGTGCCGGCGCGGCTGCGTGCGTAGACCGGCAGCAGCCGGAAGACCGCCGGCGGGAAGACGTCGAGCGCGTCCGACGGGGTGAACACCACCCGGGCGATCCGGTCGTTCGCGGCCCCGGCGGCCAGCAGGAGCTGGGTGTACGCGCCGCCGGTGTCGCTGGCGACGAGCGTGACGTCACGCAGGTCGAGCTGCTCGAGGAACGTGCCGATCAGCGCCGCGACACCGCGCGGGGCGAGGTCGGCGGCCGGCACCGGCACGGTGTGCGCTCCGAGCGGCCAGTCGGGCACCAGGCACCGGAACCCCGCCGCGGCGACGGCGGGCGCGACGCTCCGCCACAGCTCCCCGTTGACGAAGAGCCCGTGCACGAACACCACGGGCGGCCCGGTGCCGGTGTCGCGGTAACGGATTCGCACGCCGCCCAGCGAGGTCTCGTTCATGGCCGCCTCCGTTTACATACATGATGAATGTATGTTTCGACGGTAGCAGTCTCCCCCGCTCCCGGCGGTCGGTTCTCACACCCGGCGGAGGGCTCCTGCTGCGCCGGCATGATCACCCGCGCGGTCGCCGCGACCAGGTCGTCCAGGATGCCGAGCTCCCGGTCGTGCCGGATCTGCGCCTCGAGCACGATCGGGTCGACCAGGGAGGTGACGACCTATTCATATGATGAAATACGCCTCGCGATTCCCGACGAGCTGTGGGCGGAGCTGGACTGAGTGAGGATCGATGCTCACCACCACCTGTGGGACCTGAGCCGGCGCCCGCAGGAGTGGCTCGAGCCGCTGGGTGAGATCCACCGGTCGTTCGGAGTGGACGATCTGCCGCCCGGCTTCGATCGCACGGTGCTGGTGCAGGTGCTCCCCGACCTGGACGAGACCCGCGAGTTCCTGTCGCTGGCGGCGGCGTCGGACCGGATCGCCGGGGTCGTCGGCTGGGTCGACCTCACCGCACCCGACGTCGGTGACGTGCTCGACGCCCTGCCCGCCGGCCTGGTCGGCGTGCGCCACCTCGTGCAGGCCGAACCCGATCCGCGCTGGCTGCTCCGCCCCGACGTCCAGCGGGGCGTCCGCGCGGTCGGCGCCCGCGGGCTGGTCTACGACCTGCTCACGCTCCCCCCGCAGCTCCCGGCCGCGATCGAGCTGGTGAACACGCTGCCGGACGTACGGTTCGTGCTCGACCACCTCTCGAAGCCGCCGCTGGCGACCGGCGCGCTGGCGGCGTGGGAGGCGGACCTGCGCGAGCTGGCGACGGCGCCGAATGTGGTCGCGAAGCTCTCGGGTCTGGTCACCGAAGCGGACTGGGCTTCGTGGACCCTCGCCGATCTGCGCCCGGCCGTCGAGGTGGCGGTGGAGGCGTTCGGCCCGAGCCGGCTGATGTTCGGCTCCGACTGGCCCGTCTGCCTCCTGGCCGCCCCCTACGCCGACGTCGTGCGCGCCACCGAGGAGCTGGTGGCCGACCTGACCCCGGCCGAACGCGAAGCGATCTTCACCACCACCGCCGCCACGACCTACCGGCTGTAGCCCCGGCTCCGTCAGCGGGGGCGCAGGCGCAAGCCGTGCATGCCGCCGTCGACGGCGAGTTCGACGCCCGTCGTCGAGCCCGCCCGCGGCGACGCCAGATACACCACGGCGTGGGCGATCTCCTCCGCGCTCACCAGGCGCCCGTGGGGTTGGCGCGCCTCCAGGGCGGTGCGCTCCGCCGCCGGGTCGGGCGCGCTGTCGAGCAACCGGCCGACCCACGGGGTGTCCGCGGTTCCCGGGTTGACCGCGTTGACCCGGATCCCGTCGGGCATGCCGTCGGCGGCCATCGCGCGGGTGAGCGCGGACACCGCGCCCTTGCTGGCCGAGTACACCGCACGCTGCGGCAACCCGGCCGTCGACGCGATCGACGCGGTGTTCACGATCGCCCCACGCGTGGACTCGCGCAGGTGGGGCCAGGCCGCCCGGGACACCCGCGCGGTGCCGACCACGTTGACGTCGAGCACCCGGTGCCACTCGGCGTCGGTGCTCTGCTCCACCGAACCCTGCGCGCCGATGCCCGCGTTGTTGACCAGCACGTCGAGGCCACCGAGCCGCGACACCACCGACGCCACCGCGGCGCGCACGGCGTCGTCGTCGGCGAGGTCGGCCTGGACGTACACCACATCGGCGGGGCCGGAGTCCGCGACGTCGAGCACCGCGACGCGGGCGCCTTCGGCCCGGAAGGCCGTCGCGATCGCCAGGCCGATGCCGGACGCTCCCCCGGTCACCAGCGCGCGGAGGCCGTCGAGCTCGCCCACCTCAGGCCGGCCGGAACGTCTGGCGCTGCCGGCCCAGGCCGGTGATCTCCAACTCGACGACGTCGCCGTCGCGCAGGAACTGCCCGTCGGCCCGGCCCATCGCGACGCCGGCCGGTGTGCCGGTGTTGATCACGTCGCCCGGGTAGAGCGTCATGAACTGGCTCAGGTACCAGACGACGTGCGCGACGCCGAAGATCTGGTTCTTCGTGTTGCCGTTCTGGCGCAGGTCGCCGTTGACCCAGAGCTTCAGCTCGAGGTCCTGCGGGTCGGCGACGTCGGTCTCGATCCAGGGCCCGAACGGGTTGAACGTCTCGCAGTTCTTGCCCTTGTCCCACTGGCCGCCGCGCTCGATCTGGAACGTGCGCTCGGAGACGTCGTTGCTGACCGCGTAGCCGGCGACGTGCGCGAGCGCCTCGTCGGGCGAGGCCAGGTACCGCGCGGTCGAGCCGATGACGATCGCCAGCTCGACCTCGTAGTCGGTCTTCACCGAGGTGCGCGGGATCAGCACGTCGTCGGTCGGGCCCACCACGGTGTCGGGCGCCTTCATGAACAGGATCGGCTCGGGCGGCGCGGTGGCGCCGGTCTCCTCGGCGTGGTCGGTGTAGTTGAGCCCGATGCACACGATCTTGCCGATGCCGGTAAGCGGCGGAGCGAATTCGGTGGGTTCCGCGACCGCCGGGAGCGACGCGGAACGGATCGCGGCGAGCGCGTCGGGGCCGAGCACCGCGGGCGTGACGGCGGCGTGCAGCGGGCGCAGGTCGTACCACTGGCCGTCGAGGTGGACGACCGGTCGGTCACCGTCGGCGGTGCGGGCGTGGGCGAGGCGCATGCGGGCGTCCCTCCGAATTCTCAGTGGGTGAGACTGAATCTCACTAATCTGGATTTACCTTAGCCCGCCGAGGGCGGCGGGAGATAGCCGAGGCTGGCCGAAATTCGCGCGGCGGCGTCCCTGACCTGCGGGCCGACCTCGTCGAGCACCGGGTCCATGCGTTCGGCCACGCCGGCGACGCTGAGCGCGGCGACCGGCTCGCCGGTGTGATCGCGGATCGGCGCGCCGCAGCAGCAGCTCGACGGGTCGTACTCGCGACGGTCCTCCGACCAGCCGCGGGCACGCATGGAGTTCAGCTTGTCCTCGAGGTCGGGGGGAAGGCCGAAGTCGTCGAGCCGGGGCCGCGGCAACGCCATCAGGTACGCCCGCCCGAGCGACGTGGTGTGGAAGGGGCGGCCGGAGCCGGAGTACACGACGACGCTCACCGTCCGCCGGGGCTGCTCGCGGGCGACGAACACCATCTCGGTGCCGTTCGGCACCGCGAGGTTCGCGGTCTCCCCGGTGGCCTCGACGAGCTCGCGCAGCACCGGGATCGCGACCTCACGCAGGTCGACCGACTCGAGCGCGGCCGCGGCGAGCTGGGCCGCCGTGGGGCCGAGCCGCACCGGGCCGCCGTGGCCCTCGCTGATCAGCCAGCCCTCGTCACGCAGCCGCTCCACCAGGCGGTAGGCGGTGGCGCGGCTCAGGCCGAGCGCGTCGGCGATACCGGCGACCGGCATCCGGCGGTGCTGCGCGACCAGCCGCAGGATGCCGAGCCCACGATCGAGCGCGCCGGGTGCGGGGGTCATCCGCCCAGCCTAACGACGCCACGCCTCGCGGACGTTCACCGAGAGCACCAGCAGGGCCGCGCTGAGGAACACGAACGTGACCACGTAGCGCCCCTCGAACCAGAGCACGGCCAGCACCGCGACCGCGACGACCGCCACCAGCAGGCGGAGCAGCACGGCCAGCAGCTTCTTCTTGACCAGGCCCTCCACCGCCACGAGCACCAGCAGCAGCACGAGCGCCGCGTCGGGACCCCGGCTGATCAGCGGCGACACGACGGCGGCCACGGCCAGCAGGATCAGTGGTGTGCTCAGCACCGCCCACCAGGAGCTGAACCGGGCCCGCAGCCCGGACATCGGCTCGATCGGCATCCGGCGGTGCCGCAGGTGGGCGTGCGGATGCTGGGCCGGCGCGGCGTCGATGTGGACCTGTTCGTCGGCCAGCCGGATGCGTTCCATGCGCAGCCCCAGGAGCTTCTTCTCCCGCGCGGCCAGCGCGGTCACCTCCGGCGCCGCGACCGGCAGCCCGGCGGCGTCGACCGAGAGTTCGGTACGCAGTTCGGCGATCCTGCGGTCGAGCTCGGCCACCCGGTCGGAGTTGCGGCGGGCCCGCACCTCGACCAGCTCCCGCTCCGCGGCCGGGCTGGGCGCGACCTTCGCCAGTCCGGCCCAGCCGACCGGGTCGCCCCAGGACGCCCGGACGCTGCCGTCACGCGAGTAGCGGGGACCGGCCGGGCCGCGCTCGCCACCGAGCCGGTCGCGGGTGTCGCGGCCCCACAGCCCCCGGTAGTTGCGCACCCAGTCGGTGTCGTCGTCGATCAGCACCGGGCGCCACCACTCGGGCTGACCGGGGCCGATCGCCCGGCCGTCTCCGCGGGCGTAGTCGACGTAGGGGATGCCGACGGCGTGCCGGTCCTTGAGCGACCAGGGCACGACGTGGCGGGCGGTCCAGCGCAGCGCGTCGACGACGCCGCCCAGCCGCGGGGGGCGGACGGTGATCAGGTAGTCGCCCGGCAGGTACGCGCCGGAGTGGGAGCCGGCACCGGCGAACACCACCGGGTGGCGACCGTCGACCAGGCTCAGATCCGGGTCGTCCCAGCGGCGGCGCAGGTCGTCGCCCACCTCGTCGTGCGCCGCGAACACCACCCAGCGCGGCGGGGGAAGCGCGTCGGCGGAGGTGCCGTCGAGGTAGACCGTGACCTGTTCCCAGTCGCCCTCGTGCTCGTTGACCCCGCCGAACGCCGACCGCCAGTTGTTGAAGCTGTAGAAGAACCAGTACTGGCAGACGATCCAGGGGTCGTCGCGGTACACGCGGCCGTAGTACGTCGGCAGGTCGGGCCGCAGGTGCTCGCGCTGGAGCAGGAATGAGCGCGCCGCGCTTCCGCCCGGGACGCTGCCGCGGAACAGCAACGACGCCCGGTTGGCGGTGTCGATGAGCCGCGCGGTGAGCCCCACGGACGCCAGCCGGCTGGCCCGGGCGAGGTGCGGCGGGCGCTCACGCAGCGGAACGTGCGTGACGTCGAGCCCCTTGCCGTTGCCCCCGATGCCCGACAGCGAGAGCCGCAGGCCCTGCTCGGCACCGGCCGCGTCGGCCAGCTTGGCCAGCGACAGGCCACCGGCCGGAATCTCCTCGACCTGGCCGACACCGGCCTCGGTGCGCCAGAGGCCGGCCTGGGCCACGTAGTGCTCGACCGAGACGGGGAAGAAGTACTCACCCCGGGTGAACCGCAGCACCGGTTCGTAGGCGCGCAGCAGGCGGAGATCGTCGTCGGTGTTCGCAACCACTCCTAGATTCTGGCGCCCGGCGTCACTCGGCTCGCTGGCGGCGCTCGCGGTAGGTGCGCGTCTTGTGGCGATTGCCGCACACCTCCATCTCGCACCAGCGCCCGCGGCCGTTGCGCGAGGTGTCGTAGAACGCCCAGCGGCAGTCGGGAGCAGCGCAGAGCTTGAGCCGCTTCCAGTCTCCGGTGGCGACGCTCACGGCCACGGCTTCGACGATTGTGTCGAGCCAGGGTGTGCCGGTGTCGGCCGCGAGGCGCAGGTTGCCGGTGAGGCGCAGCGGAAAGGCGGCGAGGTCGGGCTCACCACCGGAGAGCGCCTGCCGGAGCGCGGTGCGCAGCGCGACGGCGTCACCGGGCTCGAGCCGGTCGGAGGGTTCGTGCTGCGCGCCGTGGCGGCTGAACGTCCGCTCGTCGAGCGTGTTGAGGAAGTCCACGACCAGCTGCACGACACCACTATACCCGGATACCGGTGTTGACATCGTCGCGACACCGGTAATAGGTTTCAATGGTGTTGAATATTCCGGAAGCTGACCTGACCGATCTCCGCACCCGGCTACGCAACACCCGCTGGGCGACGCCGTGGCCCGTCCCGGCGTGGGAAGCGGGCACCGACGGCGCCACCCTGCGCCGGCTGGTGGAGCACTGGGCGTCGGACTACGACTGGCGCGAACACGAGGCCGCGATCAACGCGCTGCCGCACCACGCCGGGGCGGTGCCCTACCTCCGGTTCGGCGAGGGCTTCCCGCTCCTGCTCGCCAACGGCTGGCCGAGCACGTTCCTCGAGCTGGTCGAACTGGCGCGGCGTCTCGCCTCGGCGGGATTCACCGTGATCGTCCCCTCCCTGCCCGGCTACGGGACGGCACCGCAGCGGCACGCGCTGGCCGAGGCACCGCACACCCACGACCTCTGGCACACGCTGATGCACGACGAGCTCGGCTTCCCCCGGTACGGCGCGCACGGCTCGGACATCGGCGCCGGCGACGTCAGCCGCCTCGCGCAGGCCCACCCGGAGTCGGTGGTCGGCCTGCACCTGCTCGACACGGCCAACCCGGCCGCGTACGACCCGGCCGGGCTGACCGGTGCGGAACGCGCGTTCCTGGACGCCGAGAACGCCTGGGCCGAGGCCGAACGCGGGTACTCGCACGAGCAGCAGACCCGTCCGCTGACGCTGGCCCAGGGGCTGTCGGACTCACCGTCGGGCCTGCTCGCCTGGATCGTCGAGAAGTACCGGGCCTGGAGCGACGACTTCGCGGCGTTCAGCGACGACTTCGTGCTCACCCAGGCGTCGCTGTACTGGTTCACCAACTCGATCTCGACGTCGTTCCGGCCCTACTACGAGCGGGCCCTGGCGCTGGTGCCGCCGGTCTCGCTGGTCACGGTGCCGACCGCGTACGCGCGGTTCCCCGCCGACCTCGGGGCGCGCAAACCGCGGAGCTGGATCGAGCGGACCTACCCCGACGTCCGGCGGTACACCGAGATGCCGCGCGGTGGCCACTTCGCCGCGCACGAGCAGCCGGCGCTGCTGGCCGACGACATCACCGCGTTCTTCACCGCACTGTCACGCTGACGCCGTCCGCGCGGGTGCTGTCGCGCAGCCGGATCGTCGTGGGGGTCGCGCCGGTGGGCACCTCGAACACCAGGCTGAGGTTCGCGGTGGCGCCCGGTGCGAACTCCCGCGGATCGTTCTCGGTGGCCGTGGTGGAGGCGAGGAGGTTGAACTCGTACTTCTCGCCGCCGGCGCCGTAGGCCTCGTGGAAGCCCAGGCCGCGCGGCACCGACGCCCGGCCGGTGTTCGTCACCGTGACCTGGTAGACGCAGAACTGCTGGGCCGCCTTCACCGACCCGATCGACGTCGCGCCGCACTCGCCGGACTTCACCGTCCACTCGAGATCCCCGTCCTTGACCGGCTGGTTCAACCGGCCGGTCGGCGCGCGGTCGGAGCCGGCGGTGGTCTCGCTCCCGCCGCGGTTGGCGAGGTAGATCGCGCCGGCGATGCCGCAGACCAGGCACACGGCGAGCAGGGCCACCCCGACGCCGATCGCGATCACGCCGCCGTTCGACTTCTTCGGCGGCGGCGGCCCGTACCCCGGGGGCGCGCCGTAGGGCGGCGGACCGTACGGGGCCGCTCCGGGCGGCGGGCCGTACGGCGGCGGGGTGCCGTAGGGGTGCTGCGGCTGGCCGCCGTACGGATCGTGAGGGAACGACATGGATCCGAACGGTAGCGGTGGGCCGCACGCCCACCCGGAGGCGGCGTGCGGCCTGAATTTTTGAAACAGGCCCTAGCGCAGGGTGTCGACGTCGATGACGAAGCGGTACCGCACGTCGGAGGCGAGCACGCGCTCGTAGGCCTCGTTCACCGCGTCGGCGCCGATCACCTCGACCTCGGGGGCGATGCCCCGCTCGGCGCAGAAGTCGAGCATCTCCTGGGTCTCGGCGATGCCGCCGATGTTCGAGCCGGCGAACGAGCGACGCGAGTTGATCAGCGCGAACGCGGGCACCTCCAGCGGCTGGGGCGGCGCGCCGACGGTGACGAACACGCCGTCCAGGCGCAGCAGACGCAGGTACGACGACATCTTGATCGGCGCGCTGACCGTGTTGATGATCAGGTCGAACGTGTTCTGCAACGCCTGGAACGTGGCCTTGTCGCCGGTGGCGTAGTAGTGCTCGGCGCCGAACGCCAACCCGTCGTCCTTCTTGTTGAGCGTCTGCGAGAGCACCGTCACCTCGGCGCCCAGCGCGGCGGCGATCTTGACCGCCATGTGGCCGAGGCCGCCGAGGCCCACCACGGCCACCTTCGAGCCGGGGCCGGCCTTCCAGTGCCGCAGCGGCGAGTACGTGGTGATGCCCGCGCAGAGCAGCGGCGCCGCCGCCTCGTACGGGATGGCCTCGGGCACCCGCAGCACGAAGTCCTCGTCGACGACGACGTGCGTCGAGTAGCCGCCCTGGGTCACGGTGCCGTCCCGGTCGACGCCGGCGTAGGTCATCGTGTTGCCGCCGGTGCAGTACTGCTCCTGGCCGTCCCGGCACGCCTCGCACTCGCGGCACGAGTTCACCATGCAGCCGACGCCGACCCGCTCGCCGACGGCGTGCCTGGTGACGTCCGGCCCGACCTCGGCGACCCGGCCGACGATCTCGTGGCCGACCGTCAGCGGGTAGGCCACCGGACCCCACTCGCTGCGCACGGTGTGGATGTCGGAGTGGCAGATACCGGCGTAGCGGATCTCGATGAGCACGTCACGGGCGCCGAGGTCACGGCGCTCGATCGTGGTGCGGACCAGTGGGTCGGTGGCGGAGGTCGCGGCGATGGCGTTGACGGTACGAATGAGCTACTCCCCTGAGCACGAAGTTCCTGCTCGACGATAGCCGGAGGCCGGATCGGGGTCTGCGACATCGCCACCGGGTAGGCCCGGTTGCCGCCGTCGGCCCGGGTCAGCGCGGCACGGTGCCCAGCAGGCCGGTGACGATCGCGAGCCGCAGGGCTTCGCGCACGTCGAGGTCGATCACCGCGAGGTCGGGCTCGGCCTCGTAGGCGGCGAGCACGGCGGGCATCGGCGACGCGTAGGCCGACAGCGCACCGGCCACGATCATGGTGTTCAGGCAGAACAGCTGGGCGGCGCCGCCCAGCTCCGGCACGCAGCGCAGCGTCAGCTCGGTCATCGTCGCGAGACGCTGCAGTGACGCCCGCTTGTAGCGCACCACCACCTCGAGCGAGACGTTGCGTTCGAGGACGGAGCCCTGCGCGCCGAAGAGCTCGCACATCCGCATCCGGACGGCCAGCGACCGGCTGAGCACGACGGCCAGCTGGGCCGACCGCTCCTCCACACCGGCCCGCGGATCGACGTCGGCGGCCAGCTCGTCGGCCAGCTCGTCGAGCCAGGTCCCGAGGTAGTGGTCGAGCAGCTCGAGCAGCACGGCCTCGCGGCTCTCGAAGTACCGCAGCACGTTCGACTTCGCGAGGCCGACCCGCCGGCTCAGCTCGTTGAGGCTCAGGTCGGCGACCGGCATCTCGTCGAGCATCGTCGCGGCGGTGTCGAGGATCGCGCGGCGGCGGGCCTCCCGCTGCTCCGCACTGCGCGCTCGCTGGAACGTCATGCCGTCACTCTAACTTGCAGACCGGCGGTCTCTTGACAGTAGACCGCCGGTCTCTTACCGTTGAATTCAACAGACCGGCGGTACTTTAGGAGGACGACATGACCTGGACCGAGCACGACATCCCGGCTCAGCACGGCCGCGTCGCGGTCGTGACCGGCGCCAACACCGGGCTGGGCTACGAGACCGCCCGTGCGCTCGCCGAGCGGGGGGCGTCGGTGGTGCTGGCCGTGCGTGACACCGCGAAGGGGAAGCTGGCCGCGGCGCGGATGGGCGGGGACGTCACCGTGCGAGCGCTGGACCTCACGTCGCTGGATTCCGTGCACGCCGCCGCGGCCGCGCTGCGTGCCGAGCACCCCCGCATCGACCTGCTGGTCAACAACGCCGGCGTGATGTACACGCCGAAACGGACCACCCGGGACGGCTTCGAGCTGCAGTTCGGCACCAACCACCTGGGCCACTTCGCGTTCACCGGCTTACTGCTCGACCGGCTCCTGCCCGTGCCGGGCTCCCGCGTCGTGACGGTCAGCAGCGTCGGCCACCGCATCCGCGCCGCGATCCACTTCGACGACCTGCAGTGGGAGCGCTCCTACGGGCGGGCCGCCGCCTACGGGCAGTCCAAGCTGGCCAACCTGATGTTCACCTACGAACTGCAGCGGCGGCTCGCCACGCACGGCACCACCGCGGCCGTCGCCGCCCACCCCGGCATGTCCAGCACCGAACTGCTGCGCAACTCCCCCGCGCTCTTCCGGCGGACGCTGACGCTGCTGGCCCCGGTGGTCACCCAGGAACCGGCGCAGGGAGCACTCCCCACGCTGCGCGCCGCCGCCGACCCCGCCGTGCTCGGCGGCCAGTACTACGGCCCGGCCGGCGTCGGCGAGGTGCGCGGCCACCCCCGCCTGGTCACGTCCAGCCCGCAGTCCTACGACGTGTCGCTCCAGCAGCGGCTCTGGTCGGTCTCGGAGGACCTGACCGGCGTCAAGTTCCCGGTGTAGTCAGTCGGTGTCGTCCAGGGCGGCCTCGATGATCGGCAGGTAGCGGAACACCTGTTCGCGGTCGCTCTCCTTCTCCTCGTCGCTCAGCTCGGCGAACGGCGTCGCGATCTGGCGTTCCCAGCGCTCCACCAGCTCGGCCGGGAGCACGAGCGACCCGTCGGCGGCCCGCTCGCCGCGGGAGTGCAGGTAGCGCTGCCAGTGCGCCCACCGTTCGTGTTCGACCGCGGCCAGCGTTTCGATGAGCCGTTCGGAACGCAGCGTCACAGAAGTCCTTTGTCGACGAGCCGCCAGTAGTGCCGGCCCAGCACGGTCAACTCGCACGACTTGCCGTTGATGGCCGCGTGCCACATGTGCGGGGCGCCGAGGGGGCGGACCAGGTTGACCTTGACGTAGTTCTGCAGGACCCGGAAGACGGCCGTGTGGGCCGGGTCGGGCGGCGGGAGCGTGCGCTGATCCGTCGAACGCTCCGGCTCGTACGTCGGGTCCAGCCGGATGCGGTGATCGGGCGTCGGGAAGAGCGTGGTGATCGCGAGCAGGTCCGCGCCGTCGATCGGTGGCGTCGCCGTCCGCAGCGACACGAAGCTGTCGACGTTGGTCTTGAACACCGGCCGCTGCGCCCACGGCCCCAGCGACTGGTCGATGTGGGCGTAGACGCTGCCCGGGGTGACGGCCCCGACCAGGTTCGCGGCGGCGCCGTCGAGCGCGTCGACCAGCAGCGTGGTGAAGACACCCCCGGTGCGTGTCTCGACCGAGTACTGCTCGGCGGTCGACGCGGTCAGGATCGTCATCCCGGTCGCGACCTCCGAGACACGGCTGAGCGCCCGTTCACCGGCGACCCCACCGTGGCAGCAGTCCAGGATGATCACCTTGTTCTGCGCGTCGGACCGGTTCGCGAACGTCATCACGTCGGAGAGCGCGAGCCCGTCGTGGCCGGCGGTCGAGTCGCTGGCGCAGAGGAAGCCGCCGGTGTCGTCGATCCAGCCGTGCCCGGCGAAGTAGAACAGCGCGATCTCGGGCCTTCCCTCGAACAGGCTCTCCACCGCGGCCCGTAACTGGGTCCGGACGAGCAGACCGCCGGGCGCGGGCGCGGTGACGATCCGCGGTTCGGCGAAGTTGTGCCGCCCGTCGGCGTTGCGGCGCAGGGCCTCACCGACGGCCCGCGCGTCGTGCACGCAGCCGGCCAGGTCGGGCAGCTCCGTGTAGTGGTCGATTCCGACGATCAGTGCTTTGCGCATCGCGCCCCCTCCGAGGCCCCCCATCTCGTGACCGCAGAGAGTACGCCGATTACTCGCCGTCCTCGCCCCTCCACGAGGACGGTGAGCATCGGACGTTCCGATTTAGAATGAGACCCGTGACGCCGCTTGCGACTCAAGGCCGCAGCCGCTTCCGACGTGCTTCCGATGTGCTTCCGGGGCCCGGATGTCACGCCCCTCGGTGAGCCTGCTCGGCCCGGCCGAGATCCACGTCGCCGGCCGGGTGGTGCGCCCGACGCCGCTCACCACCGTGGTACTGACCCGGCTGGTCCTCGCGGACCGCGAACCGCTCACCGTCGACGAGATCTTCACCGCCGTGTGGGGCGACCGGCGCGCCCTCACCCGCGCCGACCGCGTCGGCGTGCAGAAACGCATCCTGGAGCTGCGCCGGCTCCTGGCCGACCCGTCGGTGCTCGTCACCGAACCGGGCCAGGTGTCCGCCTACCGGCTGACGACGCCCCGCGCCGACGTCGACGTGCACGCGTTCCGCGACCTGGTCGAACGGGCCCGCCGGGAGACGCCGGTCGACGCGGTCACGCTGCTGGAGCGGGCGCTGTCGCTGTGGCGCGGCCGCCCGCTGTCCGACACCGAGCGCTACGCGTTCGCCCAGCCGGTCATCCGCGACCTGCGCGCACTCCGGGACGCCGCGGCGCTCGAACTCGTCGAGGCGTACTCGGCCATCGGGCAGCCGGACCGGGCCCTGACCACCGGCGAGGCGCTCGCGGCCCGGCGCCCGGACCTGCCCGGGCTGGCCGACGCGCTGGCGCGCCTGCGCCGCCGGGTCGCCGACCGGCGCCCCGGCGTCGAGCACCGGGACTTCCCCGGGCTCGGTACCCGGGTGACGATCCGGGCCGGCGACCTGTTCGCCCAGCCGGACGCCCAGCTCGTGATCGGGTTCTGCGACACGTTCGACACCTCGACCGACCGCGACGTCGTGATCAGCCGCGCGACCGTGCAGGGACAGTTCCTGCACCGGGTCTACGGCGGCGACACCGGCCGGTTGAACCGCGACCTGCGCTCGGCGTTACGCGCCGTCCGGCCCGCACGGGTCGAACGCCGGGAGGACAAGCGCCGCGGCAAGCTGGCCCGCTATCCGCTCGGCACGGTGGCCGTCCTGCACCGCGACGGCCGGCGCTTCTTCGGCGTCGCGTACAGCGTGATGGGCAACGACCTGATCGCGCGCGCGGACCTGGCGAGCTTCCGGGCCGGCCTCGACCGGCTCTGGGACGCCGCCGTGCGCTACGGCCAGCGCGAGCCGCTGGCCGTGCCGCTGCTCGGTTCGGGTCTCGCGCGCCTGGACGGCACCGACCGCACCGAGCTGCTCACCCTGCTGATCGGGTCGTTCCTGCGCCACTCGCGCCGGCAGGTGGTCAGCCGGGAGCTGCGCCTGGTGCTGCGCGTCGAGGACCTCGACCGCGTCGACCTGCTCGAGGTGGCGGCGTTCCTGCGTGCTCAGAAAGACCGGGAGTAGGCGGCCAGATTCGCCAGCCGGCTGACGTCCAGCCAGTCGGTGCCGCCGGTGTTCACCGCGCACCCCGCGTTGGCCAGGCGCCCGGCGATCTTCTGCAGGCTGCGGACGGTCCCGTCGAACTTGATGACGTTGAGGCCCCCCATGTCCGACACCGGGCGCAGCTGGCCGATCTCGATGACGACCGTGCGCTCGCGCTGCAACGCCAGCGCCATTCCCGCCTCCAGCAGCACGTTCGGCCGGGCCTGGCCGGTGGTGACCCGTTCGTGGTGCGGCTCGTGCGCGCCCTGCAGATCGGGGTGCAGGTAGGCGCCGTCGTCCGGGGTGAGCAGCACGACCGCGGCCTGGTTGTCGCGGAACGCCTGCTCCAGCACCTCCCCCATGTACGGCGTCGAGCTGCCGGTGCGCCGCACGACGTCCTCCCAGTCCAGCGGGTGCAGGTCGATCGCCTGCAGGAAGCTCCACAGCGCGCGGCGGGCCTCCTCGTCGCGTCCGTGGATGACGAAGACATCGCGTGTGTTGGTCACCGTGGCCGGCCCCTTCGACGGTAGTTCGGACAGTACGCGCGCCCGTTCGTCGGCGCCGCGCAGGTAGGCGAGGTCGTCCTCGAGGCTCTGGCGGAACCACTCGATCAGGCCGAAGTCGTCCGCGGCCACGGCCGGTTCCACCCCGGGCACCTGGCGCATGTCGGCTTCGGCGTGCTCGAGGTTGCGGCCCAGGTCCGCCACGGCGGCGATCCAGAACGCGAGGTCCGCCCGGACATCCGCGGGCGGCGCGCCCCGGTCCAGCCGCTCCTGGACGCGACGCATCCCGTCGGCGGTCTGCCAGGCCCGGAGCTGGTAGCGCACGGCGGCGGCGTGGCGCAGGTACCGCGCGAACGGAGGCATCGCGGTGGTGCCGTCGGACCAGGTCCACGCGCTCAACCGCTCGTCGTCGGCCGGGCCGGCCAGCACGTGGAACCGGCGTTCGAGCCGGTCCTCGGCCCCGTCGAGTTCGATGGTCGTCGGCCGGTCGAGGCCGGTCTCCTTGCCCAGGAACAGAAAGGCGACGCCGAGCAGAGCGCCCGACCAGGGCCCGGCGACCCCGGCCCACTCGCGCTCGAGGTCGGACCAGCCGACCGTGTCGTCGCCCGGCGAGAGCAGCACCGAGAGGCTGAGCGTGGTCGGGAACCGGCGCAGGATCGCCTGGTAGAGGCGGTCCGGAGCCTTCTGCGCGGTGAGGTCGGGCAGTACGTCCGGCGTCGCCGGGAGATCCGTGCTCGGGCCCGATCCGGACAGCGTCGCGGTCATCCCCAGGTCGGTGCGGCACCGCCGCCAGAGCTCGCGCACCTCGGCGTAGCCCTCCGCCGCGCGCGGCCCGTCCCGCGGCGCGAAGACGTGGACGACGAGCTCCGGCTCAGCGGGGTTCGTCATGCGGGGGCGGTTGCAGGGTGTGGACGATGCGGCGGGTCCGTTCGCGCACCCGCGGCGGCGGGCCCTCGCGGGCGCCCCGGCTCGCGTCGACGGCGCGCGCGGAGCCGTAGTACGCCAGTTCCCTGACCACCTGGGTGAGCTCGTCCCGGTCGCCGGTGCGCAGGGCGTCCTCGCCCCGGGCGACCCAGGACTCGACCGACGCCCAGTCGGCGGCCGGTAACCGCCAGCGGCCGGACAGGTCAGCCAGCACGTGCCGGAACTCCTCGACGAGGCCGGTGGGGAGCGTGCTGACCGATTCCGAACCGGGCATGCGCGGAATGGTAGAGGGTCCCGGGGCCCGCGGGCGACCTCTCTTCGGCTAGGCCGTGTCCTGCGAATCCGTGCTCGCAGGACACGGCCTAACCGAGCGACGCGCTCGCGGCGCGCAACTCGTCCAGTGCGGCCAGTGCGTAGGGCGCGAGCCCGCTCTCGCTGTCGTCCTCGGACCACCGGGCGAAGCCCCGCTTGAACGCGAGCACCCCCAGCTCGCCCGCGAGCTGGGCGATCGGGTCGGCGACGCCGCGGACGACGAGGGCCTCGGTCATCGCGGTGGCCAGGCCGACGTGCTTGAGCATGTCCCGTTCCTGCAGTTCCGCGCTGGCGGCCACGGCGGCTTTCAAGCGGGGGCCGAGTTCGCGGTTCACCGGACCCATCACGCTCGAGGCCCGTTCGAGGCCGGCCGCGACCGCCTCGAGCGGACTCGCCCCGGCCGGCGCCTCGGCGATGCCCTCGGCCAGCAGGCGGCTCAGCGCGTCCTGCCCGGCGACCAGGAGCTCGCGTTTGTCGGGGAAGTGACGGAAGAACGTGCTCTTGGTGACGCCGGCCCGCTCGGCGATCTGCGTGACGGTGGTGGCGTCGTACCCCTGCTCGGTGAACAGGTCGACGGCGGCCAGGACGAGCCGCTCGCGTGCCCCCGGTTCCCAACGAGCCATGATGTCATTCTATTCGATGGGACTCTTGTCCCATCACTGGAGTAGAGTGACGGGACAAGAGTCCCATCACTCGTCGGGAGAGTTCCATGCACGTGTTCATCACCGGCGGCACCGGCCTGATCGGTTCCGCCGTCGTCGCCGAGCTCCAGCGCCACGGCCACTCCGTGCTCGCGCTGGCCCGCTCCGAGGCGTCCGCCCGCGCGGTCGAGGCGGCCGGCGCGAAGCCGCTCCGGGGCGCGCTCACCGACCTCGACGCGCTGCGGGCCGGGGCCGCGCAGGCCGACGGCGTGGTCCACCTGGCGTTCGGCAACGACTTCAGCGGCCCGGACGCGCTGGCCCGCGCGGTCGCCGAGGAGAGCGCGGCGATGGCCGTGCTGGGCGAGGAACTCGTCGGCAGCGACCGCCCGTACGTCACGGTCTCCGGTACGCCGTGGGTGTCCGGCCGGCCGTCCACCGAGGAGGATCCGCTGCCGCTCGACGGGCCGGTCGGTGGGCGTGGTCGCGCGGTCAACGCGGTGCTCGGCCTGGCCGCGCGGGGCGTCCGCAGCGCCTCGGTCCGCCTACCGCGGACGGTGCACAACCAGGGCAAAGGCGGGTTCGCCGGCCTGCTGACCGACATCGCGCGCCGCACCGGGGTGTCCGGCTACGCCGGCGACGGCACCCAGCGCTGGCCGGCCGTGCACGCCCTGGACGCGGCGGTGCTGTTCCGGCTCGTACTGGAGAACGCACCGGCGGGCAGCGCCTGGCACGCCGTGGCCGACGAGGGCGACCGGGTCGTGGACATCGCGGCGGTTCTCGGCCGGCGGCTGAACCTGCCGGTCGAATCGGTTCCGGAGGAGACCTACGGCCCGCTGGGCCCGATCTTCGCGGCCGACCAGCCGTCCTCGAGCGCCCACACCCGCGCGACGCTCGGCTGGGAGCCCACCCACCCGAGCCTGCTGGATGACCTGGAACACGTTTCCGAATAGCTCCGGAACCAGAACCGGCGTTCACTACAGTCGGGTGCCATGGACATCAACGGCGCAAGCGCCATCGTCACCGGTGGCGCGTCAGGCATCGGTGCCGCCGCGGCCCGTCAGCTCGCTGCGAAGGGCGCGACCGTCGTGGTCGCGGACCTGCAGGCCGAGAAGGGCGAAGCACTCGCGAAGGAGATCGGCGGCGTCTTCCTCGAGGTCGACGTCACCGACACCGACCAGATCAAGGCGGCGGTGAACGCCGCGACCGAACTCGCCCCGCTCCGCGCGGTCGTGAACTCCGCCGGTATCGGCTGGGCCCAGCGCACGGTCGGACGCGACGGCGAGTTCGACTCCGCCCACGACCTGGACGCTTTCCGCAAGGTCATCGCGATCAACCTGATCGGCACGTTCGACATGACGCGCCTGGCCGCGACCGCGATGAGCCGCAACGAGCCCGACGCCGACGGCGGCCGCGGCGCGATCGTCAACCTGGCCTCGGTGGCCGCGTTCGACGGGCAGATCGGCCAGGCGTCGTACTCGGCCTCCAAGGGCGGCATCGTCGGCATGACGCTGCCGGTCGCCCGCGACCTGGCCGCGATCGGCGTCCGGCTCAACACCGTCGCCCCCGGGCTGATCGACACCCCGATCTACGGCGAAGGTGAGGCCGCCGAGGCGTTCAAGGCCAACCTCGGGAAGAACGTGCTCTTCCCGAAGCGCCTCGGCGTGGCCGACGAGCTCGCCAGCATGGTCGTCGAGCTCATCACCAACAGCTACATGAACGCGGAGGTCATCCGGGTCGACGGCGGCATCCGGATGCCTCCCAAGTAGCAGACGGCGGGTATCGCGGGCGTATCGGGAACCGGATACGCCGCCGTTACGGTGCGTGCCCTGGGATGGGGTGGTGAACCACCGCACCACCTCGTCCGCACGCCCCCGGGTCGTGCTCCTCACCGCGGCGCTCGCCGTGCTCGTCGTCGTACTGCGCCGGCCGTTGACGATGTCGGCACCGCGCTGCCTGAGCGGGCACTGGCACGGCTGCTACGACACCGAGAACGGCGTCCTGCTGATGACGCTGCTCGGAGTGCCGTTGGCGGCGCTGGTGGCGTGGGCGCTGGCGCGCTACCGCCGGGCGCCGACGATCACCTCGGTCGCCGAGGTGGGGATGCTCTACGGGACGGTGCCGTTCCTCTGGCTGGCGTTGATGCCCGGCCCCGGGGCCGGCACCGTTCCCGGCCGGGTGAGCCTGATCCCGCTGCAGGACCTGGTCGCGATGGGTCCGCTCGGGATCGCCGGCAACCTGCTGATCTTCGCCGCGCTCGGGTTCTTCGCCCCGGTGCGGTTCGCCGCGCTCGCGTCCGTGCCGCGTGTCCTGGCGCTCGGCGCCGCCTGCTCGGCCCTGGTCGAGACCGCACAGTACGTGCTGCGGCTCGACCGGGTGTCGTCGGTGGACGACGTGCTGGTGAACGCGGTCGGCGCCGCGCTGGCCGCGCTGCTCTCCCGCCCGTGGTGGCGCGATCGTCGGGCCGTGACCGTCGATCAGGCGGAGCGGCCGTAGGCCTCGAGCAGACGCAGCCAGACCTCGCTGATCGTCGGGAAGGCCGGGACCGCGTGCCACAGCCGGTCGAGCGGAACCTCGCCGACCACGGCGATCGTCGCCGCGTGCAGCAGTTCGGCGACGTCCGGACCGACGAGCGTGAAGCCGACGATCACGTTCCGGCCCTCGTCGACGACCATGCGGGCCCGGCCCCCGTACCCGTCGGCGTGCACCGCGGCGCCGGCCACCGTGCCGAGGTCGTGGTCGACGACCCGGATCGACAGCCCGGCGGCCTCCGCGGCGGCCGCGGTCAACCCCACCGACGCGACCTCCGGCTCGGTGAAGATCACCTGGGGCACCGCGCGCTCGTCGGCGGTGACCGCGTGCCGACCCCAGCGGCCGTCGTCGACGGGTCGCCCGGCGGCGCGGGCCACGATCACGTCGCCCACCGCGCGCGCCTGGTACTTGCCCTGATGGGTGAGCAGCACGCGCCGGTTGACGTCACCGGCCGCGTAGAGCCACCCGTCCACCCCGACGACACGCAGCGTGTCGTCGACCGCGAGCCAGTCGCCCGGCGGAAGGCCGACGCGCTCGAGGCCGATGTCCCGGGTGTTGGGGGTGCGGCCGACCGCGACCAGCAGCTCGTCGGCCTCGATCGTCTCGCCGGTCGTGAGGGTGGCCCGGACGGTTCCGTCGTCGGCGCGTTCCACCGACCGCGGCTCGGCGCCCGCGCGCACCGACACCCCGGCGTTGCGCAGCGCCTCGGTGACCAGCTCACCGGCGAACGGCTCCGCCGCCGGGAGCACACCGTCGCGGGCCAGCATCGTCACCGCCGAGCCCAGGCCGGCGAAGGCCGTCGCCATCTCGACGGCCACCACCCCGCCGCCGACGATCACCAACCGGCCGGGCACCGTGCGGGCGGCGGCCGCCTCGCGGCTGGTCCAGGGCGCCGCCGCGCGCAGGCCGGCGACGTCCGGCACGAGCGCACCGCTGCCGGTCGCGACGACGACCGCGTGCCGGGCCGTCAGCGAGGTGACCGTGCCGTCCGCGGCGGTGACCTCGACCGTGCGGGTCCCGCTGAGCCGACCCTCGCCGCGGAACAGCCGGGCGCCGATCCGGTCGAGCCAGGCCGCCTGGCCGTCGTCGGCCCAGTTCGAGGCGAACGCGTCGCGGCGGGCGAGCACGGCCGACGCGTCGAGCGGCCCGGTCACCGCCTCCCGCGCGCCGGGTAACCGGCGCACGGCGGAGAGCGCGGCCGTGCTGCGCAGCAGAGCCTTGGTCGGCATGCACGCCCAGTAGGAGCACTCCCCGCCGACCAGCTCACGCTCGACCACGGCGACGCTCAGCCCGCCCTGCACCACCCGGTCGGCGACGTTCTCCCCGACCGGTCCGGCGCCGATCACGATGACGTCGAACACGTCAGGCCTCCCGGGCGGCGCGGCCCAGCCGCAGCGCGGAGACCAGGAAGAACACCCCGCCGACGGCGGCGTACCCGGCGACCCCGGTGACCGCCGGGTCGTCCGCGCCGGCCATCGCGACGAAGGACGCGCCGGCCAGCACGGAGATCCCGCCGGCGAGCATCATCGGCAGCTGGCCGCCGAGCGCGCGACGCCCCACCCCGACGACGAGCTGGACGAGCCCGGAGACGATCGCCCAGGCGCCCCAGACCCGCAGCACGGCCGGGACGCCGGACGCGGCCGCGACGGCCAGGCCGATCGCGGCGAGCGCGCTGATCACGACGTTCACCACGAGCGTGGTGGTGCGTGACGAGCGCAGGTCGACGACGGCCGCGGCCACGTCGAACACCGGGTACAGCACGAGCAGGCCGACGCTGACCGGGTTGAGGTCCGACCCGGTCAGCGCCAGCAGGAGCGCCCAGACGACGGCGAACCCGAAGCGGACGAGGTACAGCCGGCGGAGAGGCCGGGCCAGGGGTGGGGCGGCGGTGGTCACGACGATCCTTCCAAGGGAGAACGAACGTTCTGTCTCATCACACGATGACCGGAGTTCCGGCCCGCGTCAAGACCGAACGTTCTATCTTTCTAGGGTGGAACGCGTGACGCGGATGCGTCAGCTCCTCGCGGCCGACGGCGACGTGGTCGTCTCGGGCACGGTCGACAACCAGGGGCGGTTCTACCGCCGCTTCGACCACGTCGTCCTGCTCAGCGCGCCGCTGCCGGTGCTCCTCGAACGCGTGCGGCGACGCCGTACCAACCCGTACGGCCGGACGCCGGAGCAGCGGGCCGAGATCGAGCGTCACGTCCGCTCGGTCGTGCCGCTCCTCCGGCGCGGGGCGACGTGTGAACTCGACACCCGGCGCCCGCTGGCCGAGGTCGTCGACACGATCGAGCGGCTGCTACGTCAGCCCGCGGAGGAACTTCTCGGCGACCGGCACCGAGACTGAGCTGCTGTGCCCGCCGTTCTCGACGAACACCGCGAACGCGATGTCGCCCTGCCAGCCGACCCACCAGGCGTGCGCGTGCTCGGGGTTGTTGTCGAACTCCGCGGTGCCGGTCTTGCCGAAGACCGGGCTGCCCGGCACGTCACGCAGGGACGTCGCCGTGCCGTCGGTGACGACCTGGCGCATCATCGTGCGCAGCGGCTCCACCGCGGCCGGCTTGAGCTGCGGGCCGGGAGCCACGTCGGACTTGCCGGTGAGCGTCGGCGGTGTCCACCGGCCGGACGCCACCGCCGCGGTGGCCGACGCCATCGCCAGCGGGCTGACCACGGTCCGGCCCTGACCGAACGCCGCCGCGGCCCGCTCCGCCGCGTCGCCACCGGTGGAGACCTTGCCGGAGAAGGCGGGCAGGCCGAGCGCGTAGTCCGACTCCAGGCCGAGCAGCCGGCCGGCGTCGGCCAGCCCGTCGGGGCCGAGCTTCGGGGCGAGCGCGACGAAGGCCGTGTTGCACGACTTGGCGAAGTCGGTGCGGAACGGCACGTCGCCCAGCTCGAAGTCGTCGAAATTCTTGAAGTCCCGGCCGCCGGCGGCGAGGTGGCTGGGGCAGGCGACGGTCTGGTCGGCGGTGACCGCGCCCTGGTCGAGCAGGCCGAGGGCGGAGACCATCTTGAACGTCGAACCCGGCGGGACCTTGGCCTCGAACGCGGCGTTGAACGACCCGCCGTCCGGCCCGTTGGCCGCCGCGATCACGGAGCCGTCGCTGACCCGGATCGCCACCAGGGCGCTCTGCTGCGGAAGGTCGGCCAGCGCGGCGTCGGCCGCGGTCTGGACCCGCTGGTCGAGCGTGGTGCGGACGGGCTGGCCGGGCTTCGGCGCGCTGGTGAACAGCTCGGTGCCGGCCGGGTCGACGACGACCGTCACGCCGGGGATGCCCCGCAGGCGCTGGTCGAACGCGGCCTGCAGCCCGCCGTGTCCGACGTGGTCACCCACCGCGTAGAGGGCGGGCTTCTCCTTCAGGTCCTCTTCGGTGGCGTCCGAGACCGAGCCGAGCAGCGCGCGGGCGAACTGCCGGGTGGGCGCGAGGTCGCGGGTGGACTTCACCAGGGTGGCGCCGGTGA
Source organism: Cryptosporangium japonicum (assembly GCF_039524755.1). NCBI lineage: Bacteria > Bacillati > Actinomycetota > Actinomycetes > Cryptosporangiales > Cryptosporangiaceae > Cryptosporangium > Cryptosporangium japonicum. The sequence goes on from NZ_BAAAGX010000033.1 coordinate 210,179, forward strand.
TCGCGTCGAGCTGCGCGGCGATCTTGTCGTAGGCCTCCTGACGCAGCACGACGACGTCGACCGCGATCCCCGGCTTGGCCTTGGCCAGCCGGGCGGGCAGGTCGGCCAGATCGACCTCGGTGTCGATCGTCGCGAACGCGGCCGACAGCTGCTTCACGGCCGCGGCGGGGTCGGTGACCTTGGCCGGGTCGAGCAGCACGGTGACGACCGGCCGCGGGCTCACGATCGGGCTCCCGGCGCCGTCCAGGATGCCGCTGCGCGGCGCCTCCGCGCGCTTCGTCCCGAGCGTGTCGCCGGTCTTCAGTTGCTTGTGGACGAGCGCGGGCTCCCAGACCACGTCCCAGCTGTCGTCGCGCTCGCGCAGCCGCACGTCGGTGCGGTACGACCAGGTCACCGGCCCCGGCAGCGTCCAGGTCACGGTGACCGGGCTCACCGCTCGGCCGTCCTTCACCGTCGCGTCGCCGCTGCGTTCGAGTTTCGCCGGGGCCGCCGCGAGCTCACCGGTCAGCTTGGCCAGCTGCGCCGTGACGTGGGCGCCCGGAACGGACTTCCCGTCCGGGTCCACGAAGCGGGTCTTGTCGAGCTGACCCTGCCGCCAGTTCTTGAGGAAGGCGTCGACAGTGGGCTCGGGGTCGTTGTCCCCGCTGCAGGCCGTGAGCGCGAGGGCGGCCACGACGCCGAGGGCAGCGAGAACCGCACGGCCTTTGAGAACATTCATCGGTGACGGGTCTCCGGTCCGGTTGTGGACAGATCGGAAGGGTATGGGGCGGCCGCAACGTCGCTTCTTGACCGCGCCCGCAGTATTCCGCTCTACTGGTGGCTCGGTGCCGTGCCGCGCCGCCGGTGTCCTCGGCGGTCGGGCCGCCGGCTCCGCGACGCCAAGGGGATGATCACGTGACGATTTCGCTCACAGGACGCGGCTGACCTTCACGGCGCCCGCGCGTCTCCCCTGATCACCTCCCGCACTCCACGGAACCCGTGGAGGCGTGCGGGTGCGTTCGCCCATTCACCGATCGCACTCTGCCGCTGGAGGCAACCGCAGCATGTCCACGTCCATCCAGTTCAACCACACGATCGTCGGCGCCCGTGACCGCGAGGAGTCCGCGCGGTTCCTCGCCGACGTGCTCGGCGTCGAGCTCGGCGCGGCCTGGGGTCCGTTCCTGCCGCTCCCGCTCGGCAACGGCGTGACGCTCGACTTCGCGACGATGCCGCCGCACCTCGAGGTCGCGCCGCAGCACTACGCGTTCCTCGTCCCCGAGGAGTCGTTCGACGGGATCTTCGGACGCATCACCGCGGCCGGGATCGACTACTGGGCCGACCCGGCACGCACCAAGCCGGGCGAGATCAACCACGAGCACGGCGGGCGGGGCGTCTACTTCCTCGACCCGTCCGGGCACTACCTCGAGGTGATCACCCAGCCGTACGACAACGTCGTCTGACCGGGGGTTCCGGGCGTCCGCGCGGGCGCCCGGAACCCGCGCTCAGGCTCCGTCGGCCACCAGCGCGTCGGAACCGGACGGCGTGCCGATGTCCGCCCGGGCCGCCGGGTGCGTGACGTAGTAGGCGATCGCCCGAGCGATCAGCCCGTGGTCGGTGGCGATGCCGCGGACGTTCACCTCGATCCGGGCGCCGGGCGCCGGGGCCGGCGTCACCGGTCCGGGGGTGAGCAGCGCGTTGACGTTGGTGTCGTACGCGAGCCCGCGCGTGCTCAGCGGGTCGTCGGCGGGTGGCGCCGGCGCGGTGCCCCTCTCCGCCGCTGGGTCCGGCGAGATCACCGGGATCACCAGCGCGGGGAGCCAGTGCAGGCGTTCCGTGTCGATGTCATCCCACCGGACCGGTCGCCGGCGCAGCGAGCCGAGCCGGATCCCGTCCGGGGTGAGCAGGAGCGCGCTGCGCCCGAACACACCGAAGGCGGCGACGACAGCGATCGGCATCGCCGGGCCGAGCCGCGTGACCTCCACGGCGACCAGCGCGGACGCCAGGATCATCGCCGAGCCGTACGGCACCTGCGGGCGCGGGACGACGAGCGCAGGCCGCGCCCTCCACCGGCCGGTGCGGAACCCGACCGACCCCCAGCGCGACGAGCCGCTCAACCGACGGAACAGCACGGCGTGCAGCACCGCGAGCACGACCGGGACCGCGAACCATGCCCGGTGCTGCCCCGCCGCGTACCCGGCGGCCGCCGCGGTCAGCGCGGAGACGGCCGCCACGAGCCGACTGCGACGTACCAGGTCGGACGTGGTCACGCGGTGAGTGTAGGGAGTGGGTCGACGGTGTCTGGGTTAATGGAGCGCATGACGCGGGGTCGATGGTCTCGAACCGGTCGGCCACTGAACCCGGGCATCGCGTGACGGGGGCACGTCCGCCCCTGATCTCCGAGGCGGCGGCGTTGTCGGTCGCCGGAGACGTCGTCCGTCGGCACGCACTGGGGTCGACGCTGGTCGGCACGGGAGCGGACGCCACCGTGGTCGTCGTCGCGGCCGGAGACCGGCCCGGGGACAGCGGTGTCCGCGATTCCACCACGGTGGTCCTGCGTGGAGACCCGAGCCCGGACCTCCACCCCCGGTTCATGGGCCGGGTGCGCCCACCCATCCACGTCTTCGTCCGCCTGGAACACGGCTGCCTCCCGCTCGGTACCGCGCGGTGCCGGCGCGGGGCGTCGGAACCCGCTCGTTTCACCTCCGCGGAACTCCAGCTCGAGCAGCCGCTGAGCCGAGCGCTGCTGGACGCGGCCCGGCCGGTGCCCCCACCCGGGCCGGTGCCGTCGGTGGAGTGGGTCGACCACGTGGCGACCGATCCGATCCGGGCCCTGGAGTCGTTCGTCCTGGGGTGGTTCCCGGCCGGCGAGCTCACCCCGGTCGGGACGAACGACCGGCCCGACGCGTTGGCCGCCTTCCACCGGTTGGCGCGGCTCCGTCCGGCGCTCCACCGGTTCCCCGACCCGGTGCTGACCGAGCCGACCCGCGCGTCCGGCCCGCCCGGCGACCGGCTGGTCTTCGCCGTCCGGGACGGGGGCGGAACGGAATGGTCGATCCCCTGGCCACCGGGCGGAGCCGATCCACGCGTGTGGTTCACCGACGAGTCGGAGACCATCCTCGAGGAGGAGCCGCTCAGTCGCTTCCTTCTCCAGTTCACGCTGGACGCGGCGGTGCAGACCGCCCCCTACCAGGCGACGACCTACGTCATGCCCACCGCGCACCTCGACGCGCTGCGGAGCACGCTGCGCCCGGTGCCGCTGAGCCCGTTCCGGCCGACCTGCACCGCCGCGCGATTCTTCCTGGCGCCCGGCCTGCTCGCCCAGGTCAGCGGCGACGACGACGAGTCGATCGTCGGCTTCGGAGCACTCCACCGCGGCACCCTGACCCCGCTGCTCGCCCACGGCTTCCGCTGGAGCCGCTTCGACGGGTGAGACACGGGACCGGCCCCCGGCGCGCCCCCGGTCCCGGACCAGGCGAAGGTCAGCCCTCGGCCGGCGCGGCGAGTGCCCGGAAGACCGGGCGGAGCAGCTCGGCCACCTGCTCGGGCGACGCGTCGGAGAGCCGGCCGAGGCGCAGCAGGTACCGCTCGATGATGACGCCGTGGACGATCGCCCCGAGCAGGCTCGCGCGTAGCTCGGCGTCCTCCCCCGGGATCGCCGCGCTGATCTGCGCAAGCTGCTCCACCCCGGCCGCCCGGTACCGCGCGGCGGCGTCCTCGTTCGTGAGCATCGAACGCAGCACGGCGAGCGACGCGACCGGCTCGTCGTCCAGGCGCGTGGCCAGCGAGGCGAGCAACGCTTCGACCATCTCGTCGGCATCGGCAACGGGCAACTCCGCGACGGGAAGTTCGGACGCACGGGCGAAGAGCTCGTCTTTCGATCCGAAGTAGTGCATGACGAGCCCGGCGTCGACGCCGGCGGCTTTCGCGACCGCGCGGATCGTCGTGCGGTCGTAGCCGAGCGCGGCGAACAGCGTCCGGGCCGCGGCGAGGATGCCCTCCTCGCTCCGTCGGCGCTGCTCGGCTCTGGTCGGCTTCTCCACTGGCTCATTCTACGGACGTTGACCGGGTCCGCCGTTCGTTCTACGGTCGTTCAATCAACGTGCGTTCAACGAACGGAGCGGCCATGTCCCCCACGTCGCGCGAGGTCGTCGAGAAGATGCTGCAGGTGGGTCGCGAGCTCGACATCGACGCGTTCGTCGACCTCATGGCGCCGGACGGACACCTCGAATGGCCGTTCCGGCCGCCCGGCGCGCCGGCCCGCCTGCGGGGCCGCGCGGAGATCCGCCGCCATCTCACCCGGGCGGCTCGGGCGTTCGTCACCCTCGACGAGTACCGCGACGTGGTGATCCACGAGACCACGGACCCGGAGGTGGTCATCGTCGAGTACGAGGCGCTCGGCTCGGTCGTCGCGACCGGCGCGCCGTTCCACCAGACCGTGATCGCGGTGTTCCGGGTCGTCGACGGGCACGTGGTCGTGTACCGGGACTACCTCGATCCGCTGCGGTTGATCGAGGCCCGCTCGGCGTAGGTGGCGGCGATCGCGGCGGCGCGGTCGCGCAGGGCGTCGCGCAGCCACTGCGGGGTCAGCGCCTCGGCGTGCGTGCCGAGCTGCCACAGCGTCCACTCGGCGTGGCGCGCGTCCTGGAACGTGACCTCGATGCGCACCCGGCCGTCCGCCTCCCCGGCCTCGGACAGGACGGCGAGCGCGGGGCCGACCAGGGCGTCCCGGCGCGCCGGGTCCACTCGCACCAGGGCGACGACCTGGTTCCCGCCGGTCCGGAACCGCGTGCTGCGCTCCCGCCACGCGCGGTCCAGATCCACCCGCTCCGGACGCTCCGCCGGCTCGTCGAGCTCCTCGGCGGCGACGATCCGGGACAGGCGGTAGGTGCGGTCGGCGCCCGCCCGGGTGGCGAGCAGGTAGCCCTGCTCGCGGGCGGTGACCAGCCCGATCGGGTCCACCGTGCGCCACCGCGGACCCTGGCCGGCGGCCGCGTACCGGATGCGCAGCTTGTGCCCGGCGAGCACCGCGCGACGCACCGCCGCCAGCACCGCGTCGGACAGGTCCTCGGTGGTGATCTGTCGGGCCAGCAGGTCGGTCTCCGGGTCGACGAGCAGCCGCTGCGCCGCGCCGGTGGCGGTGTCCCGGTAGTTCTCGGGCAGCGCGTCGACCACCTTGAGCATCGCCGACGCGAGCGCGGAGCCCAGCCCGAACGCCTGCGCCCCGCGCCGGGAGCCGGCGATCAGCAGCGCGAGCGCCTCGTCGTGGTTCAAGCCGGTCAGCTCGGTGCGGAAGCCGGGCAGCAACGCGAACCCGCCGTGGCGTCCGCGCTCGGCGTACACCGGGACGCCGGCCGCGGAGAGCGCCTCGACGTCACGCAGCACGGTGCGGGTGGACACCTCCAGCTCGCGGGCGAGCGCGGTCGCGGAGAGCCGGCCGTGACGGCGCAGCAGGAGCACCAGGGAGACCAACCGATCGGCACGCACCCCGAAACCGTCGCAGAAATACACGACACTGGGTGTCGTGATTCGTTGCGAAGCTCCTCTCGACGAAAGGAGCCGTCATGGCGATGGATCGAACCGCGGTCAACCCGTGGACCTGGTCACTGGAGCTGGGTTACGCCCAGGGCACGGTCGTCCCGGGGCCGGGCCGCACCCTGTACTGCGCCGGGCAGACCGCGATGAGCGGCGAGGGCAAACCCCAGCACCCCGGTGACATGGCCGCGCAGCTCGCGCTGAGCCTGGACAACGTGGAGGCCGTCCTCGGGGAGGCCGGCATGTCGCTGGCGGACCTCGTGCGGCTCACCGTCTACACGACCGACGTCGACCGGCTCCTCGAGCACTACGGCGTGCTCGCGGCCCGGCTGGGTGCGGCCGGGGCGGCGCCGCCGAGCACGCTGCTCGGGGTGGCCCGCCTGGCGGTCCCCGAGCTGCTGGTCGAGCTCGAGGGCACCGCCGTCGCGCCGTAGCCTCCTGTCAGCCCACGAGCGTGTTCTGCCTGCGGGTGATCCACCAGCGTCCGTCGCGCCGCACGAAGACGTAGAGCGCGATCATCTCCGGCGGCTCACCGGCGTCCGCCGCCGCCCGCGTCGACCAGGCACGTTTCTGCGCCACCGCGACGTCGGGCGCGAGCGCGGCCGCACCGGACACCTCGTAGTGCGCGGTCTCGTCGCGGAGGAACCCGGCCAGCCCCACCCGGTTCGCCTCGTCGATCGCGTCGCGGCCCTCCAACCAGGCCCCGCGCGCGTTGCCGACGACGGCGTCCCGCGCCATGTGGACACCCAGCAGCGCGGGTTCGTTCCGGTTGAACCCGTCCTCGACGTCCTGAACGATCCGGCGGATCGCCGCTTCGTCGTCGGCGTCGAGGGCGGTGGTGGTGTGCGGGGGTTCGTTGGTCATGGTCAGGACGGTAAAAGGTGAAGCCGACGTGAGGTCAAGCCGGGAATGCTCACGCGACGGCCCTTCTCCGACGCACCGCCCGGACCACCATGAAGTCATGGCGACGCGGTTCGGCGTGATCGGGTGGCCGGCCCTCCACGGCGATCGAGCACGCGTTCGCCGAAGGGCTGGCGAGCCACACGTCGGACAGCCGGTGTCCCGGTGGACATCGGTGACGGTGGCGGCACCGTCACGCGTCTCGTCGGCGCCTCCTACACCCACGACGGGCCGATGCTGGCCGTGCTCCCCCGGTTCTGCACATCCCGGCCGCACGCACCGGTCCCGGCCTCGACGGCACGGTCCGCGCGGTCGAACGGGAGCTCGCCGATCCGTACGCCCCGGCGTCCTCGTTCGTCCTGGACCGGCTCGTCGACCTCCTGCTCGCGCAGGTCCTGCGCTCCTGGCTCACCAGCACACCGATCGTCGACACCGCCTGGTGGGGTGTCCTGCGTGACCCGGCGCTGACCGCGGTGGTGGCCGCGATCCACCGGCGTCCGGAATCGCCGTGGACGGCCGCCGCGCTGGCCGGGTTGGCCGGAATGTCGAAGTCCACGCTGAACCGCCGGTTCCTCGCCACCACCGGCCTGAACCCCGTCGGCTACCTGACCCGGTGGCGGATGAGCGTCGCCGCGAGCCGCCTGCGTGACCGCGACGAACCGATCGAGCGGGTGGCCCGGTCGGTGGGATACACGTCGGTGTACGCGTTCACCCGCGCCTTCCACCCCGAGCGCGGCATGCCCCCGTCCCGCTTCCGCCAACTGGCCCGAGCGCCCCGAACCGGGTGACGGACAGGGGCGGCCAGGCGGACGGCCGGCGTGCGGCGCTCTAATACTGGTTTCAGGTCGGTCGGGGAGAGTGAGCGGCAAACGCATCGACTGAAGGGGGCGGGCCGGCGTGCGGATCATGATCGCGGACGACGAGGCGGCCATCCGGGAATCGCTGGAGCGGGTGCTCCAGGTCGAGGGGTACGACACCAGCACCGTCGCCAACGGCCTCGCCGTGATCGACGGGCTCGACGACGCGGGCGACGACACGCTGGATCTGCTGATCCTCGACGTGATGATGCCCCACCTCGGCGGGTTGGAGACCTGCCGGCGGCTGCGTGCCGCGGGGCATGACCTGCCGGTGCTCATGCTCACCGCCCGTGACCAGGTCTCCGACCGGGTCGCGGGGCTGGACGCCGGCGCCGACGACTACCTGCCCAAGCCGTTCGCCACCGAGGAGCTGCTGGCCCGGGTCCGTGCCCTGCTCCGCAGGCGCGCACCGGCCGACGAGGAGTCGCCGATCCTGTCGTTCGCCGACGTCCGGCTCGATCCCGACCGGTTCGAGGCGTGGCGGGGCGAGCGGCCGCTGCGCCTGACCCGGACCGAGTTCTCCCTCCTGCAGGTGCTCCTGCGCAACGCCACCCGGGTGCTCACCCGCGACGCGCTGTTCGAGGCGATCTGGGGTTTCGACATGAGCGCCACCGCCAACAACCTCCAGGTCTACGTGAGCTACCTGCGTCGCAAGATGGAGGCCGGGGGCGAGCCGCGGTTGATCTACACGCTGCGCGGCCTGGGGTACACGCTGCGCGAGACCGCTCCGTGAGGGCGATTGCCCGGTGGTGGCGCCGGCGGTCGCTGCGGACCCGGATGACGGTGATCGCGGCGACGGCCATCGCGGTCAGCGTGTTCGTGGCCTTCCAGGTGGCCAGCGAGCTCATGGAGGGGCAGCTGCGGGACACCGCCCAGGATCAGCTGCGTGCCGACGCCCGCGTCCTGGCGACGAGCGCGGAACGCACCGGTCCGGCCCGGGTCCCGCTGCCGCCGTACCCCGGCTCCGGCCGCCTGGTGCGGATCGTCCTGCCCGACGGCTCCACCCGGACGCCGGCCGGCCAACCCGCGCTGCCCCCGGTCAGCGAGCCCGCCGGGCGGGTGGCGCGGGGTGCGTCGGCCGACCTGATGGAGTCGACCGACGGCGACGAGGAGGGCTACGTCGTCTACACGCTGCGGGCCGGCGACGGCGCGGTCCAGGTGGCCGGGCTCGCCGACGACAGCCCGATCAACCAGTTCGGGTTCGGCATGCTGCTGATCGGGCTGCTCTGCGTGGCCGGTGGCGCCCTGGTCGGGCGGGCCGTGGCGCGGGCCGGCCTGGCCCCGATCGACCGGCTGACCGCCGCCGCGGTCCGGGTCGCGCGTACCCGGGATCTCGACGCCGGCATCCCGGACGAGGGCGGTGGGGAGATCCGGCGGCTGGTCCAGTCGATAAACGACATGCTCGCCGCGCTCCGGGACTCCCGGCAGGCCCAGCGGCTGCTCGCCGAGGACGCCGCCCACGAGCTCAAGACCCCGCTCACCAGCCTGCGCCTCAACGTCGAGCTGCTGATCCGGCTCGATCGGCGCGGCACGCTGGACAGCGCGCTGCCGGCGGAGAGCCGGACGCGGCTGCTCACCGACCTCGGCGCCCAGGTGGCCGAGTTGAGCACCCTCGCCGCCGAGCTGACCGACCTGGCGCGCGGCGACGTCAGCGACGAGAGCACCGAGCTGCTCGACCTCGCCGACGTGGTGGTGGCCGCCGTCACCCGGGCGCGGTCCCGCGTGCCCGACGTCGAGGTCACGCTCGAGGTGACGTCGGTGTGGGTGAACGGCCGTCCCGCGGCGCTCCAGCGGGCGGTGCTCAACCTCGTCGACAACGCCGGCAAGTGGTCTCCTCCGGGTCGGCCGGTGCACGTCCGGCTCCGGGCCGAGGGTGCGTCGGGGGTGATCGAGGTCGACGACGCCGGGCCGGGCATCGACGCCGCCGACGTACCGCGGGTGTTCGACCGGTTCTACCGGGCCGCCGGTGCCCGGGCGTTGCCGGGATCCGGTCTGGGGCTCTCGATCGTGCAGCGGGTCGTCGACGCGCACGGCGGCCGCGCCACCGTCGCCCGCTCCGCGCGGGGCGGCGCTCTGCTCCGCGTCGACCTGCCGGCCGCGGCCTCGCCCGCCCCGGTCGCACCGCGCTAACCGGGGCCGGGCGCGACGATCCGGGACGGGCCGGCCCCGCCCCGGATCGTCCCGCCGCTCACCGGTGCAGCGCGGGCTCCTTCTCGTCGGCGAGCGACCGTCGACCGTGTCGCGGTTCCGTCGGCCGGGACAGCCGGCTCGGCCACCACATCCGCCGGCCGATCAGCAGGGTCAGGGCGGGCACCAGCACCGACCGCACCAGCAGGGCGTCGAGCAGCACGCCGAAGGCGACCAGGAACCCGACCTCGACCAGCATCACCAACGGAAGCGTGACGAGGACCGCGAACGTGGCCGCCAGCACCAGGCCGGCCGAGGTGATGACGCCACCGGTGGCCGAGAGGGCCTTGAGCATCCCCTCCCTGGTGCCCAGACGCACGGTCTCCTCCCGGGCCCGGCTGGTCAGGAAGATGTTGTAGTCGACGCCGAGCGCCACCAGGAACAGGAAGGCCAGCAGCGGCACCTCGTAGTCGATGCCCGGGAACCCGAGGATCGTGTCGAAGACGAACACGCTGCCGCCGAAGGCCGCGGCGAACGAGACGATCACGGTCGCCATCAGCACCAGCGGCGCCACGACCGCGCGCAGCAGCAGCCCGAGGACGATCAGGACGACGACCAGCACCAGCGGGATCACCAGCTTCTGGTCGCGGGCGGTGGTCACCTCGGTGTCGAGGCGCTCCGCGCTCGGCCCGCCGACGACCGCCTCCGCCCCGCTCACCGCGTGCACGGCGGTGCGCACCCGCTCGATCGTGTCGTACTCGGCGGTGGTGTCCGGTGCGTCCTTCGGGAAGACGGAGATGTCGGTCCAGCCGTCGACGGTCCGACCCGGGACGACCACGGCCACCCCGCGCGTGTTCTTGACGACGTCGAGCACCCGCTCCTGCTCGGCCGGGCGCGTGAAGATCGTCATCGGCTGGCCGCCGAGCTCCGGGAAGTGCTGACGCAGGACGGTGAAGCCGGTGACCGAATCCGGCGCGGACAGGAACTGGTCTTCCGTCCGCAGCGCGCCGGTGTTGCCGGTCAGACCGATGGCGAGCACGGCGAGGATGCCGAGCGAGCCGACCGTCGCCACCCACCGGCGGCGGCTGATCGCGGCGCCGAGCCGTCCCCACAGCCCCGGCTTCTCGACCACGGCCGTGCTGAACCGCGGGATGGCCGGCCAGAAGATCCGCCGGCCGAGCACCACGAGCAGCGCCGGGAACAGCGTCAGCATGGCCACCAGCGCGCACAGGATGCCGGCCGCGCCGATCGGGCCCAGCCCGCTGGTGCTGTTCAGGTCCGCGGCGAGCAGGCAGAGCAGGCCGGCGACCACGGTGGCCGCGGACGCGACGACGGCCGGCGCCGCGCTGCGCAGTGCGTGCACCATCGCGACCCGGACGTTCTCGTGGTGGTGCAGGGTCTCCCGGTAGCGGGCGATGAGCAACAGCGCGTAGTCCGTGCCGACGCCGAACACCAGGATCGTCAGCAGCGCCGAGTTCTGGTCGTTGATCACGATGCCGAAGCCCTTGACCAGCAGGTAGACCGTCGCCATCGCGGTCAGCGCGGCCGCGCCCACGGCCACCAGCGGGACGAACCACAGCACCGGGCTGCGGTAGGTGAGGACGAGCAGGAGCGTGACGACGACGATGGTGGTGAGCAGCACCTGCAGGTCGATGCCGTCGAACACGGCGTCCAGGTCGCCGTCGATCGCGGCCGGCCCGGTCACGTCGAGCTCCAGGCCGGCGGGGCGGTCCTTCGCGGCGTCACGCACCGGGCCGACGAGGGTCTCCGGTGCGCCGCGGGCCGCGCTCACCTCGAGGGTGAACATCATCGCTTCGCCGTCGGCGGAGAGCCTCGTCGGTGGGCCCTCGTCCTCGTCGGCCGGTGCCGACGTCGTCCGGGGCAGGTACCGCCGGGCCAGGGCGTCGTAGTGGCGCTGGACCGTCGCGCGGTCGGCGTCGGTCAGGCCGCCGGCGCGGTGGTACACGAAGACGAACGTGTTCTCGTCCCCGCCGGGGCGACGGTCCTCCAGTACCGCGACCTTGGTGGACTCGGCGCCGGCCGGCAGGGTGTCGACGGCGCGGTCGGTGGTGACCGAGCTCAACTTCGCGCTGAGCGGCACCATGACCACGGCCAGCGCCACCCACAAGCCGATCACCAACCACGGCACCCACGGACCGACCGGCGCTTTCCCGGTCGGCGCTGCGTTGACTGCCATTGACGTGCCTCCTACGCGCGGACTGCATCGGTTGTCTGACACCGATGTGGTACCGAGCGAATCTGAGACAACCGTTAAGACGGCTGGTGCCGCCGCCCCACCGCGCTGAACTCGCGGCGGACCAGGGCCACGGCCTCGGACGGCGGGAGCGGCCGGTGGAAATAGAAGCCCTGCCCGATCGTGCAGCCCATCTCGATCAGGGCGGCGGCCTGCTCGGCCGTCTCGATGCCCTCGGCCACGACCGTCATCCGGAACGCTCCACCGAGGTGCACCACCGCCTCGCACACCGAACGGGCCTCCGGGTCGTCGGCGATCCCGGTCACGAACGACCGGTCGATCTTCAGCACCGAGACCGGCAGGCTCCGCAGATAGCTCAGCGCCGAGTAGCCGGTGCCGAAGTCGTCGACCGCCAGGTCGATCCCGAGGTCACGCAGCGCCTCCAGGCGGCCGATGGTCAGCGGATCGGGCCGCAGGATGACGCTCTCGGTGATCTCGAGCGTCAGCCGGTCCGGCGGGAATCCGGTCTCGGCCAGGATGCTCTCGACGGTCCGCACGAGATCGGCCTGCGCGACCTGCTTCGGCGACAGGTTGACCGAGAGCCGCAGTTCGTCGGCCGCGGGGGTGTCGGCGCGCCAGCCGGCCGCCTCCCGGCAGGCCGCACGCAGCACCCAGGTGCCCAGCGGAACCACCGCGCCGGTCTCCTCGGCCAGCTCGATGAACGCGCCCGGGCCGAGCAGGCCGCGGACCGGGTGGTTCCAGCGGACCAGGGCCTCGACGCCACGCAGTTCACCGGTGGCCAGTGCGACCGCGGGCTGGAAATACACCACCAGCTCGTCGGCGGCGACGGCACCGCGCAACTCGGCCTCGCGGGCCTTGGTGTCCAGCTCCTCCGAGTAGTACTCGAACCGGCCGCGCCCGGCGCGTTTCGCCGCGTAGAGAGCGGTGTCGGCCTGCTGCAGCAGGGTCTCCCCCGAGGCGTCCGGATCCTCGCGGACCAGGACGCCGATGCTCGACTCGACCATCAGCACGTGTTCGCCGAAGATCACCGGCGTGCGCAGCGCCTCCAGCAGGCGGGCGGCGATCGTGCCCGCGGTCTCCCGGGACGGCAGGCCGTGCATGAGGACGACGAACTCGTCGCCGCCGAGCCGCCCGGCCAGGTCGCCGCCGCGGATCACCGTGCGCAGGGCGTCGGCGGTGGCCACCAGCACGGCGTCGCCCGCTTCGTGGCCGAACGTGTCATTGATGGGTTTGAAACTGTCGAGGTCGACGAGCATGACCGCGGTGTGCGAGCCCGGACGGATCGGCTGGCCGGCGAGCTGGTCCAGGCGCTCGGCGATCAGGGTGCGGTTGGCCAGGCCGGTCAGCCCGTCGGTGACCGCCATCTCGCGGTTGTCACGCAGCGCGTGGAACTGGCGCGCCATCACCAGCAGGGTGAGCACCGCCGAGCCCAGGATCATGCCGCCGTAGGGGTCGAGCGGCAGGTGCGACGACTGCTCGGCGAGCAGCAGATAGGCACCGACGCTGGCCGCGTACGGCAGCACGAAGACGACAGTGCGGTCCCGGCGCCGCGGCGTGGCCCGCCGCGGGCGGCGGTACTGCTGGTCGGCCGCCACCACCAGCAGGAAACAGCCGCCCAGCCAGAGCAGGTCCGGCCAGGAACCGCCGGTGAACCCACCGTGCAGCTGGATCCAGCTGTACGAGACGTCGGCGACCACGGTCATCGCGATCGCCCCGGCGAGCAGCCGCAGCGGCGCCGGCGTCTCCGACTGGTGGCGCCGCAGCAGGGCCGCCGACACGGCCAGGACGAGCAGCAGGTCGCCGATCGGCAACGCGGCCGTGAACGCCCGCTCCCACGCCGTCAGACCGGGGGCGTTGAGGATCGGGCCGAGGAGCAGGTACCAGATCGCGATGAACCCACCGGCGCCGACGATCAGCGTGTCGAGCGCGAGCTTCTGCCGCTGCCGGTGGCTGCGGTGCTGGCCGGGCAGCATCATCAGCCCGGCGAACATGAACGGCGAGAAGAGCAGGAAGAAGTAGTCGGCGGCCGACGGATAGCCGGTCGTGTGCAGGAGGTGTTCCTGCGCGAACCAGGAGCAGTGCGCGGCCAGCTGGCAGACGAACGCCGCGGTGATCACCCGCCAGGCGCGCCGGGTCCGGCGCTCCTGGCGCTTCGAGACGGCCACCCGGGCGGCCAGCACGGTGAAGACGACCGCGAGCGGCAGGTACGTGGCGTCGGTGACGAGCGCGCTGACCTGCGGACCGTGCCATCGGCCGACGAACCAGGCCTGCTGCACCACGAGCAGGAGCGCGCAGGCGAGCACACTCGCCGCGGACGCCCGGCCGGTCCGGATCCAGGTCAACATCTCCAACCTGTTCGGCAGCCCGGGTGCACTTGTTAGCCGGTCCGCGCCCAGGTTGGGCGGCGCCCGCGGTCAGCGGCTCCGGTCGGCGCGCCCGTCGGACCCGTACGTCCGTACGGTTCGAGAGACGACGAGCCCGTGGCGACGCTCGGCGAGCACCAGCTCGCAGACGCGCGCCTCCATCGCCGCGCAGAACACCTCGTCGGGGTCGCCACCGGTACGGCCACGTGTCTCGGTCATGAGACGCATGCTGGCCGGTCGTCACGACGGGAACCAGCACCGCTCCGAGCTAGCCTCGGCCGGGACAGGCTCCACCCGCGAACGCCGTTCCTCTTCGGACGCGGACGCGGCGTCACCGCGTGGGCGCGGCCGTCACGGTGGCCGGTTGCTTCGCGGACCAGAGCGCCAGCGCCCCGAGCGTCGCCAGCAGGCCGGCGCCGGCGACCACCAGGTGGCTCGGCATCACCGCGGTGAGAGCGCCGGCGAGCAGCACCCCGGCGCCCTGACCGGCGACCAGACCGGCGGCGACCAGCGCGAACGCCTGCGCGCGGGAGTCGTCGGGCACCGCGCGGACGAACGCGACGTTCGCGGCGAGCTGGTACGCGGCGCCGGCGCCCGAGACCGCCCAGAGAACGCCGGTGAGCACCGGCCCCGGCGCCAGCGCGCAGAGGGCCAGGGGCACGCCGGCCAGCACCGCCAGCGGCTCCAGCAGGCGTGACCGACGTTCGGCCGAGACCCACCGGCTCAGCCCGACCATCGCCAGCGCGGTCCCCGACGCGGCGCAGGCGAGGAGGAACCCGATCGTGCGGGCACCGCCGCCGAAGCCGGCCGCGTACGGGGCGACGACCCCGGCCGGCACCGTGTGGAACGTCGCCAGCCAGGCGTAGCCGGTGAGCCGACGCAGGCGTGCGTCGCCGAACACCAGCCGGACACCGGCGAGCGCGCGACGCTCCCCGGGCCGCGGCGGACCCGCGGCGGCGGCCGGCCGGTCGGCCACGCTCCGGCGCACGAGCAGGGCCGAGACGAGGAACGTCAGCGCGTCGAGCAGCAGGGCCTGGCGGGGCGTGGTCGCCGCGGCCAGCAGCCCGCCGGCCGCGAAGCCGGCGACCTGCGCGAACTGTCCCGACACCGCGCCGATGGCGGTCGCGGACGCGTAGCGGTCGTCGTCCGGGAAGACGTCGCGCACCAGCGCCGAGCGGGCCGCGGTGAACGGCACGCCGAGCAGCGTGGCCACGAACAGCAGGACGTAGAGCGCGGGCAGCGGGAGCCCCGGCAGCGCCATCAGCGCGATCAGCGCGGCGCCGGCGAGGTCGCAGGTGATCAGCACCGCGCGGCGCGGGTAGCGGTCGCCGATCCAGCCCAGCAGCGGGCCGCCGATCAGCCACGGCAGCATCGTCACCGCGTAGGCGGCGGCCGCGGCCAGCGCCGACCCGGTCGTCTGGAACGCCAGCACGGTGAGCGCGACGCGGGCGAGCTGGTCGCCGAGGCGCGAGAGCGTCTGGGCCAGCCAGAGCCCCCGGAACTCGGCGTCGCGCAGGACGGTGGCCCGCCGGTCGCCGGGCATGGTCACCCTTTCGAGAACGGTGGCCGGGCGGCGGAGGGCACTCCGCCACCCGGGGTCGGTGTCACTCCCAGTCGGTGCCACGCATGGGCGATCTCCTCTTCCGGGTCGCGGACGGTGGACACGGATGCCGGGTCAGTCCCAGTCGGTGACGCGCATGGGCGGTCTCCTTCCTGCGTCGTGGACGGTGGACGCGTGCCGGGTCAGTCCCATTCGACGCCGCGCATGGTCCACCTCCTTCCCGGGGCGAGGCCGAACTGGCTGGTCATTCCCACTCGGTGATGCGCACGGGCGTCTCCTCTCCCGGCCGGGGCGAACCAGGTGGTCAGTCCCACTCGATGATCTGCATGCGAGGTCACCTCCCCGTGGAGCGTGCGAAGGAACGCGTCGATCGGTCACTCCCACTCGGTGCCGGGCACGGCGATCTCCTCCCCGTCGAGATCGACTGGTAGGGGCCATCCGACCCGGTTCTCGCGTCCGGGTGGCGGAATCCAAACGAGTCCGTACAGAGTGGTGACCTCGCACCGTCCACAGGGGAGAACGCATGGCCGTGGCGGAAGCCGGCGGGTTGCCCGACCCGGGGCGGGCCCGCAGCCTCGACGATCTGGCGGAGTGCCTCCGTGCGCTCAAGGTCTGGGCCGGCGACCCGTCGTACGAGACGATCACCCGGCGGATCAACGGCCGCCGGAAGACCGACGGCCGTCCGGAGCACGAACGCGCCCGGCGCGGCACCGTCGTGGACTGCTTCAAGGCCGGCCGGCGCCGCGTCGACGAGGAGCTGGTCCTCGAGATCGTCGAGTCGCTGCACGCCGAGCCCGGGTACCTCGTGCACTGGCAGCAGGCCCTGCGCGCCACGGTCGCGGGGGCGCGGGCGGCGGCGCAGGTGCGTGTCCTCGACCGGCTGCCCGACGACGTGCCGGGCTTCGTCGGCCGGGACGCGGAGCTGACCCGGCTCACCACCGCCGCTCGTCCCACCGAGCCGGCGCGGGCCTCCCCGCTCGTCTGCCTGCTCACCGGGATGGCC
Organism: Cryptosporangium japonicum; assembly: GCF_039524755.1. Classification (NCBI taxonomy): domain Bacteria; kingdom Bacillati; phylum Actinomycetota; class Actinomycetes; order Cryptosporangiales; family Cryptosporangiaceae; genus Cryptosporangium; species Cryptosporangium japonicum. Next base: position 226,716 of record NZ_BAAAGX010000033.1, read on the forward strand.
GGGGTCGGCAAGACCCAGCTCGCGGTCCACGCCGGCCACCGGCTCGCCGCCGAGCAGCGGTTCGGGACGACGCTCTTCGTCGACCTCCGTGGTTTCCACCCGGATCCGGCCCAGCCTCCGGCGGAGCCGGGCGCCGTCCTCGACGCGTTCCTGCGCCTGCTGGGCCGCCCCGGCCACCGCATCCCCACTGCCCTCCAGGCGAAGCACGCGCTGTTCACCGAGCTCCTCGCCGGCACCCGCACGCTGCTGGTGCTCGACAACGCCGCCGACGAGCACCAGCTCCGCCCGCTGCTGCCCGCCGGCGGCGGGACGGTCACCGTCGTCACGTCCCGGCGCACGCTTTCCCGGCTCGACGCGGACGTCCGGCTCGACCTCGACGTGCTCAGCGCCGGGGAAGCCGAAGCCCTGCTGGTCGCGGCCGCGCCCGGTCTCGCGATCGGCGCCGACCCCGCGGCGTACCAGCGGCTCGCGACCCGGTGCGGACGGCTGCCGCTCGCGCTCAGCGTCGTCGCCGGGCAGTTGGTGGGCCGGCCGGGCTGGACCGTGACCGATCACGCCGACCGGCTCGACGAGCGGTCCCGCGACCGCCGGCTGGAGACCGGCGTCGAGCTGGCGCTGCACTTGTCGTACCAGCACCTTCCGGCGCCACGGCAGACGCTGCTGCGGCGGCTGGCCGCCCATCCCGGGCCGGACTTCGACGTCCACGCCTGCGCGGCACTGCTCGACGTCGGCCCGGACGAGGCCGGCGCGGTGCTCCGCGGCCTCGTCGAGGAGCACCTGGTGCAGCGGTCCGACGCCGAGCGGTACGTGCTGCACGACCTGGTCCGGGCGTACGCGGCCGAGCGGGCCCGCGACGACGAGCGCCCGGCCGACCGGCGCGACGCGGTGACGCGCCTCTTCGATCACCTGCTCCACGCCGCGGCCGCGGCGATGAACGCGTTGTCACCCGCCGAGCGTCACCGCCGCCCGGAGCTGCCGCGGCCACCCGCAACCCATCTCGGGTTCACCGACGCCACCCGGGCGCGGGCGTGGCTGGACGGCGAGCGCACGACGCTGATCGCGGCCTGCACGGAGGCGGCCCGCGCCGGCCGCGCGGAGTACGTCGTGCGGATGGCCGGGACGATCTACACCTATCTCGACAACGGCGGCTACCCGGCGGACGCCGTGACCGTCCACACCCGGGCCCGGGACGCCGCCCGGCAGCTCGGCGACGAGGTCGCGGAAGCGGTCGCGCTGACGAACCTGGGGATGGCGTGGTGGCAGCTCGGGGACTACCCCACCGCGGTCTCCCACCTCCGGCAGGCGCTCGCCGTGCACCGCGCGGCCGGTGACCTGCGCGGGGAGGCACGCGCGCTCGGCAACCTGGGCGTCGTCTACAGCACGAGCGGGCGCGGTGACCTCGCGGCCGAGTACCAGCGCCGAGCGCTCGAGGTGTTCCGGCAGGTCGGCGACCGGGTCGGCGAGGCCAACACGGTGACGAACCTGGCCGCCGCGCACGCCCAGCTGGGTCACCCGGCCGAGGCGGTCGAGTACAGCGGGCAGGGCCTGCTCCTCTTCCGGAAGCTGCGGCACCGCGGCGGCGAGGCGACCGCCCTGACCAACCTCGGCGACGGCCACCTGGCCCTGGGCGAGTTCGACCGCTCGGTCGAGTGGTACCGGCAGGCGCTCCCGATCTTCCGGGACCTGGGCGAGCGCTACGGCGAGTGCTGCGCGCTGAACGGCCTGGGCCGGGCACTGGCCGGCCTGGGCCGGGAGGACGAGGCCGCCGAATGCCACCGGACGGCGCTGGCGCTCGCACTGGAGATCGACAACCCGGACGAGCAGCAGCGGGCCGTCACCGCGCTGGCCGAGCTGAGCCGGCCGACCGACGCACCCGGCGGTTCGTCCGGCCACGGTCGCACCGGCCGGACGTAGGTGCCTCCCGCCGACGCGAAGCCGCTGGAGTTGTTCGAGCTGCCCGCCTGGGCGTTCACCGGCCGGCGGCCGCGCTCGCCAGCCGGTCCAGCGCGGCGGCGATCCACGGAGGCCGTCCGGGTTCGTCCGCGGCCAGCGCGGCGCGCCGGGCCTTCGGGAGCGGCCCCGCCTCCCCGACGATCGAACGCGGTGAGCAGACGGACGGTCCTTCCGCGCGCACGGTGCGCCTGTCGGTCAGTCAGCGAGCATGCCGACGCGTAGGCGCGAGACGATCTGGTTCAGCAAACGGGAGACGTGCATCTGCGAGACGCCGATTCTCTCCGCGATCTGGGTTTGCGTGAACTCGTCCACGAAGCGCAGCTTCAGAATCTCGCGGTCCCGGTCAGGAAGGGCGGCGAGCAGCGGCTTGAGCGCCTCGTGATTGTCGACTCCCTCGAACCGCCGGTCGAGGCCGCCGAGGTTGTCGCCCACCGTCGTCCCCGAGCCGTCAGCGCTCAGCGGCGCGTCGAGCGACGAGGCGTTGTAGGCCTCACCGGCCCGGAGAGCGGCGAGGACCTCCTCGCGCGGCGCCATCACATGGGTGGCCAGTTCGCTCGCGGTCGGGCTCCGCCCGGTGCGCTGCGAGAGTTCCGCGACGGCGGACTGGATTCTGGCGCGGAGCTCCTGCAACCCACGCGGCACCTTGACGTCCCATCCCTGGTCCCGGAAGTGCCGACGAAGGGATCCGGTGATGGTGGGGACCGCGAAGCTGAGGAATTCCGAGCCGCGGCCGGGATCGAAGCGGTGGATCGACTGCAGCAACCCGACCCGGGCGACCTGGAGCAGATCCTCGCGGGGTTGGCCCCGATTGGCGTAGCGGGTGGCGAGGTTACGGGCCAGCGGTAGGTGGATCAGCGTCAGTTCTTTGATCAGCGCGTGCCGACGAGCCTCGTCGGAATCGCACGCCGCCAGTTGGCGAAACAGCGGAGCCACGGTTTCGTAGCGGCTGTAGTCCGGTTCGTCCGGACCGGACAGCACGGGATCGGTTGTCGGTGCCGTGCAGGTCGAGGTGACCAATGCGGTGACTCCCATACGGACGGTGTCCCATGGCCGCTGCCTGACCGCCGGAACGGGGTCGGCTGCTCGTCGCCGGACCCCGATCGGCTGATCCCCTCTCAGCCGCCACCTATGCCGAACCGACGGAAAAACTTCGACCGGGCGAGGAGAGCACCATGTGGGGCGCGCCGGCGGTCGAGCGCCCCGCCCGGTACATCGACGTGTTCACGCTCGACGCCGCCGAAGCTCTCCGCCGCGCAGAGCGACGCGCTTCATCATGTGGCCGGCACCTCCAGGTTTGAGGCCGGTCTCGCGGGGGAAACGGCCCGCACCCGCTGCCGGTCCACACTGGAAGGCCTCGCCACGATGACGACCGCGCCCACCCGGCCCACACCCACCCAGGCCTTCCCGGTCAACCGACAGCGCCGCGGGAGCTTCCTCGCGAGCGTGTTACGCACGACCGACGCCAAGCAGATCGGGATGCTCTACATCGCCAGCTCGCTCGGCTTCTTCGCCGTCGGCGGCGTGATGGCCCTGATCATGCGGGGTGAGCTGGCCCGCCCCGGCCTGCAGTTCCTCTCCAACGAGCAGTACAACCAGCTCGTCACGATGCACGGCACGATCATGATGCTGCTGTTCGCCACCCCGATCGTGTTCGGCTTCGCGAACTTCCTGATCCCGCTCATGATCGGCGCGCCCGACGTCGCCTTCCCCCGCCTGAACGCGCTGGCGTACTGGCTCTACCTGCTCGGTGGGCTGGTGGTGATCTCCGGCCTGCTCACCCCGAGCGGGTATCCGGACTTCGGCTGGTTCGCCACCGTGCCGCTGAGCAACTACCAGAACTCACCCGGCGCGGGGGCCGACCTCTGGATCGTCGGCCTGGCGCTCACCGGGCTCGGCACGATCCTCGGCTCGGTGAACGTCGTGACGACGATCCTGACGATGCGCGCGCCCGGGATGACGATGTGGCGGCTCCCGATCTTCGCCTGGACGATGCTCGTCACCACCGTGCTGGTGCTGGTGGCGTTCCCGATCTTCACCGCCGCGCTGTTCGGCCTGCTCGCCGACCGGCACCTCGACGCCCACGTCTACGACTCCTCCACCGGAGGGCCGATCCTGTGGCTGCACCTGTTCTGGTTCTTCGGCCATCCCGAGGTCTACATCGTGGCGCTGCCGTTCTTCGGCATCATCACCGAGATCATCCCGGTCTTCTCCCGCAAACCGGTCTTCGGCTACAAGGGGTTCGTCGGCGCGTCGATCGCCATCTGCGCGCTGTCGATGACGGTGTGGGCGCACCACATGTTCGCCACCGGCGCGGTACTGCTGCCGTTCTTCAGCTTCCTCTCGTATCTGATCGCGATCCCGACCGGGCTGAAGTTCTTCAACTGGATCGGCACCATGTGGCGCGGACAGCTCACGTTCGAGTCGCCGATGCTGTTCGCGATCGGATTCCTGGTGACGTTCCTGTTCGGCGGACTCACCGGGGTGCTGCTGGCGAGTCCGCCGGTCGACTTCCACGTCCACGATTCGTATTTCGTCGTGGGGCACTTCCACTACGTCCTGTTCGGCACGATCGTGTTCGCGGCGTTCGGCGGAATCTACTTCTGGTTCCCGAAGGCCACCGGCCGGATGCTGAACGAGCGGCTGGCCAAGTGGCATTTCTGGCTGACGTTCGTCGGCTTCCACACGACGTTCCTGGTGCACCACTGGCTGGGAAACCAGGGCATGCCGCGCCGGTACGCCGACTACCTGGTGGCGGACGACTTCACGCTCATGCACACGATCTCCAGCGTCGGCGCGTTCCTGCTCGGCATCTCCTTCCTGCCGTTCCTGTGGAACATCTGGATCTCCTACCGGCTCGGCCGCACGGTGGAGGTCGAGGACCCCTGGGGGTTCGGCAACTCGCTGGAATGGGCCACCTCCTGTCCCCCGCCACGGCACAACTTCGTCGCGCTCCCCCGGATCCGTTCCGAGCGGCCGGCTTTCGACGCGCACTACGGCAAGCTGACCTCCGATCGACAGCGGGAGGTCGGCGAGGAGACCGCCTACCGGTCCGGGCCGGACACGATCGGCATCACGCTCGACCAGGCGGCCGAACGCAAACGCACCGAAGGCGACCCGCCGAGCACCGACGAGCGGGGCGGGGCCGCCGAATAGGCCACCGGTGAAGACGGGGGTGGAGCTCAGGCGTCCCGGCGGAGGAGGACCGCGCCGCCGACGGCCAGCAGGCCGGCGACCCAGAGGCTCAGGACGACCGCACCGGCCGACGGGGACAGCAGGTGGATCGGCCCGCTGTCCCGACTCTCGGTGTACAGCGCCTGGGCCGCGGCCGTGATCGTCGCCGCGCTGCTGGCGCGGGGCTCGCCGCCGCCGTGGCGTGGGTTCGGCGGGTGGACGCTCGTCGTCCAGTGCGCTCTCGCCGCGGCGATGCTGTTCCGGCGGCGCGCACCGAGCGGGCCGAGCGGGCCGAGCGGGAGCGTCACCTGCTGGCCGAACAGGCCCGGGCGGAGGAGCGGTCGGCGCTGGCCGCCGAGATCCACGACCTGGTCACGCACCGGGTGAGCCTGATGGTGCTGCAGGCCGGGGCGCTGCGGGTCAGCGCCGAGCAGCCGCAAACCCAGGCCGCCGCCGACGCGATCCGGGAGACCGGCGCGCAGGCGCTGACCGAGTTGCGTGAGGTGATCGGGCTGCTGCGCGAGCCGCCGGCCACGCTGCTCGCCGCGGCCGAGGTCGGTGAGGCGCCACCCGGCCGGCTGTCCGCGTTGGTGACCGAGTCCGGCGTGCGTGCCGTGCTGGTCGAGGACGGCGATCCGGGCCGGGTTCCGGCGGTGGTGGGGCGGGCCGCGTACCGGGTCGTCCAGGAAGGGCTGACGAACGTCCGCAAGCACGCGCCCGGCGCCGCGGCGACCGTGACGCTCGGCTACGGCCCGGACGGCGTCCGGGTGAGCGTCCGCAACGGACCGGCCGCGTCGACGCCGGATCCGGCCCTGGTGGGGTCGGGCACCGGGCTGCTCGGCCTCCGCGAGCGCGTCGAACTGCTGGGGGGTTCGCTGGACTCCGGGCCGTGCGACGGCGGCGGATTCCTGCTCGAGGCCCGGTTACCGGCATGATCCGGGTGCTGGTGGTGGACGACGAGCCGATGGTCTGCGGGCATCTGCGGACGATCCTCGACTCGGCGCCGGACCTCGAGGTCGTCGACCAGGCCCACGACGGCGCGGCCGCGGTCGAGGCGGTGATCCGGCACCGCCCCGACGTCGTGCTGATGGACCTGCGGATGCCCGGCGTGGACGGCCTGGTGGCGATCGAACGGCTCGGCCGCCTGGCGTCGCCGCCGGTGATCGTCGTCCTGACGACGTTCGACGCCGACCACTACGTGACCCGCGCCCTGCGCGCCGGCGCGGCCGGGTTCCTGGTCAAGTCGACGCCGCCGGAGGATCTGATCGGGCTGGTGCGCGTGGCCGCCGACGGCCACACGGTGCTCTCCCCGGTGGCGACCCGGCGGCTGCTCGACGGGGCCGGCGAGCGGGAACGCACCCGAGCGGTCGTCGACGGGCTCACCGAGCGGGAGACGCAGGTGCTGGCGTGCCTCGGGAGCGGGATGTCCAACGCGCAGATCGGCGCGCACCTGTTCCTGGCCGAGGCCACCGTGAAGGGCTACGTCTCCCGCCTGATGCTCAAGCTGGCCTGCGCCAACCGCACCCAGGCCGGCCTACTGGCCCAGCAGCTGGGGTGCACGGCCCGCCCGGAACAGCGCTGACGGCGGTGGACGTCGGGCCGGGTCGTCGAGTGACGCGGCGGTGTCGGGGGCGGCCGGACCAGGCCGTCGCGCCCCGGACGGCACGAACCTGGCGCTCGTCGGCCTCGGTCCGAGGCGCGCCGGCGCGGGTACCGACGATCGGCGGCACCCGCGCCCGCGTCGGTCAGCCGGACGGGTTGCTGTTGACGGAGGTCGTCTCGATCTTGTCGAGCTTCCGGATCTCGATCTTGCCGAGCTTGCTCGGCTCGACCGTCTCGACCTTGTTCGTCTCGGTCTTCTTCATGGCCGTTCACCTCCCTCCGATGCCGGAGCCGCGGAGACGGCTCATTCCTCGGCGGACCTGGGACCCGTGTGTCCGCCACCAGGCGCGGGTCCACAGGACGAAGAAGAGGACGGTGGTGACGGCCACCGCGCCCGCGTCGAGGAGCTGGGTGCTGGTCCCCCCGGTCAGCGCCGTGTCGACGGCCGAGGTGAACAGGGCGATCGCCACCGGCAGCGTCACCAGGATCTCGACGGCGAGGCAGACGATCGTGCCCACCACCAGCACCACGGTGTACCACCGGACGGCGGTGCGCTCCCGGCCGGACAGCCGGCGGCTCGGGTCGTCCGCCGCGGTCCGCCGGCGCACCACGCGCCCGGCCAGGTAGCGGGCGTAGGCGGAGCCGTCGGCGTACAGGTTCGCGCACCCGGCCGCGTCCTGGAGGACGAAGTAGAGATCGGTGCGCATGAACACCAGGAACTGGGCCGGGATCAGGCTGACCGACAACAACGCCACCGCGGCGAGCACCTCACCGGGACGCCCGGCGACGCCGGCCGCGCGGACCAGCACGGCGATGGCGGCGACGACCAGGTTCGCGACGATGCCGGCCAGGTAGACGCTGAAGCGGGCCCGGCGCGGCGCGGCCCACACCCCGCTGACGTCGGTCTGCGCCGCCAGGAACTGCAACCGGGTACCCAGGCTCATCCGTCCGGGTGCGCCGGCCGCGCGGGCGACGAACAGGTGCGCGAGTTCGTGGAGCAGGATCAACGTCCAGACGATGGCCAGGTTGCCGAGCAGCACCGCGAAGCCGAGCTCGCTCCAGAGCAGGTCGTGCGGCTCGGGCACCAGACCGGGATCGAACGCGAGCGCGGCCAGCGCCACCAGCACCACGAGAGCGCAGGCCAGCGCCGCCGCCGGGTGCAGCAGCCACCGGACGTGCTCCGGGCGCAGCCGGGCGAGCATCGACCGGGGAACCGGGCCCGAGTTCACGTCGGTGCCGTCGACCTCGGCGACGAACCCGATCTCGACCAGCGACGACACGAAGTCGACGACGTCCACCTCGTCGCCGGTCTCGTCGTGGAGACGGGTCTGGACCTCGGCGACCGTGTGGTCCGGGAGGAGCGTGAGCGCGCGGCGCCCGACCGGCGGGATCGCGATGAAGTCCCCGGTCTCGACCCGCCCGACGATCCACGATCCGTCGTCCTCGCGCAGGTGGAGGTGGTGCAGCCGGACCCGCGACGCGCTGCTCACCACCGTCGGCGCGCTCATCCCCCGGCCCCGTTCCGGGCGCCGTCGGGAGTCCCACAGGCGGGACAGTCCGGCCGCCGCGGATCGTCCCGGACGAACGTCGCCTCCGGCGCGAGCAGGTTCAGCGCGTCGATCCGGCCGGCGGGGAGCGAGGGGACGCCCGTGATCAGCGCGATCGCGTGGTGGGCCGCGAGATACCCGGAGATGCCCGCGGTGGGGGCGGCGACCGCGTCGGCCACGGCCTCGTTCCGCGGCTCGGCGTCCCGGAGGTTCACGTCGATCTCGCGGTAGTGGTCGGTGTCGACGGTCCGGATGCACTCCCAGCACGCACCGACGCCGGGTACGTACCGACCCACCTGCACCATCGGACCGTGGTAGCCGGCGTCCACCCAGGGCGTGCCGGTGGCCAGACAGGCGCGGTTCGTCCACCGGCGCAGAGCCGTCGGACGATCGGCCGAGAGCACCAGCACGTCGCAGTCCGCGACGAGCCGCTCGACGTCGGCCGTGCCGGTGACACGCTCCGGGAACGTGACCACGTCGACGGCCGAGTTCAGCTGAGCGAGCCGGTCGGCCGCCGCCTCCACCTTGGGACGGCCGATGTCCGCCTCGCCGTAGAGCACCTGGCGGTTGAGGTTCGACAGCTCCACGACGTCCGGATCGACGCAGTTGAGCCGGGCCACTCCGCTGGCGGCCAGCGCCATGGCCGCCGTGCCACCGGTTCCGCCCAGACCGATCAGCGTGATCCGGGCCCGGCTCAGCGCCACCTGCGGTTCCCAGCTACGCACCCGGGACGTGGTGTCCAGCCAGCGGAAATAGGCGCGGCTGCGGGAGTAGCGGTCCTTGTCGAGCGCGGTCAGCTCGGGCGGGTCGGGTGCGCCGAGGTCCTCCACGTACCCGGAGCCGACGAAGGTGCCGAGCCCGGCCCGCACCGACTCCTCGGACTCGGTGGGGTGAGCCGCCCGGACCCGGCTGACGATCTGCTCGACGTTCCGGTTGCCGTCCATGCTCTCCAGCAGCGTCCACACCGCGCCGGTCGGGTCGTCCACCTCGGCCGCGACACCGTAGATGTGACCGCCGAGCCGGATCCGGCCGTCGGAGATGCGATTCGCCGAGAGCTCCGGCTTGATGCGTGGACGCTGCATGGCTCCCCCGTGGAGTCCGGCAACCCAACGCCACCATCCTCAATGGAGGGATATTTCGTTGTCAATCTACTTCGGACTGATTGGTACGGATGTGAACCATTGGGGTCAGTTGCGGGCTTCGATGGTTTCGGTTGGACGACCAGGCCTGCCCCTACCGCGCGATCTCGGCCAGGGCGGCGGGTCACCGTTCCGGGCGACGTCGAGGAAAGCGTCGATCAACCGCGCCTGGTCCCGAGTGGGCCCGCCGGTCTTCGCTCCGGAGCGGGCCGTCACACGGCGGCGTAGACGTCCTGACCGCCGACGACCGACAGCAACCGCATCTTCTCGTGGCTCTCGGTGCCCGGAGCCGCCGTGTACACGACCAGCTGCTGGGACTGGTCGGGATCGATCAGTCGCTGGCAGTGCAGCTCGAGCCGGCCGACCCGTGGATGGCTCAGGCGTACCGGGCCACAGTACGGTCCGGCGACCGGGTGTTCCTGCCACAGGTCGGCGAACTCCGGACTCTCCTCCAGCAGGGACCGCACCACCGCACCGACGCGTGACTCGGCGCCGTCGCGGGTGTAGGACGCCAGCAGATCCGCCACGATGAGCCGGCTCTGCGCCGCCCGGTCCTCCGGAACGTACAGCCGACGGGACGCCAGGTCGGTGAACCACCGGTAGTGCAGGCTCCGCGAGCGACCGGTGTACACGCTTTCGTCGCCCACCAGCGCCGCGGACAGGTCGGTCTGCATCAGGGTCTCCCCCAGCTGCGTGACGACCTGCACCGCGGCGTCCGGCAAGGCGTCGAAGATGCGCATCATGCCGGCCTGGACCACGTCGGCGTCCCTCGATCGGGGCGGCGCCGGATGGCCGGCGAGTCGGTAGAGGTGGTCTCGCTCGTCGAGCGTGAGACCCAGCGTCCGGGACAGCGCGCCGAGGACCGAGACCGACGGCTGCGGACCGCGTGGTTGCTCGAGCCGCGTGTAGTAGTCGACCGAGATGTCGCTCAGCCGCGCGACCTCCTCCCGGCGCAGGCCCCGGGTCCGGCGGCGCCGAGCCCCGCGGGGCAGGCCGACCTCCTCCGGTTGCCGGGCGCCGCGGCGGGTCCGCAGATAGTCGGCGAAGCGTGCACGATCCACCAGGTGCTCCTCTCAGAGTGTGGCGAACTCGAGGCCCGTGGCCTCGACGGAGCGGTTCCAGAGCTCGGCGGCCTCGGCCGAGTCCCGGGCCGAGCGGTAGATCGCGAGCTCGGTCGGCGCCCCGGTGAACTGGCCCAGGCCGTCCGGCCCGAACAGGCGACCACCGCGGGCCCCGGGATCCGTCGCCGCGTGGAGGACGGGACGGATGCCCTGCTCCACCCCGTGCACCAGGACGCCCCAGCGGGCCAGGCGAGTCATCACCGCGGCGTGGGGAGCGGGCTTCGTGCGTCCCAGGTTCGGTCCGGCTGCGTACAACCCGGTCAGCGTGGTGCCCGGATGCGCCGCGTTGCTGACGATGCCCCAGCCGGCGTCCCGGCTGCGCCGATCGAGCTCGAGCGCGAACAGGAGATTGGCCAGCTTCGACTGCCCGTACGCGCGAATCGGCGAGTACGCGCGCGTGCTCTGCAGGTCCGCCCAGTTGATCTTCGCCTGGCGGGCGGCGCTGCTGGTGACGGTCGTGACCCGGGCCCGGCCGGCGCTGAGCAACGGCAGAAGACGAGCGGTGAGAGCGACGTGCCCCAGGTGGTTCGTGCCGAACTGGAGCTCGAAGCCGTCCGCCGTGACGTGGCGGGTAGCCGGCGTCATCACGCCCGCGTTGTTGATCAGCAGGTTGATCGGCCGCCCCTCGGCGCGCAGTTCGTCGGTCGCCGCCGTCACCGAGGCCAACGACGCGAGATCGACCACACGCAGCGCGACGTGGGCCCCCGGAACGTCGGACCGGATCCGGCTGAGCGCGGCCTCACCCCGGCCGGAGTCGCGCGCGGCGAGGATCACGTCGGCGCCCCGGGAGGCCAGCCGAGAGGCGAGAACGAGGCCCAGGCCGCCGCTCGCGCCGGTCACCAGCGCGCGCCGTCCGGCCAGGTCCCCTGAGTTGAACACATCGTTCACAACGCACCTCGATCGGAGAGATTTCCTCCACCGTGACGCGGTCCGCGACGGGCAACCATGCTCCGCCATGGCATGGCTGCGCCTTGCCGTCAGATAATCGATTATCTGGAGTAGTATCGATTACATGGCGAACATTTTCATCACCGGCGCGACCGACGGGCTGGGCCGCGCGGTCGCGCACCACCTGGCCCGGCAGGGCCACGACCTGATCCTGCACGGCCGGAACCGGGCCCGTCTCGACGAGGTCGCCGCCGAGGTCGGCCGGTCACCGATCACGGTCCTGGCCGACCTCGCCGAGCTGAGTCAGGTACACAGGCTGGCCGCCGAGGTATCGGCGGCGACCGACCGGCTCGACGTCTTCATCAGCAACGCCGGCATCGGGTCGCCCGACGCGCAGCGCCAGGTGAGCGCGGACGGCCACGAGTTGCACTTCGCGGTCAACCACCTGGCCGGCTTCCTGCTCGCCCGGGAGCTGTTGCCGCTGCTGCGCCGATCGGCGCCGGCGCGGATCCTATTCGTGGCCTCGCTCAGCCAGTCGCCGGTGGACTTCGACGACCCGATGATCGAGCGCGGATACACCGGCCTGCGCGCCTACGGCCAATCGAAGCTGGCGCAGATCATGGCCGGCTTCGAACTGGCCGGCCGGGTCGACGCCACCGAGGTCACCGTGAACAGCCTGCACCCGGCCACCCTCATGCCGACCAAGATGGTGCCGGGCCACCGCTCGGTCGACCGCCTGGAAACCGGTGTCGCGGCGACCGTCCGGCTGGCCACCAGCGACGAGCTGACCCACGTGACCGGGAAGTTCTACGACCGGCAACGCGAGACACGCGCCGATCCCCAGGCCTACGACCACGACGCTCGCGCCCGCCTGTGGAAGCTCAGCGAGGAGTTGACGTCGCCTCGGTGGTGACGCGCCGCTACTCGGGTGCGTCCCAGGCCGACCCGACCGCGAGGATCACGACCTCACGCCGACATCGGCGTTCTCCGTTCGGGGTGGCCTGCGGTCCGCACCGACCGCGACAGCGACGACGGTGCAGGGCTCGGTGCCGTAGTTGCGCCACACGTGCCGGGTGCCGTTCTGGACGACCACGTCGCCGGGCCGCAACACGGCCCGCTCGCCGTCGTCGAGTTCCAGCGTGGCTTCGCCCCGCACGACCAGCAGGTAGTCCATCGTGTCGGTGACGTGCATCCCGGAACCGTCGGGCTCCATCGACGCCAACACGCCGGGCATCTGCCGCTCCAGCTCAGCGGTAGCCGCGGCGGTGTCCACGCCCGGCGGTGGCGCCAGCCCTTCCGGACCGTGCGTGATGATCAGAAACCGCGACCCCTCCCGCGGAGGGAACCACGTCTCGACGTCACTGGGCGACCCGTCGTCCGGGAACGCGGGCGGCTCATCTCGCCCCCACAGCTGGTAGGCGACGAAGCCCGGCATCAGCGCCGAGGTGATCGCCTCCACGTTCCGGTCGTCGACCACCCGGGACCGGCCCGCACTGTCGTGCCCGGTGACGACCCGGCGAACTGTTCTGGGATCGGTCACGATTCTCACTCCTTGATGAGTCTTAGTCTCATCACCGTACATCGCGATGAGACCGAGTCGCATCGCACCGCTAGAGTGGGGGCATGGCCCGCTGGCAACCGGACGCGCACGCACGGCTGGAAGAAGCCGCCCTCGAGTTGTTCACTGAGCGCGGGTTCGAGGCGGTGTCGACGGCCGAGATCGCCGGCCGCGCCGGACTGACCAAGGCGACGTTCTTCCGTCACTTCCCCGACAAGCCCGAGGTGCTGTTCTGGGGCCAGGACCTGATCGCCACCACGTTCCGGCACGCCATCGCGGACGGCCCGGCCAGCGCCTCGCCGCTCGAACTCGTGCGCGTCGCGATCCTCGCCGTCGCCCCCGTCTTCGACGCCGACCGTCACCGCCACGCCGCGACCCGTCAACGCCTGATCACGTCCTCGGCGACCCTGCACGAGCGCGCCGTACTCAAGCGCGCCGCGCTGGCCCGGACGATCACCGACGCGCTGCAGGATCGCGACGTCGCCGCCGAAACGGCCGAACTGGCCGGCCTGGCCGGCGCCGCGGCGTTCGGCGCGGCCTACGAACACTGGGCCGCGAGCCCGACCTGTCGCGACTTCGCCGACCTCGGCCGCCGCGAACTCGACCGCATCCCCCGCGCCGCAGCCAGCCTGGCCCGGTAGCTCGGCGAACGCGATCGGAAGAAGGGTGCCGGTGGTGGCGGCGTGGTCTCTTCTAAGGTGTCGCGGGTGAGCGACGTACAGGCCTTACTGGCGGACGGATCCTGGCGGCTGGACGACACCGGCGCGGCGGTGTTCCGGCTGGCGCCCGACTCGGCGGCCCGCCGGCGGGAGCTGGTGGAGCAGCTGGGTGCCGACCCGAGCGATGCCGAACAGTGGGAATCGGTGCTGATCGAGGCGCTGCTCACCGATCCGGCGACGGCCGGACTACGGGAGTTGGAGCTGCACCTCACCGACTACCATCACTCGGCCCGACGGGCGGCCGAGGCCATCGCGACCGTCCCCCGCGACCGCCTCACGTCGCTGACCTTCGGGCACGACTTCACCTACCTCTACGCTCCGGCCACCACCTCGACCGGCGCGAAGTTCGACCCCCTGGACCGGCTGCACGAGGGCTTCGTGCACGACTCGCGCAACGGCCTGTGGGAGGCGCTTCCCGCCCTGCGGACGCTGACGGTCGGCGGTGCACTGCTGTTCGACGACATCCGCAGCGACACGCTGACCTCGCTGACGGTGCGCGGCGTTCCGCTCTCGGACGGATCCCTCGTCCCGACCGCCGCGCCGGCGCTGGAGTCGCTGCGGTTGGACGTCCCGACGGACGTCTTCGGCGTGGCCTGCCCCGTACTCCAGTTGGAAGAACTCACCCCGAGCCGCTTCCCCCGGCTGCGCCGGCTCGACCTGAGCCGCTGCGACTTCGACACCAGCGACGGCGAGGTCGACGAGATCCTTCGGGCCACCGGAATGGCGGGTCAGCTGACCGCCCTGGCCCTCCCCGGCGACCCGGCGCTCCGCTGATCGCGGACCGGGCGGCGGATCCGGAGCACGCGGGGGACGACGACGGTCAGGGCGAGCGCGATCACGACCAGGCCGTAGCCGACCGCGGTCTCGCGCAGACCGACCCGCGGGACGAGCACACCGGCGATCACCGCGGGCACGCTGAACCCCAGGTACGACACCGTGTAGATCGCGCCGAACAGGCCACCGCGCTCGGCCGGTGCCGCCAGCGGCGCCAGGGACCGCAGCGCGCCCAGGAAGCCGGAGCCGAAGCCCAGCCCGGCCACCGCGGACCCGGCGAAGAACCCGACCGTCGACCCGTCGACCAGCGCGATCAGCGAGCCGACGGTGCCGATCGCGAGGAGCGCGGCGCCGACCGTCATCACCCGCGCGGGCGCACGGTCACTGGCGACGACGCCCGCGACCGCGCCCGCGCCCGCGAGGACCGAGACGACGAGCCCGGCGACGACGTGGTTCTCCACACCGAGGACGCCTGACGTCAGCGAGGCGCCGAGTGAGAGGTAGAGGCCACCCATCGCCCAGGTCGCGAGCAGCACCGGCGAGGTCGCGAGGAACGTCGCCCTGGCCTCGCGCGGCACACCGAGCCGCGGACGGAGGGCGCCGAGCGCTCCCCGGCGCCGTTCGATCGTCTCCGGAAGCGCGACCACGAGGACCGTCAGCAGGAGGAACGCGATCGTCAGGCCGGCGAACACCACGGTCTCCGGCGCGGACACGTACTGCACCAGCAACCCGGAGGCCAGCGCGCCGAACGCCAACCCGGTCAGCGGCGCCGCGCTGTTCAGGATCGCGCCGAGCCGGGCCCGACCCGGTGGTAGCAGGTCGACGAGCGCGGCGCTGATCGTCCCGGTGGCGGCGCCGGTGGCCAGACCCTGGATCACGCGCGCGAGCAGCAGGCCGCCGAGCCCGTCGGCGGAGAGGAACACCGCCATCCCGACCGCTTCGACCACCAGGCTCGCCAGCAGCACCGGCCGGCGCCCGAGGTGGTCGGAGAGCCGCCCGACGGTGACCAGTGCGGCCAGCAGCGCCACCACGTAGACGGCGAAGACCACCGTCAGCATGAGCGTCGAGAAGTGCCATCGGGCCTGGTAGACGACGTACAACGGCGACGGGGCGCTGGCGGCGACCATGATCATGAACAGAGTCGCGGCGACCAGCCAGAAGCCCAGCGTGTGCCGTGTCGAACGCATGGTCCCTCCAATAGTTCCACTTTTCTCGAACGGATCGAACCGTACGCCGCGCTCGGTCACTGTTCAAGTATTCTGGAACCATGCCCGAGTCCACGCGTGAGCTGACGCACCCAGAGCCGGCCGACTTCGTCCTCACCGACGTGCTGTTCGCGTTGAGCGATCCGTCGCGGCTGGCGATCGTCCGGCAGCTCGCCGACGGGCCGGTGGAGACCGTGGGCTGCCAGACGCTCGGCGGGGAGATCCCGAAGTCCACGCGCTCGCACTACCTCAAGACGCTGCGCGAGGCCGGCATCATCCGGAACATCGCGCACGGCCGGGAACGCCTGGTCAGCCTGCGCACCGACGAGCTGGAAGCACGCTTCCCGGGCCTGCTCGCCTCCGTCCTCGCGGCCACCGGGAGCGACCCGTCGCCCGCCGACCCGACCCCGCTGTCCGCGATCGGATAGGGCGAGAGAAGGCGCCGCGGCCGATCGGGCACGATGGGTTCGTGGAGCTCACCGCGACGGACCCGTCTGATGCGGCACCCCTGGAGACCCCGCGATTGTGGTTGCGTCGCTGGCGGGACGACGACGTGGACGCGTTGGCGGCGATCAACGCCGACCCGGAGGTGATGCGCTACATCCACGACGGCCGCCCCCTGGACCGAGCCGCGACCGCGGAACGTCTGGCCGGCTATCGGCGTCAGTGGGAGGAGCGCGGGTACGGGCTCTACGCGGTGGAGAGCAAGAGAACCGGCGAGCTGGCCGGTTTCACCGGGTTGGCGGTACCGACGTTCCTGCCCGAGATCATGCCGGCCGTCGAGATCGGCTGGCGGCTCGGTCGCGAGTACTGGGGTCAGGGCCTGGCCACCGAGGCGGCGCGAGCGGTGGTGGCCCGGACGCGTGCGGTCTCGGCACTGCGGCGACTGGTGAGTGTCCACGTCGTCGGCAACGAGGCGTCCGCGCGGGTGATGGTCAAGCTCGGCATGGCGTGGGAGCGCGAGACCGTGCAGCCCGACACCGGCCGCCGGGTCCGCGTCTACACGATGCAGTGGTGACGAGGCGGAGGTGTTCACGCGCCGCGCCCCCTGGTGATCGCGGGTCAGGAGGCCGGCATGGTCTCCAGGAACGCCATCATGTCCATCGAGAGCAGCCGTGCCGTCTCCAGCGCGACCACCACCCAGCGGTCGTCGCGCCACTCGGCCACGAAAAGCTGCATCGAGTACCGCGTCGCGGGCGGCTCGTCCTCTCCCGGCATCAGAAACGCCGCCCGGGAGTGCACGACTCCGACGCCCGGGCTGACGAGGCGGGCGAACTTCACCTCACCGTGGACCAGCTTGGTGCCTTTCAGGACGGTGTCCATCAGCACCCGGTGTCCCCGGAGCGCCTCCTCGCGGCTGGTGTAGATGGTCCCTTCCGGTTCCACGAACACGACGTCGTCGGCGAAGTCGGCGAGGAATCCGTCGACGTCCCCGCGGTTCCACGCCTCGTTCATCAGCAGCGGGATGGCACCCAGCGCCTCGAGGGACTGCTCCATGTGTATGTACCTATTCCTCTCCGGTTGTGTCTCCCCCATCCTGAGCGGACGCCACCCTGGCAGCCATGGACGTCAGCGCACGCCTGCTGGACGTCAGCGCCGCGGCGTTGTAGCCGTACGTCGCCTTGAACAAGCGGCTGAAGTGCGCCGGATCAGCGAAGCCCCACCGGGCCGCGACCGCCGCGACCGTGCACCCGCCGCGCATCAGCTCGGCCCGGGACCGCTCGAGGCGACGCCGCCGGACGAGCGCACCGACCGGCTGCGGCTCGTCCTGGAAGAGCTTGTGCAGCCGGCGCACGGAGATGTGGTGCGCGGCGGCGATGCGACCCGGACCGAGATCCCGTTCCGGCAGGTGCGCCTCGATGTAGCCGCGGATGCGGTCGCGCAGCACCTCGTCGGGCGCGGGACGCACGTCCCCCAGGTGTTCGTCGAAGGCCACCGCGAGCAGTTCGATGACGGCCGCGGCCGACCGTTGGGCGCCACCGGCGCTGAATCCCGTGGCCGACCAGGAGAGGTCACGCGTCAGCGACGAGACCAGAGCAGCCGACCCTCGATCACCGGTGATCGGGACTCCGGTCAGCCGGGCGGCGTCGGCCGGACGCAGGCGGAGCTCCTGCCGGGAGACGAGCACGGAGACGTGCCGCGAATCGGTGCTCGTGTACCGGATCGGACGCGCCGGATCGACGAGGACCAGATCGGCCGGCCCGACGACGGCGTCGGAGCGGCCGTGCTCGACCCGCACCGAGCCTCGGGACATCACTTCGATCTGCCACAGCTGTTCGTCCGCCGCCCGCGCGTTCCTGGCGTCGCGGAAGCACTCGCCGGCCGGCGTGACCAACTCGACCAGCTTGAGCGGGCCGAGCTCCCGCGTCACCATCTCGGCGCGGAAGTCGTCGACCTCGTGACGCCCACTCAGGACCGGCGGTAGCCCGTTCTCGGCCAGCGCGGCCCCGTACTGCTCGATGTCGGTCAACACGCAACCACGGTAGACACCCGGCGGTGCCCGCAGAGCGCTACCGGGTCGGCTGCCGGCGCTCCAGCATGCGGCCCCGAATAGCCAGCAGGTCGATGCCCTCGTATCGGCCGATGTATTCGGTGTATCGGCTGATGAGGCCGTCCCGGAACGTCAGGACGATGCAGTTCTCCATCTCCACGCGCTCGCCGGCCGGCGCCATCCCCGGCCCGCCCTTGCTGATGCCGTGCCACAGCATCTCGATGACGACCGCGTCACCGGAGGCAGTGATCCGCTGAACGTCGATGGTGCGGTCGTCGACGAGGTTCGCCGCGTTCGATCCCGACGTCGTCTCCCATCCTCCTCCGTGGGAGACGTTCAGGGCGGGGAACTCGACCCGGCCGTCCTCGGTCATCAGCGCGGCTTTGCGTTCGGCGTCGTGCGCGTTGTAGGCGGCGACGAATTCGTGTGCGATCTCGACGTTTCCCATGACCACTCTCTCCTCAGCTGAAATCGGTCTCTTCGATCGGGCCGACAAATGCGTCCGTCGTCGGCTTCTCGAGCGCGGCTCGCTCTACTCCGGCGACGGCGAGTCGGCGCGGGGGCGTGTGGTTCGCCGGAGCAGCATCACCAAAACCGTCGCGATGGCGAACGCGCCGGAAGCGAACGCGACGTAGCCGTGAACACCGGTGGCCGAATTCGATGGTTCGCCGTCCACGACCACCGCCGTGAACTTCAGCACCGCCGCGCCCACGAAGTCCAGCACCACCGACCCGATCGAAACCGCGACCACGACCAGGCCGGACACCACGCCCTGCCGTTCGGCCGACGCCAGGGTTCCGGCCGTGTTGAAACCTGACGTCAACAGTGCTCCGGCCGTGACACCCAGAGCCAGCGAACAGACGAACGCGATCCCGAACCGGGAAGCCCCCGGAAACATCCCGACGGTCACCACCGTCCCGAGCAGGACCACCCCGGCCAACGCCGGAATCGGCCCGATACGCGCGGCCAGCCACCCCGCCGCCGGACCGCCGACCATGATTCCGATTCCCGCGCCGCCCAGCAGCAACGCCACCGACCCCGTACCGGCCAACCCGTATCCCAGGTCCTCATCCGGCGAGACATCACTGATCAGCGAGATCAGCTGAAGCATGCTCTGGAACGCGCCGGCCCCCAACGCCACGATGAACAGCGTCAACGCCAGCGGCCGACCGACGTTCCGCACATCGATCAGAGGATCGGGCTTCCGAGTGGAGACGACGTACCACCACCCCAACGCCGCGACACCACCGACGAGCAGCGCCAGCGGGCCGACGGACAACCAGCCGAGGCCCGCACCCAGACTGATGTAACTCAGCACCCCGGCCAGGCCACCGCCGAGCAGAACGGCACCCCCGAAGTCGATCGTGCCCGGCGTCCTGATCGACGACTCCGGAACGAGAGCACGCACGGCCAGCGCCATCGCGGCAGCGACCCCGGCCGCCAACACGAACAGAAGGTGGAACCCGTACTCCGTGGCCAGTCTCTCCACCAGAAACCGGGACGCGATATTGAGCACCGCCGAGCCGGAAGTCACGATGCCCACCACGATCAGCCCGATACGTGGGGCACACAGACTCCGCACGATCGCCACGGACAAGAACACCGCCGCCAGCGCCGACCCCTGCAACATCCGCCCGGGCACGAACAACCAGATGCTGGGAGCGACAGCACACAACACCGCACCGGCACCGCTCAAGAGCAACGTCAACACCAAAATCCGGCGCCGGCCATGAATATCGGCGGCTTTACCGAGCAACGGCGCCCACGCCACCCCCGCCAACGTCGCGCTGGCATTGAGCCATCCCGCCTGATCGGTATCAAAATGCTCGAGCATTTCCGGAAGCACCAGCAACGGCGCGGAGACCGCCGAATCAGCCACGAAACCCACCAGAGCCAACACCGCCACTAGGCCGATCAACCGTGGATTCCAGCTCGTATGCAACCCCGCGTCGGCGGTCCCGGTCCTCGCGTGCTGCATCAACGACTCCTTGGTGCATGCGAGACCGGGACGGGCACGGGAGCCGATCGGACCGGTTGGGGAGCGCCGTCCAGCCGGGAGCGCAGCTTCTCGCCCTCGACGTCCACATCGGGTAGTAGCCGGTCGAGCCAGCGCGGCAGCCACCAGGCCGACCTGCCCAGCAGGATCAGGGCGGCCGGCACGATCGTCATCCGGACGATCAGTGCGTCGAAGAGCACGGCCGTGCCGAGGGCGAACCCGATCGACTTGATGATCGCGGCCGGTGCGAGAACGAACCCGGAGAAGACGCTGATCATGATGATCGCGGCGGCGGTGACGACCCGGGCGCCGTGCCCGAATCCCCCGATCACCGCGGAACGGGCCGTGGCGCCGTGGATGTACTCCTCGCGCATGCGGGTCACCAGGAAGACCTGGTAGTCCATGGCCAAGCCGAAGACGATGCCGATCAGGACGATCGGGAGGAAACTGGTGATCGGTCCGACCTGGTCGACGCCGAGCGCATCCGCGAACCAGCCCTTCTGGAACACCGCGACCACGGCGCCGAAGGTGGCCGCGACGCTGAGCAGGAACCCCGCGGTGGCCTCCAGGGGCACCAGCACCGACCGGAACACCAGCATGAGCAGGATGACCGCGAGGCCCACCACGACCGCGAGGTACGGGAGCAACGCATCGCCGAGCTTGGTCGAGACGTCGATGTTGAGGGCGGTCAGACCGGTGACGGCGATGGTCGCGCCGGGTACGAGGCCGTCCTGCTGCCGGATCGCCCGGACCAGGTCCCTGGTCGCGTCGGTGCTGGGGCCGTTGTCCGGGATGACCGTGAGGAGGGCGGTGTCGCCGGCCTCGTTGACCGCCGGGTCGGCGACCGCTCCGACGTCGTCGATGTCGCGGATCCGCGTCGCCACCTGCTCGGCCGCCTGCGGCGCCGTTCCGCTCCGTGCGTTGACGACGACGATCAGCGGACCGTTGAAGCCGGGCCCGAAGCCCTCGGAGAGCAGGTCGTACGCCTTGCCTCGAGTGGTCTCCTTCGACGCGGTGCTGTCGTCGCCCAGTCCCAGCCGCATGTCCAGCGCGGGCAGCGCGACCACACCGAGCCCGACGACGGAGAGCAGTAGCACCGCCACGGGCCGTCGGGCGATCATCCGCGCCCACCGGGTGCCGAGGGTGGGACGGCCGTAGGTCTGCCCGGCTTTCCGATCGCCGCGGATCCGCCGGCCGGCGAATCCCAGCAGCGCCGGTAGCAGGGTCAAAGCGATCACGACGGACACGGCGACGGTGAACGCCGCGGCGAGGCCCATCTGGGTCAGGAACGGGATACCGACGACGGACAGTGCGGCCAGGGCGATGATCACGGTGAGACCGGCGAACACGACCGCGGAGCCGGCGGTGCCGACCGCCCGGCCGACGGCGTCCTCCCGCTCCCGGCCGGCAGCCAGTTCGTGCCGGTACCGGGAGACGATGAACAACGCGTAGTCGATCGCGACGGCCAGACCGAGCATCAGCGCGAGGGTCGGTGTCTCCGACGACAGGTCGACGAACCCGGAGGCGGCGGTGATCACGCCGATGCCGATCGCGATGCCGAGGATCGCGGTGAGCAGCGGCAACCCGGCGGCGATCAGCGACCCGAACGTGATGACGAGCACGACGGCCGCGACCACCACACCGATGACCTCGCTGAAGCCGCCCTCGTCCTCGCCGGGCACGGCGTCACCGCCGGCCTCGACCCTCAGGCCGCCGGCCCGTGCGCGGTCGAGGACGCTCGTCAGGGCGGCATGTGCGCCCTCGGACACCTCGTCCCCCGGCACTTCGTAGGTGGCCTCGGCGAATCCGATCGTGCCGTCTTCGTTGACCGCGCCGACGCGGAACGGGTGGGCGACCGCGGCCACCTGTGGCGACTTCTCCAGCTCGGCGACCGCGGTGTCGATCGCACGCCGGTAGGCCGGGTCGCGCAGCGTCTTCCCGTCGGGCGCGGCGAACACGACCCGGGCGGTGGCACCCCCGGCCGACGCCTCCGGGAACCGCTCGGCGAGCAGGTCGATCGCCTGCTGGGACTGGGTGCCCGGAATGGTGAACGAGTCCTTCGTCGGCTCGTCCAGCGCGGACGCGCCGAACAGCGTTGCCGCCAGGACCGCTAGCCAGGCGGCGGCGACCCACCGCCGGCGGTGGAAGGCCAACCGGCCAATCCGGTAAAGGAGCGAGGCCATGAAACGTTTCTCCTGTTCAAGGACCTACGGGATCGTTCGCCGTCGGCGGCGGACGTCTGCGGACTTGCCGCGGCGCGGAACGAGCCGGCTGGTCGCCGGCCGCGCCGGCCGACGTCGAAATGCGACACCGGAATCGTTCGCCCGGCCGGCCGCTCCCGTCATCGGCCCGGCGCGGTGACTCCACCCGCGGCGATCGCGGCGGCTCCTGGCGGTCTGCTACCGCGAACGCAGGTGCTGTTCCGGCCGGGCGGGGCGTCGCCTACTGCGCTCGCGGTAGAACGTTTGTAGCCGCGCGTACGACCTGGTTACTGTCGTTTTGTGAGAGCTGACGAGCCGGTCGGCGGCCGTTTCGTGGCCGCGAAACGGCGCGCGGTCGTCGACCCGGAGCGGGTTGCCGAC
This sequence comes from Cryptosporangium japonicum, assembly GCF_039524755.1. Classification (NCBI taxonomy): domain Bacteria; kingdom Bacillati; phylum Actinomycetota; class Actinomycetes; order Cryptosporangiales; family Cryptosporangiaceae; genus Cryptosporangium; species Cryptosporangium japonicum. The sequence continues at coordinate 249,462 of NZ_BAAAGX010000033.1, forward strand.
CGCCTGCGCCGGTTCGCGGTCACGCGCCCCACCGCCACTCGCCTGATCGGGGTCGGCGTCCTCGTTCTGCTCAGCGCGATCATCACCGCGACGCCCGACCCGTCCGCGTTCACGCCGACCGCCATCGTCACCGGCGTCGTGGTGGCGGCGAGCTTCGTCGTCATTCCGGCACTGCACTGGCCGGCTTGGCTCATCCCGGCGATCGCGACCGCGGGCGTGATCGCCGCGACGCCGTCCGAGGCGACCGACTCGCCCGCCCGCTCCGCCCTGATTCTGGCGATCTTTCTGTTCTCCTGGCGCTCGGACAACGTCCTTGCCGTCGTCGTCACCACCGCCGCGAGCGTCGCCGCGGTGCTGGCCAGCGGCGCGGTGGCCACTGTCTACGGCCACATCGGGTGGGACGACCTCGAGGTCCTGCCGTGGGTCGTGGCGGCCGCCGCGCTCGGGCAAGCTGTCCGGGCCAATCAGGCGCGGCGAGCCGTACTCGTGGAACGGGCCCGCCGCGCGGAACTGGGCCGGGAGATCGAGGCACGTCACCGCGTCCAAGCGGAACGGCTACGCATCGCACGCGAGTTGCACGACGCGGTCGGCCACCAGGTCGCGCTCATCAACGTCCAGGCGGGCGCCATGACCCTCCTGCTGGACCGATACGACCTCGACCGGGCCCGCCAATCACTGGAGCACATTCAGAACGCCAGCGAATCCGCGCTCTCCGAGCTCAGGCTGACCGTCGGCTTGCTGCGCCAGCCCGGCGAACAGGAGCCCGTCGAACCGGCCGGACGGCTCAGCCGGCTCGACGAGCTGATCGCGTCCTTCACGGCCACCGGACTTCGGGTCGCCTGCCACGTCACCGGGCCGGCCGGGCCACTACCCGACGCCGTCGACCTCACCGCCTACCGGCTGATCCAGGAATCGCTGACCAACACCGCGAAACACGCCGCTGGCACCTCCGCATCGGTCCGGCTCGACTTCCGTCCGGGAATCCTCACGCTGACCGTCGAGGACGACGGTCCGGCGATCCGGACCGGGTCACGAGTCGCAGCCACGGGCACGATCGGGCACGGCATCATCGGCATGCGCGAGCGAGCCGCCGCACTCGGCGGCCGGCTCTCCGCCGGTCCTCGCCCCGAAGGCGGCTTCCGGGTCACCGCCGAGCTCCCTACTCTCGCCGGCGCGACCGCGTGACGGGGGTACGCGTACTGCTCGCCGACGACCAGGACATCGTCCGCGCCGGCCTGCGTCTCATGGTCGACAACGCCCCCGATCTGACGGTCATCGGTGAAGCCGCAACCGGCACCCAGGCCGTGCGGATGGCCCGCCGGACCCGCGCCGACGTCGTCCTCATGGACATCCGCATGCCCGAGCTCGACGGCCTCGCCGCCACGCGTCGGATCTGCGCCGACCCCGACCTCGCCGGCGTGAAGGTACTGATCCTGACCACGTTCGAGGTCGACGAATACGTCTTCGAAGCGCTCCGTGCCGGTGCGAGCGGATTCCTCGGCAAGGGCGCACGGCCGGAAGCCCTGATCGACGCGATCCGCACCGTCGCTCGCGGCGAGGCCCTGCTCTCACCCGCAGCTACCCGCGGGCTCATCGCCCGGTACCTCGCCCTGGACGAACAACGCCCGGCCCCGACCTCCGGCGTTCTCGACGGGCTCACCGAACGGGAACACGAAATCGTCGCTCTGGTGGCCACCGGCATGTCGAACAACGAGATCGCCGATCACCTCACGCTGAGCCCTCTCACCGTCAAGACCCACGTCAACCACGCGATGACCAAGCTCGACGCCCGCGACCGCGCCCAACTCGTCGTCATCGCCTACCAGGCCGGTCTCCGCGGACCGCGGAGTGGGGCACACCGGGGCAGCTCGTCCGCTGGAAGCTCGTAGCGCCGACACCGCGGTTGGACGAGGCTCGAGCGCGTGGATCCACGGCGCGCACATCGGTTCCACCGCGCCGTGCGGCCCGCCGTGGGTTCCCGACCCGAAGGGCGCAGGATCGCTCTCCTGTCTGAGCGATCGGAATCGCGCGCTCGATTCCGGCTCCCGTGCGTGCCGTCCAGAAGGGAGGATGACGGCCCAGCGGCGCGACGAACGGAGCTCATCATGACGACGCCCACCACGCCGGTAGATCTGTCCGGTTCGGATGTGGACGCGGTGCTGTCGGCGTACCGCGGACTGGCATTGAAGGAGACACGGGCGCTGCGGCGACGCCAGGGAGCCCCCCAGCACGCGCCGCGGCTGGAGGAGGCGCAGGTGTACTGGTCCCTCCTCGACGTCGCGGCGGTTCTGCGGGGCGACCTCGCGGTCGGCCTGAAGGCACTGGACGACGCTCGTCGGGAGGCGGGCGTGGAACCGGCCGGTTCTTCCGTGCCGGCACCGGTGAAGCCGGAGGAGATGACGGCCGCGGACCGCGACGTGCTCGACCGGGCCACCCACCTCGCCATCACCGTGGCGGAGGATCTCCGGAACCTCGGAGGCGCCGCGATTCTCAAGAACACATTCGGCGGAGCGAAGTCGATCACCGGGGCCGTACTGGACGTCCTGGAGAAGGTCGGCGTCGTCCTCCGGCAGGTGTTCGACGCCACCACCCTCGGCACGGTGCCCCCGAAGGAACTCCGGAGCGGCTTCGTCCTCAGCGCGACTCTCCCCGCGGGGTTCGTGGCGTTGGCCAGCGGCATTCCCGGGAAGGTCCCGTGCATTCGGGTGCGACCGGGCGCGGTGCGGACCGGCGACCCGAAGCAAGCGGCGAAAGAGTTGGTGCCGGCCCTGCTGCACGAAGCCTCGCACGTGCTCCCGACCCTGAGCACGCTCGACCTCGCGTACCGGGACACGGTGGCCTTCCGGCTCCTGCCACTGACTTTCCGCCCCGCGAACGCGGCTCATTTCGAACAGGCCGCGATCGAGATGTTGGAACTCCCGGGAAGCCTGCTCACCGGCCTGGACCGCAAGGTGTCCTTCTCCGGCGCCGATGACCTCGACCCGGCCGCGCTCTCCGCGGTCGACCGGGCAGCCGCGATTCTGCAGGTCCGGGTGGTCCGCGCATGGGTGTACAGCTTCCGACTGTCCGGCTCGGGGATTTCCCGGGTGACGGACGAGCCGCGTGCGCTCTTCGACGACGTCGCCGGCGCTCCGCTCGGGAACATTCCCTGGAGTCTCCGGCAGGAGATCTACGACGACCTGTTCGAGGGCGCCGCGGCTCTGATGCGAATCCTGAAAGACGAGAAGGTCCCGGGGGAGAACGCCTCCGGAGCCCTGGCGGCCCTTCGGACGGAAGCCGGCACGGCGAAGAGCGCACCCACGATATCCGCGGCCTCGATCGTGGACCGAACGATCGACCGGATGCTCGCCGATCTGAACGCCGCCGGGCGGCTCGCCTTCCCCGACGCTCTGCGGCGACTGATCCAGGGATGCCACCGTCTCGAGTCCAAGGCCCTCGGGGACGCGCTGGGCGCGCATTTCGAGGCGTGGGGTGCCCGCCCCTAGGAACAGGCGGTACACGGCGACGACGAGCGCAGCCCGGTCGCGCGCGCCCCGCGCGGCTGACCGCCAGGTCGATCAGAACCCGGAGACCAGTATTCGCCCTCAGGACGCGCGGCTCGGGCGTCTGCCAGGCGATGTGTGGTGGCCTGCGGCGTGCGGCAGGTGGAAGGCCCCCGTCATGCCGATGAGCACGATCATGTGATGGTGAGCGAGCGGACGGAAGGTCAAGAACAACGCCGGCGCCGACCTCGGGAGCGACGGCGCGAGATGCTGCGGCTACCGACGGTTCGGCTACGCGCACGCATGACGCTGCAGCGTCCTACCCGTGCGGGAGCGAGTGTAGGTGCATATCCCGACCTCAGCTGGAAGGACGTGCCCGAAGCAGTCGGGTTCGGCGCCGATGGTGCGGTCGCGGCGCTGTGGGGGCACCAGCAGCACAAAGGCTGGGGACTGACCCGTCACGACCAGCACGGACACGCGCAGAACGTTGTCTCACTCACCGGTGCCCGCCGCCCTTCTTTTGTTCAGCCGCTGCCCGACGGTCACACGCTGCTGGTCGAAGCTCGGAGTCCTGGCGGAAGCCGCGGTGGAGAGAATGCCGCCGTCCTCGACGCCGAGGGACACTGGGTGCGCGGTGCCCATCTCGGTGATGCCATCGGGCATGTTCTGAGCACTGCCACCGGCGCGGTGTGGGTGGGCTACTTCGACGAGGCGGCCGCCCATGGCAGCGGCTTAGGCGGTCATGGGCTGGTCCGCTTCGACGCCGAGCTCACGCCCGAGTGGCTCTACCCCTTCGGCACCGGCCTGCCGACCATTTGGGACTGCTACGGGCTCAATGTGGCCGGCGAGCAGGCGTGGGCGAACATCTACAACCATCCCAACCGACTCATTAGCGTCGACGCCGAGCAGGCCAGCGACCACGGAGCTGACCCTGTGAACGGTGCGGACCGGCTACTCATCGACGGAACTCGCGGAGCGCTGATAGGCGGCCGAGCGGGCGAGCACGACCTCGTCACGCCAATACTTCTCACCCCCGAGGGCGTCGCGAAACGGGCGGGCGCGCCATCTCGACTCGTCATGCCTGATGGCACCGAACTGCCTCGAGCACGGCGCGACGCGCGACCGACGTGCCGTGGACCCGAAATGCATGTGCTGGTCGGCAGCGCCGTGTACCGAGTCGACCTCGACGACCTCACACCGGCCTGAACATCCGCTCATGCCGCAGCGCGAACGCGGTGAGCGCGACCGCGATCACCGCGATGACCACGGCCGCCACCGGCGGCATCGTGTAGCCGGGATCCTCGGTCGGCGGAACGCCGACCCGCAGCAGCGGGCGGATCCAGGCATAAGTACAGAGGACGACGAACGTGATGCCCGGACCGACCGTCGGGTACGGCACCTGCAGGCCGGCGCTGACCAGCCGCACCGACGACGATGTCAAGTTCTCTTGACTGTCTAGTCAACTTGACATTACCCTCTGAAAGTCAAGAGAACTTGACGTACGACGGAGGGATGGAGCAGATGACGTCTGCGGTGGAACGGCTCTACGGATGGATCTTGGATCGCGACGGAGATCTCTACGGTGACGAGCAGGAACGGTTGCGCTGGTACGAGGCCGGCTCAGCGACAACGACCCTTCAGACGATCGCGGTCACCTGGGTCGTCGCGATAGCCGCGCTCGTCGGTGGCCGACCCGCGGCACCCGCACTGACGGCCGTCCTGATCGCTCTGTACGTGCCGATGCTGCTGACCGTCGCCTACATCCAGCGGCGAAGGGTGCGCACCCTCCCTCGCCGCTGGGGCCGCAGGCGCGTCGTCCTGACGCTGCTGACGGTTCTCCCCTACACCGTCGCTGCCGTCGCCCTCCTCCGCGCCTTCCGTCTGTCGTCGGACGCGAACCTCGGCGCGGCCGTCGGCGCCGCTCTCGGAATCCTCCTCGCGGTCGTCGTGCTCGTCGCGCGCTACCGCAAAGAACGCTCCCGCGAGACGGACACGGCCGACATCGAATGACCAGGCAACCAGCGAACGGACGCTCCGGCGGAGTCGTGCGCGCGGAGTCCGACGACGGCCGGGACGGCGAACGCGTCCGCAACCGCCGCAAGGAGCAAGGGCTCACCCAGGTCGACCTGGCCCAGCGGATCGGCGTCAGTCGCCAGACCGTGGTCACGATGGAGACCGGCGACTACGCCCCGTCGGTCTACCTCGCCCTACGGATCGCCCGCACACTCGACACCACCGTCGAGGCACTCTGGGGCTGACCGCGTCCGCCCGACGCGCCCACCACTCAGGTCCGCAGCGTCTCTCGTGGGTTGACCACCGCTCAGGCAGAAGCTCAGTTCCTCAGCAGCTGAGCCCGGTTCCCTCCGGCGAGGTCCGCTGACCAATTACGACCATCGACGAACGAAGGCCAGCTCCCTAACGCGGGAACTGGCCTTCGACCTGCGGTAACACGGTGGGCGATACTGGGATCGAACCAGTGACCTCTTCGGTGTGAACGAAGCGCTCTCCCCCTGAGCTAATCGCCCTCAGGGACGCTCACACCATACTAGATCCCGTCAGCTGAAGGGGAATCCGGTCCAGCCACTGAGTCGCAACGACACCAGCAAACACCCCACCAGTAGCAAAAAGCCCGCAAAACCCACGGCCATCCGTACTACCAGCGGCTGGCGGAGCACCCACCTCGTCCAGGCCGCCACCGCGCCGCGGGTGAAGTGCAGCAGGCGCCGCGCCCACGAGTACTCCGTGGAGAGGATGCCGAGGCCGGCGATGACGACCAGCCAGCCGGGGCCGGGGGCGGGCACCATGATCAGGCCCAGGATCACCACCACGACCCCGACCACCGTGATCGCCACCCGGTACGGGAAGCCGAAGACCGGGTGCGAGCGCATCGGATGGTGCATCCGGTCGCGGAAGAAGACGCCCCACGCGACGAAGCGCAGCGCCAGCGGGTGGGCGCGCAGTCGGTCGACGAGCGTCGGCTCGGCCTCGGGGGGCCGCTCCTGAGTGTCGATCACCGATTTCCCCGTCCGCTCACAGGCCCATCGTCTCTCACCCTGGCGACCTGGACCAGGCCCCGCAACTCCATCGGCCGACACGCCGACGTCCTGAACCCAACACGGGTGGCATGACCAGCGGGTTCACCGGGAAAGACAGTTGATGGACGCCGGCCGAACGATCCTCGACCGACGCCCGCATCTCTCCGCTACCTCACTCGTTGTGGTTCTTGAGCCACGCAGCGCTGAGTTTGCGTAGTGGTCAGACCGGGAAGAACGGGTATGGGTTCGCGCCCGCGTTCGACGCGTGCGGACGTGCAGAAAGGTGCCACCGATGGGGATCGCACAACCGACTCGGGTACAGGTGGACGTGTCATTGCGTCTAGTTGTTCCGGAGGGGTCCTCCCTGCCAGTCAAGGCGAGTCTCCGGTACGAGCCCGAGGACCCGTACGCGGTCCACGTGATATTCCATGCCGGCAGCACGGAGGCCAGCGGCGAGGTGTCGTGGTCGTTCGCCCGTCAGCTCCTCGCCGACGGCATGAGCGAGCCGACCGGCATCGGCGACGTCCGGGTTTGGCCCTGGCAGGCCGCGAACGGTCCGTCCGTCGCGCTCGCCCTCTCCTCCCCCGACGGCCACGCGCTGTTCGAGGTGCCGCGGCTCGCGCTCGGCGACTTCCTCGGGCGCACGTACCGCCAGGTTCCGGAGGGCGCGGAGAGCGTCCACCTGGACATCGATGGCGCTTTGGCGGCCCTCCTCGGGACGTACGGCAGCGAACCTCGCTGAGCTGATTCCACGTGAGTGCCGCCGCGCCATGGGCGCGGCGGCACTCACTTTTTGTGATCCCATCGCTGCGCATCGTATGCGGTAGTGACCGTTTTGCGCGCGCCTACCCCGCAACGCGGCGTGTTGCAATTCTCGATTGACGCTCTGAGCAGCGCGTTTGCGTGCAGCCCACACCGCGACCCGGACATCGGCGACAACCCTGCCGTAACCCGCTCTTTACCAGAGCCACGCCCACCCCTCATGAGGAGGTGGTGGCATCCCGATGACCGTGCGTGGTCGGCGACACGTCCCCCGGGTTTGAACCTTGGCGCGTGACTCGGCTACAGTTCTCCCTGTCAGCAGCGAGCGGGCCGAAAAGCCCGATCGAGCTAACACGCGGACGTGGCTCAGCTGGTAGAGCATCACCTTGCCAAGGTGAGGGTCGCGGGTTCGAATCCCGTCGTCCGCTCGGTAGACGCCCTCGGGCGTGGCGCTGGCGTCGTAGGTTGACGCCAGCGGTTACTCCGGCGGCGTGGCCGAGTGGCTTAGGCAAGGGCCTGCAAAGCCCTGTACGCGGGTTCGATTCCCGCCGCCGCCTCGGGCGATTAGCTCAGTGGGAGAGCGCTTCCTTGACACGGAAGAGGCCACTGGTTCAATCCCAGTATCGCCCACCACGTTAAACCAGGTCAGAGCCACACCGGCTCTGACCTGGTTGCTTTTTTCACGGCTTCCCACCCACGATGGATCGTGACGCCACGGACGACGACGCTCGGCACCACGGCGGCTCGGCCTATCGATTCGCGCAATTCCTCGGTGTCGTGCTCGCGCCCGGTCTCCTGGTCTCGGTCCAACCGTTCATCGTCGCGCTGGACCACGACGGGGAGGGCACCCTCGGCGAACGGATCGTGTGGGCCGCGGTGATCCTGCTGTCCTGCGCGATCGGTCCGTTGACCATCCGCGAGATCTGGATCCTCCGCGGCAAAGTCACCAGCGGACGCCGCGTCCACAACCGCGCCGAACGGCTCGCACCGCTCACCGTCGCGCTCGGCGTCGTCGCGGCCGGGGTCGCGGCCCTGCAACTCGGCCACGCACCCCCGGATCTCCGCGCTCTCGTCTGGGCCATGCTCGTCGGGTTGGCCGTCACCCGCGTCGTGACCTCGGCGTGGAAAATCTCGGTCCACGCCGCCGTGACGGCCGGCACCGTGACGATCCTCGTGCTCGTCGGCGGTCCGTCGGCACTCCTCGCGACGCCACTGATTCCCCTGGTCGCCTGGTCACGAGTGAAGACCAGCGCTCACACGGTCGCCCAGGTGATCGGCGGCGCGATCATGGGCGCGGGCGTCGCGTACTCGGTCTTCACCACCCTCACCTAGACCGCCGTGACCCGATTCGCTGCAGGCGCGTTCGCCGGTCGAGCGCCACGCTGGAGGCATGCCCACCGAACTCGGTCAGTTCCCGCGCAACCGGCGCGAGCGGGTTGACCCCGAAGCCGTCGGCCTCGAACCGGACCAGAAGCCGCAGCGCGTGCCCGGGCTGCGTCGCGAGGAGCCGGCCCCGCTCGCCGGGGTCAGCCTCGGCTACTACACGCGCCTGGAACAGGGCGTGAGCTCGACCAGCACCGGCTCGACGGGGTGCTGGTGACCGCCGCGCACGGCGCCCCGCCGGCGGGTCGTGCACGCCGACGTCCGGGACCTTCGCCGACCAGGCCCGGCCCGGCGTGACCGGCGGTGCCGTGATCAGCGGGGCGTTGTCCGTCGACTCCGCCGAAGGCACCCGGACCGGCCAGATCGTCCGTGCGTTCGGAGGAAAATTCGCGTGCTAGCGTCGCCGACGTGGCTTGGAGTACTCGGGAACTCGCCGATCTCGCCGGTACCACCGTGAACACCATCCGGCACTACCACCGGATCGGTCTGCTGGCGGAGCCGGAACGCCGGGGCAACGGGTACAAGCAGTACGGCGTGGCGCATCTCGTCTGCCTGCTGCGTATTCGACGCGTCGTGGAGCTCGGCGTGCCGCTCTCCGACATCACCGCGGCCCGGGTGTCGGACCGGAGCGTTCCGCCGGAGGTGCTGCGCCGGGTCGACACCGAGCTCGCGGCCGAGATCGAGCGCCTGCGTAAGGCACGCGAGGACATCGCCACCGTCCTGCACGAGGGCGCGCCGCCCGACACCCCGGCGGGCTTCGAGTCCGTCGCGGGACGCCTGTCCGCGGCCGACACCTCGCTCCTGCACATCTACAGCCGGCTGTACGACGCCGACGCCATGAAGGACCTGCAGCGCATGGCGGAGTCCGACACCGACCCCGCCAACGCCGAGCTGGATTCGCTGCCTCCGGACGCGGACGAGGCCACCCGGCAGGACCTGGCCGAGCGGATCGGGCGGATCATCGCGCAGAACCTCGTCGACTACCCGTGGTTGACCGACCCGTCCGAACGCATGAACCAGAGCGAACGCGCCACCATGGCGACGTTCCTCAACGCCGTGACCTCGCTCTACAACGAGGCGCAACGCGATGTGCTCGCGCGGGCCGGTGTGCACGCGCAGCAGCACCTCCGCGCCCTCGGCCCGGACGAGCTAGCCCGGCTTCGCGGCGGCGAGTAGCACTTCGGCGGTGGCCCGGGCGGCCTCGGCCGCGGTCGGATCGGGTTCGGCCGCCGAGGCGGCGATGTTGGCGCCGTCGTAGAGCTGGACCAGTTGACTGACCAGCCGGCCGGGGTTGCGGTAACCGCCCTGCTCCACCGGGACCGCGAACAGTTCGTGCAGCCAGGCGCGGAACTTCTTCTCCGCCAGTTCCTCGGTGCTTCCGGGCTGCGGAATCCCGGCGTGGTGGAAGGCGCAGCCGGCGAAACCGGGTTCGACGAAGATCTGGCCCAGTGCCTCGAACACGGCGAGGATCCGGTCGTGCGGGTCGGTCTCCGCCGCGGTGCGCGCATCGATGGCCGCCACCCACCGGTCGTGCTGACGCATCAGGTACTCGCGGACCAGCTCGTCTTTGCCGTCGAAGTTGTAGTACAGCGAGCCTTTGGCGACGCCGGACTCCTCGAGGATCCGGTCGATGCCGACCGCGTGGATGCCCTCGCGGTAGAAGAGCCGGTCGGCCGTCTCGAGCAGGCGCTCACGGGCGGAGCGTCGGCCCGGGCCGGCCACCGATGTCATGCCTCCAGCCTACGTTCAGAACGGTTGCAGCGCCTCGGCCGCGGTGAGGCCGCCGTCCACCGGGATGGTGGCCCCGCTCACGAACGCCCCGGCCGGTCCGGCCAGGAACGCGATCACCTCGCTGACGTCTTCGGGCCGGGCGATGCGACGCAGCGGGGTGATCGGGACGTACCCCTGGAGCATCTCGGCCGGGACGCTGGTGAGTACCGGACCGGGTGCGACCGCGTTGACGCGCACCCCGGCCGGTCCGTACTCGGCCGCCCAGGCCCGGGTCAGCGAACCCACCGCCGCCTTGGTGGCTCCGTACACCGCGTTGTAGGCCCCGCCGAGCTGGGCCGCGCCACTGCTGACGTTGATCACGCTGCCGCCGCCCCGCTCGGCCATCGTCGGAGCCAGCGCGGTGGTCAGCAGGTAGACCGCGCGCACGTTGGCGTCGAGCATCGCGTCGTACTGCTCCACGCTGATACCGGCGCTGGGGCCGAAGCTCCCCACCCCCGCGTTGTTCACCAGGACGTCCACGTCACCGGCTTCGCGGACCAGCCGGGCCACGTCGTCGGCGTTCAACAGGTCGGCGGCGACGAAGCGGGCCGACCCGCCGTCGGCCTGGATCTTCTGGACCACCTCGGCGCCGCGCTCGGCGTTCCGGCCGGTCACCACCACCGTCGCACCCCGGGCCGCCAGGGCGAACGCGGTCGCCCGGCCGATTCCGGTGGTGGAACCGGTGACGAGGGCGGTCTTACCGGACAACTCACTCATGACAACCTCACTCTTTAGACTGGTCTGTCTAAAAGCAAATTTAGACAGGTCTGTCTAAAGCGCAAGGTGTCGTCGGCCACAGACCGGTCAGTGGTCGAGCGGCACCACCCGGAGCGTGGCCTCGCGCGCGGCCGGCCCGGTCATCCGCCGGACCCCGGAATCGCGGCCGTAGCGGGCACGCAGTGCCTGGTCGACCTCGGTTTCGCGGCCGACGTCACGGACGAAAACCACAGTGATCCGACGACCGGCGACGTCGATCTCCCCGCGTCCGGCCCGGGTCGCACGGCGGTACCAGGCGCCGGTGACCCCGTTGAGCGAACGGATGAGCTCGTCCTGGCCGAGGCGGACGTGCCCGATCAGCGCGAACGGCCCCGCGGTGCCGTCCGGGCGCGCGGCCGCCACCCGGATCAGCGGTGAGTTCTCGAGGGCGGCCAGTTCGTCCGGCGTCCAGGCGCGCGTCGGTTCGGTGCGGTCCATGACACCCAGTGGAGACCGTGTTCCCGGCACACGGTCAAGCGTCGCTTGACCTGGTTCCGACAACAGGGTGTCTGCTCGCCGGTGAGCGACCAAGGAGCCCACCCGTGAATCACGCGCCGACCCTGGCCGAGGATCTTCTCCTCCTGCTGTTCTCGCCGGAATCCGGCACCATCGCCGGCGAGAACACCCTCTTCTACACGCTGGCGGGCGGGGTGCTCGCCGACCTCGCGCTCGGCGAGCACGTGCGTACCGTCCCCGGCCGCCTCGGCGCCACGCTCGTGCAGGCCGTCGACACCCGCCCGCCGGCCGACGACCTTCTCCGCTCGGCGTGGGACTACGTCGTGCCGAAGCCCCGCGGCGTGCAGACCGTGCTCGCCGCGATCGGCCCGCCGCTGCGCGGCCCGCTGCTGGACCGGCTGGTCGAACGCGGCGACCTCCGCCGGGAGACCCACAGGACCCTCGGGCTGTTCGACCGGACGGTGCTCGCGGACGGCGGCACGGGTCGTCGGGACCAGCTCCTCGACGACGTCCGGCAGGTGCTCGTCGACGGTGCGGAACCGGCGCCCCGGGTCGCCGCGCTCGCGGCCCTGCTGTCGGGGAGCGGAACGCTTCCGCAGTTCGACCCCGAGATCCCCTGGACCTCCCCGGTGATCACCCGGGCCAAGGAACTCGAACTCGGCAACTGGGGAGCCGGTGCCGCCTCCGAGGCGGTCCAGCGCACGATCACCGCCACGATCGTCAACAGCGTGATCGTCGCCGTACCGCAGTCGAACTGATCGGCGAACACACGTGATCGAGCAATGGCGGCGGATGCGGGCGGCCCGGCGAATCCAACCGGGAGACGGCCGGGCCCTGAAGCCGTTCCGCTGGTGGCAGCTGCCGTTCCGCGCGCTGCTCTACCTGACGCTGTCCCATCCGGACGGCCGGCCGACGGTCTACGCCGTCGACCTCCCGCACCGGGCCGACACGGGCAGCGGCAAGGCGCGAGCGCACCTGTACGTCGACGGCAGGCAGTACGCCCGGTCCAAGCTCCCGGCCGCTTTCCCCGTCGAGGGCGGCACGATCGAGGTGGCGATCAGCGCGTTCGGGGTCAAACGCTGCCACTACGTCACCGTCGACGGCGAGGAGCGCCAACTCGTCCCCGATCCGCGCTCCGCCGAGGGGCGGCGCGCCCGCTTCGACGGCAACCACCCGGCGCTCAGCCGCGCGACCGGTGTCCTCTCGGTGCTGACGCTGCTCGTCGGCGTCGCGCTGAACGTGCTGCAACTCGCCGAACCGATCTCCCGGATCCCGGCGATCACCGAGAACCTCGGGCGTTTCGACTCGCCCGTCCACTTACCGATCTGGCTCAACGTCGCGCTCGCGCTCGGAGCCGTCGCCGGAAGCACCGAGCGGGCCCTTCGCCTGCGCTACAGCCTGCTGGACCAGGCCGGAAAATAGCCGTGCCCACTACGCTGGACGGTGGCCGGCTCGTGCACCGACGCTCACCGGGAGAAGGCTGCGATGACCGATCGACCCGCCGTCCACCTCGCCGTCCCGGTCGACGACCTGGGCGCCGCGCGCACCTTCTACGGGCAGGTGCTCGGCCTGGCCGAAGGCCGCTCCAGCGACCACTGGATCGACTGGGACCTCTACGGCCACCAGTTCGTCACGCACCTCGTCCCCGGCCCCGTCACCCCCGCCGGTCTCAGCGAGGTCGACGGTCACGAGGTCCCGATCCCCCACTACGGCCTGCTGCTGAGCGTCGAGGCGTTCCACGAACTCGCCGCCCGGCTGACCGGCACCCCCTTCCTGATCGAGCCGTACCTGCGCTTCCCCGACCGGCCGGGCGCCCAGTGGACGATGTTCTTCCGCGACCCGGCCGGCAACGCCCTCGAATTCAAAGCGTTCCTCGACGGGACCCAGGTCTTCACCCGGTGACCGACGCCGAGCTCGACGCGTTCCTGGCCGGGTTCGTCAGCGACGTCCGCGGCCTCCTCGGCGGCACCTTCGTCGGCGCCTACGTCCAGGGCTCCTTCGCGCTCGGCGCCGGGGACCGCAACAGCGACTGCGACGTCGTCGTCGCCACGACCACACGGCCGACCGGCCCGATCGAGTCCGGCCTCCGCCTGCTCCACGCCGGCATCCCCGACCGCCCGGGATTCTGGTCCACCCATCTGGAAGCGTCCTATGCCGACGTCGACACGCTGCGCGCCGAGGCCCGCGCCGCCCTGCCGAACCTGCTGGCCGAGACCCGCACGTGGGCGCCGTTCGACGTCGCCTGGACCCAGCGGTACCTGGTCTCCACGTACTGCCGGCTGCTCTACACGCTGCGCACCGCGCGGGTCGCGTCGAAGCGCGGCGCCCTCGACTGGGCCCACGACACCCTCGACCCGGTCTGGCGTCCGCTGCTGACGCAGGTGCGTGACGACCGTGCGCTCGGCTGGGAGCCCGACGCCCCACCCCGCCCCGGCAGCCTCGACGCCACCTACGACTTCGCCGCGTACGCCGAATCGTTCGCCCGCTGAACGCGACGGCGGCTCGTGTAACCTCCGCGCCTATGGTGTCGGCGCGAGGGGCGAGCGCCCGGGTGCTCGCCGCCTTCGTCGTCGCCGCGGCCGTGGCCGCCGTCGTCACGTGGCTGGTGATCAAGCCGGACGACGACGGGGTGCCGCCGATCCCGCGCGTCGAGAGCGTCACCGAGCTCGGGCCGTTGAAGCAGCACCCGCGGGTCAACGGGCGGGACAACGGGCAGAGCGCCGGGGTCGGGCGCCGCTCGATCTGGGTGTTCGGTGACACCGTCACCCGCGAGCCGTGGGCGTTCATCTCCAGCACCGGGGCGTCGACCACGGATCTGCGTGCGTCCGACGGCATCACGATCACCAGTACCGACGTGTTCGGCACGGCCGGTCCGGTGCCGACGAACATGATCCCGTACACCGCCGCCGAGAAGGCGTTCACCGCGAAGCACGAGAAGAGCCGCTGCACGCCGGCGAAGGACGCGAACTGCGGCGCCCAGATCGGCCTCTGGCCCGGCGCGATCGTGGCCGATCCGGAGCGCGACCGGGTGCTGGTGTTCTACGCCAAGCTGTGTCGCGGCGGCCCGGAGAACTCCCGCTGTTCCGGCCCGCTCGGGCACGGGCTCGGCACCGGCGTCGCTTCGCTCGACCTGACGACGCGGAGAGTCACCCGTCTGACCGCGACCGGCGCGTCGCCGTTGCCGAGCGTCGAGACGGCCGCGGACCCGACGCTGTTCTTCCCGTACCGCACGGCGTACACGGCGGCGGCGACGCTCGTCGGCGACCAGCTCTACGTCTACGGCGACTGCAACAGCCGCTGCCACCTGGCCCGCGTGCCGATCAGTGCGGTCGCCGATCGCTCCCGCTGGGAATTCTTCTCCGGACGCGACGCGAACGGCGCCGCGGAGTGGTCGAAGGACTACGGCGACGCCGCGACGAACCTGAGCGCCGGATCGGCGGGCAACTCGGTGATCCGGGTGCCTGCCCTCGACGCCTGGCTCAACGTCTATTTGCCGCCACTGAGCAACACGCTCACCGCCCAGATCGGATCCTCCCCCGCCGGCCCGTGGTCCCGCGGTTTCCCGCTGGCCACCACCGACAACGCGGGAGCGGGCACGAACTACGCCGGCTTCGCCCACCCTGAATACGCCGAAAAGAACGGCCTGGTGCAGTACCTGACCTACTACCAGGCCTCCACCTACCAACAACGCCTACTACGCCTGACCTTCGACGGCTGACCCCGTCCGCGTCGCGTCTCCACCGGCATGAACACTGTCGACCATGGATTTCGGTGATGTCGCCTCGGCAGTGAGTGCGCTGATCGCGGCTTTGGCGGCGGCGGTCGCGTACAGACAACTCCGCGTGTTCCAGCGAGACGCGCTGGAGGCACGGGCCGCGGAGATCGGTGGAGTAGCCATCGAGACGGCCATCCTTCGCAATCCTCGGGGCGAGGATGTCGCCGACGGGACGGCGCGCTGGCAATACGAGTTCACCATCCACAACCCCGGTCGGTTACCCATCTCGGACGTGCGCGCGATCGTGAAGTTCCCGGTGCCGGTCCAGCGCGAGCACTACGACGGCTCCCTCGACCCCGCGAATCCCGAGGTCGAGATCTACGTCCCCGTCATCCCGGCGAACTCGGCGAGTGTGTCGCGGCGCCGCACTCTGCGGATCAGCGAGGAGGCACGCGGACAACTGAGCGGAACGACCAGCTCGGTCACCTTCCTGACCAGCGACCTCGGACGCGTGACCTGCGATTGGCCGCCGACCCCGACCGGGCACGACCGCGCGAAGCGGCTCGCGGAGTACGTGCGCGCGGCCGGAGTGCGCGTCACGTCGGCGTGATCACGCGGATCGGGGTGCCTGCGGACCAGGCTTCGATGTTTTCCGCTATCTGGGGGTACCAGAGTTCGTAGGTTTCGCGGGTCACGTAGCCCAGGTGAGGGAGCAGGACGGTGCGTGGGGCGGTCAGGAGGGGATGGTGGGCGGGCAGCGGCTCGGTGTCGTAGACGTCCAGGCCCGCTCCGCCGAGCGCACCGGCGTGGAGCGCGGCGACCAGCGCGGTCTCGTCGACGATCGGGCCGCGTGAGGTGTTGACCAGGACGGCGGTCGGCTTCATCCGGGCCAGCTCGGCCGCACCGAACAGGCCCGACGTCCGGTCGCTGAGGCGCAGGTGGACGCTCAGGACGTCAGCATCGGTGAGCAGTTGGTCTTTGGTGACGAGCCGGGCACCGACCGCGGAGGCACGGGCCGCGGTGAGGTTCTCGCTCCACGCGATCACGTTCATGTCGAACGCCCGGCCGACGCGCGCGACCTGCGCCCCCTGACGGCCGAGCCCGGCCAGGCCGAGAGTCGCGCCGGCGAGCCCGGTGCCCACTGTGGTCTGCCACCGGCCCGCGCGCAGCGCGCGGTCCTCGGCCGGGACGTGGCGCAGCACGGCCAGGATCAACGCCCAGGTCAGCTCGGCCGTGGCCTTCGCCGGGCCGGGCGCGGACCCGGTGCCGCACACCGTGACCCCGTGGGCGGCCGCCGCGGCCAGATCGATCGACGCGTTCGCCATGCCGGTGGTGACCAGCAGCTTGAGGTCGGGCAGCCGCGCGAACTCGGCCGCGCCGAACGGCGTGCGTTCACGCATCGTCACGACGACGTCCGCGCCGCGCAGCGCGGTGGTCAGCTCCTCGACGTCAGCCAGGTGCTCGTGGTGGACGGTGGTCTCGGCGGCGAGCCGGTCGAACGCACCGAAGGTCCGCGCGACGTCCTGATAGTCGTCCAGCACGACGATGCGCACTCAGGCCTCCGCGGCGTTCCGTAGGGCCCGGACCACGGTATCGATCGCGGTGTCGTCGATCGCGTGGTCGGAGACGCTGATCCGGATCGCGGTCCGGCCCTGCCACACCGTGGTGCCGAGCCAGGTGTCGCCGCCGCGCTGGATCGTCGCGGCGGTGCGTCGGGTGCGCTCGTCGTCGTCGCCGACGCGGACCAGCACCTGATTGAGCGTGACGTCGTTGAGCACCTCGACGTCGCCGTCGAGCTGCTCGGCGATGCGCCGGGCCTGCGCGCAGGACCGTTCGATCAGCGCGGCGACGCCACGGCGGCCGAGGCTGCGCAGCGCCGCGTACACCGCGAAGGCACGCGCCCGGCGGGAGCTCTCCGGGGTCCAGTCCGAGCCCTGGCGTTCGCCGTGGCGCACGAGGTAGTCGGCCGACAGGCGCAGCGCCGCGCGGTGCGCCTCGGGCCGCGCGCAGAGGACGATTCCGGAGTCGTAGGGGACGTTGAGCCACTTGTGGCCGTCGGTGGCGATCGAGTCGGCGCGTTCCACGCCGTCGGTGAGGTGACGCAGCGCCGGCGACGCGGCCGCCCACAGGCCGAACGCACCGTCGACGTGCACCCAGGCGCCGTTCGCGCGGTCGACGATCTCGCCGACCGGGTCGATCGCGCCGGTGTTCACGTTGCCCGCCTGGGTGCAGACGATCGTCGGACCGGTGATCTCCGGGAGCCGGTCGGCGCGCAGGCGCCCCTGGTCGTCGACGTCGACGATCGCGAGCTGGGCGCGGCCGATGCCGAGGAAACGCAGCGCGCGGTCGATCGTGGCGTGGCGTTCCCGGCCGACGACGACGGTGATCGGCGGGGCGCCGAAGAGGCCGTCCTGTTCGAGGTCCCAGCCGGCGTTCGTGAGCACGTGGTGCCGGGCGGCCGCGAGACCGGCGAAGTTCGCGAGTTGCGCGCCGGTCGTGAAGCCGGCGGACCAGGTGTCGGGCAGGTGGAAGAGGTCGCAGAGCCAGCGACGGCAGATCTCCTCGACCGCGGCGGCGGCCGGGGAGAGCGCGTAGAAGCCGGGGTTCTGGTCCCAGGTGGACGTGAGCCAGTCGGCGGCGAGCGCGGCCGGGAGCACGCCGCCTTCGACGAAGCCGAAGTACCGGCCGCCGTTGGTGACGACGAGCCCTTCCTCGACGCCGCGCGCGAGCTCCTCGACGACCGTCCGCGGGTCGACGCCGTCGTCGGGCAGGTCGGCGCCGATCGTGCCGGCCAGCTCGCCCAGCGACACCGGCTTGGCCACCGGCCGGGTGCCCACCCGAGCGAGATAGTCCGCCGCGAGGGCGGTGGTCGCGTCCAACAGTTCCTTCACCCGGGGCCTCCCGCTCGTCGTCGCGGAGCGGGGCGCCGATCGTCAGAGCTGACGAACCCGCCTCCACCGCTGCGCGTTTCCCGCACTCAAGGTGTAGTACATCTCGCTCGTCCGACCCGAGCCGGGCGGCGCGGCGCGGTAGTGCGACCGAATCGGCCAGATGCCCTGCTTCGGATGATCAGGCCACCATAAGCGGCAGATACGAGTGAAGCCGTTGAAGGCTCCGCCGAGTTGACCCCGGGTGAAGTCGGTGAGCGTCGCCAGTTCGGTGAGGCTGGTGGGCCGCCCGGGACGTTCGGCCAGCCGATCGAGAATGCGGACCATCCGATGACACGCGGGCCGCTCGTCGTCGACGATGCGCCGGAGATCCGACTCGCTCCAGGCGCTCTCGTCGCCGCCGGAGTTTCCGCCCAGAGCCGCGACGAACGCGGTGCTGGGCATGCTTCCGCCTCGGACGTCCTCCCCCTGCCGGTCGTTGATCTGGATCGGCATCGGACTGGTCTTCAACAGCACGGGAAGAATCGGCTTTCGCTGCTCCAGCGCATGGTGCAGCTCACGCCGGGCCCATTCCGACTCGTACGACTCGGGCGTGACGACGAAGAGCACTGCGGAGCAGGTATCGATCCGCTTCTCGATCTCGCGGGCGTAAGTGGCGCCGGCCTGGATCTGGAAGTCCCACGACACTTCGACGCCGGCCCCGGTGAGGTGGAGGACGAGTTTCTCGACGTAGTCGCGGTCCTCGCGGGCGTAACTGATGAACACCAGACCCGTCACCACGCGCTCCCTCCGTCGGATGCGGAATCACCGTACGCGTCGGCCGCGGAGGTTGCCGGTATCCACAGCGATCGGTAACGTACAACCTTGTGGTTGTAGATCAGGCCGAGGTCGATCGGATCTTTGCGGCGCTTGCGGACGCTACCCGGCGGGACATCGTCACTCGCGTGTTGAGCCGGGAAGCATCCGTGTCGGCGTTGGCGCGGCAGTACGCGATGAGCTTCGCGGCCGTGCAGAAGCACGTCGCGGTGCTCGAGCGCGCCGGGCTCGTCACGAAGCGGCGGAGCGGGCGGGAGCAGCTGGTGCGCGGTGACATCGACACGATCCGGCGGGCCCGCGAGCTGCTCGGCCAGTACGAGGAGATCTGGCGCGGACGCGTCGACCGGATGAGCGAACTCCTGGAGGACTCATGACCGTCATCAGCACGACGCCCGACCCCGACGCCCACACGCTGACGCTGGTGGCGGAGTTCACCGCCCCGCCGAAGGCCGTGTGGCAGCTCTGGGCCGACCCGCGCCTGCTCGAGCGGTGGTGGGGTCCGCCGACGTACCCGGCCACGTTCCGGGAGTACGACTTCGTGGTGGGCGGCGAGGCCCGCTACCACATGACCGGACCCGACGGCTCGCGCTCGAACGGGTTCTGGCGGTTGACGGCGTTGGACGAACCGCGGTCGCTGGAGTTCGAGGAAGGCTTCGCCGACCAGCACGGCAACCCGACGGCCTCGTTGCCCGTGGCCGCGACCCGCGTCGACTTCGACGAGACAGCGGCGGGGACGCGGATGACGATCGTGTTCCGCTACGACACCGCGGAGCAGCTCGAACGAGTGGTGGCGATGGGGATGGCCGAGGGGATCACGCTGTCGTTCGGCCAGATCGACGCGCTGCTCTAGGCGGGGCGGTGCTGTCGCGGACGACCAGCTCGGTCGGGAGCAGCACGTGGGGCACGGCTTCCGGGCCGGCGGCGGTGCGGCCGAGCGCGGCGGCGAGCGCCTCGGCCGCGGCCTGGCCCTTCGCCCGGAC
>NZ_BAAAGX010000033.1:269535-395377 GCF_039524755.1 Cryptosporangium japonicum
CGTGCCGGCCAGCGGATGGTCGTCGAACCCGATCACCGACAGATCCTCGGGAACACGCAGGCCCAGGTCGTTCGCGGCCCGGATCACCGCGAACGCGATCGCGTCGGAGAAGCACAGCACGGCGGTCGGCCGGTCGGGCCGGTCGAGCAGCAGCCGTGCGGCCTCGCGGGTGTGCTCCACCGAGTCGTCGAGCTGACGCACGACCAGCGGTGTCTTCAGCCCGGCCCCGGTGACCGCCTCCATCCAGCCGGCGAGGCGCTCGCGCGAGGCGTACCCGGAGATCAGCTGGTCGGCGACGACCGCGATGTCCTCGATGAGGCCCTGCGGGCCGCGCAGACCCGACATCGCGAACCCGATCCGCCGGTGCCCGAGATCGATCAGGTGCTGCGCCGACGCCCGGGCGCCGTCGCGGTCGGCGACGTTGACGCTCGGGATGTCGTCGACCGGGTCCTGGTCGATGAACACCATCGGCAGCCGGCGACGCTGCAGCCAGTCGACCGCCGGCGTCTGCGGATCGCAGGAGTAGACCAGCACGCCGTCCATCGCGACGTCACGGGCCGGCACGATGTCGCCGGTGCCCAGTGCGCTCAGCAGCGTGAGCGCCAACCCGGTGGGCTTCAGCTCCTCGGCGATCGCGCCGAGCAGCTGCGTGGACACCTGGTCGGTGAACGCGAAACCGAGCGACTCGGTGAGCAGGAACCCCACCGCGCCGGTGGTGCCCTTCGCGAGCGCGCGCGCCGACGGATCGGGACCGACGTAACCCAGCTCCTGCGCCGCGGCCAGGATCCGCTCACGCAGCGTCGGCGAGAGCTGGTTCGGCCGGGAGAACGCGTTGGAGACGGTCATCCGGCTGACCCCGACCTGGTCCGCGATCGTCTGCAAGGTCACCCGCGCCACGCTGCCACCGCCTTCCGCTGATCCACCGTAACCGGTGGGAGCGGGACGCAGGACCACGGATCCGCCGTCAGGGACCGCCGTGACGACGGATCCGTGGTGGTTCGCGGGCATACCGACCCGCGCTCAGGCGGTCGCGCAGCCGGCCTGCCCGGCAGCTGGGGCCTTCGCGGCCGGAACCTTCGTGACCGGGGCCTTCGAGGCCGGGGCCCGGCGCGTGGACGCGGTGCGGGCGAGGGACCGGGCGGCCCGGCGCCAGAGCGACGGCCGGGGAGCCGCCACCGGGCCGTCGAGGCGGCCGGCGGACATCCGCTGCTGGTCGGCGTCGCGGGCGATGAAGTAAGCGGCGATGTACTCCATGATCACTCCTTGGCTATACCGGTAAAGCGACTGTGCTTTACCGGTATAGCACGCGGCTCCTATACCGGTAAAGCCTGTACCGGTAAAGTTCGGCTCTACTCGACGAGACCGGCGCGGAACGCGGCGATCGCCAGCTGGACGCGGTTGGTCGCCGCGAGCTTCTCGAACAGGTGCGTGACGTGGCTCTTCACGGTCGCCTCGCTCATGTGCAGCCGCGCGGCGACCTCCGCGTTCGCGGCGCCGCGTCCGATCTCGACGAGCACCTCGCGCTCGCGGCCGGTGAGCGTCTCCAGCCGGGCCAGCGCGTCGCGGCGCCGGGAGCCGTCGTCGCCGGTGAAGCGGGTGATCACCTGCCGGGTGACGCTCGGGGAGAGCATCGCGTCCCCGGCCGCGGCCAGCCGCACCGCACGCAGCAGCTCGGTGGGCGGGGTGTCCTTCAGCAGGAAGCCGGTGGCTCCGGCGGCGAGCGCGCTGAACACGTCGTCGTCGGTGTCGAACGTGGTCAGGACGATCACGGCCGGGGCGTCCGGCTCGGTGCGGAGCGCGGCCGTGGCCGCGACCCCGTCCAGGTGCGGCATGCGGACGTCCATCAGCACGACGTCCGGCCGGTGCCGCCGGACCGCGTCGATCGCGGCCCGCCCGTCCTCGGCGTCGCCGACCACCGTGACGTCGTCCGCGGTCTGCAGGATCAGCCGCAGCCCGGCGCGGACCAGGGCCTCGTCGTCGACGAGCAGCACCGAGATCATGACGCCTCCGGGGCCGGGTACGGGATCGTCGCGCACAGGCGCCAGCCGCCGGGGTCCGGGCCCGACTCCAGGGCCCCGCCGACCAGGCGCAGACGCTCGGCCAGGCCCACCAGGCCGGCGCCGGACCCGGGCAGATCGAGGCCGCCGCCGGTCACCGGGTTGGTCACCACCACCGAGACCGCGCCCTCGTCCCGCGCGACGGTCACCGCCACCGCCGCGCCGGGAGCGTGCTTGCGTGCGTTCGTCAGTCCTTCCTGGACGACCCGCTGCACCACCCGCGCCGTCGAGGGCAGCAACTCCCCGGCGCCGTTCGCCAGCTCCACCCGCTGCCCGGCCGACCTCGCGTCGGCCACCACCGACTCGAGGTCGGTGTAGGGCTGCGCGTCGGCCTCGAGGATGCCGAGCACGGTCCGGAGCTCGGCCAGCGCCTCACGCGCGGTCACCCGGATCACCCCGGCGCCTTCCCGGACCCGCTCCGCGCCGCCGTCCGCGGTGAGCTCGAGCGCCCCGGCGTGCAGCGCGATCAGCGACACCTTGTGCGCCAGCACGTCGTGCATCTCGCGGGCGATCCGGGCACGCTCGGCGACGCGTGCCTGCTCGTCGCGGAGCACCCGCTCGGTGTCGGCGCGTTCGGCCCGCTCGCGCCACGCGTCCTGCAGCGCCCGGCGCGTCGCGACGTGGGCGCCGAGGCCGAGCGTCGCGGCCGCGGCCACCGCCACGTAGGTGGCGTCCCACCAGGACAGCCGGCCGGCGTCGAGCCAGTTCCAGCCGGTCGCGCCGGCCCAGCCGACCACCACCAGCCACCACGCGTGCCGGCGGGGAGCGTAGGCGCCCGCGGCGTAGAGACCCACCAGCAGCGGGCCGGGGTTGCCGGAGAGCGCGTACCCGGTCGCGCCGGCCACCGCGGCGGCCTGCGGCCAGCGGCGGCGCCACCACTGCGCGAGGCTCGCGAGCGTCCCGGCCACCGCCACGACCGTCAGCGGTAAGCCCGACCAGGGTGTCTTCACCGCCAGCACGGTGAGGAACAGGCCGCCGGCGACGAGCGCCGCGTCCGCTCCGAGCCACCGCTGGACCGATCTCATGGCTCGCAGCGTAGGCGCGCCCTCCCCGGCTTCTCCTGCCCCCGGAGTCGACGGTGTGCTCCGACTTTGGTCGGAGACGACCGGCGACCACGCGGCGATGCCCCGGGGCGTCGTCCACCGCGACGCTCGGTGCGTCCGTCCCGACGCCTCGAAGGAGCACCCCGTGCCGCCCTCCCTCCGCCCGTACCGACGCGCGGCGAGCGCATTCGCCGCGCTGGCACTCGCCGTCGGTGCGGTGGTCACCGGAACCTCCCCCGCGCAGGCCGCGCCGCCCAGCTGTTCGTCCGTCACCTCGGCCGCGGCGGCGAGCTACTTCGACGCGGCGGCACCGGAGCAGCTGCGCCACACTCCGGGCCTGGTCGTCTCCGTCGTCTCCGGTTCGCGCACCGTCTACACGCACGGTTTCGGCCGCGCCGACGTCGCGAAGAACGTGCCGATGGACCCCGACCGGTCGCTCGTGCGCATCGCGTCGATCACCAAGCTGTTCACCGCGACCGCGGTGATGCAGCAGGTGGAGGCCGGCCGCCTCGACCTGGACGCCGACGTCAACGGCTACCTCCGGGACTTCACGATCCCGCGCACCTACCCGCGGCCGATCACGCTGCGGATGTTGCTCTCGCACACCGCCGGATTCGAGGACCGCATCGTCGGCACCGGCGCCCGCACGGCCGGCGACGTCGTGCCGCTGGGCCGGTACCTGGCCGAGAACATGCCGAAGCGGATCCGTCCACCGGGCGTGGTGTCGGCCTACTCGAACTACGGCGCCGCGCTGGCCGGCTACCTCGTCACGCTGGTCAGCGGCGAGCCCTACGACCGGTACGTCGAGCGGCACATCCTCGCGCCGCTGGGGATGACGCACAGCACCGCCGCCGAGCCGGTGCCGGCCGGCCTCGGCGAACCGGCGAAAAGCTACCGCGACAACGGCGAGACGATCCCGTTCGCGTTCGACCAGCTGACCCCGGACGGGTCGATCAGCGCCACCGCGTCGGACCTGGCGAAGTTCGCGATCGCGCACCTCAACTCCGGCGCGGGCATCCTCCGGCCGGAGACCGCGGCGCTGATGCACACCCGGTCGTTCGCCGCCGATCCGCGGCTGACCGGGTACTCGCACGGCTTCATCACGCGGACCATGAACGGGCACCGGGTGCTGATGCACGACGGCAGCTGGGAGGGGTTCGGCAGCGTGTTGCTGCTGGTGCCGGGCTGCCACCTCGGGCTGTTCGCCTCGGTGAACTCGACCGCGGGCTTCGAGTCCACGGCCGCGGTCGTCGAGGGTTTCCTGGACCGGTTCGCGCCGGGCTCCGCGCCACCGGCCGAGGGTTCGCGGACGCCGGTCGCGCCGCAGCCGGGCTTCTACGCGCCGACCCGGCGCAACACCACCGGCATCGAGAAGCTGCTCACGCTGCTGGGACCGATGCGTCTGACCGTGACCGACTCCGGGTCCGTCCGCTTCAAAGGCCAGGTCTGGACGCCCCGGCGCGACGGTTCCTACGCGGCCGGCGACGATCACCTGGTCGCCGTCCGCGGCGCCGACGGGACCCGGTACGTGGCGACCGACGGGCCGGCGTTCGAGCGGCTGGGATGGTCCTGGGCGTTGCCGTTCAACCTGGGCCTGCTCGCGGTGTTCGCGCTGGTGACGCTGAGCGCGCTGGCGGTGCCGACCGCCGGGCTGCGGCGTCGGCGGGCGACACCGGGCCGGGCGTGGCGGGTCTCGCGCGGGCTGGCCGCCGGAGCGGCGTTCCTCGGGCTCGCTTTCCTGGTGGGCCTGGCCGCGGCCCTCTTCGGCGACACCAGCGCGTTCCTCTACGCGGTGCCGACGTCGTTCCGCCTGCTGCTCGTGGCGCCGGTCCTGGTGACGGGCCTGACCGCGGGCGCGCTGGGCACCGCGGTGGCCGGATGGCGCGGCGCGGGTGCGCCGGCCCGGGTGCACCAGGTGGTGCTACTCGCCTCGCTGGCGTCGCTGGTGTGGTTCTGCTGGCAGTGGAACGTGCTCGGCTGGCACTTCTAGCGCCCGTTCGACGCACTCGCGGAGGAGAGCGCGGCGCCGCGTGTGCACGGCGGCGGGCTCGTCACCCGTCGCCGCGTACACGTTGCTCACCGGCGACCAGGCCATCGACATCGCGATGACCATGGCCATCACGTCGAACGGGTCGCCGGGGCGCACCCGCCCGGCGGCCTGCGCCTCGGCGATGGCGCGCAGTTTGACGTCGTCGTACGCGTCGTGTTTCTCCACCAGGTGACCGGTGGGGCGGCGCTCCAGGCGGGCCCAGGTGGCCAGCCGGATCAGGTCGGGGCGGCGGAGGTACTCGTCGTAGAGGCGGACGGCCCAGTCCGCGAGGTCGGCGGCGCCGATCGGCACCACGTTGACGATCCGCTCCAGCGAACCGAAGAAGATCGCGTCGAAGAGCTCGTCCTTGTTGCCGAAGTACGCGTAGAGCTGGGCCTTGTTGGTGCGCGCGGCGGCGACGATGCGCTCGACCCGTGCGCCCGCGATGCCGTGCCGGGCGAACTCCTGGGTCGCCACGTCGAGAATGCGCTGGTAGGTGGCGGCTCCGCGCGGTGTCGACGGCTGCTCCGGCATGGGTACGAGCTTACCAAACAGACCAGTTGGTTTTTCTTGCGCTACGGTGGCCTTGGCAAACCGAACAGTCTGTTTAGGGAGAACCACGATGCGGACGACGACCGGATGGCAGGTGCACGGCCCCGCTTCGCCGCTGCGCCGGGCCCGCCTCGAACGGCGTGAGCTGCGGCCGGACGACATCGCGGTGCGGGTCGACTACTGCGGCGTCTGCCACACCGATCTGCACGCCCGGCGCGGCCACGACGGGACGACTCCCCTGGTGCCGGGGCACGAGTTCACCGGTGTGGTCACCGAGATCGGGCCCGACGTCACCGGCTTCGCGGTCGGCGACCCGGTCGCGGTGGGCAACATCGTCGACTCGTGCGGCGAATGCCCGATGTGCCGGGCCGGTCAGGAGAACTTCTGCCGGACGTTCCCCACGCTGACCTACGGCGGCACCGACCGGCGCGACGGGTCGCTCACCCTGGGCGGCTACTCACGGGAGTACGTCGTCCGGGACGCGTTCGCCTATCCGCTGCCGCCGGGGCTCGATCCGGCGGCGGCCGCGCCGCTGCTGTGCGCGGGCGTGACGGTGTGGGAGCCGCTGCATGCGCATGACGTCGGCCCGGACACCCGCGTCGCGGTCGCCGGGCTCGGTGGCCTGGGCCATCTGGCGGTGAAGCTGGCGGTGGCGCTCGGGGCCACGACGTCGGTGATCACCCGGTCGGCGGACAAAGCGCCGGACGCGCGACGGCTGGGGGCGCAGGGTGTGGTGGTGTCGTCGGATCCGGCGCAGCTGGACGCGGCACGCGATTCGTTCGACCTCGTGATCGACACGATCGCGGCCCCGCACGATCTCGGGCCGTACCTGCGGACGGTGGCGATGGACGGCACGCTCTGCTCGCTGGGCGACCTCGGTCCGGTCACCGTGGAGACGATGGACCTGCTGGTGGGGCGCAAGAAGCTGAGCTCGGCCGGGAGCGGCGGGCGGCCCGCCACGGCGGAGATGCTGCGGTTCTGCGCCGAGGCCGGGGTGGCGGCGGACGTCGAGGTGCTGCCGTCGGCGCGGGTGAACGAGGCCTTCGACCGGCTCGCGGCCAACGACGTGCGGTACCGGTTCGTCCTCGACCTGTCCGATCTGGACTAGGCCGCCGGTTGTGCGGTTCGGCGGACGGCCGGGGTGAGGGCGGCCGCCAGTGCCAGGGTGAGCGCGCCGGCGACGGCGATCGTCGCGCCGACCGACACGGACTCGGTCACCAGCCCGAGCAGGGCCGGACCGAGGCCCTGGAACGTCATCATCCCCGCGTGCAGCAGCCCGAACGCCTGCCCTCGACGTGCGTGCGGAACCGCGTCGAGGAAGCGGCGCTGCAGGCCGAGCGGGTAGGCGTAGCCGACGCCGGTCAGCACGAGGAGCGCGGCGCCGAGCGGCACCGACGGGTTCGCCGCGAACCCGAGCAGCGGAGCGCCCGACAGCACGATCAACGGCACGACGAACCGCTCCCGCGTCGCCGGGGCGA
Organism: Cryptosporangium japonicum; assembly: GCF_039524755.1. Lineage (NCBI taxonomy): Bacteria > Bacillati > Actinomycetota > Actinomycetes > Cryptosporangiales > Cryptosporangiaceae > Cryptosporangium > Cryptosporangium japonicum. Next base: position 276,695 of record NZ_BAAAGX010000033.1, read on the forward strand.
GCAACCGGCCGACCGCGAGGTTGCCGAGCATCATCCCGATCGGACTGCACGCCAGCAGGATCCCGCCGGCGCCGGCCGGGAAGTGCGCGCGCTCGGCGTACGGGATGAGCAGGGCCTCGGCCCCGGTGGTGACGGCCGGCGGCAGCCAGTGCACGAACAGCAGCGCCCGGGCCCGCCGGTCGCCGAACAGCGCCCGGGTGCCGGCCCAGCTCTCCCCCACTGGCGCACCCGCGCCCCGGGCGGTGGGCGGTGTCGGGGTGGGGGTGGGCAGGCCGAGCGCCGACCACCCGGCGGCCAGCGCGTGGGCGGCGGCGGTGGCGAACAGCGCACCGGTGGGGCCGAGGGTGGCCACCGTGGCGGCGCCCACGGCCAGGCCGACCAGCTGCGCGAGCGACGACGCGACGACGGCCAGCGAACGGCTCAACACGTAGGCGTCGCCGGTGACCACGTCGGCGATCAGGCGGTTCCCCGCACCGGTGAACACCGGCGTGAACAACGCGACACCGCCGACGACCAGCAGGATCACCGCCACCGGCGGATGCCACCGCGCGATCATGAGCCCGGCACCGGCCTCCACCACGTACCCGGTGACGATCAGCGCGCGGGCCGGCAGGCGATCGGCGAGCGCTCCGAGCCCGACCGCCCCGACGGCCTGCGGCACGAACCCGATCCCGAACGCGACGGCGGCCAGCAGCGGCGACCCGGTGGTGGCGAACACGAGCGTGGAGAGCGCCACCATGCGCACGGTGTCGGCCGTGATGCCGAGCGTGCGTGTGCCGAACACCGTGCGGAACACCGGCTGGGCGAGTACCTGCGCGTAGGTGGCGCGCTCGTCGGTCGAGGTCACGCCACCAGTCTTCGAGCACCACCGTCCCGGGCCAATTGTTACGCCGCAGAGCGTAAGGTCGGTGGATGCTGCGGATCGAGCTCACCGCCGACGATCTGCTGCGCAGCCGCTTCGCGCTCTCCCCGCTGTTCGAGCTGAACGGCCTGCTCCGCGTGCTCTCCGGGCTGTCGCGGCACCGGCTGCCGAGCGGGCTCGCCGCACGCAGCCGCCCGGTCTACCGGCGGCTGCTCGCCGAGACCGACCTCGCCGCCGTGCAGGCACTGCAGTGGCCGCGCGGTGGTGCGAGCTTTCTCGTTCCGCCGCCGGCCTCACTGGCCCAGTCGTGGGACGACGAGCTGGCGGCGCTGCGTGCGGTGCCGCTGGCCGAGGCACGCAAGGACATCGCGCACTGCCTGCGTGAGCGGCCCACCGACGATCCGGCGGTGCTGGCCGTGCTGCGTGCCGACGACGTGTGCGAGCGGCTCGCCACGACGCTCGACCGCGCCTGGCGTGAGCTGCTGGCGGCCGAGTGGCTGCGCCTCCGCGCGATCTGCGAGCGCGACGTCGTCCACCGGGCCGGGTTGCTCGGGCGCGCCGGGTGGGCGGCCGCGTTCGAGGACCTGCACACGCACGTGCGGTGGCACGAGGGCGCGCTGGAGCTCCGCCGTCCCGGCCGGGGCGAGGTGATCGGTGCCGACGGGCACGGATTGCTGCTGGTGCCGTCGGTGTTCGTGTGGCCGGCGGTGGCCGTGCACACCGACGATCCGTGGCCCCGGGCCCTGGTCTACCCGGCGCGGGGGACGGCCGCGCTCTGGGAGCCGGCGCCGGTCGAGCCGGGTGCGCTCGGCGATCTGCTCGGGCCGTCCCGGGCCCGGGTGCTCACCGCGCTCGACGAGCCCGCGAGCACCACGCAGCTCGCCCACGCGCTGGGGCTGGCCGTCGGCGCCGTCGGCGATCACCTCGCGGTGCTGCGCCGCGCGGGGCTGGCCGACCGTGCCCGGTCCGGTCGTTCGGTGCTCTACCGGCGCACCGCGCTGGGTGACGCGCTGCGCGCCGGCACCGACCACCCCTGACCGCCCTCGCGGCGGGCGGTCAGGGGTGGCGGGGGGTCAGCGCTCGTCGGTGTCGATGCGCTCCTTGCGTACCTGGCCGCCGACCGTCTGCTCCTCGGTCACCGTCTCCGTGCCGAGCCGCACCCGCTCGACCGGCACGGCCTCCTTCTCCACGACCGGCCGCTCCTCGTGCAGCGTGACCTCGTGTTCGGCCTCCGAGATCGCCGGGCCGGAGAACGCCTGACCGCGGTTGGCGTCGGTGATCGGCTCGCGCTCGACCGTGACCCGCTCCCGGCTCACCGGCACGGTGTGCTGCTCGTTCTCGGTGACGACGTACTTGCGCAGCCGCGCCCGGCCGGCCTCGTGCGTCTCGGTGCCGACGTTGAGCCGCTCCTCCGAACGGGTCATCGCGTTGTCGTCGTCGCGGCCGGTCCGGGTCTCGCGCCCGGAGAAGCGCACGTTGCCCCCGTCGGACTCGTAGTGCTGGCCGTGCCGGTGGTCGTCGGACTCCCGGTCGACGTCGGCCGCGTACGTGTCGCGGGTGCCGCTGGGCTGGGTCGGCAGGCGGTAGTGCCGGTAGAGCTCGGCGACCTGCGTCGGGGTCAGCGAGCCGTCGCTGCCCTCCGGGTCGATGCTCGGCGCGTCCTTCACCTGGGCCTTGTCCACCGGGACGACGACCCGGTCACCGCGCAGCTCGGCCCCCTCCAGCGGCACGAACGACTCCTTCAGCCCGAACAGGCCGGTGTGGACGGTCGCGAACTGCGGCCGGTCGGTGCGGTCGTCCAGATAGACCTGCTTGACCGATCCGATCTTGTCGCCGGACGAGTCGTAGGCGGTCGACTGGATCAGCGACGGAATCTGCTCCTGGGTCAACATCGGGGTTGCTCCTCTCGCGAGCTCCGGTTGGCGCCGCAGAGATAGCCGCTTCCCACCCACCCCTAAACGGTTGAATACCGATGAATTTAGTCCATAGAGGACGTCACTCAGGGTGTCCGGTGACTGAGTTACCTCGATCGGCCTCGGGAAACGGACGCGTACCCCTGAGACCCGGAGAGCGAAAAATGCTCATCCGGATGAATCGTTTCTCATCCGACTGTGATGGCTACCTCCAGCGAGGTCGTCATGACCTGAGGTGACCTTTGAAGGGGTCTTCAAATGACAGTGCGGTGGATAGCGGACGAACTTCTCGACCGCGAAGTGCTCGACCGTTCCGGGGAGCGGATCGGCCGGATCGACTGGATCTATCTGGACGCCCGGTCGGCGGACCCGACGTTCGTCGCGCTCGACACCGGCCGCCGGTCACCCAGCGTCGTGCCGCTGGCCGGTGCGGTGTCCCGGGGCGACACGATCGTGCTGCCGTTCGACCGCGACCGGGTCCTGACCGCACCGGACGTGCGACCGTCCGGACGCGACGGCGGCCTCTCCTCCGCCCAGGAACAGTCCCTCCACGCCTACTACGCCGATTCCGGCGACGCGATGACCCGGTCGGAGGAACGGCTGCGGGTCCGTACCGAGGACCAGCCGACCGGGCGGGCGCGGCTGCGGAAGTACACCGTGACCGAGGACGTCCAGGTGACGGTCCCGGTCACCCGCGAGGAGGTCCGGGTCGAGTACGGACCCTTCGACGCCGACGACGAGCCCGAACCGGACCCTACGACCCTTCACACCGAGCGGGTCGTCGTCCGCACCGAGAGGGTGCCGACCGAACGCGTCCACCTGGGCACCGAACGCGTCACCGAACAGCGCACGGTCAGCGCACCGGTCCGCCGCGAGAAGATCGAGCTGGAGGAGGACTAGGGCTTGTTCAAAGGTTCAGGCCGCACAGGCCCTAAGCGGGCACGCCCAGTGCGGAGGCGAGCATCGGCCACGAGTTCTTGAACTCACGCTGCCAGTACGGCCAGGTGTGCGTTCCGCGGCCGTAGAGCCGCACGGTCGGCGACAACCCGGCGGCGCGCGCCTTCGCGACGAAGCTCTGCGTCGTCAGCAACGCGGCGGTTTCCTGCCAGACGAAGTCACTGTTCTGATCCAGGTCGGCCGCCCGTCCGTCGCCGCACGAGATGTAGAGCCGGGTGCCGCGCAGCCCCGACAGCTTGCTCGCCGGGTTGTGGGCCGCCCACGTGCTGCGGTTGAGGATCGGGTCGCCCCAGAGCGAGAAGAGCGACTCGTTGGCCTGGCGGCGCATCCACTCGATCGCCGTCGGCGCGCCCGGGGTGAGCGTGTCGAGCAGCCCGCTGTAGGACGCCGCCGCCTTGAACAGCCCCGGATGCCGGGCCGCGTACGAGAACGCCCCGAACCCGCCGACCGACAGCCCCGCGATCGCCCGGGTGCTCGACCCGCGGTAGCCGCGCTCGATGATCTGCTGCAGCTCGGTGATGTGGTAGGTCTCGTACTTCGGGCCGCTGCCCCGCGGGTCGCTGTAGTAGCCGGCCAGCCCGTCGCTGGGCATCACCACCAGCACGTTCCGGTCGTACATGAAGTCGTAGACGTCGGTGAACTGCGTCCAGGACCGGTAGTCGGCCGGCTCGCAGCAGCCGTGCAGCAGGTAGAGCGTCGGCCACTTCTGGTTCGGTTGGGTGAAGTAGTCCTTCGGCAGCAGCAACCGGACCGGCGTCTGGCCCTTCATCGCCGGCGAATCGATGACGATGTCGAGCTTCTGCCACTCGACGAACGTCTCGCTGATCACCCGGGCGCCGTCGTCGGCGACACCGTTCGAGAGGCCACCGGCGTCGGCGGCGGCGGGGCTCGCCCAGCCGGTGAGACCGGCCGCGACCAGCACGGCGACGAGCAGCACAACACGTAACCGCGACACGTCGCCCTCCTTGGTGAGCATCCGGCGGCTCAGTGTAGGAACGACGCCCCGCTGACGTCAGTGATTTCGCCATCCTCGCATGGCGGAATCGTGAAAGGTTATAACCGGAGAATGCCCCACCTGCTGCATCTCGACTCGTCCGCCGACCTCACCGGGTCGCGTTCGCGGGCCATCACGGCCGCGTTCGCGAAAGCCTGGACCGACCGCGGCGACGATCACACGGTCACCTACCGCGATCTGCACACCGCTCCGCTTCCCCGGCTCTCCACCCCCGCCCTGCACTGGGCGCCCCGCCTGCGAGCGGAGGGCGAGACCGCCCCCGCCGAGGACGAAGCACTGCAGCAGACGATCCTCGACGAGCTGCTGGCGGCCGACGTCCTCCTGGTGGGCGCCCCGATGTACAACTATTCGCTCCCGTCGACCTTGAAGACCTGGGTGGACCACATCCACGTCCCGGGCGTCACCACGACCCTGGACGCCACCCCGAGCCAGCCCATGGCCGGCCGCCAGGCCGTCGTGGTGACCAGCGCCGGTGGTTCGTACGTCGAGGGTTCGCCGACGCAGGGGTGGGATCATCTGACGCCGGTGCTGCGGATCATCCTGGGCGATGCGCTGGGCATGACGGTCACGGTGGTGGCGACCGAGCTGACGTTGGCGCCGCGCATTCCGGAGCTGGCCGCCCAGGTGCCTCATAGCGAGGCTTTGTTCGCAGCGGCTCTGGATCGGGCTGCTGCTCTGGGCGCCTCGTTGTGAGCTGATGGGGGCCCGGGTCGCCCGCAATGGAGTGAGACAGCCCGTGCAGCGGGGCGGTATGGCTCACAGGGCACGTGGGGCACAACCACAGAGCGCCGTGGCCGGGTGCAGAGCGGCGCGGCCGGAAGCGGGGCGGCGCGGCCGCAAGTGAGGCGGCGCGACCGAGCGGGGCGGCGCGACCGAGCGGGGCCGCACGGCCGAGAGCGGGGCCGCACGGCCGAGAGCGGGGCCGCACGGCCGAGAGCGGGGCCGCACGGCCGAGAGCGGGGCCGCACGGCCGAGAGCGGGGCCGCACGGCCGGGAGCGGGGCGGTTCAGCGCCGGGTGGAGCGGGGCCTGGAGCAGGCGGGGCGAGGCGCCCACAGCACCGCAACCTAGCTGGAGTGGCCGGACTGGAAAGGCGGCGCAGCACGACCCCGCCGCAGCATGACCCGGCACAGCCCAGAGCTGAGCGGCACAAGCGGGTCGCAGCGGGTCACAGCGGGTCCCAGCGGGTCCCAGCAGGTCGCAGCGGGTCGCAGCGGGTCGCGGGCGCCTCGACACAGGGCGAACTCGACACAGGGCGACTTGGACGAGACGACGCAGGGCGGACCGACGCGGCGTGGGCTGGAGCTCAGCGGTCCGAACCCGGAACGGCCTGGGGCGGTGCGAAGCGGCACGGTCGTTCCGCGCGATCTGACACGGGCGCTAGGCGCGGCGAGCGGCCAGGCGCGAAGGTACTCGGGCACGGCGCGGCACAGGTGGGACGGCGCAGGGCGGCTCGGCGCAGAGCGCGCAGGAAGCTCCGATGATGGGTGGCGCAGCGCGATCCGGTGCGGCGCGCCCCGGCATGGGGCCAGGACAGCGCGAGCCCGGGCAGCGCGAGCCCGGGCAGCGCGAGGCGGGGCAGCGCGAGGCGGGGCAGCGCGAGGCGGGGCAGCGCGAGGCGGGGCAGCGCGAGGCGGGGCAGCGCGAGGCGGGGCAGCGCGAGGCGGGGCAGCGTGAGCCGGGGCAGCGTGAGCCGGGGCAGCGTGAGCCGGGGCAGCGCGAGGCCGGGCTGAGTCGGGCTTCGCGGGCTGAGCGGCTCAGCCTGGGTCGGCGCAACTCATGGCAGCTCAGCGCGGAGCTAAGCGGCCAAGCGCGGAGCTAAGCGGCCAAGCGTGGAGCTAAGCGGCCAAGCGTGGAGCTGAGCAGTTCGGCATAGGACGGCATGGCGGGGGGCTGAGTCTGGAGTGGAGCGCCCCCTCGGGAGTAAGGCGAAACGGCCCAGAGCGTTGGCGGCCCTGTCCGACGTGGCGCGGACCCGGTCTGGCGCGGGATGGGGGCAGCGAGGCGCGAAGCAGCACGGCACGAAGCAGCACGGCACGAAGCAGCACGGCACGAAGCAGCACGGCACGAAGCAGCACGGCACGAAGCAGCACGGCACGAAGCAGCACGGCGCGAAGCAGCACGGCGCGAAGCAGCACGGCACGAAGCAGCACGGCACGAAGCAGCACGGCACGAAGCAGCACGGCGCGAAGCAGCACGGCGCGAAGCAGCACGGCGCGAAGCAGCACGGCGCGAAGCAGCACGGCGCGAAGCAGCACGGCGCGAAGCAGCACGGCGCGGGAGTCGCTCAGCGCGGGATGGCGGCGGCCATGCGGGGGGCGGAGCGACCCGACTGCGGCCCGGAGCAGGCAGAGCGGCCCAGCGCGGTTTGGGCGGCTTGGCGCGACGCCGAGCGCATATCGGGGCGAGGAGGCTCGGCGCAGGGAACCCGGCAGGGAATCCGGCGCGGACGGGGCAGAGCGCCCTGGCCCGGGACTGGGATGGGAGTGAACCAGGCCAACTCGGCGCGGCCTGAAGCGGCTCCGCGAGGGGGGCGAAGCGGCCTGCACGCGGCGCGACTTAGCGCGGGACGATCCGAGCGCGACTTAGCGCGGGACGATCCGAGCGCGACTCAGGGCAGGGCGACCCAGGCGTGGGGCCCCCTCGGCACGGCTCGGCTCGGCTCGGAGCCGCGTAGCTGCGCTAGCTCCGGGGATCGATAGGCGAGACGTGTGACGGCGGAGCCGTTCGTGGGCTCAGAGCCTGCGGAGGGCACGAGGAATGCGAACTGAGCGCAGGTCCTGGGAGCTGGCCGAGAAGCAAGGATTGGCGGTGCGCGGGAGCTGAGCGCGGAACTCGGATCGCAGCGCGGAGCAGGGTGGATCGCAGCGCGGAGCGGCGTGGGACCACGCAGCGTGAGGTGCGACACCGCGCAGCCGCACGAAACGCGAGCCCTCCGCGAGCTGCATGGGACTACCGCGCGAACGCGGAACCCACGCACTGCACGACACCGCCACCCGGAACCCAGCCCCGCGCGCACCGCTAAACCGCCGCGCGAAGCACGGACCCGCCCCGCCCAGCGCGAGACCCTGCCAGGCGCGAGACCCCGCCCGGCACGAGACCCCGCCCGGCACGAGACCCCGCCCAGCGCGAGACTCCGCCCAGCACGAGACCCCGCCCAGCACGAGACCCCGCGCGACCGTGAGGCCGAGCCGCTCGCCGGCTCAGCCCCCGGGCACCACGCGCCCGGAAGCTACCCCCACCGGATCAGCGACCCGACGGCACGTGCAGGAAAGCACGCAACGCCGACAAGTCGTCGGTGCCCAAATAATCCACCTCGGCGTCGCGCATTTCCTTCCAGAAGGCTCGGCGCTGACGTCGAGAGTGGGCGGGTACGCCCCAGAAGCGCACGGTGCGCCCCTCCGCGTGGGCCTTCTCCACCCACTCGCGGAGGAGTTTCCGTTCGGCGTCGGGCATGGTGCCGTGGCCGTCCCAGGTGAACTTCCAGTCCCACTTCTCGCTGCACAGCGGCACCAGGGAGGCCGGGGAGTCGCTTCCGACAGCTGCCAGGGAGCCGTCGCACGCCGCGTAGCGGACGGGGGCGGCGGCCAGCTCCTTCTTGGGCGGCTTGCCGGTGATGACGACGGTGACGGCGCCGGCGTGGATCTCGTCGCCCTCGAAGCGCGTCAGGATGTGCTGGTAGTTGTCCAGTTCGGCGGAGAGCAGTTCCCAGCACCACTCGGGGTCGTTCTTGATCTCGACGAGCAGCTGGAACGGGCGGTCGTAGCCGGGCAGCACACCGCCGTGGTCGGCGACCCGGCGCGCGAGCGGCTCCAGGTACAGGCCGCGCAGGGTGCGCCAGTACTCCAGGTCCTCCGCGTCGTGCCCGACCAGCAACCGCGGGACGCCGTGCTCGTCCTGGTGGGGCCAGATGTCGACCTCGACGCTGGTGAAGCCCTGGTCGAGCGCCGCGAGCAGCGGGCGGGAATGGCGGTAGTCGTTGTGGGCGTGACCACCGGTCATCGCACCCCAGCGCCGGTGGCGGAAATGGGCCGCGACACCGACACCGGCCGCGATCACCACCGCCGCGCCCAGCCCGACCAGCACGGTCACTAACGCCGACATGCTCGGCTCCCTTCTTCGCGAAGAGATTTACCAGCCGCCCCCGACAACTAACCGCCGTGGGTCGCGAAGAATCCCCAGATCGCCGCCGACGCGTCGAAATCAGCCGGCTGATCGGCGCCGCGCCGTCCGGCGGCACCGCCCGGCCAGGCGTGCTCACCGCCGGCGATCGTGTCCAGCCACACCTGGACACCGGGCGCGCACGAGTCGTACCGCTCGGAGGTCACGACACCCGAGACCGTGCGCGTGGGGGTACCGGAGCACCGGTCCACGCCCACCCAGGTCTTCACCGCGAAGCTCACCGGCGGATGCGACCCGGCCCGCTCCTCGTTCGCGGGGCGCCGCGTGGAGACGCCACCGGCGTACGGCACCACCTCGTCGGCGTCGCCGTGGATGACGTACACCGGCAACGGGCGGGACGGGGTGCAGGACGGGACGTCCAACGCACCGGAGACCGGTGCGATCGCGGTGATCCGGTCGGCGAGCTCGCAGCCGAGCCGGTACGTGAGCATGGCTCCGTTGGAGAAGCCGGTGACGAACACCCGGTCGGCGTCGAGCTCGTCGATCAGCGCGCGGATGAACCCGACGTCGTCGACGCCCTGATCGCGGGCGTAGGCGCAACACGTGCCGGCGTTCCAGGTGAGCAGGTTCGACCGGCCGGAACCGTCCGGGTACACGGCGCGGAACCCCTCGCGGTCGGCGAGCGCGTCGAAACCGGTCTGCTCGGCGACCTGGGCCCCGTTGCCCCCGCCGCCGTGCAGCACGATCACGACGGTGTCGCCGGTGCCGTGCACGCGGTAGGTGCGGTCCCCCAGCGTGTGCACGTCGGAATCGGCGCGGGAGCACCCCGCGAGCATCACCAGGACCACCAGCAGCAGCTTGCGCACCAGGTCAGAGTGCCGGAACTACGCCACTTCGAGGGGACGAAGCTCGTCGGCGTAGCTGACCGACGTGCGGCGCATCACGCCGTCGTCGGTGATCAGGTAGGTGCCCAGCCGCCACAGCGGCGGCGAGTACGCGTGGATGGAGACGCTCTCCGCGTCGGCGCCGGACATGCGGTGGATGTGGTCGGGCCCGAAGCAGAACGACTCGCCTTCGCGGACGACGACGTCGACGTGCTCCCCGCCGATGCGCGGGTTGTTCTCGTGCACCGCGCCCTGCACGACGGCCACCGCACCGGACGAGATGTCGTGGTCGTGCCAGCCGGTGTCGTTCTGCGGTGTCCAGCAGAGCAGCCAGACGTCGACGTGGTCGTCGCGGTGGAGCGAGACGTAGTGGCGCTCGGTGTCGGAGAACGCGATGTGCTCGCGCCACCGGTCGGGGTGCCGGGCCAGGTCGTCGACCAGGTCTTTCAGCTCGCGCTTCGTCAGGTCGCGTGCCGGTAAGTTCACTTCGTTCCCTTTCCGTACAGGAGACGCGCGGGGTTGGAGACGGCGATCGCGTGGTCGAACGCGTCGCCCAGGCCGAAGTCGGGCACGGTGGCGTACGGCCGGTCGGACCCGAGCACCACCAGGTCGACGCCGAGCACCCGGGTGATCGCGTCGACCGCACGCGGCCCGTACGACGAGGTGTCCACGAAGGCGTCCATGTCGACCGGGCGGCGGGCCGGGCCGCCGCGGGCCGCGAGCCGTTCGCCGTGCAGCGGCCCCAGCCCGGCGAGCAACGCGAAGCAGATGCGCAGCGTGGGGTGGGCGGCCCGGCCGAACGCGAGGAACGCGTGCCACGCGTCGTGCATCTGGTGGACGTACGGGCTCAGCGCCGGCCACCAGCCGGGGGCACCCGCGGGCGGCGCGGGGTGCGGGCCGGGGTGGACGAGCAGCGGGGCGCTCCGCCGTTCCAGCACGTCGAGCAGGGGCGCGCAGTGCGCGTAGCCGGCCGGATCCAGCAGTGCGTTCGCCGGCAGCTGGAGCCCGACGCAGCCGGCGTCGAGCGCCCGCTCGAGCGCGGCGGAGTCGATCGTGACCAGCCCGGCGGCCGCCCAGGCCCCGAACCGCCCCGGCAACGCCGTCACGCCCTCGTGGTACGCGTCGAGCAGCGCGGACGCGTCGGGCAGCCACTCGATGCCCAGCGGGCTGGAGAGCGAGACCAGGGCCCGGTCGAGGCCGTCGGCGTCGATCAGCGCGATCCGGGCGGCGACGTCGTGGTCGGCCGGATCGACCTCGAACGGGGGCGCGCTCGCGGTGTGCAGGGTCCAGCCGTCGAGGCGGGGCGGCGCCGTGCGCGCCCGCAGGGCCTCGATGAGCGGCTGGGGCCACAGGTGCTGATGGACGTCGATGCGCATGCCAGAAGGGTATTCCTACCGAGATAGAGGGTTAACCGGTTAACTCCCCTGAAGTTAACCGGTTAACCTCCACCCCCGTCAAGAGGCCGGGATACCGTGCTCCAGCAGCCACTCCTCCACCGGCGGCTCGGCCGGCACCAGCAGCGGGACGCCGTCGCCGAGGTCGACGGTGAACTGGCGGTGGCCGGTCGGCCCCTCGCAGTACTCGACGACGACCTCGACGTGCTCGGCCTCACCGCCGCGGACCTTCCCGGCCAGCAGTTCGGCCGGTGAGGCGGTCCGCGAATGCACGGTCTCGGCGGCGTGGTGGTCCTGGGGCGTGATGACGCGGACGATGCGCGGGGTCTTCTCCGGTTCGGTCATGACTTCAGAAAAGCCGCGAACAGGAGCAACGCCGCGCACGCCACGCCGGACACCGCACCTCACTACGCTGGAAACCGTGCCGCAACAACGGAAACGCGCCACGATCCGCCACGTGGCCGAGGCGACCGGGCTGTCCACCGCCGCGGTCTCCTACGCGTTGCGTGGCCTGCAGACCTCGGAGGAGACCCAGCGGCGGGTGCGCGCGGCCGCCGCCGAGCTCGGGTACGAGGCCGACCCGATCGCCCGTGCGCTGGCCAGCGGCCGCACCGGCACGGTCGGGCTGCTCTGCGGCTCACTCGAGGACCTCTGGCAGCAGTCGCTGGCGGTCGCGATGGGACGCGAGCTGCTCGGCCAGGACCGGTACGCGCTGATCCTGGACGCCGCCGGCGACCCGGCCCGGGAGGCGATCCTCGCCCGGCAGCTGCGGGACCAGCGGGTGGACGCGCTGGTCGTGCAACCGATCGATCCGTCGGCACCGGACTGGGCCGCGCTGGCCACCTCGTTGCCGATCGTCTCGATCGGCGATCCGCTGCGTGGCGTCGAGGGCGGGGAAGTGCTCTTCGACAACCGCACCGGGGTGACGCTGGCGCTGGAGCACCTGGCCGGCCTCGGTCACCGGCACATCGCGGTGCTGACGCCGAACCGTCCGAGCACACCCGATCGCCCGGCGGAGACGCACGTCGGCGTGGAGGCGGCGCGGCTCGGGCTGGACGTCCGCCTGGTGACGTCGCCCCACGCGCTCGCCGGCGCCACCGCCTGCGCGGTCACCGTGCTGGAACCGCCGGACCGGCCCACCGCGGTGTTCTGCTTCGCCGACTCCATCGCCTACGGCGTCTACGCGGCGGCGCGTCAGCTCGGGCTCGAGGTCCCGCGGGACGTGTCGGTGATGGGCTACGACTCGCACCCGATGTCCGCTCTGCTCACCCCGGCGCTGACGACCGTCGACTGGGACCTCGACGGCATCGTGCGCCAGGCGGCGAGCCTGGCCGTCGAGGGGCGCACCGAACACCGCCGATTCGTCCGATCCCCCCGTCTTTGGGTACGTGAATCCACCTCCCTCTAAGCTCGTCGCGTGGGAAGAACTCCGACGGAGCAGCTGCTCGCGCTGTTCGAGCCGCACCGGCTCTCCCCCACCCAGCGGCGCATCGCCCAGCACCTGCTCGACCACCTCGCCGAGGCCGCGTTCCTGTCCAGCGTCGACCTGGCGAGCCGGGTCGGGGTGAGCCAGCCGTCGGTGACCCGGTTCGCGGTCGCGCTCGGCTTCGCCGGCTACCCGGACCTGCAGAAGGCGCTCCGGCCGATCGCGATGCGCGCGGTGGCCGACCGGCCCGACCCCGAGACCGTGCGCCGCAACGAGTTGCAGGCGGCGGTCGACGCGGAGATCCGCAACCTGGAGGCGCTGCGCCAGAGCCTGGTCGACCCGTCGCGGGTCGTGGCGCTGGGGAGGGACCTGGCGGCGTCGGTGCCGCTGACCGTGCTCGGCTCCCGGATCTCGGCGCCGCTGGCGGACTACTTCGGGTACGCGGCCAAGCGCATCCATCCGGACGTGCGCGTGGTGACCTCGGGCGGCAGCGCGGTGTACGACGCGCTGCTGCAGTCGCAGGAGGCCGGCGGCCGCTGGGTGTTCGCGTTCGTGCTGCCCCGCTACGCGGAGGAGACGATCGCCGCGCTGCGCTTCGCCCGGGAGCTCGGCCTGCGCAGCGCGGTGGTCACCGACGCCCCGATCGCGCCGTTCGCCGACGAGGTCGACGTGCTGCTCGCCGCCGGCGTCGGCACGCGCCTGGTGTTCGACTCCTACGCCGGCCCGGTGGCGCTGGCCGCGGTGGTGCTCCAGGCCGTGGCCGACGCCGATCCGGCACGCACGCAGGCGCGGCTGGAGGCGTACGAGGGGATGGCCGAACGAGCCGGGTTCTTCACCGACCGGTAGGTTCTAATCCCAGCGTGTTGATGGGTTGAGTGGGTCACGATTCGACGTCAAAAGATGCGCGCCGAGCGCTGAGCGACAGAGGATGGGGCCCGTGGACGGAAGCGAAAGACAGCGTGTGGATGCACGAGCATCCGTACGCGCTCGCTCCGGACGCGCCCGCGCCCCGGGCCGGTCAACCCTCGAGCCCCGCCAACGCGGGCAACAGGCCGGCGGCGTCCTCCACGTCCTGGTCGAGCGGGCGGTCGTCGAGCCGGTCGGGCAACCGCTCCGCCGCGTATCCGAAGGCCTCGGCCAGCGGGCCGTCGACCGGCGGCGTGCCCCGCATCCGCAGGGCCCGGACGGCCGCGACGAGTTCCGCGGCGAGCACGATCCGGTAGCTGTCCACCGCGTCGAGCGAGTTGCGTGCCGCCTGCGAGGAGAACGGGGCGTGCTCCTCGACCCCCCGGCTGACCACCGCGGTCGCCAGCGCCGTCGGGGTCGCGTTCAAGCGCAGCGCGCCGAGCGCGGAGTGCGCGACGTACTCCAGGATCATCAGGCCGGACGACCCGGGCGGCCCGGATGCGAGGAACGGCGACAGCCCGGTGAACGCCGGCTCCAGCAGCAGGCTCAGGCGGGCGACCGAGAGCGCGGCGGTCTGGTAGAGCGCGTTGCGCATCGCGTCCAGGGCCAGGCCGAGGTACGCGGTGTGGAAGTTCGCGTTGTGCAGCACCCGGCGGCCGACCGAGTCGACGAGCGGGTTCTCCGCGGCGGCGTTCAGCTCGATGCCCATCGTCCGCTCCAGCGCGACGACGGCGTCCAGCGCCGGACCGTGCACCTGCGGCACCGCGCGGTAGCTGTACGGGTCCTGGATGCGCGCGGCCTTGACCGGCTGGCCGGCGAGCAGGTCACGCAGCCGCGCGGCGACGGTCTGCTGGCCGGGGTGCGGCCGGGCCAGGTGGACGACGGCCTCGTACGGTTCGCTGTTGCCGTCGCAGGCCAGGAACGCCAGTGCGGTGATCACTGTGCTGGCCCGGAGCAGCTCCGACAGGTCGGCGCAGGCCAGTGCGGCCTCGCCGATCGAGCCGGCGTTCGAGCTGATGAACGACAGCGCGTCGGCCGGGTCGAACGGCACCGGCGGCATGACCCCGCCGCGCCACGGCACCTCGCCGAGCAGGCAGAGCGCGGTGACGGCGAGCGCGGGCAGGTCACCGGTGCCGATGCCGCCGAACGCGTGCACGGGCGGGGTGAGGCCACGGTTGAGGGCTTCGGCGAGCGCGGTGAGCAGGTGCGGCGCGACGCCGGAACCACCCGCGGCCAGCTGGTTCGCCCGTACCGTCAGCATCGCCCGCACGCTCACCGGGTCGAGCAGCGGACCGGCGCCGCCGGCGTGGCTGCGCAGCAGGCGCAGGCCGTGCGGTTCGTGGTGCGTCACTTCCCTCATCGGCGTCCCGGGCGGCACCACGCTGCCCTCGGGGCCGAGCACGACCGGCCCGGCCGAGCTCTCGTACTCCACCGCGACGAGCCGGTTCGCACCGACGCCGGTCGTGCGGCCGTACACCGGCCGGGCGGCGGTCAGCGCCCGGATCGACTCGTGGGCCGCGCTCGCGCGGGTCAGTCCGTCCTCGTGCACCAGCACGCGGGCGCCGTCCCTCGCCACGCTGCGCACCTGCTCGGCGGTGAGCGCGGCCCCGTCGAGCACGACCTCCGACATCGATGCCCCTTCAACGCTCCATACCGATTTAACAGCGGCTACGCAGAACCTATCTTGACACCATCTTCACGCGGAAGAAGCATGAAGAACTCCATTCACAACTGGGCGGGAGCGCTGAACACCGGGTGATCACCTTCGAGAGCGTCACCAAACAGTTCCCCGACGGGACGGTCGCCGTCGACGACCTCAGCCTCGAGATCCCGGCCGGGAAGATCACCGTGCTGGTCGGCCCGTCCGGCTGCGGCAAGACCACCACGCTGCGGATGATCAACCGGATGATCGACGCCACGTCGGGCACGATCACCGTCGACGGCCAGGACGTGCGCAGCGTGGACCCCCCGACGCTGCGCCGCCGGATCGGCTACGTGATCCAGGCCGGCGGGCTGCTGCCCCACCGGACGATCGTCGACAACATCGCCACCGTGCCGTTCCTGCTCGGGCAGGACAAGAAGCAGGCCAGGGCCCGCGCGATGGAGCTGCTCGAGCGCGTCGGCCTGCCGTCGTCGTTCGCCAAGCGCTACCCGCACCAGCTCTCCGGTGGTCAGCAGCAGCGTGTCGGGGTGGCGCGTGCGCTCGCCGCCGACCCGCCGGTGATGCTGATGGACGAGCCGTTCAGCGCCGTCGACCCGGTCGTGCGCAAGCAGCTGCAGGAGGAGTTCCTCCGGCTGCAGACCGAGCTGCACAAGACGATCGTGCTGGTCACGCACGACATCGACGAGGCCGTGAAGCTCGGGGACCTGGTGTGCGTGCTGGAGGTCGGCGGGCGGATCGGCCAGTTCGACACCCCGGAGCGCCTGCTGGCCTCCCCGTCGGACCAGTTCGTCGAGGAGTTCCTCGGCGACGACCGCGGGGTGCGGCGGCTGTCGTTCGTCGGGTCGGACGGCCTGGCGCTGGACACCGCGCGGGTGGTGACCGCGGCCGGGGTCGCCGACTCGTGGCGGCTGCTGGTGGACGAGTCCGGCAAGCCGTCGGGGTGGCTCGCACCCGGGTCCGACGGTGACCCGCTCCCGGTCGGGCGCGCGTTCGTGGTCGGGAGCGAGTCGCTGCGCTCCGCGCTCGACAGCGCCGTGCTCAACCCCTCCGGCGACGCGATCGCGGTGGACGCCGACGGGAAGGTCGTCGGGCTGGCCGGCCAGGAGCAGATCATGGGCGCGCTGCGCGGACGCCTGCCCTCCGAGGTCGCCTGATGACCTGGGACTGGCGCTGGTCCTGGGTGACCTCGCACTACGACCTGCTCGGTGAGCTGCTCGGCCAGCACCTCTACCTCTCGGTGGTGCCGGTGCTGCTCGGCCTGCTGATCGCGCTGCCGCTGGGCATCCTGTGCGTGCAGGTGCCCCGGCTCTACGCACCGGTGCTCGCGCTCACCAGCTTCTTCTACGCGCTGCCGTCGCTGGCGCTGTTCGTCGTGCTGATCGACTACACCGGCTTCACCGGCTGGACGGTGATCGTGCCGCTGACGATCTACACGCTCTCGGTGCTGGTGCGCAACGTCGTCGACGGGCTGCGGTCGGTGCCCGAGCACGTCAGCCAGGCCGCGACCGCGATGGGCTTCGGCGGGCTTCGCCGGCTGCTCCAGGTGGACCTGCCGGTCGCGATCCCGGTGGTGGTCGCCGGGCTGCGGGTGGCGACGGTCTCGAACATCAGCCTGGTGAGCGTCGGATCGCTGATCGGCATCAGCGGGCTCGGCCAGCTGTTCGTGGACGGCATCCAGCGCAGCTTCATCACGCCGATCATCGTCGGCATCGTGTTGACCGTGATCCTGGCCGTGCTCGCGGACGCGATCCTCGTCGGGCTGCAGTGGCTGCTGACGCCGTGGACCCGTACCGGCCGCTCGGCGAAGCCGGTCTCCACCGACCCCGCGGGGGTGGCGGTGTGAACATCGTTTCGCGAGCGATCAACTGGTTCGGCGAAGCGTCGCAGTGGTCGGGTTCCGACGGGATCCCGGCCCGGGTCGGCGAGCACCTCTACTACTCCGGGCTGTCGCTGCTGATCGCGGCCCTGATCGCGCTGCCGCTCGGGCTCTACGTCGGGCACACCGGGCGCGGCGCGTTCCTCGCCGTGAACTCCGCCGGTGCCGCCCGTGCGCTGCCGACCGTCGGTCTGGTCGGGCTCACCGTCGTGGTGTTCGGCATCGGCCTGACGCCGACGCTGCTGCCGTTGGTCGCGCTGGCGATCCCGCCGATCCTGGTGAACACCTACGCCGGGGTGCGGCAGGTGGACGCGCAGCTGCGTGACGCCGCGAACGGCATGGGGATGACCGGTTCCCAGGTGCTGTTCCAGGTGGAGCTGCCGGTGGCCCTGCCGCTCATCGTCCTGGGCCTGCGCACGGCCGCGGTGCAGATCGTCTCCACCGCGACGATCGCCGCGTACGTGGGCCTCGGTGGCCTGGGCCGCTACATCTTCGACGGCCTGGCCCGCCGGGAGTACGAAGTCATGATCGGCGGCGCCGTGCTCTCGGTGCTGCTCGCGCTCGGAACCGAAGCGCTGTTCGTCGGTATCCAGCGACTCATCGTGTCGCCGGGCGTCCGTCAGCGGGCGCTCGTCAAATAATCGTCGTACCCCGGACCTACCATCACAACCGCCACACCCCGCTGGAAGGGAAACCATGAGAAAGCAAGTCCGCATGTTGTTCGCAGTCGGTAGTGCCGCCGCGCTGCTGGCGCTCACCGCCTGCGGCGGCGGGGACAGCGACTCCGGTGACGACCCGCTGAACCAGCCCGCGAGCAGCAGCGAGGTCGTGGTCGGTTCCGCGAACTTCCCCGAGAACGTGCTGCTGGGCGAGATCTACGCGCAGGCCCTCGAGGCCAAGAAGGTCAAGGTCAAGCGCCAGCTCAACATCGGTGCGCGCGAGGTCATCTACTCGCAGGTCGAGAAGGGCACGCTCACCGTCCTGCCGGAGTACAACGGCGCGCTGCTCGCCTACCTCGACAAGGCGGCGACGGCCACCACCAGCGAGGAGGTCGACGCCGCGCTGAAGACCAAGCTGCCGGAGGGCCTGGAGCTGCTGAACCCGGCCGAGGCCGAGGACAAGGACTCGATCGCGGTCACCAAGGAGACCGCGGACAAGTACAAGCTGAAGTCCCTCGAGGACCTGGCGGCCGTGTCGAAGCAGCTGGTCATCGGCGGCCCGCCGGAGTTCAAGACCCGGGCGCAGGGCATCGTCGGCCTGAAGGACAAGTACGGCGTCGAGTTCAAGGAGTTCAAGTCGCTCGACGTCGCGGGGCCGATCACCGTGTCGGCGCTGAAGAAGGGTGACGTGCAGGCCGCGAACCTGTTCACCACCGACCCGGCGGTGCCGTCGAACGGCTTCGTCGTCCTGGACGACCCGAAGGGGCTGTTCAGCGCGCAGAACGTCACGCCGCTGGTCTACAAGAAGGGCGTGGACGACACCGCGAAGTCCGCGCTGAACGCCGTCTCGGCGAAGCTCGACACGACGACGCTCGCGCAGCTCGTCAAGGAGGTCGTCGCCGACAAGAAGGACGCCGACGTGGTCGCCAAGGAGTGGCTCACGAGCGCCGGCCTGGCGTAACGCACTGACGACGAGGGGGNNCCCCTCGTCATGTCGGGCGGCCCTCCCCGAACCCGGAGCGTCCACCGGTGCTCACCCCGGAGGCGGGCGGTCAGCCGATCGCGTCGAGCTCGGCCACCGCCTCGGGAGACAGCGTCAGCGCGGCGCCGGCGAGGTTCTCACGCAGGTGAGCCACCGACGACGTGCCCGGGATGAGCAGCACGTTCGGCGACCGCTGCAGCAACCACGCCAGCGCCACCGACAGCGGAGTGGTCCCCAGGCCCTCCGCCACCGTCCGGAGGGTGGCCGACTGCAGGGGGTTGAGGCCGCCGAGCGGGAAGTAGGGCACGTACGCGATGCCCTGGCGCGCGGTGTCGGCGATCATCGCGTCGTCGCGTCGGTTGGCGATGTTGTAGAAGTTCTGGACGCACACCACCGGGGCGATCGCCTGCGCTTCGGCGAGTTGTTCGGCGTTGACCGTGCTGAGCCCCAGGTGCCGGATCAGCCCGCGTTCGCGCAGGTCGGCCAGGGCCCCGAACTGCTCGGCGATCGAGCCGGGCTCCGGGGCGTCGAAGCCGCCGACGCGCAGGTTCACCACGTCGAGAGCCTCGAGGCCGAGGCGGCGCAGGTTGTCATGCACCTGCTCGACCAGCTCGGCGGGCGTGCGGGCGTGCGGCCAGCCGCCGGTCTCGTCGCGGCGGGCTCCGACCTTGGTGACGATGTGCACGTCCGCCGGGTAGGGGGCGAGCGCCTCCCGGATGATCTCGTTCGTGACGTGCGGACCGTAGAAGTCGGCCGTGTCGACGTGCGTGACGCCCAGCTCGACGGCGGTGCGCAGCACGGCGACCGCCGCGTCGCGGTCCTTCGGCGGCCCGAAGACGCCGGGGCCGGCCAGCTGCATCGCGCCGTAGCCGAATCGGGTGAGCGTGAGGTCGGCGACCGGGTAGGTGCCGCCGGGAAGGTTCGTCTGTGCCATGACTCGAGGCTGCTCCTCGCCGGTCCGGCCGGTCAGTGTCCCGCTCATCCTGGTAGCGCGGGGACCAGGCACGAGGGTCGGCGCGACCGTACAGTCGACACCATGGCGAACACGCTCGGGGAGTATCTGCGCGCACGCCGCGAGCAGATCGACCCGGTCTCCGCCGGCGTCCGGGTCGTGGGCGTGCGGCGTACGCCCGGGCTCCGCCGGGAGGAGGTCGCCACGCTCGCCGGCGTCAGCGCCGACTACTACCTGCGTCTGGAGCAGGGCCGCGACCGCAACCCGTCGGTGCAGGTGCTGGAGTCGCTGGCCCGGGTGTTCCAGCTCGACGCGACCGCCACGCAGTACCTGCTGAGTCTGTCCACGGCCCGCGCGGCGCCTCGCCGCGCCCACCGCGAGACGGTGCCGATCGGCATCCGGCAGCTCCTCGACGTGATCAACCTGCCGGCCTTCGTGGAGAACCGGATGTTCGAGGTGGTGGCGGCCAACCGCCTGGCCACCGCGGTCTCGCCGAACATCCGCACCGGCGTGAACCGGCTCCGCGCCGTCCTGCTCGACCCCGAGGAGCAGGCCCTGTTCACCGACTGGGAGCAGGCCATCCAGGGCATGGTCGCCGGTTTCCGGGCGTCGGTGGGTACCCAGATCGACGATCCGCCGGTCGTCCGGCTGGTCGAGGAACTGTCCCGGACGAGCCCCGAGTTCCGCCGGTTGTGGGCGCAGCACGACGTCGTCCCGCTGGCCGGTGGTTCGTTCCGGCTGAGCCATCCCCAGGTCGGACCGATGCAGTTGCGACGCGAGAAGCTGCCGCTGCAGGACACGCACGGCCTGATCCTGGCGATCTACCACGCCGAGCCGCACTCCGAGACGGCACGCTCCCTCGAGCTGCTGGGTTCGCTGGCCGCGACGCCGGCCGATGAGCCCCGATGAGCTCAGGGCCACCCCGGTGAGCTCAGGGCCGCCCCGGTGCGGCCGGGAAGCCGGGTTCGCCGGGCTTGATCCTGCAGATCGGTAGCTTGGGGTCGGCCTTGCACAGCGCGTCGACACGTGGATCGCGGTGGGACTTCTTGCCGTTGCTCACGGTGATCCGGATGCTGCTGCGCTTGCTCGCGTAGCTCCCCCCCGACGGATCGGTGCCGGCGACGCGGCCGGCCGGCTGGTCGGAGTCCTCCGCCTGGTAGTTGATCGAGACGTTGAAGCCCGCCGCACGCAACCGGTAGATCGCTCCGTCGGGCGTGTCGCCCTTCACGTCGGGCACCTGGAGCATCGTGCCCCACGACAGGCGCCGGGGTGCCTTGACGAATTGTTTGACCGGCAGCACACGCAACGCGCTCGCGAACGTGTCACGCACGATCTGAACCGGTAGATGGCTGTCGGGCACCGTGTCGTAGTACTTGTCAGGGTTGGCGATGAACGACGCCCCGGCGAGGTTGGGCGTGTACCCCACGAACCAGCCGGCGTTGTTGTCGTCGGTGGTGCCGGTCTTCCCGGCCACCGGCCGGTCGATCGTCCCGCCGACGCTCGCGGCGGTCGGCCCGCCACCGGGGTGCGTGCACGAGATGCCCGACGGCGAGCCGTCCCCGACCGGGCAGCGCGCGGCGTCGTTCGCCGCGTCCGCCACCTGCGGGCTGAAGGCCTGCTTGCACGTGGTGTTCGACAGCAGCAGCGACCGGCCGCCCGGGTCGGTGATCGAGGTGACCGGCGTCGGCTTGCAGTACTTGCCCCGGGCGGCCACGGTCGCGTAGGCGGTCGCCATGTCCAGCGGGGTCACCTGCGCGGTGCCGAGCGTGAACGAGCCCCAGGCCTGGTTGGAGTCGCGTGCCCACTTGATGTTCTTCTGGTCCTTCGAGCCCCGGAACACCACACCGGCCGCCTCCGCCGCGGCGACCGCGGCCTTCACCGTCACCTCCTGCTGCAGCTGGACGAAGTAGGTGTTCGCGGACTCGCCGAAGCCGCTGGAGAGCGTCTGGACGCCGGTCATCCGCCCGTCCGCGTTCTTCGGGCAGTAGTACCGGCCGGTGCGGCAGCCGCCGACGTACTGCGACACGAACTGCCGGGGGGCGTAGAGCGTGTGGCTCAGCGGAATGCCCTGCTGCAGGGCCGCAAGCATGGTGAACATCTTGAACGTCGAGCCCGCCTGGTACCCCGGCGAGATGGTCGAGCCGGTGAGCAGCGGGTTCTCGGTGTACGGGTAGGTCCGGCCCCCCGGGTTCTTCCGGACGCCGTACTTGCGGTTGATCGACATCGCCTGCACCCGGCCGGTGCCGGGCTGCACCAGCACCACCCCGGTCGCGAACCGGCTGTTCGGGCTGAGCGCCCGGTTGACCTGCCGCTGGGCCGCCGCCTGCATCCGCACGTCGACCGAGGAGACGATCCGGTAGCCGCCCCGCCGCAACGCCGCCAGCCGCTCGGTCGTGGACTTGCCGAACGTCGGGTTGGCCTGCCACCAGTCGAGGAACCAGCCGCAGAAGAACCCGAAACCGGCCTTGCTGTACTCGCAGGACTGCGCGTTCTCCTTCGGACGTAACCCGATCGGCGACTTGTTCGCGGCCGCGGCCTCGTCCGCGCTGATGTACTTCATCTTCACCATCTGACGCAGCACGTACGCGCGCCGCGCGAGCGCCGGACGCTGACCGGCCTCGTCCTTGCCGACCGGGTTGTACTGCGTCGGGTTCTGCGCGAGGCCGGCGATCAGCGCGGACTCGGCCAGCGTCAACTCGGCCGGCGCCTTGCTGAAGTAGAGCGCGGCGGCGGTGTTGATGCCGAACCCGCCGTTGCCGAAGTAGGTGATGTTCAGATAGTTCTCCAAGATCTCGTTCTTGGAGATCCCTTTCTCCAGCGCCACCGCGTAGCGGATCTCGCGCAGTTTCCGGCCGGCGGTGTCCTCGGTGGCGGCGCGTAACTCGGCCGGGTTCGAGGCGCTGTACTTCAGCACCGACCGGACGTACTGCTGGGTGAGCGTCGATGCACCCTGCGCGAGCTCACCCGAGGTCTGGTTACGCACCAGCGCCCGGACGATTCCGCGCGCGTCCACCCCGTTGTGCTCGTAGAACCGGATGTCCTCGGCGGCGACGATCGCCTGCCGCATGACCGGCGCGATGTCGTTCAGTTCGACGTTCTTCCGGTTCTCCTCGAAGAACTGCGCCAGCACGGTCTTGCCGTCGCTGGCCAGCAACGTCGACGTGGACGGCAGCGGCGGGATCCGGATCTCGGTCGGCAGGTCGCGGAACGAGTCCGAAGCGGACTTCGCGGTCAGGCCGGAGACCCCCACCACCGGGAACGCGACCGCCGCCAGTACGACGCCGGCCAGCACCCCGCACACGATCAGCGTGAGGACGTTGGCCAGCCTGCGATCGCGGCTCGGTTCCACAGCGTCACTGTATGGACGGCCGACCGGCGTCGGCGCTGGTTAATGGAGGTTTTAGACGACCGGTTGACCGGATTTCCACACCGCCGCGATCAGCGGGACCCCGGGGCGGTACGCCAGATAGACCGGATCGGGGGCGTCGAGCAGAATTGCGTCCGCTTTTGCCCCGATTCCCAGGTGGCCGACGTCGGTGCGACGCAGTGCCGCGGCCCCTCCTCGCGTCACGGCCCGGAGCGCCTCGGAGGGCGTCAGGTGCATCTCGCGGACGGCGAGCGCCACGCAGAACGGGATGCTCGACGTGAAGCAGGAGCCGGGGTTGCAGTCGGTGGCGACCGCGACCGTCACGTTCGCGTCGAGCAGGCGCCGGGCGTCCGGGTAGGGCGAGCGGGTGGAGAACTCGACCCCGGGCAGCAGCGTCGCGACGGTGTCGCTGCCGGCGAGCGCGTCGACGTCGGCGTCGGACAGGTGCGTGCAGTGGTCGGCCGAGGCGGCTCCGAACTCGACGGCCAGTTGCACGCCGGGGCCCGGCCCCAGCTGGTTGGCGTGGACGCGCGGGATCAGCCCCCGCCCGACGCCGGCGGCGAGCACCGCGCGGGCGGCGTCGCCGTCGAACGCGCCGCGCTCGCAGAAGACGTCGACCCACGTGGCGTGCGGGGCGCACTGCTCCAGCATCTCGCCGGTGACCAGCGCGAGGTAGTCGGCGGGATCGGTGTCCGGTGCGACGACGTGCGCGCCGAGGTAGGTGGTCTCCTCGGTGACCTCGCGGGCGAGCCGGAGCGAGCGGGCCTCGTCGTGGACGGTCAGTCCGTAGCCGGACTTGATCTCCAGCGTGGTGCTGCCCTGGCGGTGGGCCTGGGTGACCAGCGTGCGCAGCCGGTGCCGGAGCTCGTCGTCGGACGCGGCGCGGGTGGCGGCGACCGTGGTGCGGATGCCGCCGGCCGCGTAGGGGGTGCCGGCCATGCGGGCGGCGAACTCGGCCGAGCGGTCACCGGCGAAGACGAGGTGGTTGTGGCTGTCGACGAAGCCCGGGATCACCGCCCGGGACCCGGCGTCGACCTCGGTGTCGGCGGGCGGTGCCTGGTTCGTGGGGCCGACCCAGGCGACCTGGCCGCGGTCGAACACCAGGGCGGCGTCGTGGCGGGTGCCGAGGTCGGGGTCCTGGGTGACGAGCATCCCGATGTTGCGGACGACGGTGCTCACGCGAGGGCCCTGGCCAGTTCGCGGCCGGCGTCGACGGTGGCGTGGACGCCGTCGGTGACCACGGCGCGGCCGTCGACGATCACCGAAGCCACGTCGGCCCCGCCGGCGGCGAAGACCGCGGTCTCGGCGGCGGTGGCCGGGGTGAAACCCGCGGTGCGGATCGTGTCGGTGCGGATCGTCACCAGGTCGGCGCGGGCGCCCACCTCGAGCGCACCCGCGTCGGGCCAGCCGAGGGAGTCGTGCGCGAAGGCCGTGCGCAGCAGCTCGGCGGCGCGCCAGTGGCCGCGTTCGCGCGTCCGGAGACGTTCGTCGAGCTCCACCGCGCGGGCCTCCTCGAACAGATCGATCACGGCGTGGCTGTCGCTGCCCAGCGAGACCGGGGAGCCGGCCTCGAACAGCGTGCGGATCGGGCCGATGCCGTCGGCCAGATCGCGTTCGGTGGTGGGGCACGCGCAGGCGACGGTGCGGGTGGCGCCGAGCAGCGCGATGTCGGCGGGGGTGAGGTGGGTGGCGTGCACCGCGGTCGTGCGCGGGCCCAGCGCGCCGGCGTCGGCGAGCAGGCGGGTCGGGGTGACGCCGTGCGCGGCGAGGCAGGCCTCGTTCTCGGCCGGTTGCTCGGAGAGGTGGACGTGCAGCGGCGCCCCGGTCGCCGCGGCCCACTCGACGACCGGCCCGATCTGCTCCCGGGGCACACCGCGCACCGAGTGCAGCGCCGCCCCGATCCGCACGTGCCCCCCGTCGGGCCGGAGCGCCGAGACGCGTTCGGCCCACCGCTCAGCGGTGGTGTCGCCGAAGCGGAGCTGGACGTCCTCGAGCGGACGGTCGAACCCGCCGGTCAGGTAGCAGGTGTCCAGCAGCGTGACGCGGATGCCCGCGTCGGCGGCCGCGGCGATCAGCGCCTCGCCCATCGCGTTCGGGTCGGCGTACGGTGCGCCGCCGGGCGCGTGGTGGACGTAGTGGAACTCACCGACGCACGTGATGCCGGTCAGCACCATCTCGGTGTAGACCGCGCGGGCCAGCGCGTGGTAGCGGTCCGGGGTGAGCGTCGCGGCCAGCGCGTACATCTGCTCGCGCCAGGTCCAGAACGTGCCGCGGTCGGCCTGGGTACGTCCACGCAGGCCGCGGTGGAAGGCGTGCGAGTGCGCGTTCGCCAGCCCGGGCAGCGTCAGCCCGGCCAGCCGCACCACCCCCGGGGAGGGTTCGACCGGGGTGGACACGGCGGTGATTCGACCGTCGGTGACCTCGATGAGCACTCCGGAGGCCACCCCGGAGGGCAGCCACGCGTGCTCGGCCCAGTAGCGCTCGGTCACCGGGTGGCCAGGTGTTCCAGCACGGTGGTCAGCGCCTCGACGCCGAGCACGCAGTCGTCGGGGGTCGCGAACTCGCCCGGGGCGTGGGACACGCCGGTCGGGTTGCGGACGAACAGCATCGCGGTCGGCACGTGCGCCGAGAGCACCCCGGCGTCGTGCCCGGCCCCGGTGGGCAGGACGGGTGCCCCGCCGACGAGCGCGGACAGTTCGTCGCGCAGGTCGGCGTTGAACTCGACCACCGGCGTCGTCGACTCCGGCGTGACGGTCACCTTCACCCCGTCGCGGTCACCCCGCTCGGCCGCGAGCGTCGTCACCGCCTCGACGACCCGCTCGAGCGACGCCGAGTCCGGCGCCCGCGAATCGAGCCACGCACGCACCAGCGACGCGATCGCGTTCGTGCCGTTCGGTTCCACCGAGACCCGGCCGAACGTCGCCAGCGCCCCGGCGAGCGCGGCCTGTTCACGTGCGCCGAGCACGGTCGAGGCGAACGTCAGCATCGGGTCGCGGCGGTCGGCCAGCCGGGTGGTGCCGGCGTGGTTGGCCTCACCGGCGAACTCGAACCGCCAGCGCCCGTGCGGCCAGATCGCGCTCGCGACCCCCACCGGCGATCCGGACTCCACGAGCCCGCGCCCCTGCTCCACGTGCAGCTCGACGAACGTGCCGATCAGACCGAGCCGCGCCGGGTCGGCCCCGATGCCCGAGGCGTCGAGCCCGGCCGCGTCCATCGCCGCGGCCCAGGTGACCCCGGCGGGGTCACGCAGCTCGCGCGCCCGGTCCGGGGACACCGCGCCGGTCAGCAACCGCGACCCGAGGCACGGCAACCCGAACCGCGCCCCCTCCTCCTCGACGAAGTTCACCACGGCCAGCGGCCGCGAGAGCGTCGTCCCGCGCGCTCTCAGCGCGCCCACCGCCGCCAGCGACGACACCACCCCGAGCGGACCGTCGAACGCTCCCCCGTCGGGCACCGAGTCCAGATGCGACCCGGTCACCACGGCGTCCGGCCCCGGCGCACCCCACCAGGCCCACTGGTTGCCGTTGCGGTCGACCTCCACGGACAGGCCCAGCGACGCCGCCGTGGACGCGAACCACTCCCGGCCGGACACGTCGTCCGGCGTCCACGAGAAGCGCCGGTACCCGCCGGTGTCGGCCGCCCGGCCGATCGGCAGCAGCTCCCGCCAGAGCTCGTCGAAGCCGGTCAAGAACCCTCCCGCATCGGAATCCGCACCCCGCGCGCGGCGGCGACCTCGCCTGCGTCGTCG
This sequence comes from Cryptosporangium japonicum, assembly GCF_039524755.1. NCBI lineage: Bacteria > Bacillati > Actinomycetota > Actinomycetes > Cryptosporangiales > Cryptosporangiaceae > Cryptosporangium > Cryptosporangium japonicum. The sequence continues at coordinate 303,420 of NZ_BAAAGX010000033.1, forward strand.
TACCCGGCGTCGACGTGGCGGATGACGCCCATGCCGGGGTCGTTCGTCAACACCCGCTCGATCTTCTGCCCGGCCAGCGCGGTGCCGTCGGCGACCGTCACCTGCCCGGCGTGGATCGAGCGTCCGATCCCGACCCCGCCGCCGTGGTGGATCGACACCCACGACGCGCCCGACGCGGTGTTGACCAGCGCGTTCAGCAGCGGCCAGTCGGCGATCGCGTCGGAGCCGTCGGCCATCGCCTCGGTCTCCCGGTACGGCGACGCCACGCTGCCGCAGTCGAGGTGGTCCCGTCCGATCACGATCGGCGCGGACACCGCCCCGGACGCGACCATCTCGTTGAACCGGACGCCGGCCTTGTCCCGCTCGCCGTAGCCGAGCCAGCAGATCCGGGCCGGGAGCCCCTGGAACGCGACCTTGTCCTGGGCGGCGCGGATCCAGCGGTGCAGGTGGTCGTGGTCGGGAAACAGGTCGAGCACGGCCTGGTCGGTGGCGTGGATGTCGCGCGGGTCACCGGAGAGGGCGGCCCAGCGGAACGGGCCCTTGCCCTCGCTGAACAGCGGCCGGATGTAGGCGGGGACGAAGCCGGGGAACGCGAACGCGCGGTCGTAGCCGCCCTGCCGGGCCTCGTCGCGGATCGAGTTGCCGTAGTCGAACACCTCGGCGCCGGCGTCGAGGAAGCCGACCATCGCCTCGACGTGCTTGGCCATCGACGCCCTGGCCCGTGCGGTGAAGTCGGCCGGGTCCTTCTCGGCGCGCTCCGCCCAGTCCGCGAGGTCGATGCCTTCCGGCAGGTAGGAGAGCGGGTCGTGGGCGGAGGTCTGGTCGGTCACCACATCCACGTCGACGCCACGGCGCAGCAGTTCGGGCAGCACCGTCGCGCAGTTGCCCTCCACGCCGATCGACAACGCCCGGCGGTCCTTCTTCGCCTCGAGCGCGCGTTCGATCGCCGCGTCCAGCGACGGGGCGACCTCGTCGAGGTACCGCTGCTCCACCCGGCGGTGCAGGCGGGCCGGGTCGACGTCGATCACCAGGGCCACACCGCCGTTGAGCGTCACGGCCAGCGGCTGGGCGCCGCCCATGCCGCCGCAGCCGCCGGTCACCGTGAGCGTCCCGGCCAGCGTGCCGCCGAACTTGCGTTCCGCCACCGCGGCGAACGTCTCGTACGTGCCCTGGAGGATGCCCTGCGTGCCGATGTAGATCCAGCTGCCCGCGGTCATCTGGCCGTACATCGTGAGCCCGAGCTGCTCGAGGCGGCGGAACTCGGGCCAGGTGGCCCAGTCGCCGACGAGGTTCGAGTTGGCCAGCAGCACCCGCGGCGCCCACTCGTGGGTGCGCATCACGCCGACCGGCTTGCCCGACTGGACGAGCATCGTCTCGTCGTCCTTGAGCGTGGTGAGCGTGCGCACCATCGCGTCGAAGCTGGCCCAGTTGCGTGCCGCGCGGCCGGTGCCGCCGTAGACGACGAGGTCGTCGGGGCGTTCGGCCACCTCGGGGTCGAGGTTGTTCATGAGCATGCGCAGCGGGGCTTCGGTCTGCCAGCTCCCCGCGGTCAGCGAGGTTCCGCGCGCCGCGCGTACGGGTCGTGCGCCGTCCATCAGGCGCTCCTTTCGCAGGGTGGTCAGGCCAGTGGGCCGGTGGTCGATTCGGCGGCGGCGATCGCGGCTCCGCTCGCGACCAGCGCGACGGCGGACTCGATCTCCGGGGCCAGGTAGCGGTCGGGGCCGGGGCCGGGTGCGGACTCGCGCAGGCGGGTGACGACCGCCGCGGTGGCCGGGGCCGGGGTGAGCGGGGCACGCAGGTCGAGGGCGCGCGCGGCGGTGAGCAGCTCGATCGCGAGTACGCGGGTCAGGCCGTCGATCGCGCGCCGGAGCTTCCGCGCGGCCGACCACCCCATCGAGACGTGGTCCTCCTGCATCGCCGACGACGGGATCGAGTCCACCGAGGCCGGCGCGGCCAGCCGCTTGAGCTCGGACACCACCGCGGCCTGGGTGTACTGCGCGATCATGTAGCCGCTGTCGACCCCGGCGTCGTGCGACAGGAACGGCGGCAGGCCGTGGCTGCGGGCCACGTCGAGCATGCGGTCGGTGCGCCGCTCGGACATCGACGCGACGTCGGCGACCGCGATCGCGAGGAAGTCGAGCACGTACCCGACCGGCGCGCCGTGGAAGTTGCCGTTGCTCTCGACCCGGCCGTCGACGGTCACGACCGGGTTGTCGACCGCGCTCGCCAGCTCCCGCGACGCCACCGACTCGGCGTGCGCGAGCGTGTCCCGCGCCGCACCGTGCACCTGGGGCGCGCACCGCAGCGAGTAGGCGTCCTGCACCCGCGTGCAGGCGTGCGGGTCGCGGTGGCTGGCCATGATTCCCGACGACGCGAGCACCGAGCGCAGGTTCGACGCGCTCGCCGCCTGTCCCGGGTGCGGGCGCAGGGCCTGCAGGTCGGCGGCGAACACCGCGTCGGTGCCGAGCAGCGCCTCGACGCTCATCGCCGCGGTGAGGTCGGCGGTGCGCAGCAGGCGGCGCAGGTCGGCGGCGGCCAGGAGCAGCTGGCCGAGCATGCCGTCGGTGCCGTTGATCAGCGCCAGCCCCTCCTTCTCGCGCAGGGCGATCGGGGCGAGGCCGGCGGCCTCCAGCGCCTCGGCGGCGGGGCGGCGCTCCCCCAGCGCGTCGGTCACGAGCCCTTCGCCGGTCAGCGCGAGCGCGCAGTGCGCGAGCGGCGCGAGGTCACCGGAGCAGCCCAGCGAGCCGTACTCGTGGACGACCGGCGTGATGCCGGCGTCGAGCATCCCCGCGTACGCCCGCGCGGTGGAGAGCCGGACGCCGGTGCGCCCGGTGGCCAGCGTGGCCAGGCGCAGCAGCATCAGCGCGCGCACCACCTCGCGCTCCACCTCGGGGCCGGACCCGGCGGCGTGCGAGCGGATCAGGCTGTGCTGGAGCGCGACCCGGCGGTCGACCGGGATGTGCCGGGTGGCCAGCGCGCCGAAGCCGGTGGAGACGCCGTAGTGCGGGGTGTCGTCGTCGGCCAGGGCCTCGATCACCCGGGCGCTCGCCTCGATCGCGCGTTCCGCCTCCGGCGCCAGTGCCACCGGGGCGTCGTCCCGTGCCACCGCCACCACGTCGTCCGGGTCGAGAGGACCCTTTCCCACCAGTACCGCGTCACCCATGCCGTCCATGGGACACCACCGCGGTTGCCGGACGACAGCGCCACGCGAGCGGTGTCGTCTGGTATCCCAGACGTTATGGCCGAGGTCCCCGCTGCTGCTCAGGTGCTGGCGATCCTGCGGTATTTCGCGCGGCAAGCCGGGCCGGTCGGGGCCGCCGCGATCACCCGCGACCTGCAACTCCCCCGGTCGACGACCTACCACCTGCTCTCGACGCTGATCGAGGCCGGGTTCGTGGTGCACCTGCCGGAGGAGCGGCGGTACGCGCTCGGGGTCAGCGCCTACGAGCTCGGCACCGGCTACACCCGCCAGGCACCGCTGCAGCGGCTCGCCCGGGTGCCGCTCGCCACGCTCGTCGACCGGCTCGGGCAGAGCGCGCACCTGGCCGTGCTGCACGGCCGGGAGGTGATCTACGTGATCGAGGAACGGGCTCCCGGCCGCCCGCCGCTCGTCACCGACGTGGGTGTCCGCCTGCCCGCGCAGCTCACCGCGAGCGGCCGGGCGATGCTGGCGGTGCTGCCGAAGCCCGCGGTGCGTGCGCTCTTCCCGGACGCGAGCGCGTTCGTCCGGCGGCACGAGCTCGGCCCCACGAACTACGCCGAGCTGCGACGGCTGCTCACCGCGGTGACCAAGGCCGGGTACGCGACCGAGAACGGCGAGGTCACGCCGGGTTTCGCGTCGGTGGCGGCCCCGGTGACCGACCACGCCGGCCACCCGGTCGCGGCGGTCGCGGTCACGTTCGGAGTCGCCGAGGGTGATCCCGACGCACTGGCCGACGCCGTGCGCCGCACCGCCGCCGAGATCGCCCGCCGGGTCGGCGGCACCCCACCGGCCTGAGCAGCACCGGCCGCGGAGCCGGCCGCCGGACCGGCCACGCGACCGCCCCCGGAATCGACCCCGGAATCGGTCGGTGTCAGTGGAGGCGGACCGGGAGCCGGTCGAGGCCGCGGATCAGCGTCGACGGGCGCCAGGTCAGCGTGGACGGGTCGGCGTCGAGCGTGAGCGACGGGAAGCGCGAGAGCAGGGCCGTGAACGCCACCTCACCCTCCAACCGGGCCAGTGGCGCGCCGAGACAGTGGTGGATGCCGTGGCCGAACGCCAGATGGCTGGTCGCGGGCCGGCGCACGTCCAGCGAATCGGCGTCCGGCCAGCGCTCGGGATCGCGGTTGGCCGACGTCAACGAGACGAGCACGACCTCGCCGGCCGGGATCGACACCCCGCCGATGACCGTGGGCGACGCGGTGAACCGCAGCGTGGCCAGGTGCACGGGCCCGTCCCAGCGCAGGAACTCCTCGATCGCGCCCGGCACCAGCGCGGGGTCCGCGCGCAGCGCCTCGAACTGCACCGGGTCGCGCAGCAGCGCGTACATCCCGGTGCCGATCAGGTTGACGGTGGTCTCGTGCCCGGCGATCAGCAGCAGGAACGCCATCGAGATCGCCTCGTTGCGCGAGAGCTGGTCGCGGTCGGCCGAGGCGGCCACGATCGCGCCGAGCATGTCGTCGGTCGGGTGGTCCCGGCGTTCGTCGACGAGTGCGGTCAGGTACCCCGCGAGGGAGCGCGCGGCCGCGGTGTGCGCCTCCATGTCCGCCGACTGCAACAGCGTGTTCGACCAGTTCCGGAAGTCGTCGCGGTCGTCCATCGAGACCCCGAGCAGTTCGCAGATCACGGTGATCGGCAGCGGGAACGCGTACGTGTCGAGCAGGTCGACGCGGTCGGGACCGGCCTCCATCGTGTCCAGCAGCGACGCCGCGATCTCCTCGATGCGCGGGCGCAGCGCGGCGATCGCCCGGCCGGTGAACGCCTTGCCGACCAGCTTGCGCAGCCGGGTGTGGTCGGGCGGGTCGGCGGCGAGCATGTGCGAGTTGATCGCGTCCTTGAGCTCGTGCCGCGGTATCGGCCCGTACTTGGCCTCGGCCAGCGCGTGGAACTCGGCGTTGTCCTTGTGCAGCGCCGGGTCGGCGAGGGCCGCCCGCGCGTCGGCGTACCGGGTGACCAGCCAGACCTCGTTGCCCAGCGGAGTGATCACTCTGGACGTGGGGCGTCGTTCGCGGATCCAGGAGTAGTCGGCGTGCGGATCGGTGAAGAATTCGGTGCCGAGTCGCAGGACCTCCATGAATCCACGGTACCGACCGGTGGATCCCTCGCGGCCCGGGAAACGTCCAAGGATCATGATCAGACTCGCGCTGGTGCTCGTCGCCGTCTCGCTGCTCGCCGCCTGCGCCGCCGAGCCGCCGCTCGCCGCCCGCGGCTCGGAGGACCGCGGAGTGGCCCGCGCCGACGCGGCCCACCCGCTGGTCGGCACGGTGTTCCGCTCCACCGGGGTCACCGAGGGTGGCGCCGACCGGCCCCTCGTCGACGGCACGCGGATCGAGCTGCGGTTCACCGCCGACGGCGCGCTCGGCGTCCGGGCCGGCTGCAACCGGATGAGCGGCCCGGTGACGATCGGGGACGACAGCCTGCGCGTCGGTGATCTGCAGACCACCGACATGGGCTGCGACCAGCCGCGGATGGACCAGGACGCCTGGTTCGCCGGGGTGCTGAGGGCCGGCCCGGCCTGGCGCCTCGACGACGACACGCTCACGCTCACCACCGAACGGACGGAGATCCGGTTCACGATGCAGACCTCACCGCCGCTCGTCGGCACCCGCTGGAACGTCACCGGCCTCGTCGAGGGCGAGACCGTCGCGAGCCTGCCGCCGGACGTCGAGGCGTACCTCGAGTTCGACGGCACCACGGTGACCGGCAACGCCGGCTGCAACCGGATCAGCGGCCCGGCGCGGCCCGGCTCCGGCGCGATCGTGTTCGGTCCGGTCGTCGCCACGAAGATGGCCTGCGGCGGCGGCCGCGACACCACCGAGCGGGCGGTGCTGCGCGTGCTCGGCGCCGGCACCGTCCGGATGGTCGTCGACGACACGCTCCGCCTCACCGCACCCGACGGCAGCGGGCTGGTGCTGCAGAGCGCCTGAGTGTGCATTTCTACGTGGAGCGCGGGCCCCGCCGGGCGCAACCTGGTACCGGCGGGGCACGCCGACACGACTGAGAGCACCACGATGTTCGGACACCGCAAGCACACCATCGCCGCAGCCGACCGGGAGCACGGCGCCGCCGTCCTGGCCTGGACCGACGGGGACCTCGACGAGGCCGAGCGAGCCGCCCGTACCGCACTCAAGCTGCGCGAACGCGCCAGCAAGGAGGACACGCCGTCGATCGCGGCGGACGCGAAGACGCTCGCCGACGTCCTCGCCGCCCGGGACGCCAGGGCCGAGGCCAACGCGCTCTACCAGCGGGCGCTCGCCGTCTACCGCCGGTACGGCCGGCAGTACGACGCCGCGCTCTGCCTGCGCGGGCTGGGCCGCCTGCACGCCGACACCGAGCCGGCGGTGAGCCGGCAGCGGCTGCTCCACGCGCTCTGGATCAAGCGGGCGCTGCTCGGCGGCATCCACCCGGAGGTCGCCGAGCTGCTGGAGGACCTGGCGGCACTGCCCGCCGCGACCACCGCCCCGCAGCGCTAAGAACACGACACCTGTCGCCGATAAGGCCCTGAGGAGCCATTTACGCGAAGGATGTCATGAATTCCACGTTTCGCCCGCTGATCGCCGCCCTCAAGAAGCGCGGTGCCGATCCCGTGGCCCTGGCCAAGGCAGCGGCGGAGGCGGAACGGACCGGACGCTCGATCCGCGGCATCCTGATCAACAACAACGTCGTCACCGAGGCCGAGCTGACCGCGGCCGCCGCCGACGTCTACGGCATGAACAGCGTCGACCTGGTCGGGTACCCGATCGATCCGGTCGCGATGGCGAAGATCCCGATCGCGCTGGTCGTCCGGCACCGGGTTCTCGGGCTCGCGCTGGACGGCAACGAGATCACGGTCGCGATCACCGACCCGAGCGACATCGTCGCGCTGGACGACGTCCGCGCGGCCACCGGCATGGTCGTCCGGCCGGTCATGGTCGCCCGCAGCGAGCTGCGCAAGCTCATCGCCAAGTTGCAGCGCGAGGAGAACGACCTCGCCGACCTGGCCGAGAACCTGCGGCCGGAGGCGCCCACGCCGGCCAGCGTCTCCAGCCTGACCAGCAGCGACCAGGACGCGCCGATCGTGCGCTACGTCAACTCGATGATCGGCCAGGCGATCCAGAACCGCGCCTCCGACCTGCACCTGGAGCCGGGCGAGAACGAGATGCGGATCCGCTTCCGCATCGACGGCGTCCTGCACGAGATCGACACCGTGCCGCACAACGTCCAGGCCGCGCTGGTGTCGCGCCTGAAGATCATGTCCGGCGTCGACATCACCGAGAAGCGGGTGCCGCAGAACGGCCGCATCACGGTCGAGATCAACGACCGCACGGTCGACCTCCGTACCGCGACCCTCCCGACCGTCTGGGGCGAGAAGGTCGTGCTCCGGGTGCTCGACACCGGCAGCGGCATGCAGATCGACCTGAGCTCGGTGGGGTTCACCGAGACCAACCTGAAGCGGTACTCCACCGCGTTCTCCAAGCCGCACGGGATGGTGCTGGTCACCGGCCCCACCGGTTCCGGCAAGTCGACGACGCTCTACGGCACGCTCGCGGAGATCAGCAAGCCGACCGTCAACATCATCACGGTCGAGGACCCGGTCGAGTACCGGCTGCCCGGCGTCAACCAGGTCCAGGTGAACCTCAAGGCCGGCCTGACGTTCGCCGCGGTGCTCCCGGCCATCCTGCGGTCCGACCCCGACGTCGTGCTGATCGGTGAGATCCGGGACCGGGTCACCGCCCAGCTCGCGGTGGAGGCCGCGCTGACCGGTCACCTCGTGCTCTCGACGCTGCACACCAACGACGCCCCCAGCGCGGTGACCCGGCTGATCGAGATGGGCATCGAGCCGTTCCTCGTCGGCTCGTCGGTCGACTGCGTGGTCGCCCAGCGGCTGGCCCGCCGGCTCTGCGACTGGTGCAAAGAGGAGTACGAGCCGACCGAGACCGAGCTGAAGGGCTCCGACTGGCCGGTCGAGGACCTGGGCCTGCCGAAGTCGCTGTGGAAGCCGGTGGGGTGCCGCAACTGCAGCGGCACCGGGTTCCGCAGCCGGGTCGCGATCCACGAGGTGCTGCCGATCTCCGACGAGATCGAACGGATGGCCGTGAACCGGGCGTCCGCGCGGGAGATCCGCGAGGTCGCCTGGGCCGAAGGCATGCGTGACCTGCGCATCGACGGCCTGCGCAAGGCGTCCACCGGCCTGACCTCGGTCAAAGAGGTACTCCGGGTCGCCATCTGAACTCCTCAGCTCGGTGCGGGCACCGCCGATCAAGGTCGGGGGATCCACGCGATCGAGGGGGCACCTGGTGTCGGAACCCGGCGGGAATCTGTGGCAGAGCTGGGCGCTGGACGGCACCGGCGCGGCCCGCAAAACTCTCGACGCGATGCTGCGGGCGCTCGTCGAGCACCGCGGGTCCGATCTGCACCTGACCGCGGGCGCACCGCCGACCGGACGGATCAACGGCTCGCTGCGCTCGCTGCCGGACTACGAACCGCTGTCGCCGGTGGAGACCACCGGGCTGGCCAGGGCGGCCACCGACGAGGTGCAGTGGGCCCGGTTCGAGCGGGAACACGAGCTCGACCTCGCGTACAGCGTCGAGGGCTCGTCGCGGTTCCGCGTCAACCTGTACCTCCAGCGCGGGTCCTGCGCGGCCGCGTTCCGGGCCATCCCGCACGAGATCAAGCCGCTCGAGGAACTCGGCGTGCCCGACTCGGTCGCGCGGTTCGCCCAGCTCCCCCGGGGTCTGGTGCTGGTGACCGGCCCCACCGGCTCGGGCAAGACCACCACGCTCGCGGCCCTGGTGGACCTGGCGAACCGGACCCGGTCGTCGCACATCGTCACGATCGAGGACCCGATCGAGTTTCTCCACATGCACCGGCGCAGCCTGGTCAACCAGCGTGAGGTGGGCGGGGACACCAACTCGTTCTCGATCGCGCTGAAGCACGCGCTGCGCCAGGACCCGGACATCATCCTGGTCGGCGAGCTCCGCGACCTGGAGACCGCGTCCACCGCGCTCACCGCGGCCGAGACCGGCCACCTGGTGCTGGCGACGCTGCACACGCAGAGCGCGATCCAGACCGTCGACCGGCTGATCGACATCTTCCCGCCGCACCAGCAGCCGCAGATCCGCACCCAGCTCTCGGCCGCGCTGCAGGGTGTGATCAGCCAGGCGCTGGCCCCCCGCGCGGACGGCCAGGGCCGCACGATCATCACCGAGATCATGACGCTCACCCCGGCGATCCGGAACCTGATCCGCGAGGGCAAGAACCACCAGATCGCGACGTTCCTGCAGGCCGGGTCGGCCGACGGGATGCTCTCGTTCGACCAGCACCTGGCCGAACGCACCCGGCACCAGATCATTACGTTCGAACAAGGGCTCAACCTCTGCCACTCGGCCGAGGAGTACAGCCGGTTGGCCGGCCGGCGATGACCGCGATGCTCAGCGACCCCAGCCGGGGCAGCGCGAACAAGATCTTCGAGTACCAGAGCGTCGACACCAGCGGGAAGCGCACCCGTGGGAAAGTCACCGCGCCCAACTCCGGGGTCGCGGTCCAGATCCTGCGCCAGCAGGGTGTGGTCCCGCTCTCGGTGACCCCGGCCGGCACCGGGCTCAAGACCGAGATCAGCCTGCCCGGGCTCGGCAGCCGGACCACACTGCGTGACCTGTCGGTCTTCTCCCGGCAGTTCGCGACGATGACCTCGTCCGGCATGTCGCTGCTGCGCTGCCTCTCGGTACTGGAGGAACAGACCTCACGGGCGTCGCTGCGCAAGGCGCTGACCGAGGTCCGCGTCGACGTGGAGGGCGGCACGCCGCTGTCGGACGCACTCGGGCGGCACCCGAAGGTGTTCCCGACGCTGATGGTCGCGCTGGTACGTGCCGGCGAGACCGGCGGTTTCCTCGACAGCGCGCTCGAGCGCGTCGCGGTCAACTTCGAGAAGGACGACGCCCTGCGCGGCAAGATCAAGGGCGCGCTCACCTACCCGGTGATCGTGCTGGCGTTCGCGCTCCTGATGGTCGCCGGCGTCCTGATCTTCATCGTGCCGGTGTTCGAGAACATGTTCCGCCAGCTCGGCGGCACGCTCCCGGCCCCGACCCAGGTCATCGTGACCGCGAGCCACTCGCTGGTCTGGTCCGGGCCGCTGGCCGTCAGCCTGATCGTCGTCGGCACGGTCGTCGTCAAACGGCTGCTCGCCACCCGGCCCGGGTTCCGGCTGGCGTTCGACCGGCTCAAGCTGCGGATGCCGGTCGTCGGCAAGCTCGTGAGCAAGATCGCGATCAGCCGGTTCACGCGCAACCTCGGCACGCTGCTCGGCGCCGGCGTCCCGGTGCTGCAGGCGCTCTCCGTGGTCGGCGCCACCACCGGCAGCGCGGTCATCACCACGGCGTTGCTCGACGTGGAGCGGGGCGTGCGCGACGGCGCCCCGATGTCGAGCCGGATCAGCCAGCACCCGGTGTTCCCGCAGATGGTCGCCCAGATGATCGAGGTCGGCGAAGAAAGCGGACAAATTAGTCAGATGTTGGATAAGATCGCCGATTTTTACGATCGCGAGGTGGATACGGCCGCGGAAGCGCTCACGGCCTCCATCGAACCGATCATGGTGCTCCTGATGGGGGTCATCGTCGGCGCGATGGTCATCTGCCTCTACCTACCGATGTTCACGATCTACCAGAACATCCAAGGCGCTCAGTAACCCTTGTCCACAGGAGACCTGAATGACCGCTCTGCTCCGCTGGCACCGTACGCGGCGCCGCACCGGCGACGAGGGCTTCACGCTCATCGAGCTGCTCGTGGTCGTCGTCATCATCGGCGTCCTGATCGCGATCGCCGTGCCGCTCTACAACAACTACAAAAAGGGCGCGCAGAACACGGCGGCACAGTCCGACGTGCGTAACGGCGTGACAGCGGTCGAGGCGTTCTACACGGCGAACGGCAACCAGTACCCGGCGAGCGTCACCGGTGCCCTGGGCAAGGATCTCGACCTCAAGTTGTCCGGCGCCACCGGCACCGCGACCGAGAAGATCGCGGTGTCGGCCGGCAACCAGCTCGTTCTCAAGTCGACGAACACCGCGAGCGGCACCACCCAGCCCGGCTACGCGATCTGCGGGTGGAGCTCGACCGGCAAGAACGTCTACGTCTACAAGAGCGTGACCGGCAAGACGACCAAGTACGGGCCGGACAAGACCACGCCGAACATCGCGGAATGCAAGATCACCGACCCGTGATCGACCGTCCTGCTCCCGGCCACCGCGGCCGGGAGCAGGACGTCTTTCGTTCTCCCTCCGAGCCACTGGAGCGCCACCCGTGTTCGTGCCCGACGACACCGTGATCACCGCCCTCGCCGGCGTGCTCGGTCTCGTCGTCGGGTCGTTCCTCAACGTGGTGGTGTACCGCGTCCCGCGGGCGCAGTCGCTGGTGCGCCCGGCCTCGCACTGCCCGGCGTGCGCGTCGCCGGTGCGGCCCTGGCACAACGTCCCGGTGCTCGGCTGGCTCGTGCTCCGGGGGCGCTGCGCCGACTGCCGGGCCCCGATCAGCGTGCGTTACCCGCTGGTGGAGCTGGGCACCGGCGTGCTGTTCGCCGCGGTGACCGCCCGGTTCGGGCTCTCCCCCGAGCTGCCGGCCTACCTGTACCTGGCCGCGATCGCGGTGGCGCTCGCGCTCATCGACCTGGACGTCATGCGGCTGCCCGACCGGATCGTTCTCCCCTCCTATCTGGTGACCGGGGTCCTGCTGCTCCTGGCCGCGGTCGCGGCCGGCTCCTGGCGGGACGCCGGGCGGGCCCTGCTGGCGATGGGCGCGCTCTACGCCGGCTACTGGCTGCTGGCGTTCGTCTACCCCGACGGGATGGGCTTCGGCGACGTGAAACTCGCCGGCCTGCTCGGGCTCTACCTCGGCTGGCTGGGGTGGAACTCGGTCTGGGTGGGCACGTTCGCCGGGTTCCTGGTGGGCGGGGTCGTCGGCGTGGTCCTGCTGGCCACGCGGCGGGCCACCGGCCGCACCGCGATCCCGTTCGGCCCGGCGATGCTCGTCGGCGGCTTCCTCGCCGTGTTCGCGGCGACGCCGATCACCGTCTGGTACAGCTCGCTGCTCCTCCCGAGCGGCTGAGCCACTGTTCGCTCGGTCCGGACGTCGCGATTGGGGGCATCGATGGGAACGACGAGCGTGATCGGCCTGGACATCGGCTCGACGTCGGTACGGGCGGTCGAGACCGACCAGGCGCGTGGCGGCGCGGTGGTCACCGCGGTCGGTGAGGTGGCGCTGCCGCCGGGCGCGGTCCAGGCCGGCGTGATCCAGGACGAGGCGGCCGTGACCGCCGCCGTCCGCCGGCTGCGTGCCTCTGCGCCGCTGCGGTCGAAGACGGCGGTGCTCGGCCTGACCAGCGCGCAGACCGTCGTCCGGGAGATGACGGTGGCCAACCTGCCCCGCAAGGAGATGCGTACCTCGCTGCCGTTCCAAGTCGGCGACATGCTTCCGCTGCCGGTCGACCGGGCGGTCCTCGACTTCCTCCCGCTCGAGACGTCCGACCGCGACACCGTGCGCGGGCTGCTGGTGGCCGCGCCCAAGGCGTCGACGCTCAGCGCGGTGACCGCCGTGGAGGCGGCCGGGTTGACCGTCGCCCGGGTGGACCTGGCCTCGCTGGCGCTGATGCGCGCGCTCGCCCAGCTCGACGGCGAGGCCGAGGCCATCGTCGACATCGGTGCCCAGCTCACCCAGGTCATCGTGCAGATCGACGGGCAGCCGCTCATCGTCCGGACGATTCCGCGGGGCGGGGCCGAGGTCACCGCCGCGGTCGCCAACCGGCTGCGGGTGGAGACCGGCGAGGCCGAGGAACTCAAGTGCCGGATCGGCCTGAACCGGGAGGAGAACGCCGAGGTCGCCGACGCGGTGAACGAGGCGATCCGCCCGCTGATGAACGAGATCCGCGGCTCGTTCGCGTACCTGACCGCGGGCGGCCGCGCGGCCGAGGTGGCCCGTCTGGTGCTCTCCGGTGGCGCCAGCCTGCTGCAGGGGCTCCGCTGGTCGCTGGCCGACCAGCTCGACGTCCCGGTGCACTCGGCTGACCTGTTCCGGCGGCTGCGTGGCTTCCGCGGCGACGACGTCGGTGACACCGCGCCGTCGCCGGCGTGCGCGATCGCCGTCGGCCTGACGCTGGGCGGCACCCGATGAGCGCGCCCGCACCCGCACCCGCTCCCGCACCGGTCGCCACGGCCGCGGACGAGCAACTGCTGCTGCTCGGCGCGAACCTGCTGCCGCCCGAGGTGGTGGCGCACCGGCAGGTCCGCAAGATCCGGTTGGTCATGATCGCGCTGCTCGTGGTCACCGCGCTGCTGGTGCTGACCGTGTACGCCGCGGCCTGGGTGCGGAAGGTCCGGAGCCAGGACGACCTGGACGCGGTCACCGACGCGTCCGGCCAGCTGCGCGCCCAGCAGAGCAGATACGGGGAACTGATCACCGCACAGGCGTCGGCGAACCAGATCAAGGGGCAGCTGGCGCTGCTGATGGCCGACGACGTCACCTGGACGCCGCTGGTCCGGTCGATCCGGAGCGCCACTCCCGCCGGGGTCGGCCTGACCGGTGTGCTCCTCAACGTCATCGACCCGTCGCAACGCTCGTCCGACGGGGTGATGACGTCCTCCGGGCTGCCGAGCGCGACCGGCAGCCCGATCGGCGCGCTGACGATCACCGGACTCTCGTCGAGCAACGCGGCGATCGCGACGTTCGTGGACTCGGTGGCGAAGATCTCCGGCATCACCGGAAGCTTGCTCACCAATGCCACCGCACAGGACAAAGGGATCGTGTTCGGCGTGAAGGCCGACCTCTCCCCGACCCTGCTGAGCAAGCTGTACGCCGAGTAGAGGAGCCGGTCATGATCGTTCCCGCACTGGGACTCCGTGGCGAGGGTTCGCTCTTCGACCCGGCCGCGTTCCGGATCAGCGCGTACCGATCCTGGGTGATCGGCGGTGTGGCCGGAGCCGTGGCCCTGATCCTGCTCGGCTGGCTCCTGCTGATCCGCCCCCAGCTGACCGAGGCGTCGGATCTCCGGGACCGCACCGCGACGGCGGAGGACGGGATCGCCGGGCTTCGCAAGCGGCTGGCCCAGGTGCGCGCCGAGAACGCGAACCTGGACAACTACCGCTCCGCCTACGCCACCGCCAGAACAGCACTGCCGACCAGCGACAAGATGACGACGTTCCTGCGCGACACCCAGTCGGCGGCAACCCTGGCGGCCACCTCGATCGAGGGCGTCTCGGTGGGCACACCGGTCGCGCTCGCCGACGGGGCCGTCTACGGGCTGCCGATCACCGTGGCGGCCGAAGGCTCCGCCACGGCACTCGACGGCTTCCTCCACCGGATGCAGCGGGTGCAGCCGCGCACCGTGCTGGTCAAGACGCTGAGCCTGGCCTCCGCCGAGGAGGACCCGGTGATGGACGGGAGGATCACGCTCACGATCGAGATGCAGGCGTTCGTCGCCCCGGCCGTCGGTACGGCCACGGAATCCACTGCGAACTGATGCGTCCGGACCACCGACGCGACCGGCCGGGCGGAGCCGACGACGGCTTCACGCTGGCCGAGTTGCTGGTGGCGATGAGCGTCGTCACGATCGTGATGACCTCGCTCGGCACGTTCTTCACCGCCACCGTGACCCGCACCGCGGCGCAGGGCAACGTCTCGACCGCGGTCCAGCTGGTCAGCGACGGGCTGGAGCGCGCGCGGGCGATCCGGGGCGCGAGCCTGGTCACCGGGCGGGACCGGACGTCGACGCTCCAGCAGTGGTCGGCCGCCGACCCGGTCGTCCGCCCGCTGCTGGCGACGATGCAGCAGGCCTACGACGCGAAGGCCACCTACCCCGACGGCCGGACCGCGCTCCTGCCGGCCGTGCCCGCGCCGGTGACGATCGACGGGCTGGGCTACACCCAGTCCTGGTTCATCGGGAGCTGCTGGCAGCTGCGGTCCGGCGGGGACTGCACCGCGGTGTCGTCCGTCGGGGCGGCCGAGTTCTACCGCGTCGTCGTCGAGGTCACCTGGCCGCACCGGGACTGCGCGGACAACCTCTGCACCCGCGTCGGCACGACGCTGGTGAGCAGCACCGCCGCCGATCCGCTCTTCGTCAGCGGGCAGAGCGCCAAGCCACCCACGGTCGTGAGCCCGGGAGCGCAGGTCGGCGAGATCACCGTCCCGGTGACGCTGACCGTGACCGCGACCGGCGGCGCGACCCCGCTGAGCTGGAGCGCCACCGGCCTGCCGCCGGGCGTGTCGATCAGCTCGAACGGCCTGATCAGCGGAACGCCGACCGCGGTGGGCAGCTACACCACCACGATCACCGCCACCGACGCGTTCGACCTGGTGGGCATCGCGACGTTCAGCTGGACGGTCAACGCGCTGCCCACGCTCGCCGCGATCGCGACGCAGAGCAGCCAGGGCGGGCAGCCGATCACGCCGCTGCAGCCGGCGCTGACCGGTGGCACCGCGCCGTTCACCTGGAAAGCCACGAACCTGCCGCCGGGGCTGACGATCGACGCGGTGACCGGTGCCGTCAGCGGCACGCCGACGACCGTCAACGCGAGCGGCAGCGCGGTCTCGATCACGGTCACCGACACGTACAAGAAGACCGCGTCGACGGCGTTCACCTGGAAGGTCCCGGTGCTCGTGCTGACCGCGATCCCGGCGCAGACCGACTCCGTGGGCTACCCGATCCCGACGCTGACCCCGGACGCGACCTGGGGCGTCAAGCCGTACACGTGGAAGGCCACGAGCCTGCCGACCGGTCTCTCGATCAACGCCTCGACCGGCGCGATCACCGGCACCCCGACGACGGTGGGCACGACGTCGGTGACGGTCACCGCCACCGACGCGGTGAACACCGTCAAGTCGACGGTGTTCAGCTGGGCCGTCGGGCCGAACGTCACGGCTCCGGGCGCGGCGCTCGCGGGCACCGTCGGCAGCGCGTTCTCGTACACGGCCACGGCGGCCACCGGCGGCACGAAGCCCTACGTGTGGTCGGCGGCCGGCCTGCCCGACGGGGTGTCGATCGACAGCGCCACCGGGGCGATCACCGGCACCCCGACCGTGTCGGGCCGGTTCATCTTCACGGTCACCGCCACCGCCGCCGCGCCCAGGCCGGCGGCCGGCTCGTCGATCCGGCTCGCGTTCACGGTGTCCGCGGTCGGCAGCGGGCTGAAGTTCGCCACCGCGCCGACCAGCCCGCTGAACACCGCGGCGGGCGCCACCGTCTCGCAGCAGGTCACCGGCACCGGCGGCAAGGCGCCCTACACGTGGGGCGTCACCGGCCTGCCCCCGGGGCTGAGCATGTCGGCGACCGGGCTGATCTCCGGGAAGCCGACCACGGTCGGGACGTACACCACGCAGATCACGCTCACCGACAGCCTCAACGCACGTGCCCGCTGGACGATCACCTGGAACATCACGTGAACCGCCGGCCCGACGACGCGGGGATCACGCTGATCGAGATGGCGATCTCGATGTTCGTCATGGGCCTGTTCATGACCGCGGCGATGTCCGGGATCCTCGCGCTCTACCGGACGACGAACCTGACCCAGTCCGGCAGTGAGGCCCAGCAGGACGTGACCGTCGCGTTCGGCCGGCTCGACCGGGAGGTGCGCTACTCCGCGGCCATCAGCGCGCCCGGCCTGATCGGTGAGGACTCCTACGTCGAGTTCCTCACCACCTGGAGCGGCACGCCGACCTGCACCCAGCTGCGGTTGAACCGGGCCACCGGCGAACTGCAGCAACGCACCTGGGACCAGAGCGCGTCGGCGCCGCAGCCGACCGGCTGGGCCCGGCTTGCGAGCGGCGTCACCGCGGACACCCCGTTCACTGTCGAGGACGTGGGCAGCCCGAAGGTCTACCAGCAGCTCTCGCTCAACATGACGATCGGCGCCGGCGGCTCGGCGAACCGGGCGACGCGGGGCTACCGGGTGGCGTTCACCGCGCAGAACTCCTCGTCGGTCGACACCAGGACCACCTGTGCGGAAGGCCGGGCACTGCCGTGAGACGACGCGACGACGGATCGCTACCGATCGCGATGCTGCTGACGCTGGTGGCGCTGTCCCTGAGCACGGTGGTGCTGGACTCGGTGGTGCGCCAGACCGTGACGGCCCGGACGGAGATCGCGCGGGCCGAGGCACTCAACGCCGCCCAGAGCGGGCTGGACGTCGGTATGGCCCACATCCGGGCGGCCAACGACGGCACGGTCGCGGGTGTGCTGTCGAAACTGCCGTGCGCGTCGCTGGCCGGTGCGGTGACCTCGGTGCTGCAGGGGTCGTACTCGGTCAGCGTCCGCTACTACGCGCAGGACCCCCAGGGCCAACCCGACAGCTGGTTGAACGGCAGCAGCCGGATCACCTGCGCGGCGTCCCAGGGGGTCGCGCGTACCCCGGCGTACGCGCTGCTGAGCTCGGTCGGGACCTACTCCGCCGGGCTCGGCGCGACGGTCCGCCGGACCTTGACCGCCGTCTACACGTTCCGGACGACGAACCAGAGCATCCCCGGCGGCCTGATCCACGTCTACCGGGCCAACACCAGCGAGACCGACCTGTGCCTGGACGCCGGCTCACCGACGCCGGCGTCGGGTACCGCGGTGACGCTGCAGGCCTGCAGTCCCGGCCTCCCGGCCCAGAACTTCGCCTACGACAACAAGCTGCGGATCCTCCTGCTGTCCTCGCGGACCACCGCGCTCCCGTCGGGCGTGTGCCTGGACGCCGCCACGCCGCACGCCGTCGGGAACCCGGTCGTGGTCGCCAACTGCACGACCCCGACCGTCCAGCCGCGCCAGCAGTGGAGCATCAACGACTCGGCGAACTTCGAGGGCACCACGAACGGGTCCTCGCTCGACGGTTACTGCTTCAACGCGAAGTTCCCCGGTGTCGAGGGCAGCCCGGTGGTGCTGGGCTCGGGCAACAACTGCCGGCGCAGCTACAACACCACCCAGAGCTTCTTCCCGGACGCCACCGTGGGCCCCGGCGCGGCCGGCCCGACGAACAGCCAGCTGGTCAACCTCGAACAGTTCGGCCGCTGCCTCGACGTGACCGACCAGAACGTCAACCAGTCGTTCCTGATCGCCTGGCCGTGCAAACAGGCTCCGGACCCGACCTACGTGGCGTGGAACCAGAAGTGGACGATGCCCGCCAATGGGGTCACCGGTCCGGTCGTCACCAAGCCGGGCAACCAGTACTGCCTGCGCAGCCCGCTGCTCGTGGGGACCGGGCAGTACGTCCGGGTCGTCCAGTGCGGCTCCGGCGGCGCGGCGCTGCAGTGGACCCGCCGCGAGGCCGACGACAGCTACCCGCTGAGCTACACGCTCGTCGACAGCGCCGGGAACTGCCTGACCACGACCGACCCGGACGCCAACCCGCCCGACCTGTTCAACACCGGGCAGCGCGTCACCAAGATCGTGGTGGCCGCGTGCGACGGGTCGGCGCGGCAGAAGTGGAACGCGCCGGTCACCGAACTCCAGGCGAGCCCGCTCAAAGGCGTCCACGAGGACTAGATTCCCGGGCATGGTGACGACGCCGGACTTCGATCGGGCGCTCCGCGGCGCCGACGTGGTGTCCGCGGGCCTGCTCTCGTTACCCACCGGGCGCCTCGTCGCCGCCGAACCGCCCGGCCTGCGTGCCCGCGACGAGGTCGCGGCCGGCGCCTTCGTCGAGACCGTGCCGCCCGGCGACTACACGGTCGAGGTCCTCCACGACGACGGTGTGGTGACCGCCGCCCGGGTGGTCGTGCGCCCCGGGCCGGTGAGCGAATGGCGCCCCGCGCTCACCGGCGACAGCCATCCGGACTGGACGCACGTCTACTTCCCGGTCGACGGCGGCACCGGCTCGTTCGGCTCGGTGGAGGTGTTCGAGACCCTCACCGACCCGGAGAACGCTGAGCTGATGATCGCCGACTTCTCGTTCGACCACGACGAACCGTCGATGTCCTACACCGACGAGAAGACCGGCGTGAACGTGATCGGGTTCCCGCTGGGTGGCGACGGCCGGTACGGGACCTACGTCGGCTACACCGCGAACGGCGAGGTCGCCTGCTTCCTCACCGACTACGGGATCTCCTAGGCCTCGGAGATACGTCCGGCCGAGGCGTGGAAACGCCGGTTGGTGCTCACCGCGTCGAGCATGCGCCGGTCGTGCGTGACGAGCAGCAGCGTGCCCGGGTAGTTCTCCAGCGCCGACTCGAGCTGCTCGATCGCCGGCAGGTCGAGGTGGTTGGTCGGCTCGTCGAGCACGAGCAGGTTGACGCCCTTGGCCTGCAGCAGCGCCAGCCCGGCCCGGGTGCGCTCCCCCGGCGACAGGCTCCCGGCCGGACGGTGGACGTGGTCGGCCTTGAGCCCGAACTTCGCCAGCAGCGTCCGGATCTCGCCCGGGGCCTGGTCCGGCAGCACCCGGGCGAACACGTCGAGGATCGTGTCGTCGCCGGCGAACAGGCCACGGGCCTGGTCCACCTCGCCCACGACCACACCGGGCCCGAGCGCGGCCGTGCCCTCGTCGGGCTCGATCCGGCCCAGCAGGACGCCGAGCAGCGTGCTCTTCCCCGATCCGTTGGCGCCGGTGAGCACCGCCCGGTCGGCCCAGTCGAGCTGCAGGTCCACCGGGCCGAGCGTGAAGTCGCCGCGGCGCACGACGACACCGCGCAGCGTGGCCACCACCGCACCGGAGCGGGGCGCGGCGGCGATCGTCATCCGCAGCTCCCACTCCTTGCGCGGCTCCTCGACGACGTCGAGCCGCTCGATCAGCCGCTCGGTCTGCCGGGCCTTCGCGGCCTGCTTCTCGGTGGCCTCGGTGCGGAACTTGCGTCCGATCTTGTCGTTGTCGGGTGCCTTGCGCCGGGCGTTCTTGACGCCCTTCTCCATCCAGGAGCGCTGGGTGCGGGCCCGGTCCATCAGCCCGGCGCGGGTGTCGGCGTACTCCTCGTAGGCCTCCCGGGCGTGCCGCCGGGCGACCTCACGCTCCTCCAGGTAGGCCGCGTACCCACCGCCGAACGTATTGATCTGCTGCTGGGCGAGGTCGAGTTCGACGACCGACGTCACCGTGCGGGCCAGGAACTCGCGGTCGTGGCTGACCAGCACGGTGCCGGTGCGCAGCTCGGACACGAACCGTTCGAGCCGCTCCAGCCCGTCCAGGTCCAGGTCGTTGGTCGGCTCGTCGAGCAGCACGACGTCGTAGCGGCTGAGCAGCAGTGACGCCAGCGCTGCCCGCGCGGCCTGGCCACCGGAGAGCCCGGTCATCGCCGCGTCGAGGTCGATCGAGAGCCCGAGGTCATCGGCGACGGTGTCGGCGCGCTCGGTCAGGTCGGCGCCGCCGAGCGCGAGCCAGCGGTCGAACGCCTCGGAGTAGGCGTCGTCGGCGCCGGGCCGGCTCTCGCTGAGCGCCTCGGTGGCCTCGTCGAGTTCCTGCTGGGCCCGGGTGACGCCGGTGCGGCGGCCGAGGAAGTCGCGGACGCTCTCGCCCGGGCGCCGCTCGGACTCCTGCGGCAGGTAGCCGACGGTGGCGGTGGCCGGGGTACGACGGACCGCGCCTTCCTGGGGTGTGTCCAGACCGGCCAGCAGACGCAACAGGGTGGACTTGCCCGCGCCGTTGGCACCGACGACGCCGATCACGTCCCCGGGAGCGACGACGAGGTCGAGACCGGAGAAGAGGGCGCGGTCACCGTGCCCGGCGGACAGGCCCTTGACGACCAGAGTGGCGCTCACCGGGCCACGATAGTTCAGACGCCGACGGGGTACGTTTCCCGCTCACCGCCGACCGCGGTAGCGTGCATCGGGACCAGCGCGGTCGTCTCCGGCAGCCAGACGAACGCGTCGTAGCGGTCTCCGAGGCGGGTCGGTACGTAGTTGCCGTACGCCTCGCGCGACGGCTGGTAGACGACGCCGATCGCCCGGTGCGCGAGCGTGTCGGTGAGCCAGGCCGGCCGGTCGTCGTCGAAGACGAACAGCGCGGGCTCGGGCACCGAGGCGTCCAGGATCGCCTCCAGCGAACCGGCGCGCGCGGGTGGCACCGGCATCACCTCCACCGGTGCGCCCCAGGCCGGGCCGGCGAGCACGTGGCCGCGGTGGCTGCCGAAGCCGACCAGCACGACGTCGTCGTCGCCCCAGCGTTCGCGGCCGAGCTGGCCGAGATTCACCATTCCGACGTCGGCCATGTCGGTGGCTCGGGCGTCGCCGATGTGCGTGTTGTGGGCCCAGACCACGGCCTTCGATCCCGGCCCGTAGTGCTGGAGCAGGCGGTCGAGGGTGTTGACCATGTGGACGTCGCGGACGTTCCAGGACTCCGGGCCGTTGCTGACCATCTCGCGGTAATAGTTCTCCGCGCCGACCGCGGCCTCGGCGTTCTGCAGGATGCCCAGGTCGGTGGTGCGGTACCGGAGCGTGGTCAGCAGCTCCACCAGCGGCGGCGCGCAGGTGGACCCCATCACGGTGGCCCACGCGTACTGCTGGGGGTCCTGGCCGTACGGGCCCAGGCAGCCGACGGCGGCCAGCGCCGCGGGCAGGTTCTCCGGGTCGTGCTCGCGCAGGTAGGCACAGATCTCGTCGAGCGACTCCCAGAGCGAGTACACGTCCAGGCCGTGGAAACCCACCGGGTCCGCGCGGGTGAGGTTCGCCTCCCGCAGCCCGGTCACGAAGTCGCCGACCTCCTCGTTGGCCCACATCCAGGTCGGCCACCGGTCGAACTCGGACAGCGCCTGCCGGGGGTCCGCGCCGCCACGCACGGCCCGGTCCACCCGGTCGCAGTCCGGCCAGTCGCCCTCCACCGCGACGAACGAGAAGCCCCGCTCGTCGATCAGCCGCCGGGTGAGCTCCGCCCGGCGGCGGTAGAACTCGTGCGTGCCGTGGCTGGCCTCGCCGAGCATCACGACGCGGGCGCCGCCGAGCCGGTCGAGCAGTGGGTCGAAGTCGCCGGCGTCCCGGAGCGGGCCGGCCAGAGCCTGGAGGTCGTCCCCGTGCATGGACGGCGGGTACCCGGCGAACCGGAGCTCACGCTTCTGAACAGCCATTTCGCGCGATTTTGGTAAACACGGTGCACGTTATTCGTTCTTGTGATTCACAGTTTGAAGCGGCGTATGGTGGACCGCGCTATCTGTCAAGACGGAAGGCCCGGTGACGATGATGAACGACTCCCCGACCGACCTGTCCCACGCCCACTGGCGCAAGGCCTCCAGAAGCACCGGCGCGAACACCGGCTGCGTGGAGGTCGCCGCCAACTTCCCCGTCGTGACCGCCGTGCGCGACAGCGTGCGCCCGGAGGACGGCGCGCACGTCGTGACCCGCGAGACGTTCGGTGCGTTCCTCGCCGACGTGAAGGCCGGTCGCTTCGACCTCTGACCCCCGTCGTCGATTGCACGGTGACACCCGCTCCGGGTGTCACCGTGCGGCGTTTTCCGGGCCCGGACCCTGACACCAATCGATGCAAGAAACGCCTGGTACCAGTGAATCTCGCCAATATGCATGAGAGAGTTGCCGCCGCCGCCGCACCTTCATAATCTGTGTTTCACAGATTTGGAGTCGCGCGGTCGGAGGAGTCAGGCGGATGACGTCAACGCTTCACGCACCTCGGTCGCGCACGCCGGTCGAGGTCGACAGTTTCCGGCCCAGCGCGGCCCGGATGTACGACTACTACCTGGGCGGCCGCAACCACCTCGCGGCCGACCGCGAAGCCGCCGACGCACTGCTCGACGCGGTGCCCGACATCGCCGTCGCGGCCCAGCAGAACCGCGCCTTCCTGCGGCGGGTCGTCGAGTACGCCGTCGGGCAGGGCGTCACGCAGTTCCTCGACCTCGGGTCCGGCTACACGTCGCCGGGCGGGGTTCCGGAGGTGGCCTGCGCCAGTGGCGCGGCGAGCCGGGTCGTCGCGGTGGACATCGACCCGGGCGTCACCGCCCAGGTCGGCTCGACCGCCCGGGCCACGGGGGTGTCCGGGCGGGTCGGGGCCATCCACGCCGATCTGTGCGACGCCGCCGGTGTGCTCGAGCACCCGGTCACCCGGCGCCTGCTCGACTTCGACCGGCCGGTCGCGATCCTCTGCCTCGCGGTGCTGCACTTCGTACCGGGCGACCTCGAGCGTGTCCTCGGGCCACTGCGTCGCGCGGCGGCCCCGGGGAGCCTGCTGGCGTTCTCGCACGCGGCGGCCGGCGAGACGCCGTCGACGACCGAGCGGATCACCCGGCTGGTCTACGACTGCACGCTGACGCCGCTGGTGCTGCGCTCCGCGGAGACCCTCACCGACGCGGTCGGCGGTCTCGACCTGGTCGAGCCGGGCATCGTCCCGGTGAACCGGTGGCACCCCGCGGGCACCGACGCGGCGGCGCCGGCCTCCGGCCTGCTGGGCGGCGTGGCGCGCCTCTGAGCCGATTGGCGGGGGTTCCGGGCGAACCGGGGGGCGGCCAGCCCGGAACTCCCGCCAATCTGTAGCTACGGCAGCGAATCCGAGAGCTGCTTCAGCGCCACCGTCGTGGCCATCGGCTCCAGTGCGGCGGCGCGGATGTCGGCGAAGATCCGCTTGTAGGTCTCCACGTCGACGCGGGAGTCCAGCTGCTGCACGGCCGCGTCGTTCTCCAGGAAGACGATGCCGGGCTCGTCACCCGGGAAGTCGAAGATGCTGATCAGGCTGCTCATGCCGGGGTGCGGGCCGTCGGCGAAGCGCAACAGCCGGATCTCGACGTTCGGGCGCAGGCTCATCGCGACCAGGTGCCGGAGCTGCGCGCGGCGCTCCTCCGGCGTGCCCCAGTGGTAGAGCAGCGAGGCCTCGGTGAGCACCACCACCAGTTCGACGTCGACGTCGTCGAGCGCACGCTGGCGGCGCTGCCGGGCCTCCAGGGCACGGGCGCGCCACCGCTCGGACTGCGTGCCGACGTTCATGTGCGCCTCGGTGTAGGCCGAGGTCTGCAGCAGGCCGGGCAGGATCAGCGGCATGTAGAGCGAGATGCACTCGGCGTCGGACTCGAACCCGGCGTACTCGTCGTCGCCGAAGACGTCGCCGTACTCGCGCCACCAGGACCGGTCCCTGGCGCGCATCGCCAGCGCCTCGAGCTCCTCGCGCTCGGCGTCGGGGACGCCGTAGATCCGGAGCAGGTCGCGGACGTCGCTCATCTCCGGGCGCTTCCAGACGTTCGCCTCGAACCGACCGACCTTGCCGCGACCCCAGTTGAGCTTGTCGCACACCTGGTTGGCGGTGTACTTGTTCTCCACCCGCAGCTCGACCAGCCGGCGCGCCAACCGTCTTTTCGCGACGGTGGGGCCGTACAGGGTGGTCACCGGCGTTCCTCCACTGGTCAGCATCGTGCGCTCACCGGGGGTGTCAGACGGCGTCGTCGAACTCGCCCTTACGGACGCCGTCGACGAAGCACTCCCACTCGAACCGGCTGTAGACCAGCACTCGCCCGTCCGGGTCCCCGGCGACCCGCATCAATACCCAACGCTCCTCGAGTGCATCGACGAATGCGACCTCGATGGCCCCGCGCCCGGTGCCGGACCGCTGCCAACTCTGCGTCTCGACGTCGACACGCAGGTCTTCCAGCGTCGGCTTCCGCGGCGGGGTCATGGAACAACGTTAGCGCTCTCCTCATGGCTTACGCGCAACGGCGGCATAGAACCACCGCGACCCGTCGTCGTCCGCGACCTCGGGATCCTCGGCCCCCCACTGGCCGACGTGGACGACGACCGGATCGGCGCCCGGGAACGGCGGCACGATCTCCAGGCCGTCGAAGAAACGGGTGAAGTCCGCCCGCGACCGGGACACCGCGCGAGCACCGGCCCTGGCCATCTCCGACCGGAGGTTGCCGACGACCCGCTCGGACTGCTGGTCGCTGGTGGGCGCGGAGACGGCCACGAACGAACCCGGCGGCACCGCCTCGACGTAGCGGCGCACCAGGCCCCACGGGTCGTCCTCGTCGGGCAGGAACTGGGTGACGGCGACCAGCAGGATCCCGACCGGCAGCTCGAGGTCGATCAGCTCCCGGGTGCGCGGCGCGGACAGCACCTGCTCGACGTCGCGGATGTCGGCGTGCACCATCGTGGCGCCGGCGACACCCCGGAGCAGGACCTCGCCCCGCTCGACCGCCAGCGGGTCCCGGTCGACGTAGACGACCCGGCCGTCCGGGCAGTGCTCGGCGAGCACCTCGTGCGTGCTGCGCTGGGTGGGCAACCCGGCCCCGAGGTCGAGGAACTGACGCACGCCCCACTCGTCGGCCATCCGGGCGACCGCGCGCTGCAGGAAGCCGCGGTTGGCCCAGGCCGACTCGGCCAGCTCCGGTAACGCCTTCATCACCCGGTCCGCGGCGTCCCGATCGGCGGCGGTGTTCGCCGACCCGCCCAGGAGGTAGTCGTAGATCCCGGCCGGGTTCGGCCGGTCGGCCGCGCCTGCCTCGTTCATCGGCGTCTCCACTGGACAGAGCGATGGGCCGTCCCGCAGCAGTCTGCCACTCCAGTGCAGCCGGTTCCGGTCCCCCTCGGCCATACGCCGAGGAATCAAAACCCGTTTTGGCACCCCAACCGCCGATGCCACGGGGTAAGAGGTTTTAGGGACGCTTAATACGTTATGTTCCTCTTGTCGGATACCAGGGGGGCCGGGACATGAGACATCGTCCGATACTGACCGCTTTCGGCGCCGCGGGGGCGGTGGCCGGGCTCCTGCTCTTCGGCGGCCCGACCGCGGCGGCACCGGACCCCGCTCCGCACCCCGCCCAACTGGACGCCGCGCGGCAGCTGGGCCTGCCCAACGTCGACAAGAAGAAGGCCGTGGCGACCGGGGCCGTCAACCCGTACCTGGGGTTGGTGCCGGAGCCGGCGAAGGTCGACTGGGGGTACTGGCGCAAGAAGATGGCCGCCGACGGGCGGCAGCGCACGGTGTCCGGCAAGGCGGGCAAGACCGATCCGCGCGGGCTCGCGGCCCGTGGCGTCGAACCGGTGTTCGTCGACGAGCTGGAGCCGTCACGCACGCTCGGCGGCAACGACAAGATCGGCACGGCCGAGACCCTGCCCCGCTTCGGCTCGGCCGAGGGCCGCACACCGTCCGCCCGGGTCGTGGGCACGCTCGCCGACGGACCGGCCGCCGTGCAGTTCGACCCGCCGAAGGAGGACAACGGGTCGATCCGGGTGGCGTCGAACGTCGTGCTGCCCGGGTCGCAGACGCGGCGGACCACCACCGGCCGGATCGGCGACGGACCGCACGGCTCCGAGGGCGACAAGAAGGGCGACTTCGACTTCTACCGCATCGCCACCGCGAAGGCCGGCCAGCGGCTCCTCGTCGACCTCGACACCCCGACCAGCAACGACGCGACGCAGCCGAAGCTCGACTCCGTCGTCGTCCTCTGGACGAAGGCCGGGAAAGCGATAGCGCTCAACGACGACGACGGCGAGACGCTCGACAGCCGGCTCGCGATCAACATCCCCGCCGACGGCGAGTACTTCGTCTCGGTGGGCGCCTACGACTCGCCGGTACCGGAGGACCCGTTCGACTCCGGCAGCGGCAAGGGCGTCGGTTCCGAGGGCGCCTACACGCTGACGTTCGGCCTGGACGCCGACGACGTGGACTACTACCAGGTCGACCTGCACGCCGGTGACGTGCTCGGCGCCTCGGTCAGCGGCTCGGCGCGCGAGCTCTCGGTCCGCGACCCCGAGGACCACCTGCGGATCACCTCGCGCCAGGACCAGTCCGGCATCTACCCGCCGACCTCACCGCTGCCCGGCGGCGGCAACGCCGTGCTCGCCCACGTGGCCGACGCGACCGGGCCGCACACGATCGCGGTCAGCAGCGGCGCCGGGCGCTACGACCTGACGCTGCAGGTGTACCGGCCCGGCCCGGAGAAGCGCGGCGCCAGCACCGTGCAGACGATCTTCCTCGACTTCGACGGGGCCCAGGTCAACACGAAGATCTGGGGCGGCACCGGGGTGCGGACGCTCTCCCCGTACCGCGCGTTCCTCGGCCGCTGGGGCCTGCGCGGCGACCAGGAGAGCGCGGCGATCGACGCGACGATCCGGTCGGTGCGCGAGAACCTCGAGCACGACTTCGGCGGCCGGGTGGCGATCCGGATCCTCAACAGCCGCGACAACCACGACCCGTGGGGCGAGCCGAACGTCAGCCGCGTGGTCATCGGCGGCAGCTCCGACGAGGCCGGGCTCTCCACCGTCGGCATCTCCCAGTCGGTCGACCCCGGCAACTTCGACACCGAGGAATCGGCGCTCGTCCTGCTCGACGACGTCTCCAACCCCGGCGGAGCCCGGAACACGTCGAACCCCTCGCTGCTGGCGTACCTGAACGGCTCCAGCAACCGGGTCGCGTTCGTGGGGCAGGCCGTCGGCAACGCGGTGTCCCACGAGATCGGGCACTTCCTGGGCAGCTGGCACACGGCCGCGTTCGACGACACCGCCGACCTGATGGACCAGGGTGGCAACTTCGCGGTGCTCTGGGGGGTGGGAGCCGACCAGATCGGCGGCACCGAGGACGACGACGACGTCGACTTCGGACGGGACGTGTTCAACCCGGGTGAGGGCTTCGCGGGGTCGCAGTCGACGAACGCGAACACCGAGTGGGGGCTGTCGGCCGTGCGCTAGTCGCCGCGGTTCTTCCGGCGGCGGGCGCGCCACCACGACGCGGCGAAGAACGCGAGCACGAGGAACGCGGAGATGCCCTCGAGCCACGAGGTGCCGCCGGTCGGCTGGGGCATCGTCAGTTGCTCGGGGTGGGAACGGGCCGGGTGTCCAGGTCCCAGAGCCGGACGACCTTCTCGTCGCCACCGTCGGCGAGGAGGCGTCCGTCCGGGCTGAACGCGACCGCGTCGACGTCGCCGGTGGCTTTCAGCGGTTTCCCGATCGGTTTGCCGGTCGTGAGGTCCCACAGCCGGGTGGTGTCGTCGATGCTCGCGGTGGCCAGGGTGCGGCCGTCGGGGCTGTAGGCCAGGCCGTAGATGTTGTCGGTGTGCCCGCGCAGCGCCTGGTGCACGATCCGCTTCTCCACGTCCCAGACCCGGACGACCCTGTCGGAACCGCCACCGGCGACGTACCGGCCGTCCGGGCTGAACGCGATCGAGTCGATGTCACCGGGGGTGGCCTTGAGCGGGTCGCCGAGCGGTGTGCGGGTCGCCACGTCCCAGAGCCGGATCGTGTCGTCCGCGCTGCCGCTGGCCAGCGTCTTCCCGTCGGGCGAGAACGCGACGCTGTACACCTCGTCGGTGTGGCCGGTCATCGGTTGCCCGATCTGGCGCTGGCTCGCGACGTCCCAGAGCCGGACGGTCTTGTCGCCGCCGGACGAGGCGATCGTCCGGCCGTCCGGCGAGAACGCCAGGCCGTACGCGTCGCCGGTGTGGCCGGTGAGGGTGCCCACCTTCGTGCCCGCGGTGGTGTTCCAGAGCCGGACCGCGCCGTCGCCGCCGACCGAGGCCAGCAGGTTGTCCTTGTTGAACGCGACGCGGTAGACCGTGCCGGTGTGGCCCTCGAGCGGGTCGCCGATCGGGCTGCGGTCCTCGACGTCCCAGAGCCGCACCGTGCTGTCGCCGCTCCCGGACGCGATCCGGGTGCCGTCGGGGCTGAACGCGACCGCGTTGATCCACTGGGTGTGGCCGCTGAACGTGTCCTGCACCGCCGGGGAGGGCCCGACGGCGAGCGGCGTGGCGGTGACGCGGGGCGCGGCCACGTCCCCGTCGCCCCCGTCGTCGCCGCCGGTGGGTCTCAGGAGGTAGATGCCGGCGCCGGCGACGGCCAGCACGACCAGGACCGCGAGGCCGGCGAGGAGCGGGGCGGTGCGCTTCTTCTTTTTCGGCGGCGCCGGTGGGCCGGGGGGCGGGTAGCCGTACGGAGCGCCGTAGACCGCGGTGCCGCCCGGGGTGGGGTGCCCGGAGACGGGGTTGCCGGAGACGGGATACGAGGAGACGGGGTGGCCGGAGACCGGGTACGCGACCGGCGCCGAGCCGGAGACCGGGGCTGATCCCGAGACGGGGGCCGCGCCGGAGACGGGGGCCGCGCCCGAGACGGGGGCGGCTCCGGAGATCGGGGCCGCGATCGCGGGGTGGTCGGAGCGGGTGCGGGTCCAGTGCTGCTGGCGGGTGGGCGCGTCGGTGAACGGCTCCACCGGCGTCGGCCCGCCCTCGGCGAGCGCCCCCTGGATCCGCCGGGCCCGCTCGAGGTAGTCCTTGGCCCGGCCGGGCCGCCCCTCCTCCATCAACCCCGCGGCCGACGCCACGAGCGTCGCCGCCAGCCGCTCGGCCGCCGAACGGGTCACCGGGTGCTGGTCCCCGAACACCCGCAGCGCGCTGATCGCGATCACGTCCAGCGCCTCGACCGTGTCGAACCCGACCAGCTCGTGCAGGCGCAGCTGCTCGTCCGGCGTCAGCAGCGGCAGCAGTTCGTCGCGGGCGGCCGCCGCGGTCGGACGGTTGCGCGGCTCGGGGTCGGTGCACCGGCGCACGAGCCCGGCCACCACCCGGCCGCGCTCCGGCCCCACCTCGGCCTCGATCAGGTCGTCCAGGTCGGGGCGCAGGCTGTGCCGCAGGTGCGCCTGCAGGTACGCCAGCGGCGTCTTCTCCGCGACGTCGTGCGGGCGACGCGCGGTCAGCAGCTCGGCCAGCACCACGCCGAAGCTGAACATGTCCCAGGCCGGGGTCGGGCTCGTGCCCTCGTCCGGCGGCATGTACGGGATCGTCCCGACCCCGCCGGTCGGGTTGCCGGTCTGCGGGTCGCGGAGCGTGCCGAGGTCCCCGAGGACGCTGCGCCGGTCCCACCGGAGGATGTTCGCCGGTTTGACGTCGCGGTGCACCAGCACCCCGCGCTGACCGGTCGGCGTGTGCAGGTGGTGCAGTGCGTCGGCGATGCCGACCAGGTCGAACAGGATCTGGTCGGCGGTCAGCCGCGGGGGGTTGGACTTGACGACCTGGTCCTCCAGGTCCGCACCGCAGAGCGGCATGACCTGCACCAGCGCGAGGCAGGTGCCGTCGAACTCGCGGCGGAACTCCGGCATCTCGGCCTGCGCGAACACCGGCAGCAGGAACGGGTGCCGCAACGCGGTGGCGTACCGCTGCTCACGGCGCATGCGCTGCAGGACGTCGGGCCGGCCGCGCCGCTCCAGCACCACCCGGACCGCGACCGGGTCACCGGGCTCACCCGCCTCGGCCAGCGGGTCGAGCAGCTCGGCGGTGAACACCGTCGCCTGCCCGGTGTTCTTCGAGATGCGCTCGCGCAGCAGCACCCGGACGCCGGGACCGGTGCCGACCGGTAAGCGGATCGAGCGCCCCTCGACGATCTGCGGTTCGGTGAGCGTGGGGCCGCCCCCGCTGGGCGAGCCGTCGCCGGGGTGAGCGCCGCCCGAGTCGCTCGACCAGCCGCTCATCGTGGGTCCGCGCTCCCCTGTCCGGTAACCATTCGTCCGCCGCTGGAGTGTATAGCCCCACGTCCGGCGTCGTTCGGCTCCGGACGGGTTGCCGACACCCGGCGCGGCCCGGCGGTTCGGCGCCCGGTTTTCCCTATTGTTCGGCTGTGACGTCCGGATACCGGGGCCGGTGGTTCCTGCTCGGCGTGCCCGCCGTCCTGCTCGGCGTGCTCGCGGCGACCACGACCGGCCCCGGCGGCGGACCGCCCGACGCGTCGTTCCTCCGGGTGGTGCCCCCCGCGGCGTCGGCGGCCCCGGTGCCGACGGTGCGGTTCGCCGCGGTGGGTGACGTGATCCTGGGCTCGACGCCGAAGCTACCGCCGAACGGCGGCCGGACGTTCTTCGACGACGTCCGCCGCGAGCTGACCGGCGACGTGGTGAGCGGCAACCTCGAGTCGCCGCTGACCGACCGGACCACGACGACGAAGTGCGCTCGCCGCGTGTCCCGGCCGACCGAGGAGCGATCCACCGCCGAGGCGCGGACGTGTTACGCGTTCCGGGTGCCGCCGGGGTACGCCCGCTGGCTCGCCGGCGCCGGGTTCACGGTGCTGAACGTCGCCAACAACCACGCCCGCGACTACGGCGACGCCGGGCTCGCCGACACGGTCGCGGCGCTGCGCCGGTACGGCGTCGACCACACCGGCCCGGCCGGCCGGATCACCCGGAGTTCCGTGCGCGGGATCCGGGTGGCGACGATCGGGTTCTCCCCGTACGCGTGGACGAACAGCGTGCTCGACGTCCCGGCCGCGGCCGCGCTGGTGCGACGGGCCGCCGCGAGCGCCGACCTCGTCGTCGTCCAGATGCACATCGGCGCGGAGGGCGCCGACCACGCCCACGTCCGGCGGGGCCCGGAGTCGTTCCTCGGCGAGCAGCGCGGCGACCCGATCCGGTTCGCGCACGCCGTCGTCGACGCCGGTGCGGACCTCGTCGTGGGGCACAGCCCGCACGTGCTGCGTGGCCTGGAGTTCTACCGGGGGCGGCTGATCGCGTACAGCCTGGGCAACTTCGCCGGGTACCGGACGTTGTCGAGCGCCGGGCCGGCCGGGGTGGGCGGTGTCCTGCGGGTGACGCTGCGCTCCGACGGCAGCTGGGCCGGTGGCACGCTGGTGGGCACCCACCTGGTCGACGGCGGTCTCCCGGCCCGTGACCCCCGCCGGCGGGCGCTCACGCTGGTGCGGGGGCTCTCCACCGCCGATTTCGGCCGCGCCGCCGCGCGCGTCTCCCCCACCGGCGGGTTGACGCCGCCGGCGTGAATCGCCCTGTGGACAACGTGGGCGAGGGTCGTGAGGGCTGCCACGATGACGGGGTGGAGAAATCTTCGGAGCGCGCCGGGTCGGCCGGCCCGGCCGGGCCGCTCGCGGGGTCGGCCGATGCGCTGGTTGCACCGCCCGGGGCAGTGGTCGCGCCGCCCGGGGCGTTCGGTCTTTCGCCCGGGGCGTTCGCGGTGTCGCCCGGGGCGCTCGTGGACGCCGGGCGGGTCGCGAGTGCGCTCGTCGACGAGCTCGACGCGATCCGGCGGCACTGGCGCAGCGGCACCGCCGACGTCGCCGGAGCCACCGGCCTCCGCGAGGCCGACCACGCGATCGCCGACACCGTGCAGCGCTGGGATGCCGAGCTCGGGCTGTACCTCGAGGTGCTCCGCACCCTCTGCGACGCACTGCCCATCGCCGCGGCCGGCTATCGGGACGCCGACGGCGCCACCGTGTCCGGGGAGGCGGAGTAACCGTGGCCATTCGGGACTACGCGCAGGTCGGAGCCATCCTGCACCGCCTGGGGTCCGCACTCGGGCGGCTCGGCCCCGCCGCACTGGTACGCACGCTCGGCACGGTGCTCGCCACGGTGTCCGACCCTCCCGGCGGCGACCCGGAGAAGCTCGCCGACCTCGCCGCGGCCTTCCGCCGGGCCGCCGCTGACACCGATCCGGTCGCCGCCGACGCCGCCGAACTCGCCCGCGGGCGGCTCCCGGCCGCGTGGACCGGCAGCGCGTTCGCCTCCGCCGCCGAGACCACGATCGCCACCGCGCACCTGGTCGGTTCGGTCCGCCCGGCGTTCGACGCCGCGGCCGACGCGCTCACCGGCTACGCCGCCACCAGCGCCGAGCTCCGGGCCGAGCACCGCGAGCTGCGCTCCCGACTCGCCGCCGCCTGGCACGACGCCACGCACGTCGAGCTGTTCGGGCGCAGCGTCCGCGCGCTCGACGTGCGTGCGCTCGACGAGCTCGCGACCACGGCCAGGGAGTTGATCAGCGGGTTCGGGGAGATCTACCGGCGCGGCCTGACCGCCGCCGACACGCTGATCGCCCGGCTCGGCGACGTCACCGCCCGGGCCCGCGCGTCCGCCGTCGACGCCCACCCCGCCGACGCGGTCACCCTGGCCGCCGTGGACGCACGACCCGCCAACCCCGGCGCCACCGATCCGGGCGCCCCGGGGTCGTCGCCCGCCGATCCGGGCGCCCCGGGGTCGTCGCCCGCCGATGCGGGCGCCCCGGGGTCGTCGGGTGCCGGTGGGCCGGCCGTGGGTGGTGGGGCCGGGTGGCCGACCGATCTCGGTGTCCTGCCACCGTGGCAGCTGCTCCGCGCGAACCGGCGCCGCGCCGCCCTCACCGCCATCGAGCGGGCGGCCTTCGAGCACACGCTGGCCGCGGCCGCGAGCCCGCTCGAACGCGCCTACCTCTGGAAAGCGCTGGCCGCCGGCCACGACATCGCCACCGTCACCGCGTTCGCCGAGCAGATCCGCGGCCACAACCCCACCTGGCTCCGCGAGCACCTCTCGGTGCTCGATCCGGCCCGGCGCGGCCCGGTCACGTTCGCCGGGCAGCCGTTCGCCCAGACCGACGGCACCACCTGCGGCACGACCTCGATCGTGGTCGCCCGCGCGCTCGCCGACCCCGTCTACACGCTCGAGATCACGAAGGATCCCGAGTCGTTCCGGGAGGAACAGCGCCGCCTGCACGGCCGCACCAACCCGATCTGGCCCGAGGCGCTCGGCACCTCACCGTGGGGCATGGAGCGAGGTCTGGCCGCCGAGACCGGCACCCGGTACGCGTTCCACTGGACCGACGACACGAACCCGCGCGAGCTCTCCGCGGCCACCAGGAACATCCTCACCGCGGTCGACGCCGGCCACCCGGTGCCGTTACTGGTCGGCAACACCTATCCGGCGCACTACCTGCTCGCCGTCGCCCATGACACGGACACGTTGCTCGTCTACAACCCGGCCGGCGGCCGCCTGATCGAGGTCCCGACCGACGACATCCGGCAAGCCACCGTTTTCCACCACCTACAGGGCTACCTCACCCCCCGATGAGCGCCCCACCCCCAGGCGGCTAGTTCACTCCGCGGTGAGCGGGCCCACCGACGTCACCTCGATCACCGCGACCCCGGCCTCGTCCGAGGCCGACAGATCGACGGTCGCCGAGATGCCCCAGTCCCGGTCACCGGCCGGGTCGTCGAACGTCTGGCGCACCAGCCACAACCCGGCCTCCTCGGAGATCGAGAGCAGCGCCGGGCCACGCGCGTCCGGGCCGGTGCCGATCGACGCGTACTCCTCGAAGTACGGCGTCATCGCCTCGTCCCAGGCCTCGGTGTCCCACCCGGACGCCGAGTCCAGCTCGCCCAGCTCCCACCAGTTGCGCAGCGCGGCCAGCTCCACCCGCCGGAACAGCGCGTTGCGCACCAGCACGCGGAACGCCCTGGTGTTGCGGGTCACGGCCACCGGCGTCGACTCGATCGGCGCCACCTCGGCCAGTTCGTCGGCCGGCGACGTCAACCGCTCCCACTCGTCGATCAGCGACGAGTCGACCTGGCGCACGAGTTCGCCGAGCCACTCGATCAGGTCGGTGAGGTCCTCGGTGCGCGCCTCGCCGGGCACGGTCTGCCGGATCGCCCGGTACGCGTCGGCCAGGTAACGCAGCACCAGGCCTTCCGAGCGCCCCAGCGAGTAGAACGACACGTACTCGGTGAACGTCATCGCCCGCTCGTACATGTCACGCACGACCGACTTCGGCGAGAGCTCGTAGTCGGCCACCCACGGGTGTCCGCGCCGGTACGTCTCGTACGCCGCCGAGAGCAGCTCCACCAGCGGCTTCGGGTAGGTGACGTCCTCCAGGGCCTCCATCCGCGCGTCGTACTCGAGCCCGTCGGCCTTCATCTGCGCGACGGCCTCGCCGCGGGCCTTGAACTGCTGGGCCGAGAGCACCTGGCGCGGGT
Organism: Cryptosporangium japonicum; assembly: GCF_039524755.1. Lineage (NCBI taxonomy): Bacteria > Bacillati > Actinomycetota > Actinomycetes > Cryptosporangiales > Cryptosporangiaceae > Cryptosporangium > Cryptosporangium japonicum. Next base: position 338,165 of record NZ_BAAAGX010000033.1, read on the forward strand.
CGTCGAGCGTCGACTCGATCACCGACACGACGTCCAGGGCGTACGACGGCGACTCGCGGTCGAGCAGCTCGATGGCGGCCAGCGCGAGCGGCGACAGCGGCTGGTTGAGCGCGAAGTCCTCCTGCAGGTCGATCGTGAGCCGCACCGAGCGCCCCTCGGCGTCGGGCGAGTCGAGCTTCTCCACCACTCCGCCGGCGAGCAACGCCCGGTAGATCGCGATCGCCCGGCGGATGTGCTTGCGCTGCGCGGCGGCGTCCTCGTGGTTGTCGGTGAGCAGGTGGCGCATCGCGGCGAACGCGTCGCCCGGCCGCCCGATCACGTTGAGCAGCATCGCGTGCGACACGGCGAACGACGACGTCAGCGGCTCCGGTTCAGCCGCGATCAGCCGCTCGTAGGTGGGCTTGCCGTACCCGACCGACCCCTCCGGCGGCTTCTTCTTCACGACCTTGCGCCGCTTCTTCGGGTCGTCGCCGGCCTTGGCCAGCGCACGCTCGTTCTCGACCACGTGTTCCGGCGCCTGCACGACGACGGTGCCGACGGTGTCGTACCCGGCCCGGCCGGCCCGACCGGCGATCTGGTGGAACTCCCGGGCCTTCAGGAGCCGGACCTTAACCCCGTCGTATTTGGACAGGCCGGTGAACAACACCGTCCGGATCGGCACGTTGATGCCGACACCGAGCGTGTCGGTGCCGCAGATCACCTTCAGCAGCCCGGCCTGGGCGAGCGTCTCGACCAGCCGCCGGTACTTGGGCAGCATGCCCGCGTGGTGCACGCCGATGCCGTGCCTCACCAGCCGCGACAGCGTCTTCCCGAAGCCGGTGCTGAACCGGAAGTTCCCGATCGCCGACGCGATCGCGTCCTTCTCCGCGCGCGTGCAGACGTTGACGCTCATCAGGGCCTGTGCCCGTTCGAGCGCCGCGGCCTGGGTGAAGTGCACCACGTAGATCGGCGCCTGTCGGGTTTCCAACAGTTCTGTCAGGGTCTCGTGGAGCGGCGTCGTGACGTACTCGTAGAACAGCGGAACCGGACGCTCGGCGTTGCTCACCACCGCGGTCGAGCGACCGGTGCGCCGGCTGAGGTCGTCGACGAACCGCGTGACGTCGCCGAGCGTCGCCGACATCAGCAGGAACTGGGCCTGCGGCAGCTCGATCAGCGGCACCTGCCAGGCCCATCCGCGGTCGGGCTCGGCGTAGAAGTGGAACTCGTCCATCACGACCTGGCCGACGTCGGCCGCGGCGCCGTCGCGCAGCGCGATGTTGGCGAGGATCTCGGCCGTGCAGCAGATGATCGGGGCGTCGGCGTTCACCGACGCGTCGCCGGTCAGCATCCCGACCTGCGACGGGGAGAACACGTCGCAGAGCGCGAAGAACTTCTCCGAGACCAGCGCCTTGATCGGCGCGGTGTAGTACGTGCGCTTCCCGGTGGCCAGCGCCGCGAAGTGCGCCCCGGTGGCGACCATGCTCTTCCCCGACCCGGTGGGCGTGGAGAGGATGACGTTCGCGCCCGAGACGATCTCGATGAGCGCCTCTTCCTGGTGCGGGTAGAGCGTCAGGCCCTGTTTCTCCGCCCAGCCCGCGAAGGCCTCGAAGATCTCGTCGGCGTCGGGTGTCTGTGGGAGCAGGTCGGTGAGCGTCATCGCACCCCTATCGTGCCCGGTCGCGGCGGTGACGGCCACGCCGGGGTGCGCCTGGTCCCACCAGTCACACCCGCCCCTTCCAAAACATCGTCAACGTAGTCCCATGAGCTTTGAACCAACCCCCGAGAGGAGCCGTCCTCCCAAACAGGAAACGCAAAGCCGAACTTAAGGTCAGCCGCCGCAGGGTCGTTGATCAGCGTCACCCAGGTGCCCAACCCGAAAGCTTGGACAGGAGACGGCCATGCGCCCAGCAGTGAAGGCCAGCGCCGAGACGCGCGGACCGGTGTCGGTTCACCCGTGGGCCTACTCCCACGAGGAGGTCGTCCGCCGCTTCGACGTCAACCCGCTGACCGGGCTCACGCTGGAGGAGGCGGCGCGTCGGCGCGGCGCGCTCGGCCCGAACGTCGTCGAGCCGGGCACCGAGGAGACCACCGCGCTGAGCCAGGAGCGCTGGCCCCGGCTGCGTGCCTTCGTCGACACGCTGCTCGGCCGCCGCTCCGAGGCGGAGAGCGCGACCGAGCAGGTCCGCGAGCAGTTCATGGCCCGCGTCCTGCGCTCGGACCGGGTGCTGACCGTCCACGCCGTCGACCTGGTGCCCGGCGACATCGTCCTGCTCGCCCAGGGTGACCTGGTGCCCGCCGACGCGCGCCTGCTCGACGTCGTCGAACTGCGGGTGGACGAGGAGCCGCTGACCGGCGGTGAGCTCGCCTCCTCCCGGTGCGTCGCCCCGGTGGGCAGTGGCTGGACCCCGGTCGCCGACCGTCGCTCGATGGTGCACGCCGGCAGCCGCATCGTCCACGGCGCGGGAACCGCGGTGGTCGTGGCCACCGGCCCGCTGACCGTGATCGGCCGCGCGACGCTCAACCGGATCACGTCCGCGCAGCGCGGCGCGCTGGGCCGGGCCCGCAGCGCGCGCCGGCCCGGTGGCCTCGGCCGCCGCGGTGGCCTGGGCGCGGGTGCCGACCGCCGCGCCGCCAGAGCCACGGAATCGGCCGCCCCCGCCGGCATACCCTGGCTCCCGTCGGCGGCGCCGCCGTCCCGGACGCTGCCCAAGCCGCTGTCGGTCGAGACGACCGCGCCCGAACCCACGCTGCCCGCCGTCGCCCGCCCGGCGATCGGTTCCCGCCCGCTGGTGCTCGGTCCGCGCCCCGCGCGAGCCGCCCGCAGCGCGCGGCGCTGGACCCGCTCCTGCGGCCGCTGACGCCCGCACGACCCAACTACACACCTTCCTCTGGACGCGACGCGAGCACCCCTCGGGGGCTCGCGCGTTCGGCTTTTCGGGGGTGGTTTCCCGTACCGGAAAAGCACGCAGCACCGGAAAGCACGCACACGAAAGAACCCGCGCCGCCCGATCAGGGCGACGCGGGTAGTCCGACCGGAGGTATCAGTCCTGGTAGTGGGAGTCGAGCATGATCTGCCCACCACCGAGCTTCTTGACGAGCGGGTCGAGCGTCTCGGCCTTGTTCGAGGTCACCAGCCACTTCGTGCCGACCAGGTAGGCGCCGCCGTACCCCTCGGCCGCCTCGATCCAGTCGAGCATCTTCTGGTTCGACTCGAACGTCAGGATCGTCGTGCGCGTCGACCCGAGATCGCAGACGCCCTGCGAGAAGTCGCTGCTCTTCCGAATGCTCGTCGGCTCACAGCCGACCTTGTCGGCGATCTGCTCCAGCGAGAGGACCGGCGCGGTCTTCGGCCCGGAGTCGCGACTGCTCCACCACTCGGCGCCGCCGAGCCCCAGCAGGGAACCACCGACCACGGCCGCCGCGACGGTCGCGATGATGGCTTTGCGCTTCGAGGACTTCGGGGCGCCCGGGGCGTTCCGGCCGTTGCCCGGGTAGCGGCCCGGGGGGTCCTGGTCGTCGGAGCCGTAGCCCGGGTAGGACCGGTCCGAGTAGGAATCGGCAGGCGGGCGACCGGCCTGCTGGTGGGGGTACGTCGACTGCGGTCGGCTCATACTTCCCAGACGGTTCGCGGCCCACGGTGGTTCAACGCGGAAAACAAGTGAGCCCCGCATCGCTTCCGAAAACGATGCGGGGCTCACTGAAGGGTCGCGACGCCCCACCGATCCCCACAACCCGAGGAGAGTCGCCACCCGGCCTAGGAACTCTTGGCGGTCACCAACGTCTCGCCGGCCGTGGTCCGGAGCGTGACCGTGGTCAGCTCGGTCGGCGCCATCTTCACCGACTTGATCTCGTCCAGCACACCGGACGCACTGACCTTCACCGTGTCGACGACGGTCGGAGCACCCACCGAGTCCGACGCGACGATCTCGACGTCCTGGCCGGCCGGCAGCCCGGTGCCCTCCAGGTCGAGGCGCAGGTAGCCGCTGGCGGCCGAGCTGACGTCGACCTTGAGCGTCGCCTTGGTGGTGGGGTTCTCGCCCTTGAGGCCGGGGAGGTTCGCCGAGCCGATCCCGGGATCGGCGGGCTGGCTCGTCCCCTGGGTCTGCTTCGCGACCGGGTTGGTCCGGGTGCCACCCTCGTCGGAGTCACCGAGGCCCGATCCGATCAGGACGCCACCGCCGAGCACCAGCACCGCCGCGGCCGCCGCACCGGCGAACGCGAGGTGACGACGCTGCTGGCTGGCGCTGCCCGCGCGGGGCCGACGCCGGTGCGAGCGGGCCTTCTGCCCGGAGTAACCCGGGAAGCTGTCCTGCCGTCCGCCCGGCACCGAGCGCAGCTGCGGCCCGGCCTCCTGGCGGGGCGGCGGACCGGCCTGCTCGAACGCCTCGAGGCGGATGTCGTGCAGCGCACGCATGAAGATCGCGTCGTTCGGGTCGGCCGGCTCGTCGATGAACGCCTCGGGCGGCACGGCCGCCATGATCGCGGCGGTCTCCTCGGCTTCGTCGAGCTCGTGCCGGCAGCGGGTGCACGACAGCAGATGGTCGGCCAGCCGGGCCGCCTCTGGTGGCTCGAGCGCTCCTACCGCGTACGCCCCGACCAATTCGCGGCATTGCATCTCGGTCATCGTGTCACCCCCACTACATCTCCGAGCGCGGAGCGTAAAGCCCGCAGCGCGTAGTACGTCCGGGACTTGACGGTGCCGGCGGGCACGCCGAGCACCTCGGCAGCCTCTGCGGTCGTCCGTCCACGGTAATAAACCTCGATCAGTACCCGCCGATGCTCGGCGGAGAGGGTTCCCAGGCCATCGAGAACCACCATCGTGTCGACCACCCCGTCGGAGTGGTCCCGTTCCATCGGCGGGGTCGCGGGGTTCTCGGCGACCTCGGTCGGCCGAGCCCGGCGGGCGCGGGCCCGGTCGGTGACGATGTTCCTCGCGACCGTGAGCAACCAGCCCCGAACTGACCGGGATCCGTCAGAAAGCGCTTCACCGTGCTTCCAGGCACGGACCAGCGTCTCCTGGACGACGTCCTCGGCGGCCGCGGCGTCACCCGTGAGGCGGGTCGCGTACGCCAGGAGCGCCCGACCGTGTTCCACGTAGATCTGCCGGATCAGCTCCTCACCTTGGGCCGGTGGCAGCTGACGGCCGGACGGCCCCCGGTCGGCGCGCGCCGCGCCGTTCACCGGCTGAGCGTGTCCTGGTCCGGCGGCTACTCCGTCCCGGGGTCCCGACGCAGTGCGTTGCCGGACGTCGGGTCCACCGAACATCCGACCGCTTGGCGGTACTGCCGCTCCGGGTAGCCGAGGAGCGGGAACAGCGATGTGCACTGACGCCTCCGACCGTGATCCTTTATCGGGTCGCACGAACCCCAACTCTCACACGTGCGTCGTCGAGAGCCGGTTCAGGGCGAACCGAAGACTTTCTCGGCGACGCGGACGGTCAACGGCAGGAGCCAGTCAACCGGAGCCACAACGTAATGCGGACCGGAACCGGCAACAAACCCCTCCCTGTCTTCGCAGGCGGCCACCCGGGTCACTGCCCGAGCACGATCGACCAGTACGCGACGCTCTTGGTGTTCATCCGTGCCTGCGCCCCTACCTTGGTCCAACCGCAGCTCAGCTTGCCTCCGGACACCACTTTGACGGTCGCCGGGAGGTTGGTGGCGGTGTCCGGAGCCGGAAACGCGGCGCGGGCCGCCTCGGCCGGATTACCGGCACCGGCGACGACGGACTCCACGACCTTCGTCCCGTCGTACCCGACGCTCTTCACCCGTTGGATCGAGGTGTCGCCGTCCGGCGTCGTGGTGTTGAAGTAGTTGCGGGTCAGCATGTCGTCGACGTGGTCACCCGCGTACGCCACCAGGGTCTGGTCGACCTCGACGCGGCCGCAGCCCAGGTCGTCGAGGTCCTTGTTGATCGCGGTGGCGACGGCCTCGGCGGCCTGCGCGGTGGCCGCGTCGGCCTTCGGGGGCTGGTTCGCCCCGGCGGCCGGGAGACTCGCCGAGGCGGTGCCCTGCGCGGTGCTGGAGTTGCCGGTGTAGCGGTCCCGCTCGGCGAGCATCGTCGCGCCCAGCACGAGGACGAGCATCAGCACACCACCGGCGAGCGGGGCCCAGCTGGAGAACTTGCGGCGGGCCCCGGTGTAGCGCATCGGGCGCGAGGGTCTCCGGCGCGAGCCGGCCTTCGCGCGGCGCTCCCCACCGGCCCGGCGCTGGCCCGTGCGCGACCCGGACGTCGGGCGGCTGCTCGACACCGGCCGGCTGCTCGAGACCGGCCGCCCCTGGGGGGCCGGACGCCCGGCCGGACTGGTCGGAACCGGACGCGCACCCGCTCCCCGGTCGTAACCCGACGGGCCCGCGTCGTAGCCGGAGGGGCCCCGGTCGTAACCCGACGGGCCGCGGTCGTACGCCGCCGGGCCGGCGTCGTAGCCGGACGGGCCCCGGTCGTAGCCGGGTTCGGCCTGGACGTAGCCGTAGGTGCCGGTGTCGTGCGGTGACTGCGACGGCCGCGGCTGCGGCATCGCCCGGGAAACGGTGGGCTGCTCGTCGGGCCAGATGCTGGTCCACTCGCCGGTGTCCTGGCTGCTGTCGCGGTTCGCGCGTCCGGAGCGGCTCGATCGGCCGGCCGTCGGGTCCACCTGCCGGCCCGGCTTGTCGCTCTTGCGGTGCGCACCGCCCAGCCGGCCCACCGTGTACACACCGGACGACGGGCCCGGCATCGCGCGCGGGAGCTCGATCGTGCCGTCACGCTCAGGCGCGTACCCCTCCGGAAGACCCCGGAGTTCGGCGTCCCCCACCGCGGCGGACGCCGACCACATGTTTTTGCGCGCCATTTGAGCTTGTTCCCCTTCCGCCCCCGCGGACTTTCTCGTCCGGCCCAGCGGTGGCGACACCGGACCAGTGGCCCACCCGACCGCGATCCGAGTCGGCGATCGGGTGGGCTGGGCCGGAGTCCGCACTAGCACCGGGTGCGAGCCGCCAGGGCGAACTCCGACAGTGATGGGGTGGTTCCCCACCCGTCAGTAGGTGTATTCACCATCTCCCGCGCCCGCGTCGTCGCTCTGGGCGGCGTCGTCCGCGGGCGGCTTCGGCGGAGCCGGCGGGTTCTCCGGGAGGCAGGTCACGTTCTTGGTGCCGTCGGGCGACACCGCGAACCACACCTTGCCCACGTTCTGCCCGGTCCAGTCGCCGGGCTTCTTGTCGCCCAGGTAGTAGTAGAGCGGCCAGCCGCCCAGCGTGACCTGCTTCGTCCCGTCCTTGCGGGTCACCTCGCCCACCTTGGCCGCGTCCAGCCCGACGAGCTTCTGGTCACCGGCGACGACCGGCGGCCACACCTTCGCGCAGTCACCGTCACAGGCGGACTTCGGCGGCTTCGGCTTGTCGTTGTCGAAGCGGTAGAGAATCCACCCGCGCTCGTCGGTGACGACGTCACCCATCTTCTTCGTGCGCGTGCGCTTGAGCGTCGTGGGCTTCTTACCGACGTCGGCCGAGGAGGCACCGGCGTCGCCGCCGGCCGCGGTGTCACCGCCCTCCGATTCCGTGGTCTTCGGAATGACCTCGTCCGCCGGCGGGGCGACGTCGGCGGTCGCAGGTGCCGGCGCCCCGGTGGCGGCGGTGTTCTGCGCTGCGCCGTCGTACGTCGAGCCGCACGCGGTCAACGCCAGGGCCGTGAGCAGCCCAGCGGCCGCGAGGGCGGAGCGTGTCGTGACCGAGCGGATGCTCGCGTTCATCGTCCTGGTCTCCCAGTGGCGTCGGGGTAGCACGCGGCCGGCTGAGCCGCGCGATCGAAAACACGGACGACGCTCATCGCCGGTTCATAAACAACGGAGAAAGTTGCTGACGACGGCCGTCCCATTAACCCCGGGTCAGCCGAACTTTATCTCCGGATTAACGATCGATCCGCGCTGAACTGGTCGGCGCCCACCCTCGTCGCGCTGAACGAGTCCCCGGGGAAACCCGGGACGCCCTGGGACCCCTGTTACTTCCAGACGTTCGGGAGCGGTCGATGACCGGTCGTAACGACAACGCACCGGGTAACCGGCGGGTGCAGCGCACCGTCGCCGATGCCCTGCCCGGTCGATCACTAACTCTTTTCGTCGCGCTGATCGCGGCGGGTTCGATCGCGCTCGGCGCCACCTCCCTCGGATGGTGGCCCGGAGCGGCGGCGCAGGCCGCCGAACCCGGCGTCGGCACCCCCGCGCTGCGGACCGGCCAGGGCAACCCCGCCGCCGTCCCGGCGGCGGAGGAGGGCGACGGCACCGACACCCCCGCCGCCGGCACCGGCGACGTCCGGGACACCACCAAGGACCAGGCGACCGACCCGGTCGTCACCAGCGCCAGCCCGGAGCCGTTGCCGCCGAACCCCGATCTGGCCACCGCGCGGTCGATCCCGCTCACCGAGGCCGACAAGCAGCTCCTGATCAAGGTGCGGCAGGCCGGCCTCTGGGAGATCCCGTCGGGTGAGCAGGCCCAGCAGAAGGCCGAGAGCCCGATCGTGAAGGCCGTCGGACGGCAGCTGGCCGCCGACCACCGCAAGCTCGACGACTCGGTGCGCAAACTGGCCGCCGACCTCGACGTCGTCCTGCCGAGCACGCCCTCGGAGCTGCAGCAGGGCTGGATGGCCGAGCTGTCCAAGGCGAGCGGCGCGGACTACGACCGACTGTTCGCCGACCGGCTGCGTGCCGCGCACGGCACGGTCTTCAACATCATCGCCCAGGTGCGGACCGGTACCCGCAACCCGATCATCCGGGCGTACGCCCAGACGGCGAACACCGTCGTCATGCGGCACATGACGCTGCTGGAGAGCACCGGCCTGGTCGCGTTCGACGACCTGCCGGCCCCGGTTCTCTCCCAGGCGTCGTCCACCAGCGGTTCGGGCGGCCTCTCCGAGAGTTCCCCGGGCATGCGAACCATGGCAATCGTCGCGATGCTGGCCGCCGCCGGGCTCATCGGCCTCGTCAGCGTCCGCCGGATCCGCCGAGGAGCGTAATCCGATGAACGAGTTCAGAGATCCTGAGTCCTGGCGCACCCGGTCGCGGATACCCCGCGAAGCCGGTGCCTGGATCGGCGTGGCCCGCGTGCAGACCGTGGCCCGCCCGGACGACTCCTGGATGCACGACGACTGGGTCGAGGAAGCCTGCCTGGACGACGGGCCGGTTCCGGACCACCTGGACGCCCGGGCCTGGGCCGCGAGCATGCTCGCCGTCGAGTCCCGGCGAGCAGCGGTCCCCGCACCGCGCCACGCGGCCGATAGTGACGCTGAGTGGCCAGAAAATGCTGGGTCCACTGCGGAACAGTACGAAAATCCTGAATCTCCGGCCATTGCCGGACGTGAATATTCCGCCCGCCGTACGCCGCTGAGCAGCGGAAACGGTGGACGACACCGGGCGCGCACCGCGCTCCGGCTGGTCTACAGCGCCGATCGCGTTGAACCGGATTCGCCCGCGCAGCGTAGTGAGGGCGAGACGTATGAGGGGCCTGTGAACCGACCTGGTCGGCAGACCCGAGCAAACCTGCCGACCCCAACCGAGGAGACAACACCCGCATGACTGGACCCAAGAGGCACAAGCGGCCCCCCAACCAGTTCCGTCGCCGATCGCTGATCATCATGGCGGTCGTGACGACGATGGTGGTGGCCCTCGGGGTTGGCACCGCGTCGGCCGGTATGCGCGGCGACCGGGGCGGTCAGCAGAGCTGGAAGTGGGCCGGACAGAAGTGGGGTCACGGCCACGGCAAGCCGACGCAGAGCGGCAACCCGCAGGCCTCCTCCACCGCCGACCCGGCCAACTCCGAGGACCCGGACGAGAGCGCGAGCGCCGACCCGAGCGCCACCGAGGGCCAGGGCAACGGCGACGGCCAGGGCAACGGCGACGGCCAGGGCAACGGCGACGGCCAGGGCAACGGGGATGGCCAGGGCAACGGCGACGGTCAGGGCAACGGCAACGGCCAGGGCGACGGCAACGGTGAGGGCGAAGAGGGCGACGGCGGCGAAGAGGCCGAGCCGGCCCGCGGCCCGGTCGCCTCGGACTTCATCGACATCCGCCAGGTCCGTCCGAACCAGCAGGCCGCTCCGCGGGGCAACCGGAACGGCTCGCGGGGCTCGTTCCGCGTGAACTGCAGCATCAACCCCAACGGCTTCAACTCCGACAACGTGATCGTCGCGCCGGGTGTCGACAACGGTGCCCACCACCTGCACGAGTACGCCGGCAACACGACCACCAGCGGCAAGTCGACCGACGAGAGCCTCGCCGCCGGCGGTACCACCTGCACCAACGGCGACAAGTCCACGTACTACTGGCCGGTCGTCCGCGACATCACCAAGGACACCCCCCAGCGCTTCACCAACGAGCTGGAAGAGGACCTGAACGAGGGCGCTCCGCTCACCCCGAAGTTCACCATCCAGTACAAGGGCAACCCGACCCAGAAGGTCGTGGCCATGCCGAAGTTCCTGCGCATCATCACCGGTGACGCGAAGGCCTTCACCAACGGTGGCGGCAACGCGAACGCGCACTTCACCTGCTCCGGGTTCACCAACCGGATCACGACCGACAAGTACCCGCTCTGCCCGGGCGGCCGGGGGATGCAGCGTACGTTCGCGTTCCAGAACTGCTGGGACGGCGTGAACGCCGACAGCGCCAACCACCGCTCGCACGTCGCCTTCTCGGACCCGCGCACGGGCGCCTGCCCGGCCGGCTTCAAGGCGATCCCGCAGCTGACCATGACGCTGACCTACAACGTCCCGGCCGGTCCGAACTTCGCTGTCGACGGATTCCCGGAGCAGCTGCACAAGCCGATCAACGACCACGACGACTTCATCAACGTCATGGACGAGGGTCTGATGAACCGCGTCGTCCAGTGCATCAACACGGGTCGCCGCTGCTGAGAAAAAACCTCTGAACCGGCGCGCCGCCTCACCCGTCACACGGATAGGACGGTGCGCATCCCGAGGGGATCGGGAGCACCGGCCGATCGGACGCCCGTCCGATCGGCCGGACTCTTTGCAGGGACGCAGATGCGCGACGGCCGGTGGAACTACGAGGAGGACGTGAATGGAACCCGCCCTGCTGGCGGCATCCGCTGAGGACGCCGCGGCCGCGGCCGCTGTGCACGTAGTCGCGGCGGCTGTGGGATTCGCTTCCACGATCGCACTGTGGATCAGCATCCTGATGGGCACCGCGCTCGGCCGCTCCTGGTCGCTGCCGTGGATCAAGCACGCATCGCTGAAGAACCTGCACATGTCGTTCGCGATCGGCGGGCTCGCGCTCGGCATCGTCCACGGTCTGGCGCAGCTGGCGGCTCCCGGCACGTACGTGCGCGTGATCGACGAGTTCATTCCGTTCATCAACCCGACCAAGCCGATCGGCGTCGGGCTGGGCACGCTCTGCATGGAGATGTTCATCGCGATCGCGCTCTCGGTGCCGGTGCAGCGCCGGCTCGGACACGCGCGCTGGCGGATGCTCCACTCCACCGCCTACGCGGCCTACACGGTCACCGCGGCGCACCTGGTCTTCACCGGCTCCGAGGTCAAGGGCCTGGTCACCTGGGCCGTCATCGCGTCCTGGGTGATCGCCACCGGCTTCTGGCTGGCGGTCGGCCCGAACAAGTACGGCAAGCGGCTGGAGACGGTCGCGGTCGGGCTGCACGAGAAGCGGGTCAACACCACGACCGTCAACGTCGACCCCCACGTCTGCGCCCGGTTCGGGTTCTGCGAGCACGAGGCGCCGGAGGTCTTCAAGCTCCAGCACACCGGCCGCCTGGCCTACCGCACGACGGTCGAGCCGCACGAGGTCGACAAGGTCTACAACGCGGTCAAGATCTGCCCGGCCCGTGCCATCACGATGACCGGCCCCGGCGTCCCGTTCGACCTGACGATCCCCCCGGGCGCCGAGAGCGCCGGGCCGAAGGTCAACATCGGCCCCACGACCGGCCCCGGTCAGGACTACGCGCCCGGCGTCCCCAGCGACAACCGGGAGACCACCGTGGTGCCGCACATCGCGCCGGTGTCCCCGGTCGACGGCCCGCGTGCCGTTCCGGACGTGCCCACCCCCGGCCCCCGGGTCGTTCCGGACATGCCGACCAGCCCGGCGGCACCGTCCCAGCCGTCCGGTCCGATGCCGGTCCCGGCCGGCGCGTCCAGCGGACCCGGTGCGCCGCGGCCCACCGGCCGGCTCGGACCGTTCCCTCCCGGTGGCCCCGGCCGGCGACACGGTCAGCCCGTGAACCCCCCGCCTCCGCCCCCGCTGCGGTCGGTACCCAACCGACCGGAACGCAGGGACAACACCGGCCAGTTCAACAACGTCACGGGGCTCCGCCCCCGAGGAGGTAAGTGATGCAGAGGCGAGCGGCAAACATCTCCCGCCTCGCGCCCCAGAAGTCACTGGCGAACCTGGGGCCGGCCGATCGGATCCTGATCGTCGGCGGTGGCCCCGCCGGTACCGCAGCGGGCGAGGAGCTGCGGCGCCTGGGCTTCCGCGGTCAGATCCAGCTGCTCTGCCAGGACCCCGGCGGCTCCTACGACCGGCCGGCCTGCTCCAAGGGCCTCATCACCGGCACCCAGCGCCCCAAGGACGCCCGGATCGGCGTCACCGACAAGCGCTGGGAGATCAACTGGAGCCTCGGGCGCACCGCGGTGGCCTGTGACATGAACGAGCGGGTCGTCTGGGCCAACACCGGCGAGGGCTTCCGGTTCGACGGCCTGGTGATCGCCAACGGCGCCCGCCCGACGCTCAACAGCATGTGGTCCGGCCACGCCACCCCGCACATCGTCCACGACATCGAGGACGCCTGGGGCATCCGGGTCGGGCTGCGCACCGCCGAGCACATCGCGATCGTCGGCGGCGGTTTCACCGGCACCGAGCTCGCCTGCAGCATCCGCGGCATGGGCAAGAACGTCACGCTCATCCACCCGCGCAACGTCGTCCTCAACGGCGTGCTGGACGCGACGGCCGCCGAGCTGATGACCGAGGAGCACATCGAGGACGGCATCGACATGCGCCTCGGCCGCCGCGTGAAGGCCGCCGACCGCATGGGCGAGAAGTGGCAGCTGACGCTCGACAACGGCGACCGCGTGAACGCCGACATGGTCGTGATGACCGCTGGTGAGAAGCCCTCGATCGCCTGGCTCGAAGGCACCGGCATCGACACGTCCGACGGCGTGATCTGCGACGACGCGCTGCGCGTCCTGGACACCGACGGCAACGTCGTGCCGGGCGTGGTCGCGGCCGGCGCGCTCGCGAAGTGGCCGAACTACTGGATGAACGGCAAGAACGGCCGGGTCGGCCAGTGGATCGCCGCGCTCGAGCAGGGCCAGCAGGCGGCGCGGTCGCTGCTCGCCGGTGACGCGGCCACCCACCCGGCGATTCTGCTTCCCCGGTACTGGTCGCAGCAGCTGGGACTGCGCGTCCAGGTCTGCGGCGACATCTCCGACGAGAGCGACGTGCGTCGCCTCGAGCGTCGTCCCGGGCACCGGAAGACCGCCCGCAACGGCGTCCTGACCTGCCACTACCGCGGCCGTGACCTGGTCGGCGTCGTGGCGATCAACGCGCCGTCGGAGTTCGTCACGGTGGCTCGTGAGCTGTTGTACGCGAAGCCGCGCTACGAGCTCTCCGCGCCGCGTCGTCCGGTGCAGGTCCCCACCGGGATCCTGTCGCGCGACGGCCGTCGTCTGGCGGCGACGGGCTGACCAGCGGCCGGCCGCCTGACGGCCGGCGTGTCAACGCATCGATGTGGTCCCTGCCGACGGGCACCCGGTACGAACCGTCATCGATGTGTCGCCCGCCCCGGCGTTCGCGCCGGGGCGGGCTTCTTCGTGCCTAGAAGCTTCTCCCGTGCCTAGAAGCTTCTCCCGTGCTTAGAAGAGCGACGCGATCGTCGAGAGCACGTTGGAGTAGAAGCTGCCTTCGATGTCGCGGAAGAGCTGGAAGGGATGGTTCGGCTCGCCGATGAAGGGGCGGAGGGTCCAGGCCAGCTGCGTGCCGACGAACCCGAACAGCAGCGCCCAGACGTAGAGCAGCCGAGTGTTGACCGGCCGGTCGAAGGCGCCGGGAGCGGGGTGAGCCTTTTGCGCGGCGTTGATCTGGTGCGCGGCGTGGACCTGGTGCGCGGCGTTGATCTGGTGGGCGGCGTGGATGTTCTGGTGGGCGGCGTGGATGTTCTGGGTGTTCGGCACCGTGTGGACGGCTGACGCGGCCGGGACGGCGTGGGGGCCGTGGGGATGGGCGTCGAGGGCCTCCCAGGCGTAGCGGGGCTCCGGACGCGGTGCCGGCTCGTGTCCGGACAGCCGGTTCAGACCACGCATGCCGTCCACCATCAGGCTGAGCCCGATGAACCCGGTGAGCATCAGGATGCCCACATTGAGGAGCTTGAAGAACGAGTAGTCGCTCGAAGTCACCAGGAAGAACAAGCTGATCGGCGCGAACGCGAGGGTCAACGCCCCGGTGACCGTGATCGCCACCAACACCAGCGCCAACGCCTGCCGGATCGACAACCGGGCACCGAACACGAGGTTGAAGAGGTACAGCGTCGGAAGACAGATCGCGAGCGTGAGCAGGAACAGCAGCGGAAGTTTCACCGCGGACGACACCGCCTGCAACGGACCGGCCGAGGCGCCGAGCACCAGCCCGTAGAACGCCAGCGAGATCACCGAGCTGACCAGCATGCGACGGAGCACCGTGTTGAGGTTCTGCTCGGCGAGGATGTCGCGCCAGAGGCCCTCCCGATCGCGCAGGATCCGCTCGATGATCAGCGTCTTGGGCCGCGCCGCCGCCGTGCTTGCACCGATCGGTGCAACCGTGCCGGGTTCGGTGTCACCGATCGGTGTCACCGTGCTCCCCCGCTCCCCCACGCCCGAGGAAGCCACCGAGGCCCCCTGAACCACCGGAGCCACCGGAGCCACCGGAGCCACCGGAGCCACCGGAGCCACCGGAGCCACCGGAGCCACCGGAGCCACCGGAGCCACCGGAGGGGCCGGAGGTGCCTGGACTGGCGCCGCGATCTCGGCCGCCGGAGCCAAGTGTTCCGCCGGAGTCACCTCCGCAGCCGGGATCACCTCGGCCGGAGCAGTTACCTCAACGGGGTGAGCCACCTCGGCTACTGACGCTTCGTCGACCGCCACGACATTCCGGACGGTCGCAGCTTTCCGAGTGACAGGCGCCTTCCGGGCCGAGGCCTTCCGGGCCGGAGCCTTGGAGGCGGGCGCTGCCGAAGCCGCCGGCGCCGAAGCGGGAGCCTTCCGGGCCGAGGCCTTCCGGGCGGGGGCCTTGGAGGCAGGGGCCTGCGGGGCTGCGGGAGCCTCCACCTCGGCGGCAGCCACCTGCGGCGCGGGAGTCTCCTGAGGTGCGGGAGTCTCCCGAGGTGCGGAAGCCTCCGGTGGGGCGGACGTCTCCTGAGGGGCGGAAGCCTCCGGTGGGGCCGGCGTCTCCTGAGGGGCGGAAGCCTCCGGTGGGGCCGGCGTCTCCTGAGGGGCGGAAGCCTCCGGTGGGGCGGGAGTCTTCCGGGCGGTGGCGGACTTTCGGGGAGCGGGGCTCTTCCGGGGAGCAGGGCTCTTTCGGGGAGCGGGGGTCTTTCGCGCGGGTGGGGCTTTTCGGGCTGGTGGTGCGTCGCCGCCGTCGGGCGCGGAAGCCGCCGGAGCGGGCGGAGTTGCGGGGTCGATCGGCTCCGCCACGATCACCGCCCCATTTAATCCTTTATCGAGTTCTCCGTCCGGATACATCGCGTCCCTCCAGTCACTCGCACACCACCAGTGCGGTAGCGCTCAGTTGAGCGCGGAGACTAGAGCAACCTGTCAACGAGTCAATCGACGTCCGCCCCGGGCGCGTGCCCGGCCTCGGCGAGATTGCGGACCACCCAGCCCCGCTCGTCCTCCGACAGGGACTCCCACCACGGCTGGGCCTCCCACCAACGCTCCCCACCGTTCGGGGAGTCACTCCCGGCCGCTACCTCACCCGGCGGGTCCCCCGCGCCCGCCTCCCGCGCCGGCAAGCCCACCGCACCAGCACCGGCCGCATCGAGCTCGGCCTCCCCGCCCGGACGCGAAACGTTCTCGGCCTCCCCGCCCGGACGCGAAGCGTTCTCGGCCCGGCGGGCCAACCACAGCGTGCCCGCCGCGCACCCGGCTCCGAGCACGGTCACCAGGGCGGTAGCGGCGAGACTCACCGCCGCAGAATACGTCGCTCACACCAGCAACTCGGGTGAACCGGCGTCCCCCGCAACCCGTCTGTGAGAGTGCACCGCCTGCGAGCCGCGTAACCCCCTAGACCGGCCCGATGGAAGGACCTGCGTGAAGCACTCGATGGACCTGGGCATGTTCCGACAGGGCAACCACAGCCCGTCGTACGCCACCCTCACACGCAGCATGGGCGCCGGCGCCGAAGAGCTTTCCGACTTCTGCATCCCCTGCAACCCGTACTTCCCCACCCCGGAGATGTTCGCCGAGCTGGCCTCCAAGCTCGAGACGATGCTCAAGTACTACCCCACCGACGCGGGCGCGATCACCGGGCAGCTCGCCAGCCTCCTGCAGATGCCGCCGCAGACGATCGCGATGGGCAACGGCTCGACCGAGTTGATCACCTGGATCGACCACCTGCTCATCACCGAGAGCATGGCCACGCCGGTGCCGACGTTCGGTCGCTGGACCGACCAGTCGCTGGAGACCGGCAAGCGCGTCGACATGTTCCAGCTCCCGGAGGCGGGCGGGTTCGCGCTCGACATCGACGCGTACATCGAATTCATCCGGGAGCGCGGCTCGCGGGTGGCGGTGGTGTGCAACCCGAACAACCCGGACGGCAACTACATCCCCAAGTGGGAGGTGCTCCGGTTCGTCGACTCGCTGGCCGATCGTGACCTGGTCGTCGTCGACGAGTCGTTCATCGATTTTGTCGACGCCGAGCACCGGCCGTCGATCGCGCAGGAGGCGATGCTGCGCAACAACGTCGTCGTGCTCAAGAGCCTCGGCAAGAACTTCGGTCTGCACGGCATCCGGTTCGGGTACGTCGTCGGCAACCCGGCGCTGGTGAAGAAGATCGGCTCCCGGCTGCCGAAGTGGAACCTGAACTCGCTGGCCGAGTCCGTGGTGTTCATGCTCCGCGACCACCTCGGTGAGTACCGCGAGAGCCTGCGCCTGCTGGCCCGCGACCGCTACGAGATGATCAACGAGCTGCGCCGCATCCCCGGCATGCAGGTCTTCCCGTCGCAGGGCAACTTCGTGCTGGTGAAGCTCCCGGCCGAGGTCGAGGGGCCGCGCCTGCGCGACTACCTGCTGCAGCGGCACGGTGTCCTGATCCGCGAGTGCGGCAACAAGCTCGGTATCACCAGCCAGTTCGTGCGGCTGGTGGTCCGGCCCCGGGCCGACACCGAGCGGCTGCTCAACGGCATCCGCAGCTACCTGACCTCGTCGTTCTCCGAGTCGCTCGACGGCGCGACGCCGATGGACCTGAACAACCGGTTCGCGCAGCCCTCCGGCGTGCAGACCGGAACCCACCAGCTGATCGAGGACGACCCGCTGGGCGACCGGGTCGTGCCGCTGATGGGCTCCGACCCGCTCGGCGGCCCACGGATGGCCCGCGCGCGCTAATACCGTTCTTTCCGGACGTCGAGGTGCGTCCACGCTTCGAGCCCGAGGACGCCCGGCATCGCCCGGACGTCCTCGAGCAGTTTCAGGGTCTCGTGGGCGTCGTAGGTGACCGCGGTGCCGATCAGGTCGGTGCGCCCCACCACGGTCGCGAGGTACTCGATCTGCTCGAGACCCTCCAGGACGGCGACGACCGGCGCGGGATCGCCCCCGAGCGTCACCTCGAAGCCGGTGAGGACGGGCGCGCCCCACGCGCTGGCGTTCACTTTCGCCCCGACGTGCACCGCGCCCGACTCCAGCAGCCGTAACACCCGGGAGCGGGCCGCGCTGGTCGAGAGGCCCACCCCCTCGGCCAGCTCCGCGAACGAGGCCCGGCCGTCGCGTCGCAGGTGCGCGAGCAGGCCGCGGTCGGCGTCGTCGATCGGACTCTGTTCGTACGGGCCGGGCGGGAAGTGCGTGTCCTTGCGGATCTCGGTGTAGACCCCTGTCTCCACCCGGCGGACGCCCGGCAGGCCGGCGACCCGGCGCACCGTCGCCGCCAGCGCCGCCTGATCGGCGGACCGTACTTCGGCGATCAGCGAGAACCGTCCCGCGACCGCGGACAGGAACGGGATCTCCGGGAATTCCGCCAGCGTGTCGGCCACCGGCGACACCGGGCCCTCGATCGTCAGCCCCAGGTGGGCGTAGGCGGTGAGGCCGAACACCGACGGGTGGACCACGCCGACGATCGTCACCAGCCCGCTGTCGAGCAGCCGGCGCATCCGCGCGGTCACCGCCGGGCGGGACAGGCCCACCGCCGCGGCCAGCGCCTCGAACGTGGCCCGCCCGTCGCGGCGCAGCTCGGCGAGCAGCGCGCGGTCGAACACGTCGGCGTCCATCGGCCTCCGGTTTCGGGTTAGTAAATCTCTGCGGCCATCTGGATTTCAGACCGCAGATCCGTAAGTAGCGACGCTAGCTTACGAGCGTTGCAGCGGCGCTACCCCCAGCTTGCCGCTGAAAGTCGAACCCCCGGAGGCTCCCCGTGCACTCCTCCCGTCGTCAGTTCCTCACGAGAGTCTCGTTGGCCGCCGGCGGGATGGCTCTGCTGGCCGCCTGCGGTGACGGTGACGCCGAAGCCACGCCGTCGGCCGCGCCCTCCGGCGTCGACGCGAAGTGGCCCGACCTGACGTCACGCCAGGTCGTCGTGGCCGGTTTCGGCGGCGAGACCTACGAGGTCCGGCAGAAGCTGGAGTTCGACCCGTTCACGAAGCTCTCCGGCGCGCGGGTCACCCAGGCCTCCTGGGACTACGGCAAGTTCACCGAGATGGTCGCGAAGCCGAACCCCGAGTGGGACATGATCGACTTCGACGGCTACTCGATCGCCGCGCTGATCGAGGGCAAGACCCCGCCGGGCAAGCTCGCCGACTGGGTGCGCCGCTGCGACCTCGTCGACAAGCAGTACCAGGACTACGCGGCGGGCAGCTACGCGTACAGCGTCGTGCTGGGGTGGTCGACGAAGCTCGGTGCGACGCCGACCGGCTGGGCCGACTTCTTCGACACGAAGAAGTTCCCCGGCAAGCGGGCGTTCCCGAAGTCGATCTACGCCGGCACCGCCGAGCTGGCGCTGCTCGCGGACGGCGTCGCGAAGGACAAGCTGTACCCGCTCGACCTGGACCGGGCGATCGCGAAGATGGACACGATCAAGAAGGACATCATCTTCTACGACTCGTACGCCCAGGGTCAGCAATACATGGCGCAGGGCAGCGCGTCGATGATCGCGACCGCGAACAGCCGGATGATCCAGCTGAAGGACAGCGGCAAGCCGATCGACTGGACCTACCAGGACGCGATCCTCTACCCCTGGGGTGGCTTCGCCCTCACCCAGCAGGCACCGAACGCCGACGCCGCGAACGCGCTGATCGACTACCTGTCCACCCCCGAGGCGCAGGCCGCCGTGGCCAAGGAGCTCTACCTCGGTCCGACCGTGTCGGCCGCGCTCGATCTGCTGACGCCCGAGGAACTGGCGAAGCAGCCGAGCGCGCCCGACAACGTGGCGAAACAGCTGTCGGTGGACGTTCCGTCGCTGGCGAAGCAGGACGGGGAGTACGTCGAGAAGTTCTTCGCGTGGGTCGGCAAGTGAGCGAGGGCGGGCGGTGGCTGCTCCTGCCGCCGCTCGCACTGCTGCTGATCGGGCTGATCGGTCCGCTGGTCGCCGTGCTCGCCGCCGGCATCGCGGCCGACGGGCCGGTCGGCATGCTGACCGAGCCGTTCTCCAGCGAGCTGTTCCTCGACGCGGCGGTGCGGACCCTCTGGCTGTCGTTACTGGTCAGTGTGTTCACGGTGGTGATCGGCACGGTGTACGCGGTGGCGCTGGCCGCGGCGCCGCGCTGGTTGGCCGGCGTGCTGTTCGGGGTGCTGTTCCTGACGTTCTGGGTGTCGCTGCTGGTCCGCACGTTCGGCTGGGTGCTGACGTTGCAGCCGGCCGGGGCGCTCGACGTCGTCGTGGGCGGCGACGGGCTGGGGTTGTACCAGACCACGCCCGGCCTGGTGCCCGCGATGGTCCACATCATGCTTCCGTACCTGGTGCTGCCGGTGTACGCCGATCTGCGCGCGCTGGACGCCACGCAGCTGCGCGCGGCCCGCAGCCTCGGCGGCGGTGAATGGTTGACGCTGCGCTCGGTCGTGCTCCCGGCGATCCGGCCCGGTGTGCTGGCCGGCGCGGTGATCGTGTTCGTGCTGAGCCTGGGGTTCTACGTCACGCCGGCGTTCCTCGGCGGCCCCGGCGGCCAGGTGGTGTCGATCGTCATCGGTGCGCAGTTCGGGCGGTTGCAGAACCTGGGCGGCGCCGCGGCGATGGGCGTGCTGCTGCTGGTGGCGACGCTCGGCCTGTACCTGCTGGCCGACCGGTTCCTCGGGATCGGGCGGGCCTGGAGCGCGGCGGTGGAGCGTGAGTGACCTCCGCCGGGCGGCACCGCGCACGAGCGCGATCGCGGTCGCGCTCGGCGTCGTCGTGGCGCTCTTTCTGCTGTTGCCGTTGCTGGTCATCCTGCCGGTGGCGTTCAGCGCCGACTCGTTCCTGGTGTTCCCGCCGCAGGAGTGGTCACCGCGCTGGTTCAGCGCGGTGCTGAACGACCCGGCCTGGCGGGACGCGCTGGGGCTCTCGGCCCGGATCGCGGCCGGCGCGACCGTGCTGGCGACGGTGGCCGGTACCGCGGCGGCGTTCGCGTTGCGGCGGCTCCGGCGCGGGCAGCGGGCGCTGCGCACGGTGATGCTGGCCCCGCTGGTGGTGCCCCAGCTGGTGCTGGCGCTGGGGCTGTACCTGGCGGTCGACGACCTGGGCGGCCGGGCCGGGCTCGGGACGCTGCTGGTCGGGCAGGCGGTGCTGGCCACGCCGATCGTCTACCTGGCGGTCGCGGCCGGGCTGGCCGGGGTGGACCCGGCGCTGGCGCGGGCCGCCCGCAGCCTCGGGCACACCTGGCCCTCGGTGCTGCTGCGGATCGAGTTGCCGCTGGTCGCGCGGAGCGTCGCCGGTGCGGCCGTGCTGGCGTTCGGGCTGTGCTTCGACGAGTCGGTGCTGGCCTACTACCTCTCGCCGCCCGGGCGCGAGACGCTGCCGACGCGGATCTGGCTGGACGCGAGCCAGAGCGCGTCACCGGCGATCGCGGCGGTGAGCACGCTGGTGATCGGGCTGGCCGTCGTCCTGCTCGGGTTGAGCCTGCTACTGGGGAGACGACGCCGATGAGCGTGGAGATCGACGAACTCACGGTGCACCTGGGTGGCACCCGGATCCTGGACGGCGTCAGCCTGACCGTGCCGGCGGGAAGCTTCGCGACGCTGCTCGGACCGAGCGGCAGCGGCAAGACCACGACGCTGAACGTGCTGGCGGGCTTCGTCGCGGCGACGTCGGGCGACGTGCGTGTCGACGGCGAACCGCTGCTCGACGTGCCGCCGCACCGGCGGGACATCGGCGTGGTGTTCCAGAACTACGCGTTGTTCCCGCACCTGTCGGTGGGCCGGAACGTCGAGTTCCCGCTGCTGGCGCGGAAGGTGCCGTCCGCGTCGAGGCGGGCGCGGGTGGCGTCGGCGTTGGAGTTGGTGCAGTTGCCGGACGTGACCGACCGCTCGGTGCGGTCGCTGTCGGGCGGTCAGCAGCAGCGCATCGCGCTGGCCCGCGCGCTGGTGTTCGAGCCGAAACTGCTGCTGCTGGACGAGCCGCTGGCCGCGCTGGACAAGCAACTGCGCGAGGCGATGCAGCTCGAGCTCAAACGCATCCAGCGGGAGACCGGGACGACGACGGTCGCGGTGACCCACGACCAGGTGGAGGCGCTGTCCATGTCCGACGTGGTGGCGATCATGCACGAGGGGCGGATCGTCCAGGTCGGATCGCCCGAGGAGGTGTACCGGCGGCCGGCGACCCGGTTCGTGGCCGGGTTCCTCGGGGAGGCGAACCTGCTGCCGGTGGTGGACGGCCGGGCCGCGCTGTTCGGGAACCCGGTCTCCGGTTCGGGGATCACCGTGCTGCGCCCCGAGGACCTGGAGCTGACCGCGGCCGACCATCCGGGCACGGTGGCCGCGACCGTCACCGACGTCGTCTATCAGGGCTCGCGGCTGCGGGTGACGGTGACCGCGGAGGAGACCGCGCTGGTGGTCAGCGCGATCCCCGGCGAGCTGGCCGTGCGGCCGGAGGCCGGGGACACGATCGGTGTCCGTCACCGCGGCGGCGCCCTGCGCGCGCTCGCCGACGCGTGATGCCCGTCGTGGTGGTGGTCGATCCGTTCGCGGTGGTGTCCGAGGTGGAGTCGCGGGTGCCGGCCGAGGTGCGGGTGTCATCGGTGGTTCCGGCCGGCGCCGGGATCGTCGCGCTGCTCCTCGGGCCGGAGACGCCGCTGACCCCGGCGCAGCTGGACGCGTTGCCCGACCTGCGGATCGTGGCGGCGACCTCGGCCGGGACCGACCACGTGCCGGTCGACGCGGTCACGGCGCGCGGCGCGTGGGTGACCTCGACCGCCGGTTACTGCACGGACGAGGTCGCCGACCACACGATCGCGCTGGTGCTGGGTTTGCTGCGCGGCGTCACCGCGCTGGACTCGGCGGTGCGGGCCGGACGCTGGGACGTCCGGGAGGCCGCTCCGCGTCGCATCGCCGGTACCACGCTCGGGGTGATCGGCTTCGGTGCGACCGGCCGGGCGGTCGCGGCTCGGGCGACCGCGCTGGGCATGCGGGTGCTCTCCGCGTCGTCGGGCGAGGACCTGTCACCCCTGCTGTCCGGATCCGACGTGGTCACCCTGCACGTGCCGCACCGGCCCGGCGCGAAGCCGGTGCTGGACGCGGCGGGAATCGCGGCGCTGCGGCCGGGGGCGTTCGTGGTGAACGTCGCCCGCGGCGCCGTGCTCGACACCGCCGCGCTCGGTGCGGCGCTGCGGTCGGGTCACGTCGCCGGTGCGGCGCTCGACGTGCTGCCGAGCGAACCCCCGCCGCCCGACGACCCCGCGCTGAGCTTTCCGCGCACCGTTCTCACGCCCCATGCCGCGTGGTACTCCGCCACGGCGGCGGTGCGTCCGTACGTCTGGGCCGCCGAGTCCGTCGCGGCGGTGCTGGCCGGTCAGGAGCCACCGCGGGTGGTGGGCCGACCGTGACGACCCTGTCGGTGTTCCAGTCGCTGTGGGCGATGGAGGATCTGCCCTGGCGTTCGGCGCAGCCGTGGACGCTCGCCGAACGGGTCGAGCGGATCGCGTCGGCCGGCTTCGCGGGGCTCGCGGTCGACCTCGGGGCGCGGGAGGCACCCGCGGCCGCCGAGCTGGCGCCGCTGCTCTCGGGCCTGCGCAGCGCGGTGTTCACTTTTCTTCCCGACGACGCCGCGCTGGACGCCGCGCTGGCGTACGCCGACACGATCGGCGCGGAGCTGGTGGTGGGCTGCGGACAGGTGTTCCCCGGCGACGTCGGGACCGCGGCGGACATCGTCCGGGGCTGGCTCCGGCGCGCCGGAGGGACACCGTTCCAGCTGGAGACCCACCGGTACACGCTCACCAACGACCTTGGTTTCACCGTCTCCCTGCTCGACGCCGTCCCGGAGCTGACGCTCGCGGTCGACCTCTCGCACTACGTCGTCGGCAACGAGCTTCCCGACGCCCCGGATCCGCGGGTCGAGTCGCTGATCGGGCGGGTGCTGGCCCGCGCGGGCTCGCTGCAGGGCCGGATCGCCACCCGGGGCCAGGTGCAGGTCTCACCGTCGTTCCCGCAGCACCGCGACACCGCCGAGCGCTTCCGCCGCTGGTGGACGGCGGGCATGCGGTCCTACACCGGGGACGACCTGATGTTCTGCTGCGAGCTCGGCACGGTGCCCTACGCGATCACCGGACCGGACGGCGCCCAGATCAGCGACCGCTGGGCCGACGCGCTGCTGCTCAAGTCGTGGGCCGAGGAACTCTTCGAGGGGAGCACCGCATGACCGTCGGGCCTCTGGACGACCGAGCCATCGGCACCAGCATTCTGCCGGCCGACGCCTACACCGATCCGGCGGTGTTCGCGGCCGAGCGCGGTGCGATCTTCGAGCGGCGCTGGGTCTGGGCCGGGTTCACGCACTGGGTGTCGGCGCCGGGCAGCTCGCACCCGGTCACGGTGGCCGGGCGGCCGCTGCTGATCACCCGGGGCCTCGACGGCGTGCTCCGGGTGTTCCACAACATCTGCCGTCACCGCGGCATGGTGCTCTCGGAGGAGCCCAGCACCCGCAAACGCCTGCGCTGCCCGTACCACTACTGGACGTACGACGTCGACGGTGGGCTCTGCGGCACGCCGTACTGGGACCGCAGCAAGGGCTCGGCGCCGGACGAGGCGACCCGGGACGCGCTGGCGTTGCTGCCGGTGACGCACGCCGAGTGGGCCGGGATGGTGCTGGTCAGCCTGGGCGAGCCGGGCCGGCCGCTGGGCGAGGCGCTGGCGCCGCTGCGGGAACGCTGGGCCCCGGTCGACCTGGAGCGCCTGCACCTGGCCGCCGAGGACACCTACGAGATCGCGGCGAACTGGAAGCTCGTGGTGGAGAACTTCCTCGACTTCTACCACCTGCCGTTCGTCCATCCCCAGGTCGGACCGGCCGCGGCCGCGTTGGACATCGACGACGTCATGCTGGCCGACGACATCCTCGGCGGCTGTTATCCGCGCGGGGCCGCGGGCAAGGCGGCGAAGACCTCGTCGCCGCTGCCGATGTTCGGGGACGTACCGGCCGCGCTGCGCGACCGGCAGGACATCTTCTGCGTGTTCCCGAACGCACTGGTGTTCCTGGAGGCCGACTGGTTCCAGGTGATCGGCTTCGAACCGGTGGCCGCGGACCGTACCGTCGAGCACATGGCGGTGTTCGTGGACCGGACCGCGGCCGGGCCGGAGTTCGAGGACGCGCGCAAGGCGTTGTCGGCGGTGCTGTTCGAGGTGAACGACCAGGACGTGCCGATACTCGAACGCCTGCAGCGTGGGCGGAGCTCACCCGCCGCCGACCGCAACCACCTGCTGCCGCACTGGGACCAGATCACGGCCCGGTTCCAGGTGCTGGTGGCGTCCGCGTTGGAGGGCGTCGATGAGTGAGTGGGACCTGCGGTGCGAGCTCGCCGCCGTCTACCGGCTCGTCGACCACTTCCGGATGACCGACCTGATCTTCACGCATATCTCGGTGCGGCTGCCGGGACCGGAGCACCACTTCCTGATCAATCCGTACGGACTGTTGTTCAGCGAGATCACCGCATCGAGCCTGGTGAAGATCGATCTGTCCGGGCGGGCCGTCGAGCCGACCCCGCACCCGGTGAACCCGGCCGGGTTCGTCATCCACAGCGCCGTGCACCAGGCCCGCGAGGACGCGCAGTGCGTGCTGCACACGCACACGAAGGCCGGGTGCGCGGTGGCGGCGCAGCGCGACGGGCTGCTCCCGCTGAACCAGATGTCGATGGAGTTCTACGACCGGGTCGGCTACCACGACTACGAGGGGGTCGCGCTCAGCCTGGCCGAGCAGAAACGGCTGGTCGACGACCTGGGGCCGCACCCGGCGCTGATCCTGCGCAACCACGGCCTGCTGACGGTGGGCCAGACGCCGGGGCAGGCGTTCCTGCGCATGCACTATCTCGAGCGGGCGTGCGAGATTCAGGTCGCGGCGCAGGCGACCGGGGTGCCGCTGGTGGTGCCAGAGCCGGAGGTGTGCGAGCGGACCGCGCGCCAGCTCACCGGCGTGGACACCGGCGACGATTTTGTCGACGACCAGGCGGGGGCGCTGGCGTGGTCGGCGCTGCGCCGGCTGGCTGACCGGATCGCGCCGGACCTGGCTTCCTGACTCCAGCGGCGGTCCCGCCGCCTCCACCGAGAAAGTATGAGAAAAGCGGGCAACGTACCTTGTTCGGAAACAACCACCGGCCACAGTGGTCTTAGGATCGGCCAACCACCGCCTACACCCGGGAGCCAGCGCGTGGACCGTCCGGAGTGGAGTTCGGACACGGTGACGTCCGCACCCGGCCGACGAGCCGGTCGCGCGGAGCACAACCGCGCGGTCGACATCGCGGTGTTCGCGTGGGAATGGGCCCGCAACCTGAGTGGTACGAGCTGGGTGGCCGACGACCGGACGGTGATCGTCGAACGGTTACGGCTGCTCGTCGACCAGGCCGCGGACGCGCTGCACGGGCACGCGGACTCGGCGGCGGCCGGACGGGCGATCGGCGAGGGCGTGGTGACGATCGGGTTCGCCGCACCGGACGCGCTCGGCCGGACGTTGTACCTGCTCGGCACGAGGTTGCCGGCGGAACTGGGTATCGATCCCGCTGACGGCGTGCTGCCGCAGCGGCTGGCGTCACTGGTGGGAGCGGTCGGAGTGGGATTCGCGCGAGCCGCACACGACCGGACGCTGGCCCAGCAGGACGCGATCCGGACCTCCGACCTGGTCGCCCGCCAACGCGCCGAGCGCGCTCTCCGCTCCCAGCTGGCCGCCACGAACGAACCCGCCGAAACGCCCGGCGAGACGGAGCCGGACGTAGAGCACCCGGCGGCCCCGGTCAGCCGCACCGGACGCGTGCTCGACACCGGCTACCGCTCCGAGCTGCCCGCCGCACTCGAGCGCGGCGAGGTCGTGCCCTACTACCAGCCGATCGTCGCCCTCGACGACGAGCGGCTGCTGGGCTTCGAGGCGCTGGCCCGCTGGGAGCACCCGGTGCGCGGCACGTTGCCGCCCGCGGCGTTCCTGCCCGACGCGTCGGAGTCGGAGCTGTTCCGCGCGCTCGGGCAGCGGCTGCGCACGGAGGCGTGCGAGACCGCGGTGAGCTGGCAGCGGGAGGCGGCGCGGCCGCTCTTCGTCGGCGTGAACGTCTCCCCCGCCGAGCTGCGCGATCCCGCGCTCGTCGACGACATCCGCGACCTGCTCGACCGCACCGGCCTCCCGCCGGAGCTGCTGCACCTGGAGATCACCGAGGACGTCTCGCTCACCGACGCCGACCTCCCGGTGCTCCGCGGGCTCGCGGCCACCGGCGCGCACCTCACGCTCGACGACTTCGGCACCGGGCTGTCCCGGCTGGCGATGCTCCCGGTGTTGCCGATCCACGGTCTGAAGCTCGCCGGTGCGCTGCTCGACCCGGTGCGCCAGTTGCCGTTCCCGGCCGCGCAGGCCGGCACCGACGTGCTGGTGACGGTCACCGCGCTGGCGCAGCGCCTCGGCCTCACCACGACCGTGGAGGGCATCGAGAACATCGCCGAGGCTGGTCTGGCCCGGCGTCTCGGCATCGACCGGGCGCAGGGCTGGCACTACGGCCACCCGCTCCCGGCCCGTCACGTCCGCGCCTACACCACCTGGGCCAACTGACCGCCGGTTTTCATTCACCGGAATGTCCTCCTTGTAGTTCGACGCGTTCGGGCCGACGCTCCGCCCGTGCCGCCGACGCACTCGGAGGAGCTCGCGTGAAACCCGTGGACGCACTGCTGGAGATCCTGCGCAGCGAAGGCGTCCAGTACGTCTTCGGCAATCCCGGCACCACTGAGCTGCCACTGCTCGACGCGCTCGTGGACGCCCCCGACCTGCGGTACGTGCTGGGGTTGCAGGAGGCGTCGGTGGTCGCGACCGCCGACGGGTACGCGCGCGCGACCGGGCGGACGGCGTTCGTGAACCTGCACGTCGCCGCCGGTCTGGCGAACGGGCTGATCGGGCTGCTCAACGCGAGCCGGTCGCGGACGCCGATGGTGGTGCTGGCCGGGCAGCAGGACCGCAGGCACCTGCTCGCCGACCCGATGCTCTCGGGCGACCTGGTCGCGCTCGCGGCGCCGGTCACGAAGTCGGCGGTGGAGGTGCACCAGGCCTACGACCTGCCGGTGCTGCTCCGGCGGGCGTTCGCGCTGGCCCGGCGCCCGCCGTCGGGGCCGGTGTTCGTGTCGGTGCCGATGGACCTGCTGGAGGAGGAGGGCCCGGTCGCGGTCGGGGAACCGTCGCGGGTGGCCGGGCTTCCCGCCGCCACCGCGCTCGACGACGCCGTGCGCCTGCTGTCGGCGGCGTCGGCGCCGGTGGTGGTGGCCGGGGACGCGGTGGGCCGCGAGGGCGCGGTGCCGGAGCTGGTCGCGGTGGCCGAGCGGCTCGGCGCGACGGTGTGGTCGCAGCCGATGTTCGACGGGGTCGACTTCCCCGGCGGGCACGCGCTGCACCGAGGCATGCTGCCACCGCGGCACGCGTCGATCCGGGCGGCGCTGGAGCCCCACGACGTCGTGCTGATCGTCGGTTGCCACGCGTTCATGCCGCACCACTACACGCCGGGGCCGGCGATCCCGGAGGGCACCGCGGTGGTGCAGCTCGACTCCGACCAGCACGAGATCGGCCGCAACTTCCCGGTCGCCGCCGGCCTGGTGGGCGCGATCGGCCCCACGCTCGGTGCCCTCGACGACGCGCTCGCCGACGCCCTGTCCGCGGGCCCGTCCGAGGCGGCACGGGAGCGGCTGACCCGGATCGAGGAGCGGGCCGCGCGCACCGCGGCCGGGACCGCGGCGCAGCGGGACGCGGTCGACGCCGGTGCGCGGGCGAGGTACGGGCCGGCGCCGCTGGATCCGCTGGCGGCGATGCACGCGCTGGCGTCGGGGCTGCCGCCGGACGCGGTGGTGGTCGAGGAGGCGATCACGGCGGGTATCGCGCTGCGCTCGGTGTACCGCCCGGACCGGCCGAAGTCCTACGTGCACACGGTCGGGGGCGGCCTGGGCTGGGGCATCGGGGCCGCGGTCGGCAGCAGCCTGGGCGACCCGGGCCGCCCGGTCGTCGCGGTGCTCGGCGACGGTTCGGCGATGTTCGGGCTGCAAGGCCTGTGGAGCGCGGCGCGCTACCGGACCCCGGTGACGTTCGTGATCGTGAACAACGGCGAGTACCGCACGCTCAAGGACACGCTCGACGGCACGAAGAGCCGCTCGGCCGAGCGGAACACCTACCTGGGCCTCGACCTGCCCGGCCTGGACTGGCAGGCCGCCGCGCGGCTCTTCGGGCTGGCGTCGACGCGGGTCGGTCACACCGACGAGCTGCGTGCCCTCGTCGCGGGCGCCGGTGACCGGGCCCGACCGCTGCTGGTCGAGGTTCCGGTGACCACGCACGCGTTCACCGCAGCCAGCGGTCTGTCCACCGCAGAGGCGACCTGAGAACGATTGCGGTGCGGTACCGGCGACGCCACGATCAGCGGATGGAACCGGGGCGCGGGGACGGCAGCGACGTCGTCCCGAAGTCGGTGCTGGCACGCGGGCTGCGCCTGCTCGACGCGTTCGGCGCCACCGACGTCGACCTGACCCTCTCCGAGCTGTCCGAACGTACCGGCCTGCCGAAACCGACCGCGTACCGGCTGCTCAACGAGCTGGTCACCTGGGGTGGCCTGGAGCGCACCACGCGCGGCTACCGGCTGGGCATGAGCCTGTTCGTGCTCGGCCAGCGGGTGCCCCGGCACCGCGAGCTGCGCGAGGCCGCGCTGCCGTACCTGGAGGACCTCTACGAGGCCACTCACGAGAACATCCACCTCACGGTGCCGGCCGGCAACGACACGCTGTTCCTGGAGAAGGTGAGCGGACGCCGCTCGACGCCGATCGTGTCGCGCGTCGGCGGGCGCCTGCCCGCGCACTGCACGGCCACCGGGAAGGTGTTCCTCGCCTACGGCTCGCCCGACCGGTTGCGTCAGGTCGTGGAGGCGGGGCTGGCCCGCCTGACGCCACGCACGATCGTGATGCCGGGCCTCCTGCGCCAGGAGCTCGCGCGCACGCTCGAGCGGGGCTACGGCATCAACCGGGAGGAGGCCGAGGTCGGTGTCTCGGCCGTGGGCGCACCGGTCTTCGACCACGAGCGTTCGGTGATCGCGGCGATCTCGATCACCGGCTGGGCGCAGCACCTCGATCTCGACCGGCTCGCGCCCGCGGTGCGCACGGCCGCGCTGGCGCTCTCCCGTGAGCTGGCCCGCGACACCGCGAACGGCACGCTCAGATGGTCAGCTCGGTAGTGGTGTGGTGGCGCACCAGCGGCGCCAGCGACGCGTCGAACCGGGCGAGCACCTGACGCACCCGCGCCTCGGCGAGCGGTCCGAGCGCGTCGTAGAGCTCACCGAAGACCGCGCGGGCCCGGCGCCGGGGCCAGTCCGCGGGCAGCACCCGTTCGGGCAGGTCGGGGTCGAGCGCGGGGAACGTCCGCCAGACGTCCATCAGCCGGGTGCGGGCGATCAGCGCCTCGGCCGACCCGACGTCGCCGCCGTCGAGCCGTTCGCGCAGCGGGAGCGTGTCGGCGAGGAACGTTTCGTAGGCGTGCCGGATCTCGTCGAGGTCCCAAGCCGAGATCAGCGGGGTGCCGACCGCTTCCTCGGCCCGCATCACCGCGGCCGAGCTGATCGCGAGTTCGTCGAGGAACTCACGCACCTCCGCGGTCGCCGCGCGCGGTGAGACCCACACCCCGTCGAACAGTGGGGCGAACCCCAGCCACCGCAGCCGGCTTCGCAGCAGGTGGCGCAGGTCCCGCTGTTCCTCCGGGAGCGAGAACGTCGCGACGGTCCAGACGCCGTCCCAGGACTCCTCGCGGGTTCCCAGGTGGACGATGCGCTTCGAGCTCTGGACGATGGTGCGGGTGGCCGACGCGGACAGGCCGTAGTAGGTGTTGCGCCCCACCTTGCTGGACTCCAGCACCCCCCGCCGGGCCAGGCGGCGCAGCGCGGCCCGTGCGCTCACCTCGCCGACGTCGAACTCCTCGACCAGCGCGACCAGCGCCGCCGACGGCAGGTGCTCCCGGCGGCCGTTCCAGTAGTCGCCGAGCAGGGTGACCAGGAGGTGCTGGGGCGAGGTTCCGGCCTGCCTGCGGGGCAGCTGGACCGTGGTCATGGGGGTGTGGTGGCTCGCGACGTCTGCTCTCGTCGGGGTGGCCACTCCGGGATCATACGAATCGGCTCGTCGGGGGTCTTCCGGCGCCGCCGCACGCGGTTGCGCAGCCACGGCACCACCCCGGCCGGCATGAACAGCAGCACGCCGATGAGCAGCACGGCGTACGCGGCGTACCCGAGGACGGTGGGCGCGTAGCTGGGCGCGCCGGGCCGGGTGCTCAGGTCGTTGAGCACCTGGACGACGAGCGTGACCGCGACCGTGCCGACGACCGGGCCCCAGCGGGTGCCCAGGCCGCCGAACACCGCCATCACCACCCACTCGACGGACATCGCGATCGTGAACGAGCCCGGCGCGATGTAACCGAGGAAGAACGCGTAGATGCCGCCGGCCAGGCCGGCGAACGCCGCCGACAGGGCGAAGACCGTGACCTTGTAGCGGATCACCGGCACGCCGCTGGCCGCGGCGGCCTGCTCGCTGCCGGCCAGCGCACGCAGCGCCCGGCCCGGGCGGCTGGCGACGATGTTGGCGGTGAGCAGCAGCACCAGCGCCACCGCGGCCCAGGTGAGCCAGGCGTACTCGCGGGGCTCGTCGAGCGTCACCGAGCCGATGCCGAACTGCGGGATGCCCTGCAGCCCGATCGCGCCGCCGAAGAACTCGATCTCGGCCGCCACCGACAGGATGATCAGCTGCAGCGCGAGCGTCGCGAACGCCAGGTAGTGGCCGCGCAGCCGGAGCAGCAGCGCGCCGAGCAGCGCCGCCGCGGCGGCGGCGACCAGCGGGGCGGCGAGCAGGCCGACGACCGGCGGCCACCCGTGCACGGCCGGGACCGCGGCGGTGTACGCGCCGATGCCGTAGAACGCGGCCTGGCCGAGCGAGACCTGCCCGGCGTAGCCCATCAGCAGGCTGATGCCGGTGACGACGAGCACCGCCAGGCCCATCAGGACGTAGATCGAGAGCCGGGTGTCGTCGAGCACCAGCGGCAGGCTCATCGTGACGACGAGGAACCCGACGCCGACGAGGCGGTTCATACCGCCACCGCCTGGGGCTGGCGGACGGCCCTGACCACCATGACCAGCACCATGAAGCCGAGCGCGACCTCGGTCTGGAAGGAGCCGTCGACGTAGCCGGCGAAGAGCGTCTGGCCGATGCCGAGCAGCAGCCCGCCGGCGAGCGCGGTGCCGGGCCGGTCGAGGCCGCCGAGGACGGCCGCGGCGAACCCGTTGACCGCCAGCGCGACGTCCCGGTCGAACGCGATCGACTGCAGCGGCGTCAGGAGCACACCGGCGATGCCGCCGAGCACACCGGCCAGCGCGAACGCGTACAGGCCCATCCGGCGCACGTCGATGCCGGCCAGCCGGGCGGCGTACGGGTTCGCCGCGCACGCGGTGAGCCCTTTGCCCAGGTAGGTGCGGCCGAAGAACGCGCCGAGCGCGGCGAACGTACCGGCCGTGACGACCATCACGAGCAGCCACTGGTGCTGGATCCGGACGTCGCCGAGCGTCACGACGCCGGAGAGGCCGTCGAAGCCGCGGGGCTGGTCGCCCCAGACGATGATCTCGATCGCGTAGCCGAGGAACCCGAGCCCGAACGTGATCACCAACGACGCCAGCGGCGGGGTGCCGGGTTTGCCGATCGCGACGACGCCGACGACCAGGCCGACCGCGCCGGCGAGCGCGATCCCGCCGAGCTCGGCGATGCCGTGCGGCCAGTGCGCCGAGAGCAGCGAACCGGCGGCCAGCCCGGCGACGACCGGGAACATGCCCTGGGCGAAGTTCACCACGCCGGTGACCCGGTGCACGACCACGAACCCGCTGGCCAGCAACGCGATCGTGCAGCCGAGGGCCGCACCGGCCACGAGGTACCCCAGTAACTCACTCATCCGGGCAGTCCTCCCAGATAGGCGGCGGCGACGGCGGGGCTGGCCCGCAGCTCGGCCGAGGGACCGGACGCCACCACGCGGCCGGCTTCGAGCACGTAACCGCGCCGGCAGAGTTCGAACGCCAGCGTCGTCTCCTGTTCGATCAGCAGCACGGCCAGGCCGCGGTCCCGGTTGAGTTCGGCGAGGTGCGCGGCGAGGTCACGGACCACGAGCGGGGCCAGCCCGAGCGAGAGTTCGTCGACCGCGAGGAGGTCGGGGTCGGCCATCAGCGCGCGCCCGACGGCGACCATCTGCTGCTGGCCGCCGGAGAGCGAACCGGCGAGCTGCTGCCGGAGGCGCACCAGGTCGGGGAAGAGGTCGTAGATCCGCGCCGGGTCACGCCGGGAACGCTGGTTGCGCCAGGCCCCGAGCCGCAGGTTGTCCTCGACGCTCAGCGTGGCGAACAGCTGCCGCCCCTCGGGCACCTGGGCCATCCGGCCGTCCAGGCGGACCGTTCCCGACGCCGGCCGCACGATCCCCGACAGCGTGTTGACCAACGTGGACTTCCCGGCGCCGTTCGCGCCGACCAGCGCGACCATCTCGCCCGGCGCGACGTCCAGCTCGACGTCGTCCAGCGCGGTGGCCGTGCCGTAGCGCACCACGAGTTCACGTACTTCCAGCATCGCGCTCCACCTCCCCGGGGCCCAGGTATGCGGTGACGACCGCCGGGTCGCGGCGCACCTCGGCCGGGGTGCCCTCGGCGATCACCGAGCCGAGGTCGAGGACGGTGACCCGGTCGGCGAGGCGGGAGACGAAGCCGACGTCGTGCTCGACGAGCATCATCGTCAGCCCCTCGCCACGCAGTCCTTCGATGACCTCCGCGAGCGCCGCCCGCTCGGCGCCGCGCAGCCCGGCCGCCGGCTCGTCGAGCAGCAGCAGCCGCGGCTGCGCGCAGAGCGCCCGGGCCAGCTGCGTGCGCCGCTGCTGGCCCAGCGGCAGCGACGTGGCGGGCACGTCGGCCCAGTCGGCGAGCCCGACCCGCTCCAGCGCGGCCAGCGCGGACACCCGGACGGCCCGTTCTTCGCGACGGCACCGGCGTGACCGGACCGCCGCCGCGAGGAACCCGTGCCGGACCTGGGTGTGCGCGCCGACCATCACGTTCTCGAGCGTGGTGAGCCCGGGGAACACCCGCGCACCCTGGAACACGATCGCGACGCCGTGGGCGGCCCGGCGGTGGGCGGGCAGCCGGGTGACCGCGTCACCGGCCAGGCTCACCCGCCCCGCGTCGGGCCGGAGCAGACCGGCGACGAGGTTGAACAGCGTCGACTTGCCGGCGCCGTTCGGGCCGATCAGGCCCCTGGTCTGCCCGGAGGGGACGGACAGGCTCACGTCACGGACCGCGAACACTCCGCCGAACGAGCGGGAGAGCCCCTCCAGCCGCAGTACCGGCGAGTTCACTTGGGGAGGTTCGTCGAGAGCTGCTGGACCATCCAGGGGGTGGGGACGAACGCCCCGCCGGTGACCTGGGCCATCGCGATGTTGTCGGTGGAGAGGCCGGAGTGGTCGTCGGCGCTGTACTCGTAGCGCCCGTTCGGCGACAGCAGCGACAGCTTCTCCAGCGCCGCCTGCACCTTCTTGCCGTCGGTGCTGCCGGCCTTGCGGATCGCCTCGGCCAGGATGATCACCCCGCAGTACCCGTCGGCGGCGAACTGCGGCGGATACGTGCCGTACTTCTTCTGGTAGTCCCCGGCGAGCTTGTCGACGGCCTGCTTCAGGTCACCGGCCGGCAGGTCCTTGCCGATCACGCCGATCGACGTGGAGAGCACGACCTTCTCCGCCGCCGCACCGGCCGGCTTGGTGAAGAGCGGGGTGCCCTGCGCGCCGGTCAGGATCAGCGGGATCGACAGCCCCGAGGACGCGAACTGCTTGGTGGCGATCACGGCGGGGGGCCCGGTGGCCCAGAAGAACAGCGCCTGCGCCCCGGACGTGCGCACCGGCGCGAACACCGCGCTGAAGTCCTGCGTGCCGGTGTCGAACGCCCGGTCGACGACGACCGTCACGCCGTACTGCGACGCCTTCTCCTTGACCGCCTCGTACCCGGCGACCGCATAGGAGCTCTTCGTGTCGTGGGCCAGCGCGATCTTGGTGATCTTGGTGGTCTGGAGGTACTTCAGCGTCTGCTCGGCGTAGGTGGACGAGCGGGCCGGGATCTGGAACGCGAACTTCCGCACCGGGTCGACCTGCTGGTCGGCCGCGGCGAGCGAGAGGTACGGCATCGACGCGCGTTCGGCCAGCGGGATCGCCGCCAGCGCGGAGTTGGAGAACGAGGAACCGATCACCGCGACCGCGCCCTCGTTCTTGTGCGCGTTGAACGCCAGCACCGACTGGTCGGGCTGGGTCTTGTCGTCCTTGACGACCAGCTCGATCTTCCGGCCGTCGATGCCGCCGTCGGCGTTGATCTGTTCGACGGCGATCTGCGCACCCTGCTGATCGCCGGTGCCCAGCGCCTGGTAGTTGCCGGTGAGAGGCACGGTCAACCCGATCCGGATCGGACCGGTCTCGGAGTCGCCGCCGCTGGACGAGCATCCAGCCAGAACGAGTACCGCCGCGAGTAGGGACGCCATCCAGATCCGCACGGTGAACCTCCTGGCATCGATGCCATGTGGCGTGGAACACATAGGGCCGGTCCGTGATTTGGCAATCTAGAGGCGTGACGACCGCCGGTCAATATGGTGTGGATCGTTGCCTCCACAAGAGACCTTCTATTTGCGACTCCGCAGGCCACGGGGACATTCCACGCCCTATTTCGCCCAGACGAACAGGTTCCGCGCGTCGCTTGACGAGCTGAATCGAAGCCGAGCAGGAAACCTTAAGGAAACCCGATCGGTGACCTATCGCAGTCCCGGCCAGCGGTTCCATCGAGAAATGGCGGGCAAGCTCTGGTCCCATGCCGGAGTCCGATGAGTCCCGATCGCTGTCCGACCGTGCACGCGTCCGGCGTCTCATCGACGCGCTCGACCGGGACACCGTCACCGACGCCGTCCTGCAGGCCCTGCGGGCGAGCCGCGGACTCGACGGCCACGCCCCCACCGAGCCCCGCGCCGGCAACCCGCGCTGGACCGCGGTGCCGCCGTTGGTGCGCGACCACGTGCGGATGTTCACCCGGATGCTGCACTCCGGCGAGCAGCCCACCCGCGCCGAGCTGCGCGCCCTCGTCCGGCAGGCGGCGGCGGCGTCCCAGTCGCCGGTCGAGGAGCTGCTGCGCTCCTACCGGATCGCGGCCGAGGCGGCCTCCCGTGCCGTCCGGGCGGCGGCCGGCGCGGAGGACCTCGCGGCGGTCGTGACCGTCACCGAGGAGATGATGGCCTACGTCAACCTGACGACGGCCGCGATCGTCCAGGCCAGTCTCGACGACCGCGACCTGCGCCGGTCCGAGCGCGAACGCCGCTTCCGGCGGCTGTTCGACGCATTGGACGGCGCCGCCGCCCTCACCGCCGACCTGGTCGAGCTGGCCGACGACATCGGGCTCCCGACGACCGGGCCGTACCTGCCGTTCACCGCCGCGCAACGCGGCGCCGGCGCCGGTGACCACGCCCGCCTCGCCGCGGAGCTGACCGCGGCCGGCGGCGTACTGGCGTTCAGTGAGGGCACCCGGATCGACGGCATCTGCCGGTCGCCGTCGGCGCTGGAGTGGCTGACCGGCCTGGACGAGGTCGCGGTCGCGGTCGGGCCGGCGGCCTCCCGCGGCCGGCTCGGCGCCGCCTGCCACGACCTGCACGTCGTCATCGAGGTCGCGGTGCGGCACGGGCGCACCGGCACGATCGGGCTGGCGGACTTCGCGCCCGAGGTGCTGGTGGAGCTCAGCCCCGAGGTGAGCGACGCGCTGACCGCCCGGGTCTACGACCCGCTGCCGGAGGACCTGCGGACGACGCTGCACGCGCTGGTGGCCTACGGGTTCGACCGCACGAGCACGGCCGCGACGCTGCACATCCACCGCAACACGCTGCTCTACCGGCTCGGCCGGATCGAGGAGCGGCTCGGCCTCGACCTGAGCCGGGCCGCCGACCAGGTCGCGATCTACCTGGCGACGCTGCGCCACGACCGGGTCCGGGAGAGCACCCCACCGGCGCCGGAGACGCCGTCCGGGACGCACCGCACGCCCCCGGCCGGCTCGGCCCCGCCGGGACTCGGCCCGCCGAGCACGTCCCGCCCACGCGCACACGCGGTGGCGCTGGCCGCGAACGACCACGCCGGTGTCCCCGCCCGACTCGCCGTCCGGGCCGGGGAACGCTGAACCCTGCTACCGTCGAAACGTCAGATCGGTGATCCGAGGAGACGAACCGTGGCGGGAGACGACGACATCTCCGGATGAGTTCCGGGGGTGAGCCACCGGCGCAGTCGCGCCGCCGTGGCCATTTCGTCGTTCCCTGATCATGTCGGGCCCGCCGGTGGCGTGCCCGCGTTCCCCCGTGAGGGCATGGCATGTCCACTGCGTTCGTCAGCTGTTCCGACCTGTCGTTCTCCTGGCCGGACGGCACCCCGGTCTTCGATTCCCTGTCGTTCTCGCTCGGCGGTGGCCGCACCGGCCTGGTCGCGCCCAACGGTTCCGGCAAGAGCACGCTGCTGCGGCTGATCGTCGGCGAGCTGCGGCCGGCCGCCGGGAGCGTGACCGTCCAGGGCACGGTCGGCTACCTCCCCCAGACCCTGCCGCTCGCCGGCGACCCGACCGTCGCCGAGGTGCTCGGCATCGCGCCGGTGATCGAGGCCCTCGACGCGCTGGAGTCCGGTGACGCCGGCGAGTCCGTGCTGGCCGCGATCGGCGACGACTGGGACGTCGAGGACCGCACCCGGGCCCAGCTCGACCGGCTCGGCCTCGGCGGGCTCGCGTTCGACCGGCGCCTGGACACGCTGAGCGGCGGCCAGGTCGTCTCGCTCGGCGTCGCGGCGCTCCTGCTGGACCAGCCCGACGTCCTGCTGCTCGACGAGCCCACGAACAACCTCGACGCCGGCGCCAGGGACGCGCTCCACCGCGTGCTCGACGAGTGGCGCGGCTGCGTGGTCGTCGTCAGCCACGACCGGGCCCTGCTCGACCGGATGGACCGCATCGCCGAGCTCCACCGCGGCGAGATGCACCTGTACGGCGGCGACTTCACCGCGTACGAGAGCGCGGTGGCGGCCGCCCAGGACGTGGCCGAGAAGAACGTCCGCAGCGCGGAGCAGGAGCTCAAGCGCGAGAAACGCGGCGCCCAGCAGGCCAAGGAGCGGGCCGCGCGGCGGGCGAGCACCGCCTCGCGCAACCTCAAGAGCGCCGGGCTGCCCCGCATCTTCGCCGGTAACATGGCTCGGGGGGCCCAGGAATCAGCGGGTCGTGCGAACGACCTGCACGCCGCCCGCCTGGAGGGCGCCCAGGCCCGCCTCGACGACGCCGAGCGCGCGCTGCGCGACGACGCGACGATCACGCTGGACCTGCCGGGCACGCGGGTACCGGCCGGCCGCACCGTGTTCAGCGGTGAGCGGCTGCGGGTGCGCTCCCTCTTCGCCGGCGACGGCGTCGACCTGACGGTCCGGGGCCCGGAGCGGATCGCGCTGGTCGGCCCGAACGGCGCCGGCAAGTCGACGCTGCTGCGCCTGCTGGCGGGCCAGGCGACGCCGACCGCCGGGGTGCTGCGCCACGGGCCGGGCCGGGTCGCGTACCTGTCCCAGCGCCTGGACCTGCTGGACCCGGAGCGCACGGTGGCGGAGAACTTCGCCGCGTTCGCCCCCGAGCGGCCCGAGTCCGAGCGGCTCACGCTGCTGGCGCGGTTCCTGTTCCGCGGCGGCCGGGCGCACCTGCCGGTCGGGGCGCTCTCCGGCGGTGAGCGGCTGCGCGCGACGCTGGCCTGCGTGCTCTACGCGGAGCCGGCGCCGCAGCTGCTGCTGCTCGACGAGCCGACGAACAACCTCGATCTGGTGAGCGTGGGGCAGCTGGAGAGCGCGCTGGAGGCCTACCAGGGCGCGTTCGTGGTGGTCAGTCACGACGAAACGTTCCTGGCGGCGCTCGGGGTCACCCGCCGGTTGCGGCTGGACGGAGGGGTGCTCACCGAGGCCGGTGGGGCGACACCGGAGCGCTAGAAGCCCCGCTCACATCACCCGGGGGTGAAATGTGCAAGGCTGGGCGATATGGAGCAATCGACCATGGGAGCGTCGGCACCGGTCGACGTGGTGCGGCCGCTGGTGCGGACCCGCCTGGACGGCGCGGTCGCCGTCGTCATGCTCGACTCCCCGGCCAACCGGAACGCGCTCTCGCTCCCGGTCGTGACCGGCCTGATCGACGCGATGGACACCGCGGCCGGCGACGACGAGGTCCGGGTCGTCGTCCTGGTCGCCGAGGGCGAGGTGTTCTGCGCCGGGGCCGACCTGACCGAGCTCACCGAGCCCGGCGAACACCACCCGGAGATCTGGGCGGAGGCCTACCTGGCGTTGCTGCGGGCGATGGTGCGCTTGCCGAAGCCGATCGTCGCCCGCATCCACGGCGAGGCGGTCGCCGCCGGGCTCGGGCTGGTGGGCGCGAGCGACCTGGTGATCTCGGAGCGGAGCGCCCGCTACGGTTTCACCGAGACGCGGATCGGCCTCGCTCCGACGCTCGCGGCGCTGCTCACGCTGCCGCGGCTCGCCCCGCGGGCCGCGGCCAGGGCGTACCTGACCGGCGTCACGATCGACGCCGGGATCGCCGAGGAGATCGGGCTGGTCAGCCAGGTCGTCGAGGACGAGATGCTGGACGCGGCGGTGGACTTCGCGGTGGCGAGCCTGCTGGCCGGGTCACCCGGGGCGCTGGCCGCCACGAAGGAGCTGCTCACCCGGCCGATCCGGGCCCGGCTCGACGAACAGGGTCCGAGCATGGTCAAGCTCTGGTCCGAGCTGTGCGAGGCCCCGGAGGCCAGGGAGGGCATCGCCGCGCTGCTGGAGAGCCGCCTTCCGCACTGGGCCGTGCCGGACTAATAGAGGCCTCGCTCGCGGGCGGCGAGGCGGGTCAGGCCCATCAAGGCGTCGGTGGCCGGGGTGGGGACGCCCACCGCGGCGGCGATCTCGCGCACCGCCCCGACCAGCGCGTCGAGCTCGATCGGGCGGCCGGAGCGGGCGTCCTGGAGCATCGACGTGGTCATCGCCCCGAGCCCGCGGGTGACGGTCATCCGGTCGGCCACGGTCTCGTCGATGTGGCACCCGATCCGGTCACCGACCTCGGCCGCCTCACGCATCACACCGGCGCAGAACTCGTGCACCAGCGGATCGTCGAGGATCCGGTCGCTGGTGGCGCCGGTGAGCACCGAGACCGGATTCATCGTCATATTGCCCCAGAGCTTGTACCAGATGTCGGCCTGGATCCGGGTCGAGAGCGCGGTCGGGACGCCGGCGTCCGACAGCAGCCGCACGACGTCGGCCACCCGCTCCGACCGGCTCCCGTCGGGTTCGCCGACGATCAGCCCGTGCCCGATCGCGTTGAGCACCGCGACGCCGGGTTCGGCCACCGCCGCGCTGTAGTGCACGACTCCCCCGAGCACCCGCTCGGCCGCGACGGTCTTCTCCACGACCCCGTCCGGGTCCACCGCACGCAGCCGCCGGCCCCGCAGCTCGGCGGGGATACCGGCGCCCGCCGCGAAGAACCACCAGGGCACGCCGTTCATCGCGGTGAGCACCACGGTGTCGGGCCCGACGAGCGGCGGCAACGCGCGCACGGCGTCGGCCAGTGCGGTGGCTTTGACCGAGAGCACCACCAGGTCCTGGACGCCGAGCTCGGCCGGGTCGTCACTGGCGGCGGCGGGCGCGGTGAGCAGTGCGCCGGTGCCGCGGTCACGCAGACGCCAGCCGTGCTCGCGGAGCGCGGCGAGCGTGGCGCCGCGGGCCACCGCGGCCACACCGACGCCGGCCGCGGCGAGCCGCGTGCCCAGCACGCCGCCGACCGCGCCGGCCCCGACGACGCAGACCCGGTCGATCAGCCGGGTCCTTCCGAGCGGTCCACCGGCCCCTCGCCGACGGGTTCCTCCTGCGTCTTGAGGTAGAAGCTGGTCAATCGGCCCCCGTTGTCCTCGGTCCACTCGGCGAAGACCGGGCTCTCGGTCTGCAGGATGCGGTGGTAGGTGTCGAAGTCCTCGACCGGGAGGTAGGCGGTCAGGCGGTTCGGCGTGTTCATGTTGCCCAGGCTGTTGCTGGGCGTGAACAGCACGACGGCGTCGGACACCGGCGGGCGCCCGTCGGGGTCGAACACGAGGATGATCGAGTGCCAGGGGAACGGCCGCTCACCGGCAGTCTTCACCGCGCCGTAGGAGAGCACGTAGCGCGTCACACGGAACGTCGGCACATGAGTCCATTCAGGTCGTAGGGCGAGACCGGCTCACGATAACCGTATCGTCCCCTTCGACGGGTCTCTAGCGCCAGCCGATGATCGCGCCGGACACCGCGGCCGCGGTGTACTGGGCGAGCGGCAGGTGGATCGTGGCCTCGGTGCCGCCGCCGGCCCTGGCGGCGAGCGTGACGGTGCCGGCGTGCTGCTCGGCCACCATCGCCACGATGGACAGCCCGAGCCCGGACCCGGCGATGCCCCGCTGGAGTGCGTTCGATCCCCGGTAGAACGGCTCGAGCGCGCGGCCCAGCTCGGCCTCCGGGATACCGATCCCGGTGTCGGCGACGGTCAGCCGCGCGGTGCCGATCGGGCGGCCCTCCCCGGCGTCGCGGTCCAGCCTGATCGTGATCGTTCCGCCCGCCGGGGTGAACACGATCGCGTTGTGCACGAGCGCGGTGAGCGCCCGTTCGATCTGCCGCGACTCGCCGAGCACGGTCGCCGGGTCCTTCTCCTCGTAGCGCAGCTCCAGCTGCGCCTCGGCGGCCAGCGCCTCGGCCTCGGTGATCACTTTCATCGCGACGTCGCTGAGGTCCACCGGTGGGCGCTCGGTGAGGTCACCAGCCGGTCCGATGCCGGAGATCGTCAACAGGTCGAGCACCAGTTCGTGCAGGCGGGTGGTGTTGCGCTCGACGACCCGGACCGCGTTGAGCTGGTCCTCGGTGAGCCCGCCGAAGTCTCCGACGGCGAGCAGCTCGAGGTAGCCGAGGATGCTCGCGAGCGGCGTCCGGAGCTCGTGCGACGCGGTCGCGATGAACAGCTGCTTCTCGCTCTCCAACCGGCGCTGGTCGGCGAGCAGCTGCGCATTCTCCACCATGCGGCTCAGGTCGGCGGCGATCGACGTGAGCAGGTCGAGCTCGCCGGGCGTCCAGTTCCGGGGGCCGGTGCTGTCCATCACCATCAGCGCGCCGCACGGCTTTCCCGCCACCGAGATGCGGGTGGTGACGATCGCGCGGACGTCGGCCTCCTCGGTGAGGGTCCGCGCGGCGCGGGCGCGCGGGGTGTCGCCGTACAGGATCGGGTCGCCGCGCAGGTTGGTGTGGGCGTCC
This sequence comes from Cryptosporangium japonicum, assembly GCF_039524755.1. Taxonomy (NCBI): domain Bacteria; kingdom Bacillati; phylum Actinomycetota; class Actinomycetes; order Cryptosporangiales; family Cryptosporangiaceae; genus Cryptosporangium; species Cryptosporangium japonicum. Next base: position 380,298 of record NZ_BAAAGX010000033.1, read on the forward strand.
GGTGTGCCCACCGGTTCGGTGCTGCGCGGGTCGGGCGGCAGCAGCGGGAGCTGGTCGGACACCGGCTGGAGACCGTCGCGGTGCCACTGCGAGACCAGCGGTTTCCCGGCCGTGACCCGGACGAACACCCGGTCGACGGCGAGCGCGGTACCGACGCGGCGCACGACGTCGGCGAGCGCGGCCTCGGGGCCTTTCGCGCTCGGGTTCTCGCCGTTGGGGTCGGCGAGGCGGCGCACCAGGCGGCGGGTCTGTTCGACCGAGGTGGCCTGCTCGCACTCGGCGATCACCGTGTTCGCCGCCGCGTAGACCGTGCCGGCGCCGCCCGGCCCGTCGAGCGGGGCGCGTGCCGCGAGGTCACCGCCGGCGGCCCGGTGCAGTACGTCGCCGAGGACGTCCAGCGGCTGGGCGATCTCGCGGCCGAGGCGGAGGCCGATCAGCCCGACGAGTAGCGCGCCGCCGAGCGAGAAGACCCCGCCGTGCAGGGCACCGGAGGCGAACTCCACCACGGCCGCGAGCAGCAGGAAGACGATCACGATCGCGACGCCGAAGCGCATCCGCGTGGCCGCCGACCGCACGGTCCAGCCCCTCTCCGTCGCCAGTTAAGCCGCTTATGCGTGGTTATACCCTTTAGATCCCGCTCTTGAACGCCCAGCCTCCAGGTCGGTCAGGGGCGTGCGGCGGCGCGGAGGGCGCGGTAGAGCAGGCCGGGGTCGCCCAGACGGCGGCGGAGGGCGCGCTCCAGGCCCGCGATCGGGAACAGGTTCTGCGGTGCCCGGGAGTCCTTGAACTCGACCGACGCATAGCGGCAGAGCGTCTCCTGGCTGAGGTTCGCCAGCGCGACCGCGTCGGCCGCGGTGAGCTCGGCGGCGCACTCCACGCGGACGACACCGGCCCACGGTGCACCGGCCGCGCCCGGCAGCCGGAGGTACCACGCGTACCGGTCCCAGCTGGTGCCCATCCGGAACACCGGCGACCGGTGCGCCGCCTCCAGCCGCGCGACCACCCCGTTGAGGTGCGCGGGCAGGTACTCGGCCTTGTGCGTCTTGATGAACCCGAGCGCACGCGGCAGGTGCTGGCGCCCCTTCAGCGGCCCGTCGATCACCAGCAGGTCGTCGTCGGTCGCGTTCTGGTCCCGCGCGAGGCGGGCGGCGTGGACCTCGACGTCGGCGAGCTGGCTCTGCACCCCGAGGCTGAGCGCGTCGGCGTCGTCGCGGCGCACCTTGTACAGCGCGTAGGTACCGGCCGACGTGGTGACCGGCGTGGCGTCCTCGGCCGCGGTGAACACCCCCCGGCGGACCTGCACGGTGGGGACCGTGGCCCCGGAGTCGGTGCAGCACACCACCCCGGCCGCGTACGACGCACAGATCGCCAGCGACGCCGCGTTCGCGCCGTGCACCCAGAGCTGGGCGTCGATGCGCCGCACCCCGTCGACGAACAGCACCGCGGACGGCGCGGCGACCGGGCGGGGCTCGATCGGCTTCCAATCGGTCTGGGGCCGCTCGATCTCGAGGTCGAGCTGGGCCGACGACTTCGTGCGGGCCGCGTCGTCCTCGGTGCTGGTGCCGTAACCCGGGTCCCAGGCATCGACGGAGAACTTCATTGCACCACCTTCGTCACCACGGACGTGCGCTGGTCGCGGCTGACCTCGAACCGTACCGGCACCCGCTCGGCGAGCGCCGCGACGTGCGTGACCAGGCCGACCATCCGGTCGCCACCGGCGGCCAGGTTCTCCAACGTCGCCGCGACCACTTCGAGCGTCGCCTCGTCGAGCGTGCCGAAGCCCTCGTCGAGGAAGATCGAGTCGAGCCGGGCGGCGCCGGACGCCGCCATCGTCGACAGGTGCGCGGAGAGCGCGAGCGCCAGCGCCAGGCTCGCCTGGAAGGTCTCCCCGCCGGAGAGCGTCTTGACCGGGCGGCGGCTGTCGGCGTCGGCCCGGTCCACGACGACGAACTCGCCGGCCTCGTGGGTGAGCGCGAACTGCCCACCGGAGAGTTCGTTGAGCGTCGCGGAGGCCTCGGCGACGAGCAGGTCGAGCGCGGAGGCCACCAGCCAGCGCGGGAAGGCGTCCGACCGGAGCAGCTGGCCGAGCTGCCGGGCCACCTGCTGGGCGGTGTCCGCGGCGTCGCGGCGGTCGACCAGGTCGGCGCACTCCTTTCGCCGCTCGGTGATGCGTGCCTCGGCGGCGCGGGCCTCGGCGAGCGCCCGCGCGACCGCCGCCGGCGCGATCTCGGCCAGCGGCCGCGCACCCGGCGTCCGGGCCTGGGTGCCGGTCGGCGCCTCGGTGTCGTCATCCGGGGCCGGGACGGTGTCCGCGGCCGGGACCGGGACCCCGGCGTCGGCGAGCAGGCCCCGCAGGGCCTGTTCGTGGTCGGCGAGGGCGCGGTCGGCGGCGTGGACCGCCCGCTGGGCCTCCGCCAGCTGCTCGGCGCGGTCGGCCGCGGCGGTCTCCGCCCACTCGGCGAACGCCCGCCAGCCGCCGACCGGATCGTCGGACGGGATCGCGGGAGCGCCCAGCGCCACCAGCGGCTCGCGCACCGCGGTGAGACCACGGACGGTGGCCGCCACCTGCTCGTAAGCCTCGCGCGCGGTGCGTTGGGCGGTGGCCAGCGCGGTGCGTGCGGCGCGGAGGCGTTCGTCGGCGGCGCGCGCCTCGGCGTCGAGCGCGTCGAGTTCCGCGAGGGACCGGGCCAGCTCCTCCGCGCCCGGAGAGTCGCCGAGCTGGGCGGTGAGCGCCTCGGCGGTGCGGTCGGCGGCGGCGAGTTCGGCCGCCGCGCGCTGCTCGGCCCGCGTCGCCTCGGTGTGCGCTCGCCGGGCGTCGGCCAGCTGCTGTTGGGCTCGGGCGAGCGTCTTTTCCGCGGTGGCGAGCGCGGCCGCGGCGGCGGTCTCGGCCCGGCCGGCCTCGGCCAGCGCGGCGGTGCGCTCGGCGGCGACCGACGACGCCCAAGTGGCCAGCGCGTCCCAGCCGGCCGCGACGTCCTCGACGAGGCCGGCCGGGGCGCCGAGCGCGGCCACCGCGTCGCGGGTTTCGCGCAGCGCCGCCCGGACGCCGCTGGACTCGGCGTCGACCTTGGCCGCGTCGCGGTCGGCGTCGGCGCGGGCGGTGCGTGCGGCCACCAGTTCCCGGTCGGCCGCGACGACGGCGGTGTCGAGCGCGTCGCGCGCGGTGAGCCACCGCTCGAGATCGGCGAGCGCGAGGATCTCCACCGAACCGGCCCCGTCACCGTGGACGGTGACCCGCAGGCTCTCCTCGCCCAGCGCGGCCTGCAGGCGGGCGATCGTCCCGTCGGCGGCGGCGAGCGCGGCCTCGGCGTCGCGGAGGGCCGTCGCCGCGGTCGAGCGGTCCGCGGACGCGGTGTCGGCGGCGCGCTGGGCGGCGGCGATGCGGCGGTCGGCGTCGGCGGTGCCGTCCTGGTCGTCCAGCGGCGGCGGAAGGGTGGCCACGGTCTGCTCGCAGACCGGGCACGGCTCCCCCGCCACCAGGTGCGGACGCAACCCGGCGGCGGTGCGGGCGCGGGCGTCGGACTCACGGGCCGCCCTGGCCTGCTCGACCGCGGCCCTGGCGTCGGTGACCGCGCGGTCGGCGGCGTCCAGCGCGGCCGCCGCCCGGGAGCGACGCTCGACCAGCGCCTGGCGGCCGTCCACTGTGGCATCGAGCTCGCGGCGGGCGCGCCTGGCCTCCTCGACCGGGCCACGGGGCGGGGACGCGCTCACCGCCGCGCGGGCGGCCGAGTCGGCGGCCTCGGCCTCGGTGAGCGCGGTGGCCGCGCGTGCGGCCACCTCGCGTGCCGCGCGCAGCCGGGCATCGAGCTCGTTCAGGCCGGCCGGCACCCGCACGGCGGTGAGCCGGTCCCGTTCGGCGGTGAGCCGGGCCACGGTGGCGCGGGCGGCCTCGGCCCCGCCGGTGGCTTCCAGCTGAGCGGTGCGGGCCTGCTCGACGGCCTGCTCGGCGGAGGCGACCCGGGCTTCCGCGTCGCTCAGCGCCGTGGCCGCGGTGGCCTGCCGGTCCACCAGCGCGGGACGGCCGGCCTGCACCGCGGCCAGCTCGGCGCGGGCCCGGCGGGCCTGCTCCAACGGGCCCCGCGCGGGTGCGGCGGCCACCGCCGCGCGGGCGGCGGAGTCGGCGGCCTCGGCGTCGGTGAGGGCGTCCTGGGCGCGGGTGGCTTCGGCGCGGGCGGACCGGAGGCTCGCGTCCAGCTCGCCCAGGCTCTCCGGCACCTCCACCGCGGTGAGCCGGTCGCGTTCGGCGGTGAGGCGGGCCACGGTGCCACGGGCGGCGGTGGCCTCGGCGGCCGCGGACGCCAGTACCGGCAGCGCGGTGGCGACCCGGCCCTCGGCCTCGGCCAGTGCGGTGACCCGGGCCCGCGCCGCGAGCTGCGCCTCCTCGGTGGCGTCGCCGTACCGCAGCAGCTGTTCGCCGAGCAGGTCGGCGTTCTGCTTCTCGCGGGCCGCCTCGGTGTTGGCGGCCTTGGCGATCTGGTCGTAGACCTCCAGACCGAGCAGCTTGACCAGGATCTTCTGCCGGTCGCCGGCGCGGGCGTGCAGGAACTCCGCGAAATCGCCCTGCGGCAGCACGACGCAGGTGCAGAAGTGCTCGAACGTCAGCCCGAGCAGCGTCTCCACCGCCGGCGTGGCCTCCTTGTCGGCCGCGACCAGCTCGGTGTCGTCCTCGAGGTCACCCAGCGCGGTCGGCTCGGCCAGGTGCTCCAACCGCACGTTCTTGACGGTGACCGCGCCGGACGCCGCCCGGCGCAGCTCACGCACGATCACGTACCGCTCGGCGCCGACGTCGAACACCAGCCGGACCGTGCCGCGGGCCGCCGTCGGGGCCAGCGCCAAGGACACTTTCCGCTTGTCGTCCCAGCGCGGGACGCTGCCGAAGAGCGCGAAGGTGATCGCGTCGATGACCGTGGACTTGCCCGCGCCGGTGGGGCCCACCAGCGCGAAGTAGTCGGCGTCGGCGAAGTCGACGGTGGTGGGCTCACGGAACGAGCCGAAGCCGTCCATGGCGAGGAGCACAGGGCGCATCGGGACCTCCTCAGCCCGTGGTGACTTCGTCGTGCAGGCGGGTGAACAGGCTCTGCACGCGTTCGTCGACGATCTTGCGCTCGCCGAGGAACTCGGCGAAGAGCTCCGCCGGGCCGCTGTGCTCGTTGCGGGTGTCTTTCCGCGTGGTCTGCAGCGGGGCCGCGAACTCGGGGTCGATCCGCACCTCGAGCGCGCCCGGGAGGATGGCCTGCACTTCTTCGCGGAGGCCGGCCCGCGCCGGTTCGCGGATGACCACGCGCAGGTAGTCGTCGGCGTGCTCGGCCGCCCTCTCGCCGAGTTCGGCGATGGTGCCGTGCAGGGTGCGCAGCCTCTTCGCGCTGGTGAGCGGGAGATCCGTGGTGCGCGCCGGGGTGGACGGGGTGGCCTCCACCAGGCACACCGTGGGGGTGTTGTCCTGCTCTCCGAAGTCCACGGCGATCGGCGCTCCGGAGTAGACCACCGGGCACGCCGCCGGAAGCGTCTGCCGCCGGTGCAGGTGACCGAGCGCGACGTAGTGCGCGTCGGCCGGGAACGCGCCGGCCGGGACGTGGTACTCGAAGATCGACTGCGCCGCGCGTTCGCCGCCGCCCAGCGCACCGCCGGTGACCGTGAGGTGCGCGGTGACGAGGTTGACCGCGTCGTCACCGAAGCCCGCGGTGAGGGTGTTCAGCAGATCGCGGATCAACTGGTCGTAGCCCGCGCTGTTCTCGGCCGGGGTCTTCGCGACGAGCTCGGCCGCTTTGACCGCGTGGCGCTGGGAGAGGAACGGGAGCACCGCGAGTCTCACCGGTTCGCCGGTGTGCGGGGCGGTGAAGCTCACGACGCCGCCGGACTCGGCGGTGCGCACGGAGCCGACCATCGTGATGCCGGCGATGTTCATCAGCGGCCGGTAGGCGTCGAACGTGCGTGGATGGTCGTGGTTGCCGGCGATGGCGATCACCTCGGCGCCGGTTTTGCGCAGCGCCATCAGCGCCTGGACGACGAGTTCCTGCGCGTCGGCGCTCGGGGCCGCGGAGTCGTAGAGGTCACCGGCGACCAGTACCGCGTCGACCTCGTGGGTACGGGCGAGAGCCACGATCTCGCGCAGGACGGCGCGCTGCTCGTCGAGGCGGTTGCGGCCCTTCAGGACCTTGCCCACATGCCAGTCGGACGTGTGCAGGAACTTCACGACTCTTCTCTCGCGGTCGGGGGACGACGTCTCTGGCGACGCTAGCCGACTCCTGTGACAGAACGGGACCAGCGCGCGCCTGGTCGGATCGAGGAAAGTAGTTTCCTGGTGGGCAAGTATTCAGTCGAGGTCGGGAGGAGGTGCTCGAAGCGTTGCGCTGGTACGTTGATGGCGGCGATCGCGGCGGTGTCCGCCGTGTACACGGCGGGGATCGAGAGCCGGGTACCGACGGTGATCGCGATCGCCTCGGTGATCTTCGCGCTCGGCACCGCCGCGGCGGTGCTGTGGGCGGTGCTCCACTCGGGCATCCGGCCGCCGAAAGGGGCGGCCGGGGTCTCCGGAGCGACGCTGGCCGTGGCCGGGCCGCTGCTGACCCGGCGGCTGCGTAACGGAGTGATCCGGTGACCGCGCCGAAGCTCGACGAGCTCATCCACGCCCCGACGCGGCTCGGGATCGTGGCGCAACTCGCGGCCGCCGACTGGGTGGTGTTCAAGTACCTGCGCGACTCGCTGGAGTTGTCGGATTCCGCGTTGTCGAAGCAGCTCTCGACGCTGAGCGCGGCCGGGTACGTGGAGCTCCACAAGGCCTTCGTGGGCAAGCGCCCACGCACGACGGTGCGCCTGACCCCGGCCGGGAGGGCGGCGTTCGAGACGCACGTGGCGGCCTTGGAACAGATCGTGTCCCGCTCCCGAACCCCGCCGGAGTGGTCCCACGCGACCTGACCAGCCCGTGCCGGCCATTCGTGGAGGGGTGCCGAACGGCCTCTGTGTCCCGCAGGACGAGCGGCCTGGAGAGTCGGCGCTGGTACGGGGCCGGCCCGGCGAGCGGCGCGCGTGGTCACGTCCGCACGAACCGTGTCGTGATCCCGCTCAAGTGGTCCCGCTTCAGCGCGCCCCGATCAGCCCGAATGGGACCACCTGCCGGAACGCTGCCCCGAAGGGGCCGCTGTCCCGAACGGGTCGCTGTCCCGAACAGGTCGCTGTCCCGAACAGGTCGCTGTCCCGAACAGGTCGCTGTCCCGAACGGGTCGCTGTCCCGCAAGCCGGGCGGCCTCGAAAACCGGCGGTGCAGCGGCCTGCTCCACGGCCCACCTGGATAAGAGGTGTGCGAGGCGCAAGTAACCGCACTCGCACAGGCCGTGTCCCGCCCCGGCCAAGTGGTCCCACTCCAGCGCGCCCTCACCAGCCAAATGGGGACCGCTTTCCGGAGGGTAGCCCCGCGCAGGTCGCCGGGACGTACAGGACAAGCGGCCTCGCAGGCCCGCGCCGGAACGGCCGGCTCCATGGGTCTGGTCGGGCGAACAGCAGTCGAGGCCCACGTGGCCACACTGCAACAGATCGAGTCCCGCGCCCGCTCCGACTCCGACTCCCGCTCCAACCCAGCTCCCGCTCCAACCCAGCTCCCGCTCCAACCCAGCTCCCGCTCCAACCCAGCTCCGGCTCCGGCTCCGGCTCCGGCTCCGACCGAGTGGTCCCCTTTCAGCGCGCCCTGACCAGCGCTAATGGGACCGCTTCAGAGGGGCTGCCCCGAAACAAGCCGCTGTGACGTGCAGGCCAAGCGGTCTCAAGAGCCCGGCCTGGAACACCCGGCTCCACGGACCAGCCCGACGGGCGGAATTCGAGGCGCACGTGACGGCACGTGAACAGATCGTGTCGTGCTTTTGCTCGAACCGACCGGAGTGGTCCCGCTTCAACGCGCCCTCACCCGCCCGAATGGGACCGCTACCAAAGGGTCGCCTCAAACCGGCCCCCATGCCCCACAGGCCAACCCACTCCGGAGTCCGCGCTGGAACGGCTGGCTCTACGGTCTGGCCGGGCGAGCGGCCTCCGAGCCACACGCGATAACACCTGAACAGATCGTGTCGCGCTCCCACTCGAACCGGTCCAGTGGTCCCACTCCAGCGCGCCCTCACCAACCCGAATGGGACCGCTACCAGAGGGCCGCCTCAAACCGGCCCCCATGCCCCCAGGTCAACCGACTCCGGAATCCACGCTGGAACGGGTCGGGGGCCCACCCCGCGCGCCTACGCACCGCGCCACGATCGACCCGACACCGGCGCACGCGCCAGCCCTCGTCGCCCCCCGAACGGCCCCGGAGCTCCCCCGAACGGCCCCGGAGCGCCCCCGGAGCGCCCCCAGACGGCCCCGACCGACCCCGACCGGCCTCGACCGGCCTCGACCGGCCCCTAAAGGCCCCCGAACGGCCCCGAACGGCCCCGAACGGCCCCGGAGCGAACCCGCCCCGCACTGCGCGGCGGCTCAGGGCTCAGCCCGTACTCACCCCGCTACGCGGGTCAGCCCCGAACCGCACCTGAACCGCAAGAACTGCACCACTCGGCGGCCCGTTCAGGCCAAGATCGACGCGCACCTCACCGCCGACGCTCCCCGCACAAATGTGACCCATATACGCGACACGTCGAGAGACCCCCCGTCAAGTTCAAAGCGCTCGTCGGCGACCTGGCCGGCGAGGCCACCGGCATCGGCATGCACTCACCCAGACGCGCCGCCGAGCGCATGCTCGCCCTTCGACTCACTCACTCAGCCGCCGACCCAGCCCGGAAAGTCCGGCATTCCGAATATCCCGGCACCGTCCGGCACAGCCCACGCCGAGTCGCCGCCAAATATCGGCGCCCGCCTCCACAGAAACCCGTCACCAACCCGAACCCCGCCGACCAAGCCGCTCCCCCGGCCAAAACCCGCCCGACCAAGCCGCTCCCCCAGCCGAAACCCGGCCCACCGACGCCACCCCGACCAAAACCAGCCGACTCCGCGCACCTGGCCCACCCCAAGAAATGCCCAACCCTGCACACCCCCAGCAACCGGAGGGTGGGTGCGCAACCACCTACGGCGCGGCGGGACGACTCGGCGCCGACCGCCGCCGGCCGGACGCGGAAGCCCCCCACCCCCGCCCACCCGGCGTAACCCTCAGAAAGGAGCATCGTCCGCCGGAGCGGACGGCAGGCGCTTGAACGGGTCGCGCCCGCCGATGATCTCCCCGGTCACCGGATTCACCCCGGGCGGTGGCCCGGTCACCGCGGCCTCGCCCGCCTCGCTCGAGCGGGTGGCCCAGGCCGGGAACGGGAACTCCACCGCGAGCGGCACCGGGATCTCCGGCTGGGCGACGAACATCGTGCCGGGTTTCGCCAGCGTCACGCGCTGGCGCTGGCCGGGCGGCAGGAAGCCGTACTCGGGCCGGCCCGCTTCGGCCGGGTCGAGGCGGCCTACCACCTTGATCGAGCTGTTGGAGATGATGCGCCGCTCGACTTCGCTGGCGGTCTGCTGCGCGCCGATCAGGATGATGCCGAGCGACCGGCCCCGCTCGGCGATGTCGAGCAGCACCTCCTTGATCGGGCTCGAGCCTTCGCGCGGTGCGTACTTGTTCAGCTCGTCGAGCATCGTGAAGAGCAGGCCGCCGGCGCCGGCCTCCTCCTTGCGTCGCGTCTCGGCGGCCAGCACGACGCCGACGACGAAGCGCTGGGCCCGTTCGGGCAGGTTGTGCAGGTCGACGACGGTCAGCTGCTGGTTCTCGGTGGAGACGCGGCGTGAACCCTGATCCGGCAGGTCGCCCCGGATCAGCGGCCGCAACGCCCGCAGCGACGAGCGCAACCGGCGCAGGAACGCGTTGACGGTGCCGATGCCGGTGACCTGCCCCGCCCACGCCGACCGGGTGTTGTCGTCGCTGAGCTTGTCGGAGATCAGGTCCACGAGCTGGTCGTACGTGCGTACCTGGCGGCCGTCGACGGCGATCGCCCCGTCGGTGCCGGCGGGTACCGCGTCCATGCGCAGCCGGGCCGCGACCTGGTGGACGACCATCGTGTACTGGTTGCGCTCGTCTTCCGCGTCGGCGAACACGTAGGGCAACAGTTCGTCGCGGCAGAACTCGTGCAGGGTCCACCAGAAGGCGTGCACGCCGGTCGCCCGCTCGCGCACGTCGGGACGCCCGGTCAGATCGCCGGGCAGCGGCGGGGCGTAGAAGCCGGTGGACGCGAACGGCTCGGCCGGCAGGCCCATGATCGCGTATTGACGGCGGAGCGTCTCGTCGAGCTTGGTGTTGGTGTGGTCGAGGAAGAGCAGGTCCTCGCCTTTGACGCTGAAGATCAACGCTTTCGTGTTGACCGTGCGCCGCCCCAGCGCGCCGGAGCGGAACAGCCCGTAGAGGAGGAACAGCGCGAAGCTGGTCTTCGTCGCCACCCCGGACACCCCGGAGATCGAGATGTGGGCGCCGCGGGTGCCGTCGAGGAAGTCGAGGTTGACGTAGATCGGCGTGCCGTCGCGGCCGAGGCCGACCGGGACCTTGCGCTCCATCCGGTCGAAGTAGAGCGCGATCGCGCGTTCCTCACCGGTGGCGCGCCGGACGGGCTCCCCGGGGCGCGGCGGCACGTACACCTCGGGCTCCACCCGGGTGGTGGCGATCTCGGCGACCTCCTGCACCTGGGCCGGGAGCACACCGTCAGCGATCAGGAACACGTCCGAGCTGAACTGCGCGCCCTCGTGCCGGGCCGTGACCTGCGTGACGACACCCGCGGTGAGCACGGGCCCGAGCCCCGGCACGTCGCGGACGGTGACGACGACGTCGTCGAGCTGGAGGTAGGCGTCGTCGCGCAGGGCCACGTGGAACTGCAGGGGCGTGGCGTCCTCGGTGCCGAGCACCCGGCCCACCCAGGGAAGTGTCTCCCGCTCAACCCCAGCGATCTCCGGTGCAGCCGTCATGACGCGGGACGCTACCTCACCGGTAGGACAGAACCCGGTCGCGGAACAGCGTCGAGGCCGGTACCGGCTTCGAGAACAGGTAACCCTGCGCCTTGCGGTAGCCGAGCTCGTGCAGCCGCTCGGCCTGCTCCGCGGTTTCCACGCCCTCGGCCACGGTGTCCAGGCTCAACCCCGACGCGACCTGCGAGAGGAACTCCACGATCACCGACCGCTCCCCCGGCTCGGTGACCCCGTCGACGAACGACTTGTCCACCTTCAGCACGTCGACCGGGCAGGTCAGCAACAACCCGAGCGACGACTGGCCGGTGCCGAAGTCGTCGAGCGCGATGCGGACGCCCATCTCGCGCAGCAGGTTCAGCGCGTCCACGGCCGGGCCGCCGTTGAACACCGCGGTCTCGGTGACCTCGAGCACCAGGCAGGTCGCCGGCAGCCCCGAGTCGGCCAGCGCGGCGGCCACGTCGGTGACGAAGTCCGGCTCGTCCAGCTGGCGCGGCGACACGTTCACGCACACGTACACACCCGGCCAGGCCGACGCCTCGCGGCACGCCTCACGCAGCACCCACCGCCCGAGCGGCACGATCAGCCCGCTGCGCTCGGCCACCGGGATGAACTGGTCGGGCGGGATGACGCCGCGTTCCGGGTCGTGCCAGCGCAGCAGGGCCTCGACGCCGGTGATCCGCCGCGACGGCAGCGCGACGATCGGCTGGTAGAGCACCCGGAAGTCGCCCCGGCCCAGCCCGTCGCGCAGGCCGGCCGCCAGGCGCGCCTGGTCGGCGGCCGGTGCGTCGAGCGCCGGGACGAACCGGGCCCAGCTGCCGTCGCGGCGGGCCTTGGCGGCGTACATCGCCACGTCGGCCCGGCGGATCAGCTCGCTCGACGTCGCGCCGGCCCACCCCTCGGCCAGCCCGATGCTCGCCCGGATGCGCAGTTCGTCGCCGTCGACGAGCAGCGGCGCGGCCAGCGCGGCCAGGATCCGGTCGAGCCGGTCGCCGACCGGGCCGCGCAGCAGCACCGCGAACTCGTCGCCGCCGAGGCGGGCCACGGTGTCCGACGGGCCGACCGCGCTCTGCACCCGGGCCGCCGCCGCGACCAGCAGCGTGTCGCCGGCGCCGTGCCCGAGCCGGTCGTTGATCTGCTTGAAGTCGTCGAGGTCGAGGAGCGCGACCGCGACGCCGGGCCCGAGCGACTCCTCGAGCCGCGACACGAACAACGTCCGGTTCGCCAGGCCGGTCAGCCCGTCGTGGTTGGCCTGGTGGCTCAGCCGGTTCTCCGACGACCGCAGCTGCCCGAGCAGCCGCCCGTTCTCCCGGGAACCGACCCACTGGCGCGCCCCGACCAGCGCGGTGAGCACGACGGTGCCGACGATCACCGGCCGGCTCGACGAACTCAGGAGCAGCAGCACGTCGGTGAGCGCGACCGCCACGTACGGCAGCAGCTGCAGCGCACGACCGGCGCGACGACGCGGGGCCCGCCCGGGGGCGTCCAGCGCGGCCAGCGCCACCCGCCGCTGCCGTTCCGCGGCGAACGTGAGGAACAGGAATGCGGCCGGGAACGCCAGGAACGACGTGTTCAGGTAGGGCCGGGACGCGAGCAGCGGGGTCAGCCCGGCGGTGCTCGCGCCGGTGAGCGCGGCGATCGCCAGGTACTGCAGCGCGCCCGGATCGACCTCGCGCACCCCGGCGAACGAGATCTTCAGCAGCGCGAGCACGCCCAGGAACCCGCAGACGACGATCGCGACCAGCGGCAGCGCCGAGCCGGTCGTCGACTCGAAGTCGTCCATCGTGCGCAGCGCGAAGTACCAGGTGAACAGCGTTCCGCCGGCCAGTACCGTGGCGGCGTCGAGGCCGAACGTGAGCCACTCGGTGCGCGAGAGCCGGCCCACGGGCAGCAGGAGCAGCGCGGCCAGGACGAACACCAGGCCGACGAGGAACGCTCCCGCGGTGCGCAGCGACATGACCTGGGTGGGCCCTCCCGGGGCGAACAGCACGTCGGAGGCCTGACTGACCCCGCCGACGCCGATGATGCCGACCGCCACCGACAGAACGCGCCAGAAGCGCCGGGACGCGTCCTCCAGCGGGGTCGCGATCACCAGCCGGGCGACCGCCGCCAGGCCGACGAACACGGTCGCCACCGGCGCGACCCACCCGACCCAGGCCGGGCCGAGCGGCGCGTTCCACGCCGCCGGGAGGTACGCCACGCTCAGCAGGGCACCGAGCAGCGCCGCCCGGGCGAGCCGCCCCGGTCGTTCGGTCATCCGCGCTCCCCCCTCACGAGGGTCCTGTCGACCGCGCGGGCCCGAACGGCAGCGTTCTCTCCGCACCGCCCCCGTTCCGCAACGTGCGGGAGATGTTGCGCGGGCGTCGCGCACGCCCAACCGCGGGGAAACAGCGGATTTTTACGGTCGGTCGGACGCCGGACCGAGAGGGAATCCCGATGGCTGCGCCCACGATCACGCCCGTTGACCCCACCCTTCCCCAACGCCGATCCGGTCGATGGATCGACGATTGGCGCCCCGAGGACCCGGCTTTCTGGGCGGCCGGCGGAGCGTCGATCGCCCGCCGGAACCTGATCTTCTCGATCCTGTCCGAGCACATCGGGTTCTCGATCTGGACCATGTGGTCCGTTCTGGTGCTCTTCCTCCCGCCGGACGCCTACGGCCTCACTCCCGACGACAAGTTCCTGCTCACCGCCGTCCCGGCGTTCGTCGGCGCGTTCCTGCGCCTTCCGTACACGTTCGCGGTGGCGAAGTTCGGCGGCCGGAACTGGACGATCGTCTCGGCGTCCCTGCTGCTCGTGCCGTCGATCCTGACCGCGGTGCTGCTCGAGCCGGGCGTGTCGTTCGGCACGCTGCTGGTGCTGGCGGCCGTCGCCGGCGTCGGGGGCGGCAACTTCTCCAGCTCGATGGCGAACATCAACGCCTTCTACCCCAACCGCCTCAAGGGCATGGCGCTCGGCCTGAACGCCGCCGGCGGCAACCTGGGCGTGGCACTGGTACAGGTCGTCGGCCTGATCGTGCTGGCGGCGGCCGGCGGAGTGGCGGCGAACGTCGAACCGCGGCTGGTACCCGGCGTGTACCTGCCGCTGATCCTGATCGTCACCGTGTTGTCGGCCCTGCGCATGGACAACCTCACCCACGCCTCGAACGACAAGCGCGCGATGCGTGACGTCGTCCGCGACCCGCACAGCTGGATCATGTCCCTGCTGTACATCGGCACTTTCGGCTCGTTCATCGGGTTCAGCTTCGCGTTCGGCCAGGTGCTGATCGCCGTGCAGGGCGTCACCCCGGTCGACGCCCTGAAAGTGATCTTCCTCGGCCCACTCCTCGGCTCGATCGCCCGCCCGGCCGGCGGCTGGCTCGCCGACCGCTTCGGCGGCGCCCGCATCACGCTCTGGACCTTCGTCGGCATGGGCCTGTTCGCCGCCCTGGTGCTGGTCGCCTCCCAGCGCTCGGTGCTGCCGCTGTTCTACGTGGGGTTCATCGCGCTGTTCATCCTGAGCGGCATCGGCAACGGCTCGACCTACAAGATGATCCCGGCGATCTTCCGGGCCAAGGCGCAGCGCCACTCCTCCGACGGCGCCGACGCCGACTGGGAGGCCAACGAGGCGCGGCGACTCTCCAGCGCGTTGGTGGGCGTCGCCGGGGCGATCGGGGCGTGTGGTGGCGCGCTGGTGCAGATCGTGTTCCGCCAGTCGTTTCTCAGCTCGCAGAATGCCGATGCGGCTTATGTGGGGTTCATCGGGCTGTATGTGGTGTGCTTCGCGGTGACGTGGTTCGTGTATCTGCGGAAGTCGCCGTCGCGGTTGGCGGGCGTTTAGGGGCTTGTTGTTTACGCCTGCATGGTGAGGGGCGGTCGCTTCCGCGACCGCCCCTCACTGGTTGCGCCCGAGTCGCCCCGCCGCGCCGTAGCGGGTTCCGGCCCACCCTCCGGTTGCTGGGGGTGTGCCGGGTGCGGTTGGGCGGGGTGCGCCGGGTTGCGGTTGGGCGGGGTGTGCCTCGTTCGACGCTCGCCCTTCTGGCCCGGCCCGTCCCGCCGCAGGATCCTTGGACCGGTCCCGATTTGGCGGGCTGGAGCCCGCCTATCAGGGACCGCTTCAGGCCTTTTCTACCGGGCTGGTGCGGGAAGGGCACAGTGCGAGCAGGGCACAGTGCGAGCAGGGCACAGTGCGAGCAGGGCACA